>JACRMQ010000007.1:0-688386 GCA_016214905.1 Ignavibacteriales bacterium | reverse complement strand
TCGTGGTTGTGTTCATCGTTAAATGTATGTTGTATCTTCATAACGATCTTCTATGTAAACTATTGGAAGAATAAATCAAAGTATGCGGAGGTTTATATTTCAAATTGCACTCTGTCCGCGTTCGTTTGTTCTACTCTTTATCACATCTTCCACATTACTAACAAATATTTTCCCATCACGTTTACAACTTCATCAACCAAATTCAACAACATGAAGCATCGGAGGAGCAATCACATGTTGGTTCTCCACCTCGGAGAAATCCATTAAGAATACCCGTCGCGCAACCAACACCCGATTTGACATAAATTGCCCCTTCACAACAATTGTTTGCACACGCTCCGCATTCCATGCAATAATCTTTGTTCTTAATAAATGCTCTCTTATTCGCAATCCCAAAAACATCGTGGGGACATACTTCAATGCACATTCTACATCCATTGCATCTCTCGGAGTCGAGCTTTAATGTGACTACATTTTTTAAATAGACGAGTTTGCTCATGGCATATAGAACAGAGATAACATCCACATGATACATCCCAAGCCCGCACTTATGATCTGCAGTGGCATGGCAATTTTCATTTCTTTTTTTACTCCTGACAAAGATGTAAACGTAGAAGCGCCCGTAAAATTCATCGACAGGAATGAAGATATTGCTGTGACAATTAAAATCCAGCTTATTCTTTCTATTAATGAAGATCCCGTACAGCCAAGAATACTCAACATAATTGATACCAGCATGCCGGTTAAAAAACCTTTGAATGCGAAACTTCTTCCTGGAATCATTGACAAAAACATTGGTGTTAAAGTTGTTCCCGAAAAATAGGCAACGAGAATATTCACGACAGCGCGGCCACCCGTGGTCCAAGCAAGATCTACTGAATACCCACCCTTGTTAAGATCCGCTAGGATAAAGAATATTGCAAGGACTGTGAGAAGGTAATATCTCCCAAAAACCAATTCTACAGGAATTAATTTCAGACGGTCAGTAAACCGAAAATTCACTTTTCGCATTTCCGGTGTTGCCTTATAGCCCGCCGAAATATATTTTTTTATATCAGAGCATCTGACCGGACCAAATCTGATCTTGAACCCTGTCTGTTCCTCGACTCTGTGGGCTGAAATTCCCGATGCCCCAAGTTGAGGGGCAATCAAGTATTTATGTGAAATGATTTTTTCGATGTTTGTCAGTCCGATCCGACGTACAAGTTCTTTCGTCCCGAAAGTTCCCTTACCCGCTGCACACCATACATTAATGCCCTCAGTATCTAATACTAATATCCAAGCGTTCAGTCCGGTGAGATTCTTCCGTAATGTATCGAAGCTTAACTTATAATTCGCAGAAATGAATACATCAGATTTATCATCGGGAGATCCAATTATGTATATACCGGGATTCACTCGATAATTATTTCTGTTAATTCCCCAACGCACCTTCACTGCACCGATATGATCGGTCAAACTTAATGTTTCGGTGACCCTCAAAACATCGCCTGCATGCGTATGAATACTTCCAGAGATATAATTATCCATCCGACACAATCGCTACAAAGTGACTATTAAATAGAACCCTATTGTGATAAGGAGAAAACCTGAAGCGTACTGCAGCACAATATTGAATTTATCGATGAACAATGAAATTTTCCCGGAACCCCATCCAATACCGATCATCGCTGCAGTCAAAGGCAGACCATATCCCAATGCAAATAATACCAGCATTAATGCGCCCCAGAATGCGCCACCTTTTAAAAAAGAAGCGCCAATTACAATCGGGAACAGAGGATTGCAACCAGTGTTACAAGCAGTAGATAAGCCACCAATGGCAAGACCGAAAATTAATGCAGGCAATATTCCTTCTCTTATTTGAGTAGTTTCTGTTTTGACGGATGGTAATTTAAATTGAAACCAATTTAATGTTGCAAGGCCGAATAGAATTGATAATATTCCCGCTGCTATTTTCCAGTAATTTCCTATTGATTGAATGAGATAATGGCTTATATAACCAGAAAGGGCTCCGATTAACCCTAGAGATATGACTGTTCCGATCAAGAACGAAATGCTGCTAAACATAATCGTTTTCTTCTTTTGCTCATTTCCAAGTTTTCCAGAATATCCTGCAATTGCTCCTATCACTGCAAAATTACAGCAGGAACTAAATGCTCCCAACATCCCCAGCAGGAATGCGGCGGGAAGCATTGACGCAGAAGTGATATCTGCATTGGCGATATTTCTAATCCATTCTTCCATCAGGGACAACATTTTGATTTAGTGGTGTCACATTTATTGGTGTCAACGGTTCCTGTACTGCAAGAAGAAGTATCTTCTGTATGAATCATACCACCGCTGTTTCTTGCTTTTCCATGATCAGAAAGTTTGATAATAACAATGATGGTTGCGGCAAGAATGATGACCACAGATGCGATTATTTTCCAACCCGCAGGTTTTTTAGTTTCGCAACACCCCGGTTCACAATCACAGCCGTGTGGGCTGTTGTTCTTTGTTGTATTTTCCATTGATGTCACCTCATTAACTATTTACGATGCCGTTTTGCCGCAACAACCGGGTGCACAACATGCTTGCTTTTCTGCGTAGACAGTAATGCTTAGAATTGCGTTATTGGAGGCATGATATCTGTTGTCGAGATCATCCCTGCCCAAATATTGCAAGAGAATCTCATCTGGGATGGTAACCGGCTTCTCCTTTACGACACGGATATTTTCAAATCCTGCCTTTTGAATGGTAGCAAGATAATCGGACTTTTTGAGAGCGCCTGCTACACATCCCACATACAACTCCGCTGCCCCTAATATTTTTTCAGGTAAGAGCCCAGAAGTCACGACGTCAGAAATGCTAAACCGGCCCCCCGTCTTTAATACACGGAAGATTTCTTGAAATGCTTTCTCTTTATTAGGAACGAGATTGAGCACGCAATTACTGATCACGACATCGGCGATACCTGAAGCTATAGGAAGTTTTTCAATTTCGCCAAGACGGAACTCAACATTCTTGAAACCGAGCTTTTCACAATTTGCTCGGGCCTTGACTATCATTGCTTCCGTCATATCAACTCCGATAACCTTTCCTTTCTCTCCCACGATCGCACGAGATACGAAGACATCATTCCCGGCTCCCGATCCTAAATCGATGACGATATCACCAGGTTTCATCTGCGCGAATTCCGTTGGGATTCCACATCCAAGGCCTAAGTCCGCATCTGCAACATAGCCCTGCATCTTGGAATAGTCCTCGGCAAAGACAGCGTAATCTACAGTGCAACATCCTCCCACACCACAACAAGACTTCGCATTTTCTTCAGTCGTCTGCTCGGCGATGTGAGCATATTTATCTTTGACCATTTTCTTAACATTATCCGGTTTGTTCATAATCTATTCTCCAATGCCTTTAGCAACATTTTTGATTTGGCAGACTACTATTGATTTCATCAAAGAATTTTCGGATTTCATCGACCATCTCGCGCCACTTTTCTGTATTGATGCAGTAACACGAGCGCAGTCCTTCAATTTCACCCTTGATCAATCCTATCTCGCGTAGTTCCTTTAGATGTTGGGAAACAGTTGATTGTGCGAGGGGTAGAACTTCTACGATTTCACCACAAATACAACTCTTGCGTTTGGCAAGAGTTTCAAGAATCGCGACGCGCGCCGGATGCGATAGAGCATTTGCATACCCAGAAACTCTCGACTGTCGCTTGTCAAAACTGCTCTTCTTGCTAAATGCCATAATAATCTTATAATCGTTTATCGATAATATACGATAAGGGACTGTCCTTTGCAAATGAATTGTTACATCAAGGTCAACATTTTCTAAAATACCTGAGTCTGCGCCATTAATGAGTTTATTCAACTGATTTCTTAATGTTGGCATTGGTTTGCTCTTGCCTTTGTCCCACCTAGCTAGGGTTGTGGGATCAACAGTCAAGATTCTGGTAAGTTTCTTAATGCTTAATCCTTTTTTACTGCTCTAATGCCTTAATCGCTCGTTGAAGCTTTGATCTCACGTCATTGGCAACCTGACCGAGTGAAGCGTTTTCGATTGCCATCATCGAAGCAACCGGATCAACGGCAGCGACGATTGTTTTTCCGTCATTACCTTCGTATACAACAACGTTGCACGGAAGCATAAGTCCGATGTCGGTCTCAGCCTGCAGGGCTTTGAAGGCGTTTGGCGGATTGCAAGCGCCTAAGATTTTGTATTTTCGAAAGTCGACATCTAACTTTTTCTTCAGTGTTTCCTTCACGTCAATCTCTGTTAAAACGCCAAACCCTTCTTTCTTTAGTTCTTCGGTGACTTTTTGGATTGCCTCATTGTACGAGAGGTTCACCGTTGTTTTAAATGCGTATTTTGTCGTTTCCATTGTCTATTTCCTTTCTATGAAAGCAAATTAAAAAATAGCTCTGTTTGGACAGAGTCATTCTGCTAAATCTTTCTTCCTCCGTGTAAATTCCTCACCGTCTATCTCACCTTTCGCATATCTTCGTTTAAGTATTTCCATGGCAGTTTCTTCTTTGCTCAAGGGTTTTTCGGACTTGGTCGCTACAAAGGATCGATTCACTACGTTAAGAATTAACCGGAATATGGCATAAGCAACTAACGCCCAGAAAACGATGCCAATTATCATACCGAACGGTCCGCCGAAAAAATATCCGGGTCCCCACCACCATGAACAACCTGAATTCCACATCATTGCTTTTTCCTTAATAAAATGTTTAGTTTGAAAATGAGAGGGCAGATCAATTTGTTTCCACCCTCTCGTTTGATTATACAACTACCAACCCCACCGGTCTGACATCATTGAGCAGTCATCATGCGTGCCCATACTATCTCCCATATTGCCCATCCTGTCATGATCCATGTTCCACCAATCGTAATTATCGCCGAAGTACACTCTCTGCTCTTTGGTCAGAATCTTATTGATTTCACCTCTGTTATCTAAGCGGAGGTCTTGAATCTTGTCTTCCAGATTTCTAATCTCTGTTCTATAAGACTTGATTTTTCCGACATCAGCACCAGAACGAGAGGTATAACCTTGTGCTTCTATCCTCATGGAGTTCAATTCTTTCTCTATGGGTAATATTTTGCTCTCGTATTCAGACCATATATCCCGTATTTGGGATCTTTGATCTGTTGTGAGCCAATACTTCTCAGGAACATTAGCATTCGACCACCGTGATTCATTATTACCCCTGCAGCAACCCCAACCTTGCGCAGAAGCAAAGCTTGATATTATCGCAAATGTTGCTACTATCCCAAAGATAGCAATTAATGCTTTGAAATATCTGGTTTTTGTGAACATTATTTTAATCCTTTTATTTATCGTTATACAATTGTGAGTTCACATAATAAGACGCACAATAATAAAAATTGTTATCCTATTACCCGATCGGTAGCATTTTTATCGCATCCAATCACAACCGGGACCCCATTCGCACTTCTTTGACTGTTCCTTTCTCTGAGACCCGGGGGATGTTGAATATACCGAATCGGAATTTATTGAATGGTTATCATTCTGATCATCCATCATACCCCGCATCCAACGGTCACGCATATCACACATACCTATTGCCTTATCCACAATGGGGCGGCTTGATGGATCAGCTTGCGAACGAATTCTTTTTAACACATCTTTCTGTAGTGCATTCGTGTGACTGAGCTTAGTAAGAAAAAGAGATGCTGTTTGAGTCGGTTGTTTATTTTCCTCGAGTGCCAATTTTGCTTCATCAAGCATTGCCTTTAGTAACATCGTGTCAAGAGCATTGGATCGCTGAAAAGTTTTTATCATTTCCTCTAGACGCTTGTCGGAGAAGGTCAAGCGAAGTTCTGCTTTCTTCTCGGAATCGAATGTGAGCAGAAACTTTACCTTTTCAGTAACGAGTTTTATCGGATACAGTATATCGCCGGGGAGGCTATTGGCGGATATTGTGGTGATTCCGAAAACAATAATGAGTAATACAAACGTAGCATTGAGCGCCCATAGTAATTTAGGTCGCTGAAAAATATTTAGAAAAGAAATTATTTTGTGTTTCTTCCGATAGGTATTGGACGCTTTCTGATCTATAGTACGATTTGCTAATTGCTGACCTATAGTTATCAATGCCGCTGATATTGCTTCAGGTGCTGGTTCCGGTTGTGGTACTGCTTGAATCTTTTCAACCAGCATCAATAACGGCTTCAATTGGCCGACAAGATCAGGATATCCAGCCAAGCACTCCTCAATGCTTTTCCCATTTCTCAATTCCTTGATGCAATTATCCAAAAGCAATTCAATATCTCTTTCCATTCAGTCTATCTTCTCCTTTCCCAACTTCTCATAAGCGCCGAACAGTGTTCGCAGCGCTGTTAATGCTCTGAATTGGATAGCCCGAACCGCTCCTGCTGATTTACTAAGCATATTCGCAATCTCTTCCGTCTCATATCCTTCAATGAATTTAAGGGTTATCACTTTTTGTTGTTCTTCCGTTAGTTGAAGTATTGCATCTTTTAATTCATTCTGTGTCAACGAGTTTTCCATAGAATTGTCATTGTAGCCAACGGTTTCGGCTAAATCTTCTTTCATTTCAACTATTGATCGTACTGATCTACGACGATAATGATCTGTAACCATGTTAGAAGCAATAGTGTAAATCCATGATGTAAATGATCCTTTTTGTTCATTCATAGATTGAATTACTCTCGCACACACTTCTCCAGTTAGATCTTCTGCATTTTCAATACCATTAACACGGTAGAAAAGAAAACGATATATCTTTGGGTAAAAATGTTCACAAATTTTACCCAAGGCTTTAGGATTACCTTCTTTAGATTCCTCCAACAATATAAGGAGTTTATCTTCATCTAAGTCCTGGTGTGTTTTTTTCATTATGTATGCCAAATATAAAGACGCATAAGGGTTCAAATTGTTATGCTAACGCATAACTAAAAATAAAGTAAAATTATCCTTTAAGCAACCGCAGTCCGCTCGCAATAACAGCCAACTCACTTAGTTCATGTCCGATCACAGCAATCGGCAGCGTAAATCCGCCTGAAAGCGAGCCGACGACCAATGAACCAATGACAACCATCGATAAAGCAAGATTCTGTCGGACTACATGCTTCGTGCGATGCGCAAGGTACAGAGCATACGGAAGTTTTGAGAGATCATCTCCCATTAGTGCTACATCTGCTGTTTCCATTGCTACGTCTGTTCCGGCAGCACCCATTGCAATTCCTACTGTGGCAAGCGCCAAGGCAGGTGCATCATTAACGCCGTCACCCACCATCATGACTCTTCCATATTTCTCTTCAAGAAGTTTAATCTTGACGCATTTGTCTTCCGGCTTTAAGTCAGCAAAGAATTCGTCAACGCCCGTCTCATGAGCAATAGCTGATGCAGTTGCGGCGTTATCACCAGTGAGCATCACAATCCGTTGAATACCTTGCTTCCGCAATGCGTTCAATGTTTCCTTCGCATTGGGTCTGATGCCATCTCTGATGGCTATTGTCCCGTAAATCTCTCTTTCGTTTCCGACTAACACAACTGTCTTGCCTTCCCGTTGCAGTGTGTCAATACGATTCTTGAAGGCAGTGATGTCCAGTGCAAGGGCTTGTGTATAGAATACCGGGCTTCCAACAAAAATCTTTTTTCCCTCAACCAAAGCCGCCACACCTTGACTGGTGAGCGATTGAAATTCTTCGGCGCTGGGAAACACAATCATTCTCTTTTCCGTTTCTTCAACTATCGCTTTTGCAAGAGGGTGTTGAGAATAGCGTTCAACTGATGCGGCAAGCTTTAGTACTTCGCTTTCCGTTCGCTGATTGAGAGAAACGACATCCGACACTTGCGGCTTACCGAGTGTGAGCGTTCCTGTTTTATCGAGAGCTACGACCTTGACTTTTGCAAGTTCTTCCAAATAGACACCACCTTTGATTAGAACACCCTTACGAGCGCCAGTGCCGAGTGCAGACACCATTGTGATTGGAATTGAAATCACGAGAGCGCAAGGAGATGCGGCAACGACGAATACGGTTGCGCGCACAGCCCACTCCCACCATGCTCCATCAAAAATGGCAGGAATGAGACCGACAAGTATTCCAACAAGTAGCACGGCGGGGCTATACCATTTTCCGAATCGCCGAATGAATCGTTCCGATTTTCCCTTTTCTTCCTGAGCTTCTTCAACGAGATGAATGATGCGGGCAAGTGTATTGTTCTCAAACGTCTTTGTTGCTTCGACTTCGAGAGCGCCTTCTTCGTTGATTGTCCCAGCAAACACCATGTCGCCAATGCCTTTTTCAACCGGAACGGACTCGCCCGTGACAGGCGCTTGATTTACACTCGACGAACCTCGCATCACCTTTCCATCGGTCGGCATGGACTGTCCGGGTCGCACAAGAAAGACATCACCAAGAGCAATCTCTTCCACAGGGATTTCCAACTCCTGACCGTTCCGTTTCACTGTTGCAAACTTTGGAGACAAGTCCATAAGCGCACGGATGGCATTTCTTGTCTTTGCTTCAGTGTAACTCTCAAGCGCTTCCGAAATTGAATAAAGAAATACGAGAGTCAATGCTTCAGCTGGCTGACCTAATGCGAATGAAGCAATGGCAGCAACGCTCATCAACAACTCGATGCCAACCTCCCACTCTTTGAACAATTCTTCGAGCGCTTCTCTTCCAAAGTAGTATCCACCGATCAGCATTCCCGCGGCGTAGAGTATGGATGAGGGTAGCAGACCGAGTCCGGCAACATTCTCCAAAAGATATGTAAGACCGAGAATCACTCCAGAGAGTACCGAGGTAATGACTTTTGGATTTTTCCACGGCTTGGGCGCTTCGGCAACAGACCTTGACGGGAGAACCGGAAAACCCATTTGTGTTAAGGCTGACTTTACGGCGTCGGATTTGAGTATAGCCTCATCTATGGAAATCATAACCTTTGCCGATTTGGGAAACACGCGAAGTTCTTTGATTCCCGGAAGGTGTTCCAAGCCGCGTCGAATTTGTGCAGCTTCATTCTCACAATCAAGGTTGGCGACTCGCCATTCGATTATTTGACTTTTTATTTGACTTTTTGTTTGACTCATTGTGTTTCCTCACTGTTTATTAATTTACACTTTTCCACTGCTTACACAAAATAATAAATACTACCACTCATTGAGAAAGAATTTTACGATTCGGTTGTTCTGCAATGATTGTCTTTAATTCTTTCTTCACTCGTTCTGTATTCTCACCTGTTGATTCAAGTCTGAGAAATTTCTCCCATGCCCATCGTGCGCTGTCGGGCTTGTTCTTCTCGAAGCGGTACACAACGCCAAGGAGCAACCATGATTCTGCATAAGAAGAGTCAATAGCGATTGATTTACGTAGTAATGCTATACCTTCATCCGATTTTCCAGACAGACGGTAAGCATTACCCAAGCCAGTCAAGACACGTACATTGTTTTCATCAACAGTAAGAGCTTTATTAAACCATTTTACTGCGGTAGTATATTCTTCCTGTTGAAGATACAAATCTCCGAGTTGCGCCAAAGCGGGTACATTGTTCGGTCCAGTCTCAATTAACTTTTGCAACCTCATGATCTCGGTCTGGTTTGCTTGCTTCACCTGGTCCGGATTGTCGTCTCTTGAATGTACGTGGTCTGGCGCTTTCAGACTATTCACGAGAGTCACGCCAGCGTACCCGAGAAATCCTACCACAATTACCAAAAGGATTAGTAACGGTAGCGGTTTTCTTGTCCGACTCTCCGGTACAGAGAGCGTTTTCTCTATTTTCTTTTTTACCATTTTACCGATAATCCTTTATTTGTTGTACTCATATTGTTTCCTTACCCCGTTCGTATTTACATCGGATCTTCAACATTAATGATAAATGGAGTGTGGGCTCAGCTTGCCAGCCAAGTGGGAGGGTCTTGACTAACGTGGGTGCCAAGCCCACACCAATAATGTAACGCAGCTATACTGCAATTAATTTTACAACGCATAATTGCCATACTACTACCGACTGATGTAACAGCGAGATCATCGACGACCTCCTCTTGATCCAACGCCACGAGAACCGCCGCCACTGCTTCTTGACCCTCCTCCGAAACCGCCACCACGGAATCCACTGCTACTGCGTGGTGCTGAGAAGCTTGATCGAGAAGGTCGAGTTGTTGGCACATAAGATCGACCATGGTTTTGGAACGATCTATCCAGCCGACCTCCATTGCTATTGGATCTTATCGAGCCAGACGAAGAAGATCTAGACATACGCCGGTTCGGCTGATATGATGAGGATGGTTTGTCACTTCGCTCAGCATGTGAGCCGTTGCGAAGGTGTTGTCGGTCAATTGTTCTCTGTGAGACTTTGATCTTGCGTGAAGACATGGATTTTCTACCTGAGATCGACTCGTTGTTTCTGTCCGTGTTGACCGAGCGCCTCTTTTCGCCACGCTCACGAGTTAAGCCATAATCTCGAATACCACGACGCACGCTGGGGCGGTCAGTGTTCGTGTAGCCATAACCGTAGTCATCATAATATGGATAATAGTAGTGCCCTGAATAATACCCAAAGTAGGGATAATCCCAATGATGATTATTGTACCACGGATTATAGTATGCCGATAAAAAGCCGTACGACGGCCAGTGACTGTATGGATAGTAGTAGGATAAACCAAAACGATAGCTAGGATACCAGCCGTAGCCATAACCGTCATTGTAATAGTTATCAATGACTATTTCGCTCTTACTACTATCCACAGCGGTCGTGCCAGATTCCGATGAGTAATACTCATCGGAGTACTGCCCGTCTCGTGTGGTCTCCATTTGGGTGTAGCAGCCGGAGAGTATAAGGGTCAACAGCGCAAACACGCTGAGAACTGTCCCCAAACTTCGTGTTGTGTTCATGTAAATACCCTCACTTTCTTTGAATGTGTTTAATGTTTCAGTTAATTATGATAGCAACGTGGTTCGTTCACGTGCTCAATTTACATTTCGAGTTATCAATTTCAAACGATTCAACATCGGCTATACCTTTAGCAGAAGGTAAATAATAAAAATAAATACCCCCACAGCAATAAGAACAATCCAACGGTCAGGGGCACTCTCGAAGATCTGATAATATGATTTTATCGGCCGCTTCACTTTCTCTCTTCAGTAGGAAAGTAACTATTTATACTGAAAAATAATGAAGCCTTAGGATTTTCCTCCATAATTGTAGAGGCTTCCTTAAACTCATCAATGGCTCTTTCCTCTTCACCCTTCAGCCTATAGAGAACGAAAAGCAAATAATGTCCTTCAGCCTGTGATGGATTCTGCTTGTGATCCTCAAGGGCAAACTCGATCGCCCGATCATAATCCTTTTTCTGAAAATAGATATTTGCAAGGAACAATTCCATCCGGTTGAAACGAATTCCCAGCGAGGCAAGGTCGTTTATCTCCCTTAACGCACTGTCGTACTCTTGCTGCAACCAATATCCGAGCGCATTGCCAACACGGCTTTCGATATCGAAAAAGTCTCGTTCGAGAGCTCTTTGAAACGTTCTTATGGCTTCTCCGAATAGACCTTGCTGCAAATAAACTATCCCTAATGTGCGAACAGACTTTGGATTTGCGGAATCAATGGAGGCAGCAGTATTCAAAGTTACTATGGCTTCATGTAACCGTCCCATGACGCTGTATAACACACCAAGATTATGAAAAGCAGATGGTCTCATCGGATGAAATTTTACGGCTTTCTGAAAATACTGTAGCGCCTGCACCTCACTTCCGGCTTTCTGGTACAGCACACCGAGGTTTGTGAGAGCATCATAATGAGTGCTATCTATCTTTAGGATTTGTTCGTAATAACGGCGTGCACCATCAATATCTTCTTCTCCTGCTGTTATTTCGCCGAGGATATTGAGCGCATCCATTTTCGTTGAATCATCGGGTAATGCAAGAAGGGCATACCTTTTCGCCTCGTTTGCCTTTCCATCGGACAGAAGAGCAATAGCTAAGCCAAGATTCGCATCGACATACCGTTCATCAATTTTGAGCGCAAGTTTAAAGAATCGCTCTGCTTCCTGAAATTGCTTTGTGGAAAGGTATGCACGACCGAGAAGATTAAACGCCTTCGCATTTAGTGAATCAGTTGCAATGATTTCATCAAGCAGAGAAACTGCCGACGTGAACTTTCCGGCATTTAGATATTCCTCAGCCTGCGCCATCACTTTCTTACTGTCGGTATTACGCTGTTGCCCAATCACATTGGTTGGGATTAGGAACCATAGCAAGAATACTAATGCTGTAATTCGATACAAACTAATTACGATAGTCATGGTACTTTTTTATCACTCCTTTCGTTACCTAAATCGCTTTCTCACCCCGCTCGTTTGTTCGGATCTTGATCACGTCTTCTATGTTGATGATGAATATTTTTCCATCCCCCGTATTTCCTGTGTGCGAATATTTCTGTATCACGCTTACAACCTCATCAACCATTTCATCATGCACAACAAGTTCTATTTTTATTTTTTCCACATAATCGTGTAGTCCTTCTCTGATTGCATCTTTCGAATCTTTCGCTTTTGATTTACCAAATCCCTTAATCTTAGAAATAGTAACACCCGGTAACCCTTCAATTCTATGAAGAGCAGTGATTACATCATCCAATTTGAACGGTCTTATTATTGCTTTAATCTCTTTCATTTTATTCTCCTTATAATTTATAAAATACGGGGTTGACTAAAAATTAGATTTTGGGCGGTAGCCGCAACCTTCAGGTTGCGTTTATGCCATGTTTTCGCAGACATTCCGCCAAAGGCGGATGAGCCTTCGGCTCAAAAGTCTGCGGCTACCAGTAATATTTTTTTTAAACAACCTCGGTATACTTCATTTACATTTCCGCTTCAACTTGTTTCTTCTCAAACCAACTGTAAACAGATGGAATGATTAACAATGTCAACAAAGTCGAAGTAATCAATCCGCCAACAACTACTGTTGCAAGCGGTTTTTGAATTTCCGATCCGGCTCCGCTTGCAAAGAGCATCGGCATAAGACTGAAAATTGCAATTGATGCCGTCATTAACACAGGCCGCAATCTGTCAAGACTACCTTTTCTGATTGCGTCTTGCAGAATAATTCCTTCTTCACGCAATTGTGAAATGTGTGAGACCAAGACAACACCGTTTAGCACAGCCACGCCGAACAAAACAATAAATCCGACTGAAGCCGGAACAGATAAATACAATCCGGAAATGTAGAGAGAGAAAACTCCACCAATAAGAGCGAAGGGCAAGTTCGAGATTACTAACAGCGCTAATCGAACTGACCTGAATGTTACAAATAAGAGAAGCAGTATTAATCCGACGGCAACGGGTCCGATGATCATGAGCTTGTTCATTGCTCTCTGCTGATTTTCAAACTGTCCGCCCCAGGTCAAAAAATAACCTGCCGGTAGTTGAACATTAGCTTTTATTTTTTCTTTTGCCTCGGCAACAAAACTTCCGATATCCCTTCCGCTGATGTTCATCTCGATGCCGATTCTTCTTATTCCATCTTGCCTGCTTATCTGAACCGGTCCCTCGATCATTTTTACGTCGGCTAATTGCGCAAGAGGAATATTCATTCCCGTTTTTGTAGGAACTAATATGTTTTCTATCGCTTCAATCGAATTTCTTTTTTCTTCCGGTAAACGGACGGTGATATCAAAGTTTCTGTTCTCTTCATAAAACTTGGAGGCAGATTTTCCGGCGACAGCTATTTCTATGACATTCTGAACATCGCTTATGTTCAATCCATACCGAGCTATTTTCGAACGGTCAATGTTTACAGTTAAGTATGGCTGTCCCGAAACCTTTTCAGTCAACAAATCGGTTCCTCCTTCGATTGAAGACAGAACTTTAGAAATTTCATCCGATTTATTTTTGAGTATATCAATATCTTCACCGAACAGTTTTAGAATCAATTGAGCGCGCGTTCCGGCGACCAACTCGTCAATTCTGCACTGGATCGGCTGGCTGAATCCGAAACCGAGTCCCGGTATCGATTCCAAAGATTCACGCATCTCATTTGTCAGTTCTTCTCTGGAAATATCCCGCTTCCAATCGCCCTTTGGTTTTAAGATTCCAACGTAACCGGTTTTATCTACACCGCGGGTATCAAGTGCAACTCCCGTTTGACCGGTTCGCGATACGACGATATCCAATTCGTCAAATTCTTTCATTTTCTGACCAGCAAGCTGATTTACTTCCATAGCTTTCGAAAGTGAAACTCCCGGAAGCAACGCAACATCCATATCGAACGCACCCTCGTCCATTATTGGTATGAATTCGGTTCCCAATCTTGTGAAGAGGAACAATGTGGCAATTAAAAATAATCCGGAAATAGTTAAGATCAGCATCTTTTTCTTCATGGTATATTCTAAAAGCGGAAGATAATATTTTGTTGCATACTTCATGATGATGCTTTCTTTTTCCTGCTGAGGTTTCAGAAAGATGGCGCAGAGAACCGGTATGACAAAAATGGAAAGGAACAATGATGAGAGAAGCGCTATCGCAACTGTTTCAGCAAGCGGTCCGAACATCTTTCCTTCAATTCCCTCCAACGAAAGAATCGGAATGAACGTGATAGCAATGATAAGCTCTCCGAAGATACTCGGTTTTCTCACTTCCAGCACCGCTCTAAGAACTGTCAATAATTTTGGATGTTTATTGCCGCCATCACTGAGGTGCCTCTGCACATTTTCGACTTGAATGATCGTTGCATCTATGATCATCCCGATGGAGATCGCAAGTCCGCCGAGCGACATTAAGTTCGCGCTCAATCCGACAATCCTCATAACGATAAATGTAACAAGGAGGGAAAGAGGCAGGGCAATCAACACAACAAAGCTTCCTCTAAAACTTCTTAGCAATAAATACAATACTATCAGCACAAGAATAGCGCCCTCAATCAACGCTTTGTTTACCGTATTCACGCTTGCGTTAACTATATCACTTCTATCATAATAAGGCACTATTTTAATTCCATCAGGAAGGATATTGTTCTCATTTATTTCTCTAACCTTATCTTCTACTCGCTTAACAACTTCGCGGCTGTTCTCACCGCGAAGCATCATCACTATACCACCGACACATTCATTATTACCGTTGATCATTGCTGCGCCCATCCGAACTGCTTCGCCAATCTGAACTTGTGCAACATCTCTTATGTAAGTCGGTGTTCCTTCGTGGGATTTCAGCACAATGTTTTCTATATCGCTTACATCTTTTATCAATCCAACACCGCGGACGATATATTGATCGGAATTTCTTTCCAGAATATTTCCGCCAACATTTTGATTGTTATTCTCAATAGCGGAATAAACCTCATCTGCTGTTATTGCGTACTTCAGTAATTTTTCGGGTGATACTATAACTTGATACTGCTTAAAGTAACCGCCGAAAGAATTGATTTCATTTACTCCGGCAACGTTTTTAAATTGCGGTGTGATGATCCACTCTTGAATTGTTCTCAAGTTTGTTAAGTAAGATATTTTTTGAAGAGAATCCTTCGGCATCTCACCCTCGAGTGTGTACTGATAAATTTCTCCCATTACCGTTGCCATTGGTCCCAAAGCGACTTCAACGCCTTTGGGAACATTTTCCCTTGCCTCAGCTAACCGTTCAAAAACCAACTGGCGGGCAAAATAAATATCGACGTCGTCTTTGAAAATTATAGTCACGATTGAAAGTCCGAACTTTGTAACCGAACGCATTTGTTCAACATCCGGCAATCCGCGCATCGCCATCTCTATAGGATACGTAACGTTTCTTTCAATCTCGATAGCCGACAGTCCATCCGCATGGCTTACTACTTCAACTTGAATGTTTGTTACATCCGGGAAAGCATCAATTGGTAAAGTTAAATATGAATACAATCCGAATGCGACAATAAGAAGAGAAAGAAAAATGATAGTTCCTTTCTGGTTCAGCGTCAAAGAAATTATTTTTTCTAACATCAGTGTTCATCTCCTGTTAATTCATCTTTTTTCAGTTCGCTCTTTAAATAAAACACACCTTTGGATGCGACTGTTTCACCTTCTTTTAATCCATTCTTGATTTCTATCTTAGTATCAGCAATCGTTCCGGTGATGACATTTCTTTTCTCAAAGGTTGTATCGCTCGTTTGAACGAACACATATTCCTGTCCGGTTTCTTTCACCACAGCTTCATCCGGGATCATTATTGCTTCTGCCTTCGCACCGATTGGGATTCTCAATTCACCGAACATTTGCGGTTTCAGTTTATTGTTTGGATTGCTGAACTCCACGCGTACGGTAATTGTTCTTGACTGCTCGTCAACCGTTTGACCAATGTATATTATCCGTCCGTTAAATTTCTCGTTCGGAAAAGTTGTCGTAGTGAATACAGCATTTGTTTTTTGGCTTATCTTTGCTAAATCCTTTTCATAAATTTGTCCATCTACCCAAACAGAATTTGTGTTGATTACTTTGAAAGCGTTTGTTGTCGCGTCGACAAATTGCCCGATAACAACATTTCTTTCAACAACAATGCCGTCAATGTGCGATTTAATAGGCAATGTGCCGGAAGTATGTTCTTCGCCGATCTTTTCATTTGTTACGTCTTCATCACTAAGACCGACTGAGTGAATTCTTTTATCTTCCGCCTTGTATTCCGCGAGCGCCTTTTCATATTCAGCTTGGCTTTCTAATAAAGCTTTTTGCGATCCTATTTTTTCATCGAATAATTTCTTCTGTCTTTCATAATTTGTTTTTTCATAATCGAGAGTTGCCTTTGCTTTTAAGAATCCGGCTTTAATCGTGCCGACGTCGAGACCTTCAACCGTCAATAAAGTTTGCCCTGCTTTTACATAATCGCCGACTTGCACAAATACTTGATGCACTCTTCCTTGCATCAGTGAACCGACCTGTGCTTCAAGATCCTGATTTGGTAAAACTTTAGCTGGAGCGGTTAATACTCCTGTTAATGGAATCATCTTTGCGGTAAAAAGAGTGAGACCAATATCGGATGCGCTCTTTTTTGCTAAAGTGACGACCTCATGTTCCGTTTCATGTTGTTCTGTTGTGTTATCATCTTTAGATTTGTCGCCGCAACCGGGCGCCATGAGACTACCGATGATTAATACTAAAATTGGGAAATAAATTCTTGAATTCATGATATATACCTTACTATAATAAAATATTATTGATTGATTGAAGCGCCGACGGCAAATTCTAACTTCGCCAGCGATGTGCTGTAGCGAGACAGTTCTTCAACATATTCGTTCCGCGATGAAATTAGTGTTTGTCGGGCTTGTAAAAATTCTATGTAAGTGATTTCGCCTGCTTCATAACTTGCAAGAGCGGTACGGTACACTTCTTCTGCCTGAGGAAGAATATTTGTCTGATGCAGTATGATTTGCCGCTCATCGTTTTTCATATCTAAAAATGCGTTTTTTACATTCACACTAATGAAATTATTTAGAGATCGTAAATCAGATTCAGCAATATTTAAGTTTGCCGATGCTTCCTGAATCTGACCACGCTGATCGAATAAAAACCAGAGAGGCAGGGAAATTCCAAAAGACACACCGTAGAAATCCGAGTTACCATCTACAGTCTGACGATAATAAGATGCGTTCAGGTTTGGCAGAAAACTCGACCATGCCAAAGTTCGATCCATTGAAGCAACTGATACTCTGCCGGATGCTGCCTTAATTTGTGGATTAATGGCAAAAGCCCTTTCTGTTAATTGCTCCAATGTCTCTTTGATCGGTTGATAGATTAAACTATCTGTTAGAATGATTTCATTCGGTTGAGCTTCCTTTCCACGTCCGAGTGTGTAGTACAATTCACCGAGGGAAATTTTAAGATCATTCTCAGCCACATCTAAACCGTTTCGTGCCTGTGTGCGTTGCACATTAGCAGTCAATCGTTCCAGGTTTGTGGCTTCACCGACGTTATAACGGATTTCCGCTTTGCGAGCGAAGTCGTCGGCAATAGCAAGATTTTCTTCGGCAAGTTCTATTTTTTTCTGTTTGGCGAGCACGTCGTAATATGCAATCTTGACTCGTGACGTAATTGCAATTGAGGTCGAAGAATATTCTGCCTCAGCAATCGTAACTTTGGAAGATAATTGCATACCACGAAATAAAATATTTGTAGGAAATTCCAACGATTGACTTATTTCTACCGTTCGTTCTCCGAATTGTTTTATACTGTTTCCTTTTGGAATGTATTGATAGTTGACCGCGACGGAAGGAGACGACGGTGAAACACCCCGCCAAAATCGTCCTCGCTCAGCATCAATTTGATTTAATGAAGAGATTGATTGTGGATTATTTTTTAGTGCAATAGAGATTGCATCGTGAATGGAGAGTTGTTCCACAATCTGGGAGAATGAAGTAATCCAGCTTAATAGAAATAACAGTCCCATTTGAATAAATAAACGTAACAAAGCGAACCTCGCTTATAAGATTTTTTAAATTTATGAATTATAAAAACCCGGAATAATCGGGCAGCAGCGTTAGAGAGTTACGCTTTTGGAGGGTGGTAAATGTTTTGGACTGGAGCTGTTGGAATGGAGAATGAGATAACTACTGTGTTATTCTCCGGCTGAAATGAAGATGATACAATGGATAAAACACTTGCGATTGCCGGTATGTGACAGATGCAGGTACAGTTATCGGAATGATTGTCATCGGGATTAGAGGGTGAATTCTGATGACTGCCGATAAACTCACAAACCAAAGTTGAACATTGTTCAGTATTGTTATCGTTAAAGCAGTTAATATCACCACACCAAAACATGGAAATTGTGAGGCACAAAACCACGACCAGATTTGTCGTTTGCAGGTAATATTTTGAGAATTTTAATATCATTGGTTATAATTTAAAAATATTTTTGATAACATTCAAATCAACTATCAAATCTCGCCACTATATAAGTGGGGATGTAATTCTCAATCGAGGTTTCTTTAACATGTTCAGGTTGATTTTTATCATGTTGAATTGTTGAGAGTGTTTAGTTAATGTTTCATCTCACTCATCTTCAATGTACCTCGCTTCAATGCCGCTTCTTTCATCATAGAAAAGATTACCGGAGTTACAAATAGGACGTGAATTGCCGAAGTAATAATCCCGCCAATCATTGGTGCAGCAATTGGTTTCATAACATCAGAACCGGTGCCGGTGCTCCACATAATCGGCAATAAGCCAATCAGATTAGTTGCGACAGTCATTAGTTTTGGGCGGAGTCGAAGAACTGCACCTTCGAGAGTTGCCTGAGTGATATCCGCATTTGTGATTGTTCCTTTTTGCAAATATTTGTTAAGTGCTTCGTGGAGATAAATCACCATAACAACGCCAGTCTCTACAGCTACACCATACAAGGCAATGAATCCAACCCAAACAGCAACACTGAAGTTGTATCCTAAAAAATAAATCAGATATACTCCACCTATCAGTGCAAACGGAACTGAGAGCATTACCATCGATGCTTCGAGGGCTGATTTGAATGTAAAATAAAGCATTATAAAAATTATAGAGAATACAATTGGCAAAACAATTTCCAACCGCTTCTTTGCTCTGATTTGATTTTCATATTGACCGCTCCATGATACATAATATCCTGGAGGGAGTTTTAGATTTTTGTCGAGAGCAACTTTAGCGTCGTTAACAAATCCACCCATATCTCTTCCACGTACATTAAGAAACACAATAGAGCGGAGGAGACTATTTTCACTGTTGATCATCGGTGGACCGGGAGATTGTTTGATATCTGCTAATTGTGCTAACGGTATAAAGGTAAATTTGGAATTGTCAATTGATAATTGTGAATTGACAATTGGCTTCGCAAATAAGGAAGATGTATTCATCGAACCCATACCACCTGACGAAGATCCTATTGGTTGTGAAGATTCCATTGATGAGCTACTCATCCGAGGAACAGGTACAAGCAATCGCTTTAGTGCATCGATATTATCGCGATAATCTTTTGCAAAGCGGACACGGATTGGGAAGCGGCGTCTGCCTTCAACTGTTGTTGAAATATTTTCTCCGCCTATTGCAGTTTCAATTACATTTAAAACATCTCCAACATTGATGCCATATCGTGCAACTGCCTCGGGTTTAACATTAATGTCTAGAAATTCTCCGCCAATAACTCTCTCTGCGTAAAGATCAGCCGCGCCAGGGACAGTTTTTAAAATGTTCTCGGCTTCAATAGCCAATCTTTCGAGAGTGTCAAGATCATCACCGAAAACTTTCACACCTAAATCGGTTCTTACGCCTGTCGAAAGCATGTTTATGCGGTTGATGATCGGCTGTGTCCATCCGTTTCGAACTCCGGGGATTTGTAATTTCTGATCAAGCTGAGAAATAATATCATCCTTCGTCATTCCTTTTCGCCATTGAGATTTTGGTTTGAGGAGAATAATTGACTCAATCATGCTGATTGGAGCGGGATCGGTTGAAGTTTCAGCACGTCCAACTTTTCCGAGAACTTGATCAACTTCTGGAAAGTCAGCAATAATTTTATCCTGAACCTGAAGAATTCTTTTCGCTTCGGTGATTGAAACATTCGGCAGAGTTACCGGCATAAAGAGCAAACTTCCTTCATCAAGCGGAGGCATGAATTCAGAACCGATGCTGAGAATCATCGGGATCGTAATTAAAAGAGCTAACAAGTTGAGCGCAAGCGTTGTCTTACGAAATTTTAACGCTCTCTTGAGAATCGGTTCATATATCTTCATTACAAAGCGTGAGATAGGATTCTTTTCTTCAGGTTTGAATTTTCCGCGCATCAACATCGTCATCAGCATCGGCACAAGTGTAATCGAGATAATCGCCGATGCAGCAAGCGCAAATGTTTTTGTGAATGCGAGAGGGTGGAAGAGTTTACCCTCTTGTCCTTCCAATAAAAATACAGGAAGGAATGAAACAACGATGATTGCAAGCGAGAAAAATATTGCCCTGCCAACCTGTTGAGCGGAACGGATAGAGATTTCTGTATAATCAATGACGCCGCCTTCATGTTGTGCGTGTGCGATGTTGCGATAAGCATTTTCCACAAGCACAATCGATGAATCTACCAGCACGCCAATCGCAATAGCTAATCCTCCTAGACTCATGATGTTTGATGTTATACCAAACTGTTTCATCAGGATGAATGCCATCAGCACCGAAACAGGTAACTCAATTAAAATGCGAAGTGCACTTCTGAAGTGGAAGATGAAAACCATAACAACGAGACTCACAATAAGCGCTTCTTCAATAAGAGCGCTTCGTAAAGTGTTAATAGATCGTTCAATTAAATCGGAGCGGTCGTATGCTGTTTTTATTTCAACACCTTTTGGCAATCCTTTTTGAACCTCGACGATTTTTTCCTTCACCCGCTCAATTACATCTTTTGCATTCTCGCCATAACGCATTACGATAATACCGCCGACAACCTCACCTTGTCCGTTTTTGTCCATCATTCCAAGCCGGAAGTCGTTACCAAGCTGGACTGTCCCAACATTTTTTATATAAATCGGAACACCATCTTTGCCGGTGCCTATCGGAATTCTTTCAATCTCTTTCACTGATTTGACATATCCTTGTCCGCGAACGAACATCTGAAGAGAATTCGATTCGATAATCTTCCCACCTACATCACGGTTAGTGTTTTTAATTGCATCGACAATCGAATTAAAGTTTACATCGTAAGCTACAAGCTTGTTTGGGTCGAGATCAACCTGATATTGCTTTACAAAGCCACCGACACTTGCAACTTCTGCAACACCGGGAACAGAGTTAAGTTGGTAGCGGATATACCAATCTTGAATTGCACGAAGTTCGGCAAGATCATAATCTTTTCCCTCAACTGTGTACCAGTAAACGTGACCGACTCCTGTTCCATCAGGACCAAGCGTTGGGATGACACCGGACGGAAGGAAAGAGGAGGCATAATTGAGTTTCTCAAGCACGCGGCTTCGTGCCCAATAAATATCGACGTTGTCTTCGAAGATGATGTAGATGAACGACATACCGAACATTGATTGCGCCCGAACTGCTTTGACTTTCGGAAGTCCCTGAAGGTTGCTCACCAGAGGATAAGTAATTTGATCCTCCATAATTTTTGGTGATCGTCCCATCCACGATGTGAACACAATAACCTGATTATCTGAAAGATCTGGAATCGCATCAACTGGTGTGTTATACACCGACCAGATACCCCATCCGATTAGGATGGAATAAATAAGGATGATAACAAATTTATTTCGTGCCGAGTACTCAATTATTTTTTCTATCATGATGACCTCTGTTACTATTCATATTTCTTTACCCTGTCCAGATTATTCTGAACTCCCCTCTCACAATCGGTGAGCGGGGATGGGGAAAGGATTTACGTTCAACTGCTTAGCTTTCATTAAATATATTTTACTACTTTCATTTTAATGGTGCCCATTGTGTCCTGATCCAACTTTTGAGGTGTCCATTGTTGTAAAATGATAATACATTTCATTTTTCATCACACCATTTCCATGGTTACCCATCATATTCATGTCGCCTAATCGGTTCTCCATCATTTTAACCATGTCGGTGCCCATGCGTACCATGTATTGCATTCCGGAGATCATCATTGAATCGGGTGTGAATATGCATCGTGTACTATCTCCATTCCAAAGATATTTTCCCTTTGCGCGGTGCTGATTCATCATATGGAGCATTTTCATAGAATCCATCATCGTTTCATTCATCATTCCATATCCCATTGAATCTCCCGCAGGGTGGAGAGAATCATCCATGCCGCGAGCACTCATGAGATATAAATTATTTTCTACTATGCCACGCACAACGGGCTGTGCAAAGTTTAATGTGATAGTCGCATCTAAGCGTACATTAGCTTCTCCATCCTTTGGGCTTATTGAAAAAATTGGCGTTTGGTTCGAACTTGTGGGTGATGTCGCTTCTTTTGAGCAACCTATAATGCCAAGTGCGATTAATAATGTTGTGATAATTAGTTTGATATTCATTCTACTTCCTTTCAATATTGTTTTTAATTGTTTATGTTTTCTTAATACTTTATTTTTTAATTTTTTCTAACTTCATCCCACATTTAGAACAATTACCAGTCTTGTCAGACTTTTCATCCGGATGCATTGGACACGCATACATTTCTGTTTTTTTCTCAGATTTAGTTTCCCCTTTTGACATTGCCTTTTTTTTCAACGCCATTCCACATTTCGGGCATTTACCTGCTTTATCAGAAGTTACTTCCGGGTGCATCGGACAGGTGTAAACTTCCTTTGTCTGTTCTTTTGATTGAGTTGTCTTCATTTGATGTTGTTTGTGGTCGTGTTCTCGTGCTACAATGGTGTACCGCATGCCTAACAAGCCCACCACGATAATTGCTATTGCAAATTGGATGTTTTTCATTGATAATTCTCCTTATATTTATTGTTTGATTTAATATATTGTCTTGTAACTAAAATGTTTTCGCCATTATCATAATTATCATCATCGAAGCCATGATCACACTTCCAATGATGACCGGGGTTGATATTTTAAAACCGCCATTTTCATTTGAATGTTCGCTTAACAGTTGAGATTTCACCAAAGCATCGGCAATGATTGGCTTAATAAGTTTATTTTCGTTTATTGATTCGATCTCAAAGATTATTCGATAATCGGATGGATGTTGCAAGCTGAATTTATATGCATACTCCTGATTGTTCGGAACAATAAACTTTTGACTAGAGACTACATCAGTATTATTACGAACATCTAAAAGCGTAACCATACCTTCCGCTTGTAGAAGAGTAGAGTCGTTCAACGGATAAATCCGAAGAAACACAAATGATTCTCTATCAATTATTGCGGTCGGAATCTCAGCAACAACTCTATAATCATCGGTGACAATCTCTTTAATAAAATTATCATGAAGATTCTGTTCCCGATCAGCATTTTGTTCATGAGAAGAATGATCCATCATCATCCCCGACATCATGCATCCGGAAGACAGCAAAGACGAGGATATCAAAATTAGATTTATAATAGTGATAGTCCTGTTTTGTATCAACATCTGTTTCACTATTGTTTTTATGCCAATCATTGTTATTCCTTTACCACGATCGAACCTTCAATCATGTTCATTGGGCAGGCAAAAGTGAACGACCCGGAAATATCTGGTGTAAATTCCACAGATGCGATCTCAAAAGGAGTCAACAATTTCTTAATATCGAACTCCCTGATAATAACTGTAGCAGTGCATCCTTCTTCCTGAAGATCAAAATTAAGACGAAGAGGGATTCCCCTTTTCACTATGATAGTGTTCGGATGATAGCCATCTCTTATTGTTATATTAGCTTGCTGCATACCATCATCGTTAATGAACGCATAACCTTTTGATTGAGCTACGACTTTATGCACAGAATGTGACTCTGGATTATTTGCGCCATGTTGATGTCCACTTGAACCCATCGAGCATTGAGCGTGGCTGTTCGCAGCTACGATAAAGGTGCTCAGAATAATAGTTGCCAAATAAAATGTGGATCGTTTCATTGTGTTGTTCCTTATAATTAATAGTTATGAGTTAATGTTGATGTTCCGATTCGCCTGAGGAATCAGGATCACTTTCATGCCCATGTTCCTCATTTGTTTCAGTATGCTGATGGGTGTGTGCCGACTGTTGCACGGCACTTCCACCAACGCCAAATTCGTACACTAATTTTCCGCCAAGATGCGCACCATAAAGCATTGTAACTACGGCAAGAATCCCAATAGCTAAATAGATGGTTTGATATGACTTTCTCAATGGTAAAGAGGTCTTCAAGAAACTTCTCCAGATCAACAGTAGAATAAAAGCGCCTGCGACTATCAATCCAATAGTTTCATGAGTTTCCATAATTTCATGAGAAGCTTCATTATGTGGAACGGTGTTGGCAGCAATTAGTCCGGTGGTGACCGTTATGACAATCGCGATAACTCCGAAAACTTGTGCCCACCAGCCGGCATTCTTGAATGATTCTTTCTTTAACAAAATACCAAGCAAGTCCCAAAGCAATCCGACTGAAAGAATCGCAATCGGAAAGTGAACAAAATACGGATGTATGTTTTGCATATAATTTCCTTTTCTGTTTATAGATTTTCAATGACTCGGCGCAACTTGTTCTGAATTTCATTTGCAACGTCTGCCAATTGAGGATTGTTCACAGATTGCATCGATGCAACAGGATCGACCGTTGCGATCTCGACAGTACCTTTAGAGATTTCTTGAATAATCACATTGCATGGTAGCATTATTCCAATCTTATCCTCAGCTTGCAGTGCCCGATAAGCAAACGGCGGGTTGCATGCGCCCAAAATTTTATATTTCCTGAAATTGACGTCAAGTTTTTTCTTTAAGGTTTCCTTTACATCAATTTCAGTCAGAATGCCGAAACCCTCATTTTTTAGATTTCCGATTACAGCTTCAATTACTTTATCGAATGATATATCTTTTTTTATTTTACTGAAATAGTAACTCATAGTTGTCTCTCCTTTATTTTTTATCCATTTTCATACCAGCATGTTCGGTTGATTTTGAGCTTGCAGGTGTTTGCATCTGACTCTCTGAATCAATTAGGTAGCCACCTGAGCTTACAATTGTTTCACCTTCGTTGATTCCTTCTATAATTTGTACATATTCATTTGAACGTCCACCGATTTTTACCAGCCTTGGTTCAAAGACACCTGCAACCTTTTGAACCCATACAACTTGCTTTGCTCCAGTCGAGAGAACTGCGGTTATTGGAACGACAATGCTTTCTGATAGCTTTACTTTAACTGTAGCATTAACGAACATATCTAATCTAAGGTCAGCAGATTCATTCGCAATTTCTGCACGAATACGCACTGTCCTTGATGAAGGATCAACAGTGGGACTTATGAATGTTATCTTACCCGTAAATGTTTTATCGGAATATGCATCACTCTTGGCTTCAACTATTTGCCCGACTTTTACACCCTGAATTTCGTACTCGTAAATGTCTGCATACATCCAGACTGTGGAAAGATCGGCAACATCAAAAAGATTTTCACCGGTAGATACATATTGCTGTTGCTGGATATTTTTCTTCAACACTGTTCCGCTAATAGGAGAGTGGAGCGTGAATGTATTCCTGACAATCTTTAAGTAATCAAGTTCATTCAATTGCGATTCAGTAAATCCCCACAGAAGAAGTTTCTGTTTTGACTGTTGAAGAAGCTCCGAGGAATTAGATTGCTTAGCGAGTAAGTATTCCTGTTGAGCGGATATAGCTTCCGGACTGTAAACATCAGCAACAGGATCGTCTTTTTTTACCTGTTGCCCCTCGTAAGTGAGGTAAAGTTTATCAATCCGTCCCGGGAACCGTGTGCTTATTTGTCTGAAGTTCTGTTCAGCATAAGCGATTTTACCCACAGCGCGGATTTCTTTTTCCAACGACATCTTCATTGCAGTTGAAGTTGAAACATTTGCAAGTACTTGCTTCGTTGGCGATAATGTCACTTGCCCGAGCGACTGATGTTCTTCTTTCGTCAGCTCAACTTGATCGGTACGTTTAACCAAATTCATTCCGCATACCGGGCATGCCCCCGGATGGTCACTCTTAACAGATGGATGCATCGGGCAAGTGTAGTAACTCTCATCAGCAGATGTTTTTTGGTTCGCTGTTTCCGGTTGTGACTCGTCTGCATAGACAGGAGTTCTATCCATTCCCATTGGCGATTTACCGGGATGATCGCTTCTATCACCGGGAATCATAGAATCGGTCCAGTAGAGAATTTTTCGTTCAGGTTTAGATGGAAATAGTTTCGGATAAAAATATAATCCTGCTAAACCTACAATGACAATGATAATTGCGCTGATGATAATATTCTTTTTCATATTAAAATCCTTTCCTTACTTTAAATCTGATAAATACTGGGTACCGGCTTCACGTTCCAACTCTGCAATTGCTTGCTCGAATTGCATCCGTGTCATGAAATATTCCTTTGAAAGATTGACGAGTGTCCGGTATGCATCGATCAACATCAAAAAATCTGTCGTTCCTGTTTGATATGCTGTTAAGCTTGCCTGCACTGATTGCTTTGCTTGAGGAAGAATTTCCGAGTTGAAAATATCGAGTTGTTTCTTTGCTCCACTTGCCTTGTAATATAAATCTTTGACGTTGCTTGCGACCATATTTCGAGTTGAAGTGTAAGATGCGTTCGACTTGATTATTGCGGCATTCGCTTCATCTACACGAGTGCTCGCTTTTCCGAGTGTCCAGGGTGCAAAAGGAAGTGTGATTCCCGCACTAACACTCCAGCCCGTGAATGAACCCATCGGTTCCGTCATTCTCTCGATTCCAAATTTGAAATCGGGAAGATATTCCTGCTTCGCCATGGAAAGCATTGTTTTGCTCTCATCAATCATCAACGAGTCTTTAATGATCATTGGACGGTTGTGCAATGCAAAACTCAAAACTGAGTCTAGGTCCATTGAAAATGAAACCTCAGAAGGTATCACCGCTATAGAGATAGTGTCTTTGGTATCCCGATTTAGCAGCGACATCATCATTGCCTTCATACTTAATTCTTTTTGTCGAAATGAAATCTGTTCATTACCGATCATTGATATCTCGATTTGCGCTTTCAGTATATCCTGCTGCGGCACCTGACCGGCTGTGTATTTCGTCTGTGCAATGGATAAAAATTGCTTCATGAGTCGGGAGTTTTCTTGAGCAATTGCGATGTTTTGCTGGATGAACCATAACTCTACGTATGTAGATTTCAGTTTCGCCAAAACCTCGTTCACTTTTTCAAGCTGGTCACTTTGGGAAAACCGTTTCTGGATAACAGATAGATCCTTTTGTGTCCCAAGTTTTGTCGGAAATGGAACCATTTGCATCAGCTCAAGACGCGAGAACATCGCCTCATTGAATTTGAAATCGGGCATACCTTCCTGCATGAATTTCAACTCAGGATCATCAAGAGTACCAGCTTGAGATACTTTAGCTCGCATTACATCAACCTGTGCGAGAGCCGCTTGGATTTCAGGATTGTTCTTCATCGCTTCAGAGATTAGACTGTCCAATTGCACTGGCCGAGTTACTGGTTGACTATAAATTTGCGCAGCTAATAGAACCGTAACCAATAATAAAAATATTTTGTTCATAATTCCTCGTAATAAATTCAATGCTTATATTGCCATTCCAGAATGAGTCCGGAATGACGGCAAAATGTAACAACATCATTGACAAAAGTCAATAATGTAGTTTTATTGAACTATTACGAGAATTAAATAAGGAGAGAAGAGATAAATATAGGTATATCTTCGGTGAGAGGAGGAGAGTGTGTATCGTTAAAAATTGATTTTGAAAAAGTCGTCGATTCAAAAATGTTTGAATCGTAGATTATCGCAGTAGTTGAGTAATTTTGTGTTTGAGTTACTACATCGTTTTGTGTTTGCAGAAACTCTGTTTGATTGCGATCTACCCCAAGTATTGTTTTGCAGCAAGAGGATTCCGGTTTAGAAATTTGGATATCTTTGCTCTCTTTTTTATGTGTAGTGCACATCTCGCATGAATTGCTTGATACTGTTTCCATCATCTTGCAATAATGCAAAGCAATCGGCAACCCTATGTTGAAAACCGAAAAGATTCCAGCAAGGAGTATAGCAACCGAGCGATATTTAAATGAGCTTACCATGTTATTAATTGTAACACTACTTTTGTACGATCCGTTCCTTAAAAAGATACAATAATTTTCATGAAACACAAAATACCAAGATCATATTATTTAAAATATTTCTTATTTTGCTTGTTATTACTCAATTTTAAATATTTATTATTTCAAATTATCCAATCTATGGATTGCTATTAAGTAAATTTAGTGTTTTCATTCCCAAACGCTTCTTTCGGCATGCCTTTGTGCCATTGGCAGGCAGCTTAAAACATGCTGGAATGACAGTAAAGACCCTCGGATCAATCCCTCAGAAATTTCTCAATTAAAGTATTTTCTTACCTTAATAAAATCATTTTTTGAGTCGATTTATATTGACCGGCTCTCATGCTATAGAAGTAAATTCCGCTTGCTAAGTTGTTTGCATCGAATAGCACAGAATGTTCTCCGGCGCTCAATGGTTGATTGTCAAAAAGTGTTGCAACAACCTTACCAAGCACGTTGTAAACTTCCAACGTTACATTCTCAGTCAACGGGATGTTGAAGAGGATCTCGGTAGAGGGATTAAATGGATTTGGATAGTTTTGCTCCAATTTGTATTGCGATGGTGTTGTTACCGTTGGGGAAATTCCTGTGACCTCAGACGGTGTCCCCACAAATGCGATTGCTGCATATACTTGGGAGGTCTTCACTGTGGCAGTAGTACCAATAAATGAAACGTCTGATAAATTTACCCATTGTGTACCATTCCAACCGCGCACACCGGTCGGCTTCCATCGCCTATGGAGAGAATCGGTGTAAAGACTATCCCAACGCAACTGACACTGTAACCCTGTCATAAACTGCATCATATGGTTTACGCTCATCATGGAATCGTCCATCATATCAAAGCGGGTGCTATCGCGCCCAATTTCGATCCGATGCCAACCCATAAATGTTGAATCGTGCGGATGGTCCAAACTATCAAGATGCATTCGATCGATACGACAGTAAATTGAATCTGGGAACATCATTCCCATCATAGAACCGGGGGGAAACATAGCAAAGGTAAGCGAGTCGTCCCAGCAACGGGCAATTGTTGTGTCGGTTGCATTCCGATGAATCCAGTTATTATAATGATGTTGAGCAAATGTCGGAATTGTCAGCGTTATGTAGAATAACGCAAAGATATAAAGTGATTTTGAGTAATCAAAATTGTGTTTTCTTTGAAACATGGCTACGGTTCCTATCAAAAGTTTTATGTTAATTATGTAAACAGCCGAAAACTCTAAATAATTCCAATACTAACTCCAACTTGTTCTTCGAGCTTTCTGATCAACGAATTATTATGGTCGATTACTCTGTTCGACACTTCACGTACAATGCTTAAGGAACTTGTGTTTAAATCCTTGATAAATATGTCTCGCTCTGATTCGAGGGCTTGGATAATAGAGTGATCTTCATCTTCAGTAAGTTGAATGTCAATCATTGTTTGACTCCTTTCTTTGTTTTTGTTATACCAATGTCGGTGGCTTGTTTCTGATGTTTGTACTCTTCAATCGTTTTATAACTTTCTCCATCAATGATTCGATACGTTATGATAGAGATGACATCCATTCCACTGTATCCGGTGACACGAATTCGAACGGTCTTTTCATCAACTTTTTGCATCGATACTTTGTAGATTAATATTCCATCTTCACGTTTGTCGAATCGAACAAATTTTCTTTCATCCGGAATTATTGTAAGGATTGCCTCATCAAGACCTTCCTGAAGATTTTGAATTGCCTTCTTGACATCAGCTATGATTTGTCCTTGAAAAATAATCTCACAGATAATGACGAGTATTGTTGAAATGAAAAATGATTTCGTTTTCATATTGAATCCTTTCTTGTTAATGTTATACCAAATACACAAATGAATTGAACACCTATTCTTTAACCACACCTATGATGCCTGCTGCCAGCGAAAAGCAGAAAGACCAGCAACCTGAACGGGCAACCAAGAGCCACGACCGACACGAGGAAGACGAACTGGAGAGAAACCGACACAAAAGACAAACACAGCGACACCAGAGCGAACAGCGAGACGACACGCCAGCAGCGAACCACGAGAACGAGGAGACGAGAGAAAGCAAACAAGAACAGACGGCGGACGACGGGCAAGGAAACGGACGAGAGCAACAGAACGCAAAGCAAGGCGCTGACGCAACGGAACGGAAGGCAAACCGCCAGCCCACCAGCGAACACGAGCACCACAACGAGCAGCAGCAAGCACAGCAGAAACAGCAGAGAGAGAACACGAACCGAAACCACCGAAACCGAAAGCGGCAAACACAGAGAGACGAGACACAACGGAACACGGAACGGAAGAGAGCACGAAAGCATCAGCGCCCACCGAACAGCCAACAGCAAGCGAAGCGGAAGAACCAGAACACACAGCACCGACAACAGAGGAAACCAGCGACTGAGCGGACGCAGGAAGCGACCGAGAACCACAGAAGCCAACGGAAGCAAAAGAAGAAAACATAACGAAACCAAGAGGGCGAACACGCAGGCGAAACGCCAACGCCAGCCAGCCCAAGCCGAAGCAACCGACTGACGCCCGCCACGCAACTGAGCGAGGCGAAGCGAAAAAACACTCATAAGCGCACAGCCCCGCATGCGCAGCCACGCAATGCCCGTCAGCCCGAGTGCGGAAGCGAGCACCGCAACGAAGTTTTATGCAAAAGGTGTGACATTCAAAGGCGCATCCTTTTGCAAACGAGTGAGGAGCAGAGCTGCACAAACGAGGGTTGAGCCTGAGCGGAATGAACGAAGTGAATGAAGTCGAAGGCGAAAGGCTTGTGTGGCGAGAACGGGGCTGTATCTTGCAGAACCCACGAGAGCGAACTCAAACCAAGCACGTATCGGCAGGCAGAATCGTAGCATTACAATCCTGAATCTTCGAAAGGTTCATAAGTGTAGATTCTTTGCTTCTCTGGTAAAGCGGCGACTTTCACACCGAGAATTGTACCGCGCTCCAACGGTGCGCTTGTCCAGATGCAGCGTCGGGAAGCAAACGCAACAACTCCGAAATGGAGTTCTCCGCATACCTCGACTAAGACAAGGTCGCCTTCCTTGCTGAACTTTTGAATTTTCTTTTCCATGTGTAAGTAAGCGATACCGTCTCGGAAATGGAGAGACGGTATCATCGTTTTTTATCGAATCACAAGGTGCGTACCTTGAACGATTTCTACTCCACTGGGAATAACTCCGGTAGATTTCACCTGTTCCATGATTTTTGTTTTATCGACCTCCTTTTTCACCTTGAGGAACTCCTCCTCAACTTCATCGATATTTCTAACCTCGACACTCGGTTGGCTTGGTGCAACATAAATTGTAAAAAACGCATATTTGATTTTATTTGATTGAGTTACTTCCATAGCGTTTTTAACATATTTCTTAAGCCAGTCAATTCGAGAATCGAATGATCGTTTTCGTTCAGCAAGCCGTTTAGCTTCGGCAGCCAAAGCATCCCGGTGTGCCTCAAGATTCTTAACAAATTTCACGATGTTACAAACCTTATCAATAAATTTCATATTGAGATTATCGAGAGCTTGTTGAAGTTGTTCGAGTTTATCGTTTCCCTCCTGTCCATTAGTCGAATCGACTTCGTCAAGATTATTGAGAATGATCAGGTCTTTTGTGATTTCGTATAATGTTTCGGTCATGATAGATGCCTTTCATATAAAATGTGATTTTAAAATAGGCACGGTTTGAACCGTGCCTTCGATTTATTTTCTGAACTGCTAGAATGGCAAGTCGTCTTTTTCAACGGCTACCTCAGCTGGTACCGGAACCATTTCTTGAACCTTTTCAGGGACTGTAGCTGGTTTCACATCTTCAACTTTCTTATCAGCCAGAGGCTGATGCGCCTTTGGTGCAGAACGATGTAAGCGCTTACCGTTTCCATTACCATTGGAAAGAACCTTATCGACTGTAAGCTGTCCGGTGCGTGAGAGAAACAAACAAACACCGATTTTTTCGATGTCGGTATTTCTCCACTCCACTCCATCAATGGTTTTTGTGATGTCGACTGCATCATGTAAGGATTGATACATTGTTAATGTATCACCGGAAAAACCTTCTGGTGTTTGTGGGATGGGTTGAGCACTTTCCACTTTTTGTGGAATCAACTCCTCCTTTTTCTCGGGTTTTTGGGAATCCATCACTTCGTGAGGTGCATCCTTGCATTCGAGTACATTTATCACCGTAAACGGCTCACCATTTTTCGGTGTGATGGTTTCTTTTAACAAGCTTACTACTTGACCGGCTTTCACGTCGAACTTACGGAACTGCTTCTCCAACCGATCCGTAACTTTCAAGAACTTCTCTTTCCCTTCGTGTTGAACGGAATAAAGTAAATACGGACCGAATTGACCTTCCTTCTTAAGACCGGTGGCAAATTTCAGCGTGACGTCTGCGATGTAGTGCTCTTTGAGTTGCACAAATTCTCTTTGTGTGTTCATTGTAAAATCTCCTTTTAATTGTTTTGGATTATTGTTGATTGCATACTTCTTATACCAAAGTTATTGTGGATGGATTTTCATTCAGTCGTCAAGAAAGAAATTGATTAATTGTTACTTTCTCTTTGGAGAGAAAGTAACCAAAGAGAACTTTCCGCAATCACAAACGGTTGCTTTCGAAATAGCAGCATGATTAAAAAGCGATTCCTTAGCCTGATCATGGCTATGAATGACGGAATCGCAAAGCTCATTTTGTTAAGGGCTATTGTAAAACAGTGTGATTGCGGAGGGGAAAAACATATAGGAAGTGGAATTCCGTCTCATTTGGCTGAGACGGAATCCTTTTCGGTGGGAATTATAGGTAAGTTAAAGTTGAAGTGTAAATTGATTCGAGTGTTTATTGGAGAATTCCAATAAAAGTCGGTCTATAAAACTTTTGACTGTTTGAATGTTAACCGACACTGCTTGAGCGATTTCGTCATCGTTGTAACCTTCTTCTTTCATCATAAAAATAATTCTCTCCTTTTCTGATAGTTTTGATAAACGGGTATCAAGATCTATTTTATAATGAAGATAATCTTCAAGATTGGATTCATCTTGAATAATATCTGCGTATGTGTCTCCTTCACCATTGAAGATAGAATTGTCGATTGAATGAAGCTCTAACTTCCCTTCATAATAATTCCGCTTATTGAACACGTCAGTTTTATTTGTCCGGGAATACCCTCTCATTTCTATCTGCACTTCTTTCTTGCGAAGTTTCATGTAATGAATTAGAAGCGCAAGCTCCATTATTTTCCCTTCATTAACTTTACGGATAAATTCCTCGTACGCAAGAATGACAAGGTCTTGAACTTTATCATCATACTGTGGATGCCGTTTGTCGATCATTCGTTTTGCAGCGTTATACAAAGTTGAAATGTATTGTGAAAAGATTTGGTTGAGTTGTTGATGTGACATAATGACCTCTTGTATTTGTGATTAAATGCAGTCAGACCCTTCGCCTTCGCTCAGGGCAGTTTTCTCGAAAAACTTCTCAAAAACTGATTGACCGCTTGTAGAGATCATCATTTCAAAGGGACGACCGAAGTCAAGGGTCGTGAAATAAAATTTTGGGGGAGAGAAGAAGTGAATATGCGACATACATGACACTTCCGTAAAACGGAATGGCGTGGATGTTGCCACTTCTTCTTTCCCCACACACCACAGGTTTGTGAATACAATCCTGCGGTGACGTGAGAGGGAACCAAAATTTTTTAGCGAGCAATGATAGAGCAGAACGGACTGATCCTTCGGCTCTCCCGCTCAAGGAGCGGGATCGCTCAGGACAGGGTTTATGAAGGAGTGGAGCGATATGATTGTGAGCGTTCACGATTTAAATCCCGCCACTTCTCTTGTGGCGGGAGACTTGCCCTTGACGAGGGAGTGGGATTTTATCGGGGATATATTTCAATTTAAAGCGGTCAATTAAATGAGTTGAATAGTAGGTTTTGAGATTTGAAAAATAATTAGGAATGTGTTAGATTGGATGCGGTTTTGTCCCACTTCCGGGATCCCACGTGAGTGACCGGCCCTCCCACGGCGCTCACCACCCGGTTGTGGGACTTTGTGTTTATGCTGGGGAAAGAACAGATCCCGTCTAGATGGCAATCGAGTCGGGATGCCTGATCAAATGATGAAGTTAGCAACAATGCGTTTGTTAAGTTAGAATGTAGGAGCTCAGAAAATAAGAGTTGGAGTTGTTACTTTCTCTTTGAAGAGAAAGTAACCAAAGAGAACTTTCCGCAATCATAAACGGTTGCGAGTGAATGCAGGCAAAATAAAGAGCGATTCCATCCCTATCGAGAAACTTTCAGAAATGGAATCGCGAAGCCGATTTTAGTTTTGGCTTATTGAATAACAGTATGATTGCGGAGGCTTGGTTGTGGTAGGATTAAGTCAATAGAAATGGGGATTAGTAAGAGTTAGTGAGCAATTCCTGCGTTTTAAAAACCTAAAAATATTATAATAAATTTTAAAACCGCAGGATTTGCGCTCATGTTAATTAGTCCCGCTTCGATGCGGGACGACTATGATAAAGTGCTCTCTTGTTCTTTTGAGGCGTCAGCCGAAAAAGACAAGTGTGCACAACTATATTGAAAAAATTAATTGGGAATAAAAGCCTGAAGCATGGGTGTGCTCTTAGTTTGCGGTTTAGACTTTACGTTTCATCCTGCCCGGGTAGTACACATCAAATGTTATAATATAAAATGCTGCGCGGCTTGAATATGAAACGTAACCGAAGGAGTGAATTAGTTAGCTCAAATCAACTCTGTTTGATTCCGTAAAACCAAATTCTCATCAGTGCAATCGAATTCGAACAAGCAAGTGATAAAGCTTTTTTGCCTCGACGATAGGTAATTCCTCACAAAACCGATTAACGAGAGTACTGCATGCAGGGATCATTGCTGGCCATGCTTTCACGAGGTCAGTCAGTAAAGCCTGAAACCCTTCTACCGAATCTCTGGGTGGCTCTACTGCAACCGAAATATTGAATGCAGACTTAACAAGAACATATTGTATTTTGTTTGGGTATTCGTCTTGCCTTGATATCTTGGTAGTAGAAAGATTGTCTGCAAGATATTTTGTCAACGCAATCAGTTGACTGCGAAACCTCTGACGCAATCCTTCATCCTTAAGATTGATCAACTGTTGGGTTAACATAAGCACTGCGAACTGTCCAGCTTCGACATTAGAATGGTAGATCTCGAGCAAGTCACTTTTTCGCATCAAGGATTTCAAATGTTCCGCGACCTCCTTCGGGGGAGGCAACTCACCGATCAACGCGTGTAATAATGCCCAAAGTGAGAAATCGGTTTGTCGCTCGATAAGAGACTTGACCACATCAAGAGTCGAGGTTTCAAGTGATGCTTTGCTGAGCATGTCGGCCAAGTCGTTGCCAAGCAATGGCGCCAGTTTCTCACCGCGATCGCCGCTAAGAAATGAATTCACCGAATCATTAAAGAGAGAAGGATCAAGCAAAATCTCATGAGACGGGAATGGTTTACCATTGATAACAGGAAAGGCTACCTCAGTAATTATACCTAGTATATGCTCATTGACTATGTGTAAAGCATTTTGTCCGAACGAATATCCAATACCTGAAAGTAGGAATCCTAGCCTATTGATTCGTCGGGGGTGGATAATATTGAACCAATACTCAGGATCTCGCTTGAAGACATCAGAAGGCAACCGTTGCCGCGAGATTGAAAAGGTTTCTTCTATCCATTTTATCGGTGTTCCCTCGAAAACGAATATCGAAAAAATTTGGTTCGAGTGCGCCCAGCAAGCTGCCAACCGAATATGATAAGGTATTTTCGTAAATTTATTTGAATGAGTAAATTCTTCATTGAAGTATTTCAGAACACTTGAAAACGCTCCAAAGCATTCTTTTCCCTCATCACTTAGCAACCCTCTGACAATTCGACGTAACAGATATAGATAAGATGGTGAATCCGTAAGACAATCCGAGATAATACGAATTAAATGAATTCTCGACACGGGTGATGGTGAAGTTCTCAATATTCTTTTGATTAGAGATCGACGTTTTTCCCGGGAAAGTTGTGTGACAGCATCTAAAAGAGCATCTGGTAATGGAACAGGCAAAGCAAAAAGTCGCTTTATCGCCTCAGAAAGGCCTTCTTCTGCGATCAACAATGTTGCAGCAATCTCTAATGCACGTTTGAACTCTGCCCCTGGTCCTGCGGACAAAGGAATACGTAGATACCCAAGAATACCTTCAGCTGTTGGTGGATCTAGTTGCTGTAAATTGATCTGAGAAGTCTTTCTTATTTTTGATGTGATGGTTTGGTAATGAACGCTCATACTTCTATCACGCCATGATTGGATCTCATCCATCCTTCCTCGAGCATCTCGAATTGAAAGAATCTCAGTAGAGATTTTTGTGTATGTTTCTTCATCAACATCGAACCAAGATCGATGTTGTTTTAGAAAAGTCTGTTGTTCGTTTATAGAATCTCGGAGTATTCCAATTGTCTCCTCTACAACCTGAAGTCTTTCATTTGTAGAAGGGTTTATGATGCAAAAACCATCAGATCTGCCCTCCAACATTGGCATAAAGGTAATATCTCTCTTTTCAGGATGAGTCGTTGATGCTATTACTTCTCTCCCATTAATTGCCTCCAAAACAGCACTGTAAAATGTCTGGGCTTCAAATGAATGTTCTGCTACTGTTACAAGTGGACCATATTTCAATCCAATACTCTCCATGAAGTCATGATCCTTCGAAAGTGCTTCACGAATTGGTTCGGGGAGATCATGAAAATAGGATTGCAGGATGAACAATTCTGCACTGATAGTCTGCGGATCAGCGCTTTTGATAGGCATTGATTGCAGTGTCTTGTTGATTTGATTTGCAACAATTTCTGGAAGGTGCGGATCGGCTTCGAATCGCATCCGAAGAACGCGGTGGTATAACCACCGAAAGTACTTTTGACGCGGAGTTTCTTTTAGCGATGAAGACTTAATTTTGAACTGGATGGCGTGGGTCAAGAGAATTGAAAGACTAAGTGCCGTAATGAAGAGGTCATCGTGCTCAGGTTTATGTAAGCCCGTCTGTTCAAAAATGGCGAGGTGATTCATAAGTAGATTGTTCAGAACCCATTCTGACCTTGCAAGCAGAATTCTCTCTTCTTCATTTTCGTCCCACCAAATCTCAACAAGCGCTTCATTTAAGGCACGACCTAGACTTATGATAAAAGCAATCTCACCGTCTCTGTTCGGTGCATTTTCCTGCATTGGCTGACGCTGGAGAAGGTGACCTTTTGATAAACAGTAGGAGATGTAACGTCGAAGTATTATGAGATCATCGGTCTCGACAAGGGTTCCCTCATGAACATGTGCGTGTCGTATATGATATAGAATTTCTTCGGTTAGTACTGGAACAAATAGGACATTTCCAGCACGTAGCCGACTTATCTTCTCATAGTAAACATCCTCATTGATAGACCCGGCTGCGACAAGTCCTTTTAATATTTCGTTTACTCCGACTATTGGTGCCCCATCACGATGGGCATAACTGTTCATGAAACGATCATCTGACCATATCACGTCCCCTGGTGCAACCTTGTATTGAAATAAGGATCTGAGACACTTACTCTCAAGATCATTACCGATATCTTCACTTTTCTTATCTGATTGAACAGCAGGAAGAATTGAATAGACATTCTTATCTACACCACTTCGAAGTCGGTCAATCAAAACACCCAACCAGTGGAATACCTCTGTTGTTTGTTGATTAGAATCTAGCTCTGCTTTAATATGGTCTAGTTCATTCTTTTCAATGTAGACAGTGAATCGTTCACATAGAGCATCAAGCATTCCAGAGCTAGAAAATCCTTCAATTGTATTGAAATGGAAAAGTAGATTCTTTCCCTGCGTGGGCACTTGACCGTTACACTCATTATCTTTCGAATAGCCATTTGCTTCGAGTGCATGCTTATAATTGTCGCTTGTCAAAGGACCAAATTTGTATAGTGATTCTATAACGGCACGTTTATCAAGGATCAATTGACTCATTTCACGGGAAAGAGCACTGGGAGGACCACTCCGATCATTTTTTATAAGTGGAAGAAAATCGACGAGATAACCATTCTTTATCCGTGCGTTCTCAAGCAGGGAGACCCAGTCCATACCCATCTCTTCTATAAGAGAATGATTCTCATATTCTTCTTTAAGTCGATCCTCAATTACAAAAATCTTTTGCATCTCAATCATATTAAGGATAGCTCGAAATTCCTCCAATCGACTAGGTTGATGGTATTTCATCCGCTCTTGCATATAAAGAAGTGCAGGTATCGTTTCCATTGGAATCATAATTGGAGTAAATGATTTTTCAATGAAATCAAATATACCCAAGTGCTCTGCGAGTAGAATACTTGTAATGTCTAAGTGGAGGTTCCATGAAGGAGCTTCCTGGGGGAAACAATTCATTAGTAGTTTGCCTCCATGACGCGCTAAGAGATATGATTGATATTGAGGATCGCGTGCTTGTTCACGCTTAGTCAAAGACCAATGATAAAGCTCCACAAGTGTCTTATTGGCTAGCTCAACAATAAGGTGTATTGGTGCAATCCCATTATTGTAAGCGTCTTCTATTTTTTCAGTATGCTCTCGCTGATTCTTTATAAGGGAAATTAAATCATCGAGAGAAAACATTTTAACACCATGACGACTAGAATGACTGAGGTCAGCCATTCGCTTATGAAGTGAACCAATTTCCTTTTCGAGCCCAAGCTGAAATGCAAGCCCAAAAGCCAGAGAAACAGTAGAATCAGGGATTCCATTATTCATAGCTTTTCGCCATAGTGCACATGCTAAATTATGGTCCCCCAAATTAACTAACCGTACCAAATTCAATAATTGTTCAGAAGTGACATCTGTACGATCAATAAGCAGTCTCGCATTAGTCGCGAGACCTTTCAAGTCACCAGTTTCGAAATACAATTGAGCACAATTGAGAATATTTGTTGTAGATGAATCATCGTGAGCAAGTTTTTCAGCTTCGGCTAAGGCATCTGGCAACAAACCGAGAGCTCGTGTCGCTTGGATTCTGACTCGACGGAGATCACTTGGGAGTTGACGGTCGGGGAAAATATGGATGTGATCATCAATGATCTTCAGACAAGTTCCTGGGTCACCATTATTTAGTGTCGATATAGCTGTTAACCTCACCGCTTGAATACTTTGAACTTCCTTAATTAGTATGTCAGCGCGCTCGGATACATATTTCCAATTGCCCCCCTGAGCCATTACTTCACACGCTTCAAGCAAATATATTGGATCGTTAGTTTTCCTGTGAATTGATTCGAGATATTCGATTAATGGTTCCGGCTTTCCATCCTTTATGAATTGGGCATGCAGAATCATCTCTTCCAGCGATTGTGTATTGATCTCTGTCGAGCACTCCTTTATGGCACGTGCGGCACCTTTGATATCTTCTCCAACTACATAAGATTGAACGTTCCAGAAGTGCCAAAGCTCTTTACCTTTCTGTTGGAGAAAGATATTCTTTTGCTGTTGAAGCAATTTAATAGCCTTGGTCGAACGTTTTTTTATCAAATAGCAACTAACGAGAATAACAACATGAATGGCTGTAGCATTCTTTCTTCTAATAAGATTCTCAAGAGTATGTATCGACGGTCGAAGGTCTATATCCAAGTTACGAGAAGTTACCCAAGCAACTATTCGATAGTGAGCAGGATCATCTTTTAAGAAATTCTGGCAGCACGCTATCGCTTCGTCTTGCCGCATAGCATCATTTAATAGACAAGCAATAAACCATGATTCGAATGTTTGGCGTATTTCGAGATTGTTCCTATGAGATTCAATGAGCTCTTTGAAGGTCTCTGTTGCCTCGCGGAGATATCTAACGCTATCGTTATCACGTTTAAGAGCTCGCCAATCGACAGGCTCAGGCCAAGGCATGAGTCGTGCAGGAAGTGCGGCAGGAACAATAACACAGAAATAGTTTATCAGAGCTGCAGTAATTCTGATACTTTCCCACTTGGGTTGAAGCTCCAATGCTTTTCGAATCGCGAGTCGAGATAGATCAATCTCACGTTTTACAAGATGTAGAAGCGCACGAATTCTGAACACCTCTGCGTTGGGTTTTTGCTTTGTAAGTGCATCCAATCCACCATCGCAGACGAATATTTCTTCGCACTTTTGTATTTCTCCAGTTTCAAGATATAAAGCTGCTTTTAGATTAAGTCCATCGATGTCCGTCTGTTCGTCAAGAAGTTTGATTGCATCAATTGGACCGGACATTTTGTATGTAAGCATCGCTCGTAGACGGACTTGATTTACAGAAGGTGCGATTTGTCCTGCTTGGTTGATTAATATTTGGACATGATTGATGTCACTCATACTATCAAGACCGATAGCTGCTTCAAAATTCAGAATTTTGCCTTTAGTTTCGCCTGGCAGAGCTAACCATATTGTATCGTTTGTTTTAACTGAAGATATCCATAGTTGAGCGTCTTCTCTTTTTCCTTCACGCCAAGATTGACGTTGATCTTCCAATTCTTTTTCAGTAATCGTATTAATTTGGGATACTAATTCTTGGTTATCAGCATTAATTGAGTACAATAGCGACAATGACGACCCCTCACTCGCAATTGAAAACCCGCTTTGGAAAGCCTTCGATGCTAAAGTCTCTGCGCTTCTTTTCCATGTTTGCAAGAGATCCACTGGGTATGCAACCTCATCAGTGTCAATTATTTTTGCGCAATCTGTGCAGAGCCAGATACCATTCCTCGAACTCATTCTCTCTTTTTTAGAGAGCGACCGATCATATCTTTTTCCACCTGGTGCTGCTGCAGTAATGTGAGCCGCTACTCCAACACTAACAAATTTTGATTGATCGGAATGTGGTCCTAAAGTTTGTCTCAAACACTTCGGATTTGAGCAAAGATAATTAACTCGCTTAGCAAGTAATTCCTTCACTGATTGTGAAAAATCGTCACGCACGATGTTTGATCTCAAAATCTATTAATAATAATTTAACTTGATTAATTTCAAGCGAGAATTTTAACAGCATTATTTTTTCCATTTCTTCAATCGCGTTTCGATTTCTTTTTTGGGTAACCAGCTTCCGCTTTCGATTATATTATTAAGTGAATGGGAAGCAAAATCCGCAGTGATTAGCTTGCCAAATACAAGTTTGTCTAACAACCATAATATTCCATGAACTTCTACTGATTCTGTGTCTGCAGCTTTACGAAGTGATTGATCTCCTGTCAGCAAAATACACGAGAGATATTTTGCTGATGCAAGCGCAAATAAATCGGCTCTCGAAGGCTGACTGTATTTTTGATTTAATATTTCGATGTAACCGATTTGTTCGGGTGCAAGATTAATTACCTTATAACCTATCTTCAGCAAGTCTTCTCCCTGTGGATCCATTAACTCACCAGCGATGACATCTGGTAAAAGAAATGTATAGTGTAGCTGCAATGCAATTTCGAGCAGCTTCCCATTGGAAAGATCGACACATATACTTGTGTCAAGAACTAGTGTCGGATCTTTCAAAGCCACCCTTAAGATTTTTTCGGAATTCGTTAAGTGATATGCCAAGCAACTCAGCTGCACGGGCTGGGGATAACAATCCTTCTTCAACAGCCTGAATGACTAAACGTTCATAACGTTTTGGTTGCTCGGAAGGAAGCTGATCTCCAAGTTCCTTGGTATGGATACCTAATTTTTTAAATAATCGAAAAATTGACGTCGCATAATTTTCAGTGATGACACCTACATCCTTTGCTCTGTATATCCATGCCTGAATGCTCATACCATACTTTTTTCTAATCGACCTTAGTTCAAAAACACTGAGTTTATTTCTCGATTCCCCAAGTTCAAGCCGGACGGCTTCTTCGGGGACAAGAAAGGAACCTGCAAAACGGTCTGAAGCTTTCTCCGGATTAACAGACGATGATAATTTCATAAGCAGATGGCCAAGTTCGTGAGCGATACTGAAACGTAATCTATCGGAAGTTTGATTTTTCTTCACAACAATTACGGGGATTTCGTCATTTGCCCAGCAAGATAGACCGTCAAAATCATCCTCGCCTTCCAGCATGACAACCTTCACTCCTCTATCTTCAAGAACTTCAGTTAGATGTTCGATAGGATCAATCCCAAGTTTCCAATGTTTTCTCAGTTCTTTAGTTAAATGTTCTACATCCACCAACTTAGATATAAATCGATCTTGTTCTTTGGGTAAAGATACTTTTAAAACCCGATGATCGGAGAAGAGTGATTCAACTTCTAGGTATTTTTCGACCCAATCTTTTGCATGGGATTGAACGGATTGAAGATGTTTAACCGAAGCCGTTGCACGTTTTCGATATGCAGGTAAACTAAGTGATACATTTTGAGTTAAAGGACGAAAGAAAAATTCCATCTTTACTCCTAACGCTTTTGTTAATTTAAGCAACACATCGGAGCCGGGCATAGATTTACCAAGTTCATACTTATGTATAACTTGTGCACTTATATAATTATCCGTCTTTTCTGCCAATTCTCGTAAGGAAAAGCCCGCTGCTAACCGAGCTTGTTTAATTCGAATACCAATCATAAATTCTCCATTTCTCTGGTTGACAATATACGAAAAATATTACATTTTGTCAACTGAACAAAGACGTGCCGAAAAAGACAAGTGTGCGCAACTATATTCAAAAAAGGGAGAGAAAAATAATGAATATCTTTCCCGAAATACTTCGGAACAGGGGTGTGAGTAGGTACAAATCTATTTATGGATTCGGAGGGTTATCAGACTGATTGCTCTTGTCGAGCCAGTTGGAGAGCATCTTAGCTCCTATTATGAGAAGCGCTCCGATAGCAGCTATACCAAGGATCTCGGTTACCGTTTTTTCTATTCTTTTCTTTTTGCGATCTCGTTTCAATGGTTCAGCATATCGTTTGAATTGTTTACTCGAAGTATTACTCTTATCCAGGTTACATGTCCAGCACGATGGTACAAGATTATTAAGATGATCAGTTCCTCCGCGAGAACGAGGAAAACTGTGATCAATTTCCCAGCCACCTCGCGCGTCTCGGCGACCGTAATTTGCCCATGATAGCTGCTTACCACAGTAGTGGCATTTTCCATTTGCTTTTTCGAACACTAATTCTATGGTTTCATCATCAAATGGCATTATGTGAACCTTTTCGCTTCTTTATGTGATTATTTTACTGCTGTTTCTTCTTTTCTTCTTGTATCCTTTCAAGCAGCACACTTGCCGATTCATCATTCGGATCCTGCTCGACTAACTCACCACGAAATGCTTTTGTAAGGAGTGACTGTTTAATTCTCTCAGCGTTGGCTTGGGCTTTTTTGACTGATGCTTCGATAGTATCGGCAAGGGTGAAGAGTTCTTCAACTTTGGCAACGATGCGCTTCTGTTCAGCTAATGGTGGTATCGATATTGGCGAACTCTTTATCTTATGGAGAACAATACGTGTAATTGCAGACCCTGTAACTTGCCCTGTTATAATTTTAAATCCTAACGGGCTCACCAAGTAATTTCGTAAATATTTAGGAGTTAGTATTTGGTGATTTGTCTTCAGCAATGCAACACTTGAAAGCAAGCTGAATTCTTCATCTAAGTTGTTGATAGTCGCTCGACCAGTTATAGCACCATCTTTTATGAGCAGGACATCACCGTTCTCCGGATTACATCTTTTGAATATATCTGCATGAATTTTGGTATCTATATAAGTAACATCCGTAAGATCAATCCCTTCATCCTTTATGTTCTTCGATGTGATATAAAGATATCGATCTTTCCCCGGCTCTTTGTATTGAACTTTTGGTGAATAATGTGTTCCGTCTTGGATTGATGGACAAACATCATCAAGAAATGCCCACACCCACCCATTCGGTAACTCTGGCAACTCTGATGTATCCGGTTCCACTGGCTCTTCGTACTTGTATTTCTTCGGATCTTTGCCTTTGATAATCTCGCCTACGCTCTTTGAGCTTCGGCGAGCATGTAGATCTTCTTCCCATTTCTTTCTTCGCTCGATGCGGATGCGCTTGAGCAGCTCAGATGCTGGTTCATCAGAAGAATCCTGCTCGACTAACTTACCTGAGCAGGCAGCAGCAAGAACTGCCTGACGGAATTGTTTGATAATCTTCGGAACGTTCTCGATGGATGCCTTGGCTCGTTCGACTCGCTCTAACAGCTTCTCAAGCTTCTCAATAATGCGATCTTGCTCCGGGAGAGGTGGAAGAGGAAGGAAGAAATTTAATATGAAAGTCGAATTTATACCTCCTTGAGCTGAACCTTTAAAGTTACTGTCGATTTGTTCTTGGCCTGCTTTAGAGAAAAGGTACCTAAACAGATATCGTTGGTCGATCACTTGAGGACATCCACGAATGATGAACACGTGTTCATTGACAGCTGCACTTTTGTAAGGGAAATCACTGTTAATGAAAGATGCTTTACCTGTGGTTGCTCCATCTTTTACGATAAGCACATCCTGAAGTTTAATTTTGCCTCTATTAAGTTTCTGGTAGAAATCCTCCGGAACGTAGCGAATATTATCAAATTTGAAACCGCCATCATCATTTAAGTGTTCACCTCCAATACTAGGTACACCGCTAGTGTATGCTCGAACCCCACCTTTTGGACGATTCCCATTCTCGATTGAAAGCAAGACCTCTTCGAGAACAACATTGGCCCATCCTGGTGGTAAACCGTTAGGTGGTGTAAAATCAGATTCTTTACGCGCCTTCGATGGATTCAGAATGGTATTAGACTTTCTTTTTGCCATTGCCGTTCTGGAGTATTAACATAACATCGTTCAGTTCATCCACAGCGGATTGAAGCTCGTCAATGGCTGTTGTAATCAGGTCTTCAGGCTCAGGGAGGTTCTCGTTATCTTCGCGACTCTCATCTCTAAGCCAGAAGATATCGAGGTTGTCATCTCGTTTTTCAATTTCTTTACGAGTAAAGCGTTTGAATCGGTCCGTCTCTTTACGTTTGGATTTGGGATGTCCGTTTGGATCGTTACCGTAGCACTTCTCGAAATCCTCGAAGTACACAGCCGTGAGCGGCTTACGTTTGGCGATTTTTTCAGTATTCGTTCGTGAATCGTACATCCACACTTCTTCGGTTAGTAATCCTTTTCGGAAGAAGGCAACATTGGCTTTCACTCCCGGTGAGTATGGCGTGAACGTACCGATGGGAAGACGGAGAATCGTATGAAGATCGCAATCTTTCATCCAGATTTGCCTGACTTCTTTGCCGGCGTGATCTTCAAACAAGACGTTATCAGGTAAAACCATTGCTGCACGTCCACCGGTTTTCAAGATTTGCATCACATGTTGTATGAAGTTGAGCTGCTTATTGGATGTTTTCACAGTGAAGTCGTCCCTGTTGGGTGATTCACCTCCACCCTTTGTGCCGAATGGAGGATTGGTGAGAACACAATTGTACCTCTTGCTTGTATGCGGACCTTCTGCCAGCGAATCGCCATAATAAATTTGCGCTTCGACTTCATGAATGTAAAGGTTCATCAGGGCAAGGCGGCGAGTTTCGAGAACGATATCCATACCGGAGAATGTTCGCTTGAGAAGGCGCATACGATCTTCACGTGTGAATGATGCACCTTGATTGGTTTGTTTCATCATCCACTCGAATGCACCGATGAGAAATCCGGCTGTACCTGCAGCGGGATCATGGATATTGAACTCAGGATTCTCACGGATATCCGGTTTCATGCAGCGAACGATTGAGCGAATCGCTTCACGAGGTGTGAAGTATTGTCCAGCACCCTTTTGCTCGGCGGCGTACTTTTGTAGAAGTCCCTCGTATGCATCCGCCTTGAGATCGACATCAAGCTCCGACCACTCTGTTTCATCTATAAGTGAGATAAGTCGCTTGAGGTTGACCGGTTCACGGAACTTGGATAGCGCACCGGCGAAGATGTCGCCGAGAATACCCTTCTCTTTACCGAGTTTTCTCAGCATCTCGATGTAATGATCGGTGAGTGTTGTACCTGACAAGCTCTTGAGGTGCTGCCATGAATAATTTTTTGGAACGCCGACACCTTTTTCGTCAGCGAGTTTTAGAAAAAGGAGATACGTAAGCTGTTCGATGTAATCGCCATAACCGATTCCATCATGACGGAGCGTATTACAGAATCCCCAGAGTTTTTGGACGACGTCAGGCATAATTATTATATCTCAAGTTTAGTTTTGTAAATCCTTATCGAGAGCAACTGTAAATAATATTTAATAGTTTCTATAGCTAAACGTACGTTTGAAATCGATAAATGCGGTGGATTAATTTTCTTAGGATGAACAATGGAATCACGTAATTCTTTGACAAATTTAAAGTTTTGCCAATGTTTATTTGACTTATCGAGCCTACGGTTTCCAAAATTCCTAAGCAAATAATCGACCTTATTCTCTATGGTTTCATATTTATCAGAGTTTGTCAACACGAATAAACCGTTCTTCATCTCAATCCTTTTTTCGACTAAGAAACCTTTTTCATGCACGGTAATATCAGTAATCGTTTTTGCTAAATCAGAACAAGTCTTATTAATCCAACCTTCAAATCCAGACCAAACACTCAGGAGGGATGCTCTTAGGAATCGTTGCTGGACCGAAGAATTATTCTCTAACTTTTCAGCTTCTTTGAGAAAATAATTACTATCTTCAATAAGGTCGAAAACTAATTTTACGATACTCATCTTTTTAGCTTTCATTTTATTTTAGCCGCTTTTTTCTTTCGCTCTTCAATCAGTATGTACGACAAATAGTTTGTGACTGCAGCATCGATAAGAGGAGTTGTTATTTTAGGTTCTTGCTTATCAGAATAGAGTAAAAATAATTCAATCAACTTTCCTCTCTCCTTCTTTTCAGTTCGAGTACCTAATCCTCGATAGGTTTTGGGATCCGATTGATGTTTATATTCAGACATTTCCTTCACAGCAAGTGGATTCTTTCCCTTTGATTTCAAGGGAAGTTGATATAATTTTTCCAATTTCTTCTTATCTCTTTGAAGTAAACCCGAACAAAAAAACCAGGCAGATAAAACACTAGGAGTAAGTGCCTTTGTCTTGAATTCGTTAATTTTAGATAGCTCCGTGTCACTCTTCACACGTTCCATTTGAGTCTTATGTAATAAAGCAAATTGCTTGCCAGCGGCCAGTAAATCAGGATCGTTAAAATATTGCTGTCTTTGATCTTGGGAAAGAGAAATATATTTTTCATTTGCATCATTACCTACTAGATTCTCAAAGGGTTTGTTCATTGAAACACCTTTGATTTCTTTCCCAATGATATAGTTGACAACAAAGGTTCTAGCCATCCTTGCAGTAATTATACCTTCTGAATTTTTTCTTTCAGCGAAATCATCTTTAGTACCTAACAAACCAATTTTTCGACACCAATTTCGTAATTCCGGTCCAATTAGTGTTTCTTGCATCCTATCAAAAAGATCGATCGGTACGCTTATGTTGGTATTAGATACCTGAGCAATGTCACTTCGCTGGTGAACCGTCAATCCAAAATAAACTCGAAAACCATGATAACGTTCGATTCCACTTTTTACTGCTTCCTCGATAGATTTAGATCTATGTTGTCCTCCAAAAATCTTCAATGGTTTATCAGCTTTGGTTCCTGTAGGAAGGAACTCAACAATTATGTCATTGAACTGACGACCTTTTTTAGCATCATCCTGCATCCTCAAGAATGCTTTGTGGATTGATTGTAGATTTCTATTGGCTTTAATTTCTTCTTGTTCTTCTGGATCAAGAGAAGCGGCGTAATCTAGAAAATCTCCAACCACACTTGAAAGAATGTGCGTGTCAATATAATAGGCATCGTTCTTTCCATCCTGGAACAATTGGATTTGTTGTGCGTTCTTAACCTCGAGAATTTCTATCTGTGTTCTAAAATCTTTAATTAAAGTTATAATTCTTTCACTTGGTTCTTTTCCAGGTGGAACTAGAACATAATCTGATTGTAATTCTGTCATTTTAACAGTCCTTATTTTGTTAATGTATGCAGATTCTTATGCTACCATCGCTTCATTAATTTCTTTCAATAACTCTTTGAGTTTCCCTTCAAATACCTTATCAGCAACTTTCCATGAACCACGTCGAGAGAAGGGAATCACTTTGAAATCCCTTTCATCAATCAAGAGATTTTGAGCAAGATGGTCACGAATCAGTTTTAGCCAGCCCTCCTGCTCAGGCGTGAATTGGTGTCGGTGTTTAATCTTTGTAATTGCTTGGTCAACACGCTCTTGAGCAGACAACAGAGGTTCATTTTTCGCGGCGTGTTTGATGATCGAGATGATATCAGCCAATTCGTGTTGATACGCTTTACGAAGATTTTTCTCGGTGAACTGTTCCGGCTGAGTTTCAAGTGTCTTTCGTATCTGGTATAGCAGCTCCGTTTTGAAATCCTTTGGACGGTTAAGCAAGATACCGAGCGCCTCATACGTGGCAACATTCTCTTTCACAAACTTGGTAAAAGCTTGAATATAATCCACAGGTTTGTACTTGCCTCTTATTAATACTTCAGATGTGACAGTATCCTCAGTAACATCATCAATGATGAAGACAGGTTTTGCACGAGGATAGTTCTCCAACAGTTCGATAAACTCACTATTTTTCAGAAAGTTCATTGTATTTGTCCACTCATGCTTTAACTTGCGCGGCAAATCTTTGGCGAAAGCACCGATATCACCATTCGGAATAAACTTGGCAAGTTCCCGGCGACCCTCGGAGGTGACGTTTTTATGAATCCGCTGGAATCGCCTGATAAGAACTTTGACATTATAATCTGAGTCTTTGTTGTTATAAATATCATCGATGATCTCACGGAGAGTGCGGGTTGGTTTCTCTGGTGGATCAATTGTAAAGGCACTTGCTTTCGCAAAGTATTCCAATACACCAAGCGTATCGAACACAGTGAAATTAGATTTGTTGATCTCGTCGCATTTACGTGTTCCTCTCCCCATCATTTGCTCGAAGAGTATACGAGATTTCACCGGACGAATAAAGACAATGTTTTCAATCTTCGGAACATCAACACCAGTAGAAAGCATATCGACCGTGACAACGATCCCCGGCTCTGGGCGGTTCCGAAACTTTCTGAGCAACTGCAGAGGTCTATCAACAGTAGGAGAGCCAGTGATCTTCTGGACAAAATCATCGCCACGATTAAATTCATCACGGAGCATTGAAACAAGCTGGTCGGCGTGTGAAGTATGCGGTAAATCGTTTTGAGCAAAGATTAATGTTTTCGGAAATCTTCCAAGTTTCTGTTCCTGCTCATGAGCGTATTTTGCAAACTCGTTCACAATCTTACGATTAGAATCGGTTGATGTAATTTTCTTTTCAATATCAGTAGGATCAAATTCTCGCTCATCCTCAAGGATATCAAGCGACATTTGACCAGTTTGAGGATCCTTTAGTTTTACTTCTTCCCCTTCCTGTAGAAAGATTCCTTTTATACGGACATCGGAATGGATGCGTACAGAATCATAGTCTACAAGAAATCCCTCCCGCACAGCTTGCTCATAATCGTAGCGATAAACAACATCTGTGAAATACGCTTTTGTGTGAGCAGCCGGTGTAGCAGTAAGCCCGATTTTAACAGCATCGAAATGATCGAGCACCTCGCGCCATCTACTTTCTTCCGCCGATGTATATCCCCGATGACATTCATCGGCAATGATACAATCGAATGCATGGATCGGGATATGGAGTTTTTCAGCTTCTTCATCCACATCAATATCGCCGGAACCGAAAACAGAACTTTTACCAAACAGATTGATTTGCATGCGCTGTACTGTACAAACATAAATGAACGCATGGCCGGGATCGGGGTCAGTGAGATAATGATTCGGCAAAACTTTTGGATCGAATTTAACGTCTTCGTCAAGATCTTCTCTTTGAAACCGCTGGCTGTACACTTCATATGCTCTATCGAACTTGATTCCGGGTTCTGCTTCGAATGCTGCCATTGCACTTACAGCTTGCGCAGCCAAGGCGCGGCGATCAACAAGGAATAAGATGCGCTTAGCGTATCCAGATTTCAATAGTTGATAAAGAAGAGATATTGTCGTGAGTGTCTTCCCTGTACCAGTTGCCATTGCCACGAGCATACGGCGTCTGTTTACAAGAAGTGCTTCTTCAATTTTTTGGATGGCTTTTATTTGATATGGTCTCAAGAAATCATCAGGAATATGATTACCTTGAAGCCACACACGAGCACCCTGATCATCCTTCTGCAATAATTCTTGCAAGGCATCAGGTGTGTGAAAATTTTTAATCTCTCTCGAACGGCTACCAATTCTTCTAATATCTTCGAACCATATTTGACGACCATTAGTGGAATAGAGAAACGGCACACGATAGCCATTGAAATCAAACGAACTCTGTTCAACACCGAGTGCATAGCGTTTTGCTTGGTTTAAAACATTCTGTGGACTGAGTTCCTCTTTCTTTGCTTCCACTATACCCACGATCTCACCATTTTGAACGAGAGCATAATCAGCAGGACCGTTGGCAGTCGGGAATTCTTCGAGAGCATGGTTCGAATATTTACGATAATCCAAACCATCCTTCGAAGCCACAACACTCCATCCGGCTTCTTCGAGAAGTGGGTCAATCAGGGTTTTTCGTGTATGACGTTCAGACATAAAAAGTTAGATGATATTCGTTATTTCCTATCAAGACCCAAATGTTTTCGATGATTCTGTAATTTCCACAAGACAGCAGGATGATTCTTCAATCGTTCGGATTGATTAACATCAGTAAAAAGGAGTTCGGGTTCATATATTCCTTCATCCAAGAAACGGTTCATGAAGAGATGTTCGCTCTTATTATAATCCATAAGAGTGGAAAGAAATACTTTCGAGACTTTCTTTATATTATCAAGATCAACCAACTCGGTGGCTCTGAGAAGCGGGCTAAGTAGCTCATCTATCATTTTCTGATTCACATCATCAATAGTCCGAAAATCTTTCTTTCTCCAATCATCATTACATGTGACACCAAACAGGATCAAATTTTTTCTTAACTTATCCGCATCGTATGTTATCGAACTTTGGGACAATTTATACACATCATACAAATCCCTTGATGCTGAACGATCAAACAATGCCTTGATTTTACCAGCGAATAACTCTTCAAACGATACAATGTTACAATTGAACAGATAATCTTCATCTAAGGGATACGGCTTCATCATCTCCAAACCCCACACTGGAACTCGCATAATGAAATTGAGATCAACTTCGAGTGTAAAATTGCTACCGAAAGCATTGGGCGCTCGCAGACGCCATTTGGCACCAGCATGTTCTGCAGGAGCATTCTCAACTGAGATACCGCGTGATTGAATGAGTTTTTTAACTTCCTTTTCTAATTGGGTACGATCCCTAAGCATCGTTTCCCGATCCGGACTGCCAACATAATTAAGATCAATATCCACCGAGAGACGCGGCAACTGAAACCAGAAAAGATTTATGGCGGTACCACCTTTCAGGGCAAATTGTTTACTGAGAAGCGGATGTCTGTTTATTTCTCGCAATAGATCAAGAAGCGTCATTTGTTTTTGTAAACTATCAGGGCGAAACCCGGACTTATTAGAAAGCTTTGTAAGATACTCCTTAGAAAACATCAGAACTCCTCCCACTTGCGATGCATAACCGCTTCGGGTACGATCAAATTCCACCTTTTCGCAAGAACACCTCCCTTACGAGTTGTAACCCAGTACACAGGTTGTGTAGAAACATTTCGGCGTAACTTCTCAAGGAATGATTCTTCAACATGAAAATCGTTTCGGTGTTGTTCTAGAAAGAATCCCACTCGAGCGTATAGATTTTTTTGCTCACGGAGTTGAAGATAGCCGAGGATGACATCCGGTTGCAGATATGGTATTTTTTCTAACGAGCGGTACATTTCCTCAAAGCCACCACAACACTGCGGCCGCTCAAGAGCTTCCACGAGTGTTCGCTCTTTCCCTGTGACAAGAAACTTCATACCAAGGCGTTCAACTTTTTCTGTACCGAAGTTTACCTGTGATTTCTTTTGCAGTTTCTCGGGAGTTACGACAGCACGGAAATGTCCATTCTGGAACCGAAATGCCGGACGGAACCGATTTGAGAAATAGTAATAAGTGTTGAAGATGCTGTGGCCAAAACCCAAAAGGTCAAGCGCTGTGTGAAAGGCAAGCACTGCGTCGGGTGCAAGCTTTGATGCAACTAAATATGGATCGACCGATGTGTGCTGAGTGTTTTGACCTGGTCGAACGGAAAAGTATAAACCATCCCTTATCCTTCCTATTCGTTCCATCCTCTTATTGTAGAGGATTATATCGGAAGCTTCTCGACTGTTATCCGAAAGCGAATAAAATTCTCGGAGTTCGTCTATAGTGAAAACAGGATGAGATTCAAAAAATACTCGTATGTCTTTTTCGTCTATTGCCATTATCTCGTAAATATCGTAAAAATTGCTGAGATTTACAGGTAATCTACAAGTATTCACTTGCTAATTACTCAATATTATCGTACAAATATACGAGGTATTAGAGAAGAAAGCAAGTAGGATTGTGAAAAACTGGATTCAAATTTCAATATCCCAAATATATTAATGGCACTAATAGCGTTTATGTGCCGTTGATATAACACATCAAAAGGGGAAATGCAAGAGAACAAAGACATTAAATTTTTTAATAAAATCGAAGAAGCCGGAAGAAATATTTCCTGTTGTTTTTTATGCGGTAGGAAGATCGATATCAACGGGCAGATCTTTTTATGGACAATAGCTCGGGACCAAAAGACAATTCTACTAGTATAACTATTCTTTTAGAGGGTAGCTAGGTGTAGAAAAATATCACATTTTGTTGCGCGGGAAGTCCGCAGTGAGGGCGAACGTGAGCTTTTTTTGCTCACGATTCGATCGCACGCATTGCGGACTTCTCGATGTTCCGCACCGTTCGCGGAGCGAAGAAGCGGAACGAGGGCATAGCCCGTGTAACATTCCGCAACCGTCTATGAGCGAGCGACGATTTTCTGTCCCGCGAATTATTCTGTCCATGAGTTTTCTTCTCTCTTCAATCGTGGGACAGTCGCGAGCGAATGGCTGCGTAACTTGAGAAAAAGCAAATCCTCAACGAGCGTAAATTATCAGAACGTAATAGAGATATGGAAAAACCTCTAAACCCCATCAATAGGCAGAGTATGGTTAGCTTAATTATAAATGACACAAAGAAATATTACTGTTTCATATAGGAGTTAATGCACATTTTCCAGAATTGGATAGAGAAATAGCTCTTCCGGTAATGAGATTATCTTTCTATCATCTGCAACGCACGCCCCCGCTACACTGAATGCCGATTCTGAAAAGATTCGGCTTATTTATTTGTGACCCCGAGATAAATCTTCGGCTTCTTTTTAACAGGGTATCACTGAAATACAACTTGATATTTTTGGGATTGTGCATTGAGTGTTTCATCAGCCTTCAACAAGGGTGCAAAAATCAATATCAAAACAAAATAACATTTATTACTTATACATCTCCACCCTAGGCTTCTTATTCTCACAAATACTAAAGCCCACCCTGAATATTCATCAGAATGGGCTTTACAATTTAAAGAATAACTATTTACTTGCCGGAATCAAATCCTTCGTTTTTAATTTCGATGGAGAAAAGATTCCTATTACTCCGTTCAATCCCACCGTCATAACTATGTTATAGAAAAACGCGAGGAATGCAATCAACAGCAATGAACCCGAAAGAGCCGCGAGAATCATATAACGAGTAAATTCACCTTCAAAATAAATTGTCCGCCGCAGCATTCCCTGCAATCCCGCCATGCCCATAAAAGCGCCCATCCCGATTCCCCCGATCAGGTGCGCCCAGAAATGGAAGCTTGCAAGTTTATCGCTGTACAATTTTGCGCCGTTCGTGAGAATCGGTAATAACAAATAGATCGCGGAATATAATGTCATTGTCAGACCAACTAATATTGCAACATGCACGTGTGGACCTACGATCCATTGCGTGTTATGGAGAATTCTATTCAAGCCCAAATCTGCCTGCATAATCCCGGCAGGAACTGCTAAGGCAAATCCCAATAATCCGCCGAGCAAGAATTTTAACGGATGAGTCATTTTGAGCGGTCTCGCACTCCAGAGAGTTACAAGCGTTATGAAAAATGCCAGACCTTGCGTAATAAGTTCAAATGCGGTTACCATCTCACCGGAAACAATTTTTAGAATACCCGGTTGTGCCTGATCGGACATCAAATGATGTGACCAAACTGTCCACGAGACAACCATCTCAACGAACAATGCGGCACGCGCAACATTCTCCATGAAAAGTTTTTTTCCGGTAATCATCGTCGCAAGTAAATACCACGTACCGGCAACAAATATTAATACTAATCCATCGGCAATGAGGTCAAGTCCCCACCAGAACCAGTTTTTATAAAGCAGTGCATCAACTGCCGAATGTTTTAAACTGACTCCAAAAAGCTCCGCAACCATATAAACGAGAATCAGCACACCGGTGAAAACGATGATGCCTGCGTTGAATGCCGTATCGACTGTGCCTCTTGCAATAGCGGCAACCGGTAAAGAGACTAAATGTTCCTTCTTCTTTTTAGAAAAAAGATTTCCTAGTCCTGTCAAGCCAAGCGCCGATTTCAGCAAGGCGCCGCCATTTTGTTTTTCCCATCCTTGTGGAGTATAGGTTATTGTCTTGAAGATATTTATGACGAAGAAAATAGTACCCACCATCACTATCGCAATACCGAGGATGAAGAATATTCCACCAACCACACTGAACTGAGTGAAGTCTGCCGGCAGGGGCCAGTAAAGTGTGTAGAGCGGACTGTAGTGCGAAACGAACCCGGAGAACCAGAAAAGAAAAGTTCCCACGGCAATTAACCACAATGTCCAATTGCCAAGTTTGATACTCCATAATGGTTTTTTCATAAGAAACGGAACGAGGAATAAGAACGCTCCGAAAACTATGGAATATGTCGAGCCAAAAATTCCAACTAACGGATGTGCGGTTAGTATGGCAAAGAACTGTTCGTTTGAAACGAGTGAAAAAGGAGCGACCTCGTATAAACGCATGATCATTCCTTCGACAACAGCCAAACCGTAATAAAGCAAGCCCACAACGACGAATCGTAATGCAAGCTTCTGCATCGGCGTAAGGGTGTTCGGCTTAAATAAACCTTGCTCGCCGTTTATAAATGTTTGTATAAAGCTCATATTCATTCTCTCTTTCGTTTATGGAAATTTAATCGGTTACTTCAACTGCGTCACGGACGATCATGGTAATCCCCTTCCAGCCGGAATATTCTGTCGAGCGGATTGAATAAACACCCGCGCGGTCGAATTGCCAGAGGATATCGTTATTGTGTCCGGGAATTACCTGCATTTGGAAGACCATCGAATTATCTTTTCGGAACAATCCGAAACCGTATGTCAGATCATTTGAAGTTACATTGAATCTCACCTTTTCGTTTGTTTTGATCATTAACTTTTCCGAAGGAAGCAAGAACTTGTGGTCTGCAACCGAGATGTTGAATTCCCGATCCGCCTGAATCTCCGCCCGATTCAGATCCATCGGTTTCCATGGTATAGTTTCATGCGTAGCGATATGCAACGAGACACCGATGACAACAAGTAATCCGACGAATGAATAAAAAAGAGCCGGTTTAATTTGATTGGTACCTTTATCTCTTGTAACCTTATAGGCAAACCAGCCCACCACCAACATGATAGCAAGGACATAAAGGGTGTAGGCTATTGTTTGTCCTAACAATACAGTTTTTGAGTCGATCATTGTTTATCCTTTCTTAAATTATTTTTTTGTTTTAATCATTGTTCTCAAATTCATCAAAGTTATACCCAGCTCTAGCTAACGCTCTCCGTGTTGAATCGAAAACAGCTGGATTTAAGTTATACGGATTTACCGGTACTTCGGGTACATTTTGTATTCGTGTCATAAGCAAATCCAGGTTATCACCCACCGATTGTTCACATACTTCATATAAACCACCAGGTTTTTCTTCCAGAACATTATGTTTTGAAAGTATTGCTTTTAGAGCGGCAATAATCTTCAAAGAAGGTTTTGGTACAAGCAATGCAGCTATAGCACCATGATCTAATCGTAGGTGGGTGGCGAGTGAATATCGTTCAGTATCTGGTGTTTTTAGATATTCCGGAATTAATATTTTTTCTTCCATACCGATGTGTTTCAAAATTCCGGAACGGAATTTAGAATAACTAACCTCATCAATATTTTCATTACCGACAACAGCATTCTCAAGCATTCGAGAAAGGTATTTATGGTCATTTGTAAAATAATTATATAGTTTTCGGTACATAACTGTCAGATAAATTAATTTAATCGGAATTTGTCACTTGCTATTATTTGCTTGAAGTATCCGAGCATTCCGTTAACCAATTTATGGCGGATTCTGGATCAGTAAAAATTCTGATCCTTTGAGCCCTATTTAATGATACTAGCTCAAGGAAATGGTATTTCTCGTCTAGATTGCTCACGACAAGTGCCCGCTTAAATTCAAGTGGAACTCCAATATCTAAAAGAATCTTTGGCACATAGTAAATATCAATCATCGAAAGCTTCATTCTTGCATTTCGCAAGTCCATCAATAATCTAGTGCATCTATATTCACTTGACAGGATGGCAAGATCTGTAGCCATACTGTTCATTGTCGAGGAATCGAAATCGCCCTCGACGCAACCCATGATGATGTTTTTTTGATTAATATATTTCAACTCATAAATCATAGTTAATCTTCTATCACCTCGAAGAACTGCACTTTCAAAACGGCGTTTCCGAGTAACGGCTTGAGTCGTTCGAAAGCATGCTGCCTCTCGGGACTGGTGTGCATCCGCATAAAAGTTTGCTCATTTTTATGTTCTACCAACGTAACGTAAGCTGGCTCTCCACCTTTCGTTCGTTGAAGTAATCTACGAGAGATAAAACCGTCAAATTTCCGGTACATTTCATTTGACCACTTAAACCACTCGCGATATTTTAGCTCATCCTCAGGTTTAATCGCTGGAAACTCAATTGTATTTACAAACATTATCTGTTATTCCTTATGATAATATATTTTATTTGTTTGATGTTATTTTTTAATAATTATTTTGTAATCATTGAGAGCCTAAGCACAATCTTAGGCTCTCTTATGCGATTGAAGATTAGTGACCTTCTTTATGAATCGATTGTCCATCAGATTCTTGTCCATGGGCTCCCGCCGAACCAGCAACTGCTTTATGTATTGCCTCGATGTAGTGAATGAATTCGACATACGCTTTTACAAATTTCCGACCAGCTTCAACATCATCTTTCTTGTAATTCTTTGACTCAATAACTTCGTTGAAAGATGCAGAAACTTTCTTTTGAATCGCTTGTGAGAGATGTTTCATCAATTCATCAGATGATCCTTTCTCAACAGCTTTGTCAGCCATTTCGATACCGGGTTCGACTTCAGAACCAGCAGGTTTGAGTCCTGTATACGGTGCACCTTCTCCAGCTCTGTGAATGCGAACAAGTGTTTCGAAGAAATACATATCGGCAAGCTCTTTAGCTTCAGGGTTGAGTTGACGGATTTTGAGTGTTTTGTCAAATGCTTCTTTTATTGCAGTTTCATCTTTTGGTTGTACCCAGACTAGTACGAGAGCGACATTTTTTGTATCGAGCGCCTTCTGCGCTGCTTTTACCACCGGTCCGTCCATTGTATCACAATGTGCATTCGCCGTACCAGGCAGAATCATTGCTATAGAAAATACTAAAGCGATGATAGCAGATACGGTTTTGAAATAATGTTTTTTCATTTTGTTACTCCTTTTATTGTTAGATTTATATTGTTAATTAGATGTTTATTTAAGTAATTGAAATCTAAAGAAAGTTCAATTACTAAAATTGATTTTTTAGACGTTTGGATATATTGATAAGTCGGTGAGTTACAAAACCCAGAGAAAAGAATAATAATTCTATACTTGTTATCGAATAGCATTAATATTTCTTTAAAAGTAGGTGTAATGAAATATAATAATTTGATAAATACAATCATAATTCTAAATCAGATATAAAGATTAAATCCTAATGCCAAACTAAATATTTCTGATAATTCAACATTTTTCGAGTTAATAACATACCATAAATACATATCAACTGTTCCAATTTCTGCGAAAATATCCAAACCTTTAAAATTCGATTTATAACTTAGTTGATGATATATTTTACCACCAATAAAAAAAGTAAAATGAATAGCATTTGTTTTGTAATATCCGTCGCCGTATTTTTCTGAAAAAAAACCATCCGAATTACCACCCATTTCTAAATTTGTCGTAAAACCGGCATAAGGGATTATGATATAATTTGTGGTTTTTAAATCATAGATTAAAATTGAATTTTTCTGCGCTAATGTGTGTATCGTACTTCCACCAATGGAAGATGGCACATAACCATACAATATTTCCACTTGAATTAAATTACTCAGTAGATTATAGCCAGCACCAACAGATATGAAACCTATGTTACCAGCGAATTGTGCTTTGACATAATCCGGGACGTACCATCTTTTTTCAATTGAAGTCGAATTCTCGTTCGAATAAGCACTGCTTGCCGCAATGAAGAACGTAACCAATAAAATATAATTTAGCACCCTTTTCATTTTAATAGACTATCTTTTCAACATTAACTGTATTCTTATGTGCCGAGATGATTATGTAACTTTTCTCCTTCGATCTTGGTACAACGATATATTTTACTCCGTCTATATATTTTTCATCGTAAGAAAATGTATGATAATGACCGTGGAGAGATAAAGTTATTTCATTACTAGACATTAAATTTTTATATCGATCTTCCTGCTGCTCATTGAAATCGTTTGAAAATGGCGGTATATGAGAAAGTACAAAAATGTGATCATACAATAGTGGATCCGATAATTCTTTCTGGAACCAAGCGGAATCCGGTTTTTTATTACTTTCCAACATCACGTTGTCAAATAATATGAATTTGTTGTTGTTAAGAAAGAACGAATAGTTATAACTACCAAACATATCTTTATATATTTTACCGCCGTTCGACCTATAATCATGATTCCCGATCACTGCTAGATATGGAACACTTAAGCCATTCATGATCCCACGAAATATTTCGTACTCTTTGAGTAATCCAAGGTCTGTAAAATCGCCGGCATGAAGGACAAATAATATTTCAGGATTATTATTTATACTTTTTATTGCTGCTTCGAGATTATCATAATCGTTATGACTGTCAGCGATCACTGCAAACTTAATCGTAGAATCTTTTATATTCAATTTCTGAATACTTTCAAGATTTTTGAGCGTAGTATTTTTATATTCGTTCTGTACAATTGATTCGTAAGGACTAAAATCGAATATATCGTCACATCCTGTTAATGCGAACGATCCTACAACAAAAAATAGTATTCTGATTAAATTAGGTTTCATTTGACAATCGCAGAAGGTGTATTTGAAATCCGAGTAAACCAAACGGTGACCAACCAAACTAATGTACGCAAACCCATAGCATGTACGCTGTGCAATGCAACAACGCCGCCCAAAACATGCATCATGCTAACGAGAGCCAGCACAATCAAATGCATCGATGTAACTATGACCGCGAGCTTAAATGCCCTCACTCGATTAAACCATAACATCACTCCAACGATCACTCCAAAAACTCCCATGATCACATTATAAATTAATAGCGGCATCATTACAATATAATCGGGCTTATTCATTCCAAATAATACTTGAAATCCGTCTGCCGTAGTGAGAAGACTGAATATAACCGCTGTACCAGCCGCTATTTTTCTGAACAATATTTTTTTCATTTGTAAATTTTTCTTTTGTAATTAACTTAGTTTTGTTTTGAACCGCAGGACGCTGAGCGTTAAAATTATGATGCCAAAAATCCAGAGTGCAAGCGCCTGGGGCCATAACTCCGCTATGCCTGTACCCTTCAAAAAGATTCCCCGGATTATTACGATGAAGTACTTCAGAGGAATTATGGCTGTGAGATATTGAATCGCTTGCGGCATATTCTCAACCGGAAATGTAAATCCCGACAAGTAAATAAACGGCAGGAAAATAAAAAACTGTGCCGTCATCATCGCTTGCTGTTGTGTCTTGGATATGGTTGATATAAATAGTCCCAAACCAAGCGTTGTCAGGATAAATAAACCACTCAAGCCGAAAAGAAGAACTACACTTCCTTGTAGAGGTACTCCAAACCAGAACCGGGTAACAAATAGAACGAGAACGACATCTATCATGCCGATGATGGCAAATGGCATTAACTTACCGATGATGAGCTGATATGGTTTTATCGGAGTTACCATTAGCTGCTCGAGTGTTCCGATTTCTTTTTCCTTAACTATTCCAAGTGAAGTCAAGGTCATAGTTATTATCATCAACACTGTAGCAAGCACACCGGGCACCATAAAGTTCCGGCTTTTCAAATCGGGATTATACCATACTCTGATTTCCGGCTGCAACCGAGCTGGTCGGGTTACTTGCGGAATATGCTTTTGTATATCTACAACAATCGAGGTTGAATAAGTGGCAATAATTTGAGATGCATAACCGAGACTGATATTTGCTGAATTGGCATCACTCCCATCTGTTAGAATCTGGATCGAAGCTGTTTTACGTGCCAGAAGATTACTTGAAAAATCGGGCGGGATAACTAAAGCCATCCATACATTCCCGAATTCAATCTCATGATCGATTTCTTCGAGCGAATTAACATCTTTCTGAATAACAAAATATCCCGAATGAACAAATTGATCTATCAACTCACGGCTTGCAACAGATTTATCCTGATTATAAACCGCCATTGGAACATCTTTCACATCTGTCGTAGCGGCATAACCAAGCAAAATTAATTGTAGGATTGGCGCCATGAACGAAAGAGCCATCATACGTTTGTCGCGTCGAAATTGAATGAACTCTTTTACGATGATATGATAAATTGTTTTCATATTAATTTGCCCTCTTTAAAAGTAATCGTGTGCTCAAGCCAAGTGTTACGGCTGCAAATATCGCCATATAAACTAATTGTTCCCAAAATACTGCTGGTTCAACACCTTTGAGTATAACATCACGGATAACGATGAGGAAGAATTTGGGAGGTGTTACATTAGAAATGATCTGAAGTGCAATTGGCATACTGCGAATTGGAAACACAAACCCTGATAAAATCAATGCAGGCAATAAGGTTGAGAAGACCGAGATGATAAACGCCACCTGCTGTGTGTGAGAAATTGCTGAGATTAACAATCCCTGCCCAAGCGCTGCAAGCAGAAAGATGAAAATACCAATATACAGCCAAAGAATACTACCCCTGATAGAAATATCGAAGAAGAAATATCCTATAAGGAGAACAAGAACGGAGGCGATAAGCGCAATAATAAGATATGAGATCGTCTTCCCCAAAATGATCTCACCTGTTTTTAATGGCGACACCATCATCTGATCCATCGTTCCACGTTCTTTCTCCCGTACAACTGAAAGTGAAGTGGAGACAACGGCGCTTAGCATGAGAATAAATCCGATGAGACCGGGGACTAAAAATTTTGCACTGATAAGTTCAGGATTGTACCAAACCTTTGGATGTAAATCTATAGGTACGTACAATTCTTTTCCGTTTCGGGCTAATGTTTCAAGGGCTATCCGCATGGAGTATGCTTGAACAATCGCATTACTGTAACCGATTGCAGTCGTAGCTGTGTTTGAATTCGATCCATCAACAAGAATCTGCAATTTTGCATCTCGCCCCGCGAGCAATTCTTTGGAGAAATTTGTCGGTATCACAAAAACAACAAGCACTTTTCCTTCGTCGAGCAAATTATCAATCTCCTCGTAGCTCTGGACAGAATAGTTGAAATCGAAATATTCGGAGTTTGAGAAGCTACGGATAAATTCTCTACTCGATTGCGTTTTATCCTGATCAAATACTGCCACAGAGATATGCTTTACATCGAAATTTAGAGCGTAACCGATAAGGAGAACTAAGAATGCTGGAAACACAAGCAGAACACCAAGCGAACGTTTGTCGCGGCGTATCTGTCGAAATTCTTTTACGATAATTGGTTTAATTCTTTTAATGTTCATGCTGCCCTCTTTTTCATATCCTGTTCGAGAAGATGTAAAAAGACATCTTCCAATGATGGAACGATTCGCTCGATGCGTTTAACTTGAATACCTTTCGCATCGAGAATAGATTTAATTAAACTCTTTCCCTTCTCAAGTTCTGCAACACCGACGTGGAGATATGTGCCGAATACCGATATCTCTACTACCCACGGTTGTGTTCGTAAAAGCTCAAGGGCTGTTACAACATTGTCGGTTTCAACTTCGAGGATGGGATAAGTGATATGTTCTGTTTTTAATTCCTTCGGACTTCCCTTGGCAATCAAACGACCGGCATTGATCAGTATAATGTTATTGCAATACTCTGCTTCATCGAGATAATGAGTTGTTACAAGGATTGTAACACCCTGACTGGAAAGCTCATTTATCAAGTCCCAGAAATTTCTGCGAGATACAGGATCAACACCGCTGGTTGGTTCGTCGAGAAATAATATTTTTGGTTCATGAAGTATTGCACATCCTAACGCCAGTCGTTGTTTCCATCCGCCCGAAAGTGTTTTCGTTAAGCTTTTATCACGTCCTTGCAATCCAGCCATCTCAAGAACCCATTTCTTACGTTCTTTTATCTTTTCCTTCGATAAGCCATACACACCACCGTAAAAATGGATATTTTCTTCTACTGTCATGTCTTCATACAGTGAAAACTTCTGCGACATATAACCGATATTTTTTTTCAGAAGGTCAGTTTGTGTTTTTACATCATAGCCGCCTACTTTAGCTTGACCTGAAGTTGGTTCCAATAACCCGATAAGCATTCTTATGGTGGTTGATTTACCAGCACCGTTAGCGCCGAGAAAACCAAATATCTCGCCCTGCTTTACACCGAAGCTTACCTTATCCACCGCTGTAAAGTTACCGAACATTTTTGTTATCTCATTTACATCTATCGCTAATTGTGACATTGTTTTTTCCGTTTCTGAATACGTTTTATGAATTAGAAGAGTTATTATTTACAAATATATTATTGGACGGCCTCGGTTCAACAAACGGAGACCGTCCATTGATTTCTTCTGCTATTATGTTATCGTTGCGAGACATTTTGCTCGTTGAATTATAAACTAAAGGCATAAGATATGCCGAGACCGAAATTAACAGCGCTTCTGTCATACGATTCTAACCCTACACCATCTGTATTCGAGAATACATAGTTATACTTAGCACGTAAATCTATTCCGAAATTTGATTCCGGAATTTTGAAATTAATTCCTGCAATTGCTTCCATGCCGAAATTAGATGTAGATTGTTCTTCATTATTTACATAGACACTTTCCCCATCACGTCGTAGTACGTTATTATATAAACCCGCTGCAATACCAAAGTACGGTCGTACATCATTTGTCTTTAACAGCTCTGCAAAGTTATAGTTAACGCCGAGCAGTATAGGAAATTGAGCCAAGCGTAAATCTTCGTCGGTGCCGTAGTTCGTCCAGCCAAAACCTGTTTCTAAATAAACTGTGGCACCATAACCCAAACCGTAGCCGATGCTCGCATTGAATGATGGTCCGACTTCGGAATCATCGCTGCTGTCTCCTACTTGCACCATTCCTTCAGTACCAACTCTAATTACGAGTTGATCTTTCTCTGCTATTTGGGCAGATGCTGGCGATAAAGCAAATGCTAATATTGCAATCGTTATTAGTGATATGTTGATTGTGTTTTTCATTGTTTTAATCCTTTTATTTTTTATTGATATTGTTAGTTATTTGTTAATTATTGATTAATTTTCTTTACCTAAAGCTTTTAAAAGTTTTGCATATGCAATTTCATTGTCCACCAGCGAAGTTGTATGGTTTAGCTTCGATTGCAGTAACGCTACCTCGGCATCGAGCAACTCGGTGTTTGTTGCCGTACCATTAGTGAATTTGCTTTTTGTGATTCTATAATTTTCTTCCGCTTGCTCAACACTTTGCCGGGCTACATCTATTTTCTTTTTTGATTGAGCGAGTGTGAGATAATTCTGATTTACTTCAAGCAAAACCATATCTTTCAATTGATCCTCAGCATACTTCGCCTGAGACAGTTGAGCTTTTGCCTGATCTGATTGATGTTTTGTCATTCCCCAATTCCAGATATCCCACGATAGACTCACTCCAACATCCCATGTATCTTTAAACTCATCCTTTGTCGGCTGGTATCGAAGATTCGGTTTGGAGTAGTAATAGTTACTGAAAAGATTTATTTGCGGATACCATCCACTGTTTGCGGCAGTTACAGATGCATCTGCTGCCCGGAAACGGTTCTCTGCCGATTTTAGGTCAGGACGATTCCCAAATGCACTCTGATTTAAATTCTCAATCGTTTGAACTTCTTCATCCGGCAATTTTATCATCGAATTTAGCTGTACCTCGGTATCCAATGGTATTCCAATTATGTTGTTCAAATTCATCATGCTCAGTTTCACATTGTTCACAGCATCTATTTGAGCGATCTCGCTGTTTGATAGCTGTAGCTCAACTTTTAGAACCTCGTTCTTCGTAACTAAACCTTGATCTAACATATTTTTTACATCAACAAGATGCGCTTTCATCTGCAATACATTCTCGCTAATAACTTGTTCTACTTTATTTGTTCTATATAAATTCCAGTATGCCGTTTTGATACTGAAAATCGTTTCTATTCTATCCTTCTCGAAATCAAAATGCGCTGCCTGCGCAGAGTATTCAGCAGCTTCAGACGATTTAGAAAGCTTGAATCCGGTAAACAACGGTTGTTGAAGAGCCAAACGTGTGGTGTATTGGTCAAGAACCACCGGCGAGATCACCACCGGTTGCGGCATCGATGGGAGTTGAACTGCAAACGGGTCAACATCGCTCAGACGCGTATAACTTGCCTGTAATTTTAGTGATGGAAGCCGGTTAGAATTAACTTCGCTTGCCTTTGCATCAGATGCGACAGTTCTCAATTGAGAGATGTGCAATTGTTTGCTTTGATCTAAACCGATCTGGATTGCTTCATCGATAGTTAACGATCGTTTTTCTTGCGAAAATATAAACGTCGGTATAAGTGCGAGTAATAATAATTTATTCATGATCATATCCTTAATTTTATTCTTCAATTATTTTGCCGTGACATTAATGAGATAAATATGTTCTCCAATGATGGAGAAATATTCCGTCGCTCGGTAATCGTGATATTTGCATTCCGAAGCGTTTCTTCAACTATCGGGTAATCTCTCGTGCTGTCTTCAAGCACAACATTGAGGCGATCGCCGAATGCTTGGACATCTAACACCAATTTGTTTTCCTTCAATAAAGTTGTTGCGCGCCGAATCTGATCGGAAACTATTTCGATGAGATCACCCTTCATCAATTTTTTAATATTTGGAGGGGTATCCACAACCATAACTTTACCCTGATTCATCAGGGCTACTCTTCCGCAACGCTCGGCTTCATCTAAATAAGGTGTGCTCATAACGATTGTTATTTTTGATTCCAGGAGACTCGATAGAATTTTCCAAAAATCTCTCCGCGAGACAGGATCAACGCCTGTGGTGGGTTCGTCAAGGAAAATAATTTTGGGTTTGTGAATTAGCGTACAAGCGAGCGCCAATTTCTGTTTCATACCACCCGAAAGTTGATCGGCTAATCTTTTTCGAAAAGGGGTAAGCCGGGTGAATTCGAGCAATTCCTCGCGCCGTTCTTTATAATTCTCTACTCCATTTATTTCGGCAAAGAACTCAATGTTCTCGTCGATAGTCAAATCGCCATAAAGACTGAAACGCTGAGAGAGGTATCCGATTTCTTTGTTTATATCTTTCGTTTGTTTGATTAGATCGAATCCAAGCAATTTAGCTTCACCCGATGTTGGAAGAAGAATACCTGTGAGCATTCGAAAGAGAGTAGTTTTTCCAGCGCCATCGGGTCCAACTAAACCGAACATCTCACCTTGCTGGATCGTCAGATTGAAGTCGTTCACCGCAATAATGTCGTCGAATTTCTTAGTCAATCCTCGTATATCAATTGCGTTTTCCGTCATAATCGTTTCTTGTATCTTCGTTTTCATTTTATTTAGACCCGATTTCGATAGTTGCATCAGCAGGCATACCCGGTTTTAATTGTTGTTCCGGATTTTCTACTTCAATCTTTACACCGAATACAAGTTTCGTGCGATCTTCTTTGGTCTGTACATTTTTCGGTGTGAACTCTGCAACGTCGGATATGTAGGATACTTTACCGGTGAAAGATTTATTCGGATAAGCATCGATATAAATCTTCGCTTCATGTCCAAGTTTCACACGGGCAAGCTCAACTTCTGTAACATAAATCATTATATAAACTTTATCCAAGCGTGAAATACGGAGAAGAGATCCGTTCGGCATAACAATATCACCTTCTTCGATTGCTTTCTCGGTTATGACGCCTTTCATTGTTGCAGTAACGTAAGTATCGTTCAGTTTTTTCCGTGCTGCATCGACTTGAGCGACTGCCTGATCTCGGCGTGCGCGTGCGATATCAACTTCCTCCTTGCGCGAGCCACTCTTCATCTTTCCATAATTCTGCTGTGCCATAATGAATTTCATCTTTGTATCATCATACTGTTTCTGTGTTACGGTTTTTTGTTTCAATAATTTTTCTGCACGTTGGAAATCTGATTGGGCGTTTTCAAAATTTGCTTTTGCCTGTAATACATCTTCATCTCGAGGTCCAAGAATAGTAAGTTTATATTGTGCCTCTGCGGCAGCGGCATTCGCCGATGATTGTTTGTATTGAATCTCGAAATCTGTTTTGTCTATCGTTACTAACGTATCGCCTTTATTAACGTTCGCACCCTCGTTTACATGAAGTTTAGTGATTTCACCACCGACCTTGGCGGTTACAGTAACTTCCGTTGTTTCTATGGTACCCGAAGCGGTAATGGCGTTCTTGTCGTTTTTAGAGCAACCGAACAAGAAGAGGGTGAGGAAAAGAGTGATGAAATATTTCATAATGTTATCCTTATTATTAATTTGAAGTGATTAAATTTTTATTATTCCAACGTCCCTGTTCCTGAACAGACAAAAGTCCATCGACCAGAATGTGAGTTATGAGGTTGATTGCCTCATCACTAGAAAATGAATTTACCGAAATTTCTTTAGAGCGGAGGACGCTCTCCATCGTGCCAAAATATGCGATGATCAGAATCTCTTTGCGCAGATCTCCTCTTACTATTCCAAGCCGGATCCCATCTTCCAAGAACTCAGTAATACTCATCAAGAGTGTTTGACTGCGGATATCTTCTAACTTATGCCATAAATCTGGTCGATATTTACGCAAGTCATCGAGGAACAAAATACCCATACTCGCGAGCGTCTTGCCCATCAACGATAAAATGTGAAATAGTTTTATTGCATATTCCTCAGATGAATCCATTATTTTTTTGTAGCGATACAATGCAGCAAGCATGTTATCTTCGAGAATCCGCTCAACCAATTGATCTTTTGATATATAATATTTATAAATAATTTTCTTATCGATACCAATCTGGTTACTGATCTTATCCATCCTTACTCTGTTGAATCCAGACTGAAAGAATATTTCGCTTGCAACTTCAAGTATCCGATGTTCTATATTTTTCTCTTCTAACATAAAAGTGATATGATATTTTTATTTTACACCTAAATGATTACGACGTTTCTTTTCTTGATTGCGGTATGATATCTCGACCCAAGTATAAACCAGTATCAAAATCCCAGCGAGCAAAGCTACCGTCGTTATTATTAATGTATTCCACATATTATTTTCCTTCATATTTTTCAGAACTTGACTGTACTTACTCCAATATATGTGCCACATAAAAAAGGCATCAATTTCAATCAGATATGATAGAATTTTGTTTTGAGGAGGTGAAAGATGCGATGAAAAGATTCGCAGATTAGAAGATGAATATCCGTAACTTATTGATAGGTAGTGAGTTAACGGTGCGGAAGAATTGCTCGCGGCAGAGTATAAAAAAATTAGTATTGCTTAGTGTTTCTCAGTGGACTTAGTCCCTGCCTGCCGGCAGGCAGGTTTGTGTGTTTAATAAAAGAAAAACAGTAAGAACACTAACCTGCCCGCTGAAACGCTACGTGCAATCAGATAAGTTCTTTAACAGGCGGGGAACATTTAGGTTCACAAAGATTTTTGATAATCATCAATATGAACATTTTGATTTTGATATTGTTATGAGTTTCGTGTTTCGGATTTTAATGAGTTACAATTCATTCTCTTTGAACTTTAATCCATGTTCCTTCATCATATTTTGCAGCAGGCGGCGATCCATATCGAGAGCTCTTGCTGTTTGAGAAATGTTCCAATGATTGTTGCGGAGGGCTTCGAGGATGAAGTTTTTCTCAAATTCCCTAAGGTGTTTATCTTTCAGTATCTTTTTTTGGGAAAGATATTCTTGATAGGAAGAGGGGATTGATTCTTGTTCATCATTACTTCCGATGTGAAGGTCGGCTGGTAAATCCTCGATAGTGATATATTCTTCACTGGCTGCGACCATCGATCTCACCACCACATTATCCAATTCACGAACATTACCTCGCCATGGACATCTCTTTAAATAAATAAGCACAGCCGGATCGAAACCTTTGATATCTTTTCCAACATTTTTCTTATGCTTCATTAAGAAATGTTGAGCAAGAAGCGGAATATCTTCCGCACGTTCACCCAACGGTGGGAGAACGATATTGACAACGTTGAGCCGATAATATAAATCGCTACGAAATCGTCCTTCTTCAACTTCGGCTTTCAATTTACGATTTGTTGCCGCTATAATCCGAAGGTCTAACGATATTCTTTCATTCCCTCCCACACGCACGATCGCTTGTTCTTCAATTGCACGAAGAAGCTTTACTTGTAACTCAATTGGCAGTTCACCGATTTCATCAAGAAACAATGTTCCACCGTTTGCCTGTTCAAATTTACCTAGGCGTCTGTTTGTTGCTCCTGTGAAAGCGCCTTTCTCGCTGCCGAAAAATTCGCTTTCTAATAATTCTCTGGGGATTGCACCGCAATTTATGTCAACGAAAGTTTTAGCAGAGCGTTGACTTGAAGAGTGAATTGCCCTTGCAACCAATTCCTTTCCTGTTCCGGTTTCACCTTCAATAAGTACGGTGAAATTTGTTGAAGCAATTTGCTGAATTGTTTTTAAAACATACTGCATTTTTGAACTTGCTGTTATAATATTGCTTAGATTTCCTATCGAACGCAATTGGCTACGCAGTTCTTCGTTCTCTCTAATCAACTTCACATGATTTATTGCACGAGCAAGAACCAAATCTAATTGATCAAGGTCAACCGGTTTCGTCAAATAATCAAACGCGCCTTCTTTCATCATCGAAACTGCGTTATCGACTGTGCCAAACGCTGTCATGATAATTACAGGGATACTTCGCCCCATTTTTCTCACTTCTTTCATAACGGTCTGTCCATCTACATCCGGCATCTTCAAATCGGTGAGTACAATATCGATTGGTTCACTTTGCAGGAGAGCCAATGCCTCACGACCATCTTTTGCTAGGATAACATTATGGGCAGATTGAAGATTGATTTCTAAGACTTGTCTTGTCTTTTCTTCATCATCAATTATTAATAGATTTAGATTGTTCATATTCGCGACCCATCTATTGGAAGTTTAATATAAAATGTTGTCCCATTTTTATTTGAAGTTAACGATATTTCACCTTTAATACTCTCGACCATTGAATGAACGATTGACAAACCTAAACCGGTGCCGTTTGATTTAGTCGTAAAAAAAGGGTCGAAGATTTTTGACTTAAGTTCTTCCGGGATACCTGTTCCTGTATCTGAAACCGTAATGGTAATAAAATTATCTTCATTCATTACTTTAAAATTCAATTCACCACCTTTTGGCATTGCCTCGATAGCATTTACACCTAAGTTTGTCAACACCCGGCTAAGATGTTGCACCGAAGTTGTCAATTTCGGTATTTCTCCAAAAAGTTCTTTGTTAATTGTTACGTTGCTTTCGGAAGCTTGTGTATTTATTGTCTGAACGATTCCATCGATGATCTTTTCAAGATTGGCTTCTTCCCATGTCGGTTTATGTGGTTTGGCAAAATGCAAAAATGAATCTATAGTTTTATTGAGTCGTTTGCTCTCATCTACTATGAATGCGCTCATCTTCTGATGAATTTGTTCGTCTTTGGGATTACGAAGAATAGTTTGCGCTGATATTGAAATAATGCCGAGCGGGTTACGAAAATCGTGAGCGATGCCTGCTGTAAGTCTGCCAAGCGATGCAAGCCGTTCAAATTGTGCCGCTTTTGCTTGTTCATCCCGCATTTTTTCGATTAGAACATTTCGTTCTATCGACATTGATATCTCGTTTGCAAAGATAGTGAAAAATTCGACTTCATCGATGGAATATGGTTTTCGCGTTGTCATCGGACCAATGAGAAGAAGTCCCGACATCGCTTTCTCTGTGTAGAGTCCTACAACGTAGCCACCCCGATATTCTTGTAGAATGGTTCGTTCATCCGTTGAACAGGTTTCCATAATTTCTTCAACTTCGCACGGTTTAGATTCCTTGCTGATTATTGTTGAGAGGCATCCGTCTCTCGGCAAAGTAATGCCTGAATTTATTACACTCCGAAATATACTTTCTGAATTATCTTTCAACAAAACATCCGATATCGATACAAAGATTGTTTCCCTGAGAAATCGTATCGCCGCTTCTGTCATCTCTCTTGCATTCGTGTAATGAAGCGCTTCACGCGTGAAGCGTATGAAGTTACGCCGATAACGGAATATATCCTGATAGAAGAGATGTTCGATAAGTGTTTGTACTCTAACCACAAGCGGTCTGAATATAAATGCGAGCACTATTATCAGGACAGCTTCAATCCAAAATGAATCAATATAAAATTTATTATCGATAACATACGCGATGTTTTTAATGACGATAAGATAAATTCCAAACATTATTCCGGTTACAAGTGAATATGCGAACCCAAGTTTTGCCCGTGTGCGGGGAATGAGAACTCGCCCACGTAGAATAACGAAAGACAAGAAAACGCTTATTAAAAGATATAATAGTCTAGATCCATAAAAATGTATTTGTTCATATTCTCTTAAGAAATCGAGCATTGCAACCGTTAAACCGAAACCTATAATTCCATATAAGAAATATAGAATCTGTGTACGCTCTTTCCTCGAGTGTGAAAGTTTTAATTGTGTAACAAAATTGTGTATTCCCCATGCGATATACAAAAAGAGAAACATATAAATCAAAACATTCAATGGATTACCAAAAATATCTACGACATAACAATAGATATTCTGTTCTATAAGGTGGTGAAGTTTCAAAGGATGGACAATTTGCATCCCGGCCAGTAGAGTGAATATGAGTGGTGCTATAAGGAATAGCGGACGCACAGATAAACGATCAAATTTAGATTGTACACTTCGTGGAAATGAAAATGATAATAGAAGGATAAAAGTTGAAGCAAACAGCATTGCCGCTACAATTATGGCCCCAGCAAGAGATGCCAGCTCTGGAGTAATGCTATTAACAATAATTATATCAGCTATATTCCAAAGGGCAAAGCAGAATACTAGGAGTGCAAAAAGTCTGTGAGCATAACTCTTTGGATTATCGAGAAGAATAATTATAAAAAGCGATAAATTAATCGCCAAAGCAACAATTGCTGGAAGCGAGTAGAATGAAGCCATAGGTTTTAATGGGAATTTATTATCCGAAAAATAGCATATATTCAAGAGAGAAACAAACGAGAAAAAAATTGAGGAAATTAAGATATCAGATCTAATTCACATAAAATATGCTCGTCGTGTTCCGAAGTTAAATGGTCTAAGTTCAAAACAGAGAAATTAACCTCTTTTCCAGTACGACTGTCATTAGAAGGCCCGACCCCCGCTACAATGAGCACCTACAAGGTGCTGACTTTGAATGAATTCCAATGGATTGATGAGGGCTCTTAAGGCTTGATTCACCATTGGAATTTTTGTTACTGCACATGAGGCAGTCCTAGTTTCTGGATTGATGTCAATTTCTACAATACAATCTATTTTTCTCTCACTTACTAATATAGAAATGTAAGTATGCAACAGTGCAAATCAATTTTTAAGATTATAGATCACCGGCATTTTATATTTCCATTTATTCCATAATTCCCCATTCCATAATAATTCAGTCATAAAATGGCTAACATTTATTCTACTTGTTTTTCCTGCATTGAAAACAGGACTTCTCTTCGGAGATTCCAGAATTTCATATTCACTTACCTTCTCTTTATTTATTAAAGTATCAGGTCTTAAAGCTGCCCATTCTACTTTCGAATTGCTTTTTCCAATCTCATTTGAAAGATATAATGCCGCCATTACATTATCTATATGCGGAGGTAATAAAATAGTTAGAAGAGACAGCACGACTCTGTCAGCAAAAGAATAATTCTCTGCTATTAATCTATTTCTACATGCAGTGGTATTCATTAGAATTATTTTTACTTTATCTTTTTTCGCCACTTCAATTGCTTCACAAATATTTCTTATCGAATTTGTAACCAGCAGTCGTGGTTTTCCAAACATACCTTTGAATGAAATATTGTGTCCAAGACAAGAAATAACGGCATTACAATCGTTAATCAAATCAATATTTTTATTCAGGTCAAATTCAGCAATATTTCCAACCACAGTTTCTATAAGTTCGTGGTTCAAAAATTCAGTTAATACCATACTGTTTTTACGCACTACAATTTTAACTTTAACATTTCTATTTATAAGTTGTTTAACAACCAATCGGCCCGTAGCACCGGAAGCCCCTAACACTAAAATCCTCATTCTTATTACCTCAATATTATTTTTTCAAAACGAATATAAATTAATTTTGTTCTGATTCCTCGCAGAGCCGGGAACTCAGCACTCCCGCCAGTAATAGTTCTAAAAATCCCCAACTAATTCCGATAATAGTCAGTTTTACCGGCATAAATCCATATACAACATTCGCTATATTAGCCAACAAGTTTCCCGGTACCCAAATGATTAATACAGCCACTATGATAGTTTTCATCTTTTGTTTAAACAACGGCAGCGTTAAGTAATACAGCCACATCAGCATCATTCCGAGGAAAAGTGAAACAAAAAAGAAAAATATCATATCGCCGATGCTCAGGGGCGGTAAATTGAATTTTGCTAACGCATTATCCATATCGCTCCCGACAACAGGAACCATTGTGGCAGCACTTAAACAAATAATCAACCCGGCAACTATTCCAGCTTTAAGAATCGTTTTCGCTTCCATACTATTTTTCCTTACTTATTTTTTAATACTTGGTTTCTTTTGTCGCCGATTATACTGGCGCTAACCCAATAGATATCACTTTTTTCATTTAAATCATTATACCTGCTAAAAAAGATATACTTCTCATCAGGTGATAATGATGGGCAGGTTTCATTATATTCCGAAGTATTAATTAATCCTCCAAGTTTTATAGGGGCGGACCACTTCTGATCATTCTCTTTAAATGTTACGTAGATATCACCTTTACCATTAAAAAGGATAAAACTTTCATCTCTGGAAACATACGGATGAACACCGAATGGTAATTCTACTTTTTCTGTTGTCTTATATTGATTGTCAACAATCTGCGACCTGTAAATTTTAAATACAGATAGATTTGTATAATACATTGTATTATTCTCAGAAAAAGTTGCCCAGAAAACAGGAGTATCGTTAACAGGAGATTCCAATAATCTGGGAAACGACCATTTTGTTTTTTCTTTTATTAAGAACCAAAGACGGGAAGTATCGTTTACATCAGATGAGAAAAAAAGCTTTTTCCCATCGGGAGTATAAAATGCTTCAAATTCCCAGCTACTATCACCTCTTAAATTAGCTGTTCTCGGAGTTGACCAATTTCCATCAGCTAGTTTTTTCATTACCATCAATCCTTTTGCGGGTTTCTCAGCAGTAAAAAACAATTCATCATAATTTGGTGAAATCGCAATACCGTATTCATATCTGTCGGGAACAGAAATTACCCCTTTTGCAAATATTTTTGGAATCGAATCTGGGGGATTTCCGAATAAAGAAATGTGAGAGACAGAACCATTATTCTGAGCGCAAGAAATTATTGGGCTTACACACAAAATAATGAATGATTTAATTATTGTTTTCATATCATACTTTCTAAATTTATGATTTATAATATTAACTTACGATTACTTTTTCAGCAACGTGTAAATACCTGAGTAGTTATATTTCATCCGAAATAAAGACTTGATTTCAAATGCACACACAATCTTTTTCTTGATTCAACAACAAGAATAACGATTCTTATTTCATGTTTCCCGATATTCTTGCTTTTAATTCCATTGGAAGAATGCAACTATAAACAAACTTATTTATCGTTGTTTCAATGCCGTATCTCTGTCCAAGTTTAACGACGGTTCCATTCTGATAATTAATCTCGGACGGCTTTCCCTCCCATATATCTCTTGTCAAGGATGATGTAGAATCATACGGATAAGTATCAATCAGTGTTACAATATTATCTACAAAATCGGACTTTATATCTACTCCAATTTTTTGAGAGAGCATATAAATTTCTTGCAACAAATCAATCATCATCCTGCGAGTTTCAGGCAATTCTCTAAGTTCGCCGTACGTCGATTTTGTTACAGCCAGCAGTCCGCTTACACAGATTGTTATAAATTTCTTCCATAAATCCGCCTTAATATCTTCTGATATTTTTGATTTTATTCCTGACTTATCAAATACTTCTTTTATATTATTTAATCTTTCGGTTTTCAAATTATTTATTTCTCCAAATACAATTGAAGGCTCGACCCCAAAGTGATTTATTATTCCAGGCGATTCCATTTTGCTTATTATAAAACATAAGCCACCTACAATATTAACTTCGTTTAGATAAATTTTTAATTCATCAACTGCCAATATTCCGTTTTGGAGAGGGATTACAACGGCATTTTCTTTTATAACCGATTTTAATTTTAATGCAACTTCTTTCACCTGCCATGCTTTAACACAAATTAAAATCAAATCTGAATGTTTCAAATCTTCTATTTTCTCGGTCGCGTTAACTCTGCTTATTTTAAAATCTCCTTGAATACTTTTTACGATTAGACCGTTTGTTTTTAATACATTAAGATTTAATCCTCTGGTAACAAATGTAACATCATAACCTGCTTTTGCAATCTTACCGCCGAAGTAACCTCCGACCCCTCCTGTACCGATTATTCCGATTTTCATTTTATATTTCTTATTGTGTGTTCGTAATATTTTCAATTAAAATAACCTGCACCTAAACATTTTGATAATAATTAGAAAGTTATTGCTGATGAATTAAATCCTTTTCTTATGAGAAAAACTGCCAAAACTAATTCAAATAAAGCTGTTGGTGTATTCATTAACAAGTAAATTGGTGTTACTATTTCAATTAGTTCAAACATTAACAGAAATGTTGCCAATAAAGTTAAAGTAGAACCAATAATACCCCAGACCGATAGCCATGCAGGAATTAGTTTCATTCTAAAAAAAGAATAGTATAATATTAAACCGCCTAAACTCCACGGCAGTATAAAGCCAATATGATTCATCCAATCTCTACCTACTCTAAGTAATGCTCCTATGGTCTGGAAATGTGATTGGTTTGGCTGCCCTGCTGATACAAAACTTTGACTTATATATAATAACAGCAATAGAGAAACTATTCCGACAAAAAGAAATGCAGCCCCAATTATTCTGAATCCGAAGTACCCGAGTGCATACAATTCATTATATTTTTTAATTATGGGATATAATAAAACCGCAACGCACACATAAATTGCAGCCATAGTAAATTGAAAAAATATTGCCATCAAAACTTGCATCTTGATTGATGATAATTTTACCAGATAATCTGGATACTCCAACGCAGGAACCGTATTTAATATTCCAAAAATTATTCCGCTAATTAGAAATATTCCAAATGCAATTGCTGTTTTTCTATTTGGATTCATATTTATTCCTCACATTCTGTCATAAATTGGCCTAGGTATTAATTTCAAAATTGAAGCAATTATTCTCCAACGTTTTGTTACGTATACAATTTTTCTTCTCTTTTTTACAGCATTAAAAATTTGACTTACCGTTTTTTGTGCAGGCATCACCCAAAATAATCCATCTCCTTTTGCCATTTCAGTATCTACAAGACCCGGCCTTATATCAATAATAAATATTGGCTTTTTCAGATTAGCTGTTTTTTGTCTTAATCCTTCTAAGTAATTTATTTGGTAGGCTTTTGTTGCATTGTAGGATGGCGCTTGCCTGCTTCCTCGTAATCCGCCAATTGAACTGATAGCGACCAAATGTCCGTACTCTTGTTTTTCAAAGAATTTAAATGTCCAGTCTGCAATACAAGTAAACCCAACTACATTTGTGTCAATTGTGCGTTTTTCTATTTCAAAGTCCAAATTTTCGTTTAAGTCACCTGTTCCTGCACATAGAATAAGTAAGTCAAGTCCACCCATTTCAGAAGTCAATTCTTCTAAATTCTCAACGACTAAATCAGTGTCTGTTATGTCAAAAGTTTTTGTTACAAAAGAATTAGGATTTCTTTTTTTTAATTCGTCAAGTAACTCTGAACGTCTTCCGGAAATTCCAACTTTGTAGCCGTTGTCCACTAGTAATTTTGCAAGTCCCTTTCCTATGCCTGATGTTGCACCAATTATTATTGCATTATTCATTTTGTTTGTCCAAGTGATATGCATACTGATATTTTTTTTGTTGCCTTCTGACATTATTTTTGTTCTTGACCAAGTTTTTCTATTTGATTAATCCATTTTTTACGTTTAAAATCGTCAGATGATTTAATCGGTCCAAATGCACTTATTTTTACAGGTTTTATTCCACAAAACCCTAAAATTCCTCTTTTCATCGAATTGTGACCTGGGCTCTTATATATCAATGAATAATACCATTTAGGCGTGTCCATTGTTACAATAAGTCTTGCAGATTTTCTCTTTAGCAGTTTATCCCAAAACAAAGAGTTGTCACGATGTTTAAAAGCAAACTTTGGTAGAAAAACTCTATCAATAAATCCTTTTAATAACGCAGGATATGTCCCCCACCATGTAGGATAAATAAAAACCAAATGGTCAGCATTTAATATGTCGTTCTGGACTTTCAACAAATCTGGTTCAAGTTCAGTCCTTTGCCTATATCCATAATGTAAAATTGGGTCAAAATGCAAATCTATAAGATTTACTAATGTGCAATCAGATGAAGATTTTTCAGCTCCTCTTTTATAACTAATTGCAAATTCATAACATAAACTGTTTTTGTCAGGATGTCCGTTGATTATCAAAATCTTTTTTATTATTAGTCATTCTCCTTTATGTTTTTACATTGCTGGTAATACGTATTGGGCATTCGTTTTCCATTATTTGTTCGTTAACCATTTTTGAATTATTTCATTTGATTAAATTACAGTTGATTTTCCATGTGAACCATTTTCGATTAATACATATCGTTTGTCTTCATGTTTCCAGTTTTCAAAAATTAAATCCCAGCCTTTTTTGTCAACGATATTTTCCTTCTCACCATTAATTAATAAGAGTGGACAACCTGCAGTTTTGGAATAATCAATCATTGAATCCAGACAATATTCAATGTTTAATAATATTAGATGATTCCTCGATAGTTCCCTCATAAACCGTATTATATCCATTCCATTTTGGAGGTCCATCTGAACCTCCAATAATGTATAATTTATTATTCAAAATAGCTGAGCCCATCAAAACGTTGTTCTTCGGTAGTGGATTACTTTGGTTCCACAAACCCGTATCAGGATCAAACAAATCTACACGAGTCAAATCTTCATCATCCGAAAATCCACCTGCGATTAATATCTTATTGTTGATTAAACCTATGCCAAAACCGACTCTTGTTGTTGGTAGTGAAGCACAAGTATCCCATTTATTTGTAGCTGGATCATACACCTCGACACTTGAAGTAAATGACCAAATATCTCCACCTTTATTTGTGTTTCCTCCAAAAATATATATCTTATTATTATAAACTGCTGCAGAATAATTATGTCTTGGCGTAGGGATAGGTGCCTTTTCTTCCCATGTATCTGTTTGTGGATTATACACTTCATTTTTTGCTGAAACTTTCGACCAACTTTCCAATCCTCCAATAATGTATATTTTGTTATCTACAACAGCAGCTTTCATGTGTTGCCTGGCTGTAAGCATAGGGGCAAGTGTTTGCCAGCTTTCTGTTGTTGTATTAAACATTTCATTTTTATCAAGAAATTTATCTCCTCCTATCGCATAAATTTTACCCTCAACGCAGGCTGTTGCAAGATTCCAGCGTGCGGTCGGCATGTTAGGTTTCTCAATCCATTCATCCATTGTTAAATTATATTCGTACATCAGTCTTGATGCAGTTGGTTTATTGGTATCAATTTGTATTTGTCCAACGATATAGTAAATTTTTTCTTGACAAGTTACCGCTGATCCACTCAAACATTTGTTTGGAAGTTCCGCTTTGGGTTTCCATACTATTTTTTGTGAATAGGAATTAATGAAAATTAATCCAGATAAAAGTAGAGTAAAAAAAATCTTTGTTACCATTTTAATAATCTTTTAAGTTAAACAATCATTTTTATAATATTTACCAGTTGCTAATCTCTATCCTATTTAGCTTATATGGAAACGATCCATATTGCAACTAACTAGCATATAAGTATAATGTCGTCATATATAACAGTGAATACACATGCCTGACAGAGTTATTTTTTCATTATTTGTTGCTTATCCATTTTCGAATAATTTCATTTGCTTGTGTTACAGTTGATTTTCCATGTGAACCGTTTTCTATAAGTATGTATTGTTTGTTTTGATGTTTCCAGTTTTTGAAAATCAAATCGCATCCTGTTTTGTCAACGATATTATCTTTCTCACCATAAATTAGCAATAGTGGATAATTCGCGGTTTTTGAATATTCAATCATTGAGTCCATTATTTTTTTTGATTCAATCATCATATACATACTGAAATACTTTACTAATGATGAATCATTTATTCTTGATTCTGATTCTTTTCTGTCTTCTTCGTTTTCAATCATGTTTGGATCGCCTGCCATATTAACGATCGGAGTATGCCTTGCAAAAAGATAATAACAACCATATTTTATGTATTGACAAAAACTTGGCGACATACCTTTAGCTGCTTTTTGCATATAAGGTGGATTGACAAGAATTGCTCCGGCGATGTTTTTCAGATTGTATGTAACAGCTAACAAAATTGCACATGACATGCTATGACCATACAAAAAAATTTTATGATGTTCGGAATTATAATCTTTATCATTTGAAATGATTTCTGAGAAGTCATTAATAAAATCTTCAAAATTAGAAATATCACCGCGCATACCTTCAGAATATCCGGTTCCCCGTGGGTAAATAACGACAACTCTGTTTTCGTCATTCGACAAAATACTGATCAAATCTTTTTCATTGTGATGATTTATCCCGGTTATGCCCGAGATGATGAAGATTGTGGAGTTGTAATTTTCTACAGGCGTATAATTATAGATAAATAAATGATGTCCATCTCTTACTCCGAAGAAGTATCCATCGCTCTTACTTAATATTTCGGGTTTATCAAAATTCTTCATCGAAGTACCAGAATTATAAAATAGTAGTTGTGATAATATCACGAAGTAATTTGATTCACATTATCGGCGATACGTATGGTCATCATTCTCACCTCGAAACGACAAGTACTGAATTATCTCCTCCTTCGGCGTTGTAGTACTTCTCCATGTTTTGTGGATCGATAAACCATTTCCCATCGGAAACGAATTTGTAACAATAAACCCCGATCGGGAGAGACATGCTCATTTCCCATCTGCCATTGCTCTGTTTCGTCAGTTTGTCACTAGTGGGATTCCATCCATTGAAACTTCCTGCAACAAAAACTTCTTTAGCATCAGGAGCAGAAAAAGTAAACTCAACCTTCACGGGCTTAATTTTGTTTGCGCCAAAGCCTTTGATCTGCCTCTGACTTTCCTCGATTAGTGTGGCTGCTTTAGCGGATTGACCGATGAAGACCAGATGCCGGATATGATCCTGCTTTTCAGCAGGAAGAAAACACTGTAGCGCGGATTCTTTGCCTTGTTGCTTCATTTGAGTGCAAAGGTCGTCAAGTCGTTGAATTACCAACTCCTCTCGTTGCCATTTCGTGGGATTCAGATATTTATCCAACCAATGATATGCTATCTTTTTGACCGACAGCGTAAAAAAATGTCCTCCATCGAAGTAAATGACTTTCAAATTATCCCCGGCGTTAAGAGCCTCGTATCGTTCACGGGAGTACCGCTCGAGTTCGACAGTTTCCTGGACATGTTTGGCGCTTCTTCTTTCGCCATCGGGATGACCCAACCATTCGCCCCTCCCGCGTGTTAGCAAAATTGGTCGTGGTGCAAGTGCGGCAAGGTAGTCTGCCGATTTACCTACCTTCGCCAATCCAGGCAATGCCGAACTAGCCCAACGCTTAACCGGCTCCTTGTCGTTAAAAAAATTCAACAATTCAAAAAAACCGCAGGAAGATATTCCAGCCTTCACCCGCGAATCGGCGAACATGAAGTAAATCAAGTTGTAACCGCCTGCCGAATGTCCGATTGCGCCGATATGATTCGTATCGACAACATCGAGCGAATATAGCACGTCAATAGCCCGCGTCAAGTCGTATGCCTCTTTGCCCTGACTTGTTCTCCCATTTAGCAATAACTGACCTACACGGTGATTATAGAGATCGGCATCCCGTTCCTGGTTCACCAACATCGTATCACCCGGCAAAATTCTTCTTCTCTCTGCATGTCCAAATCTATCGGGGCAGATAACAACATAGCCGCGAAGGAAAAGCTCAAGACCATATTTCTGGTCGTCGTAGTATTGGTGTTTCCCGTCGTCTGTGTCCAATCCAGCCGGTTCTGACTTGCCGAGATGTACGTTGTCGGCATCCTGATGGATAGCGACAATTGCAGGTAGCCGCTGACCAGGTTTATGTTGTGGGACAAAGAGGTAAGCCCGAATTCTATCCTCCGGTTCATCGAAAAGATTGTTCGCCGGCTCAGACAGATACTCTATCTTGTACCGCCAACCGGATTCAAGTTGCACCTTCTCCAACGTATCAACTTTGACTGGTGGGTGCTGAGGGAAAGTCCCGAGGACATTCAGGAGAGTCTCCCGTTGTTGCTGTGAAAAAACTTTTTGATGGAAGTGCGCAACAACAAGGATACTGATAAACAAAGCGACTATTTTAGTTTTCATTTTTCTATCGATTTTTGATTATAGATATATAATTGAAGTCCATTTTTTACTTTAACGAAATATCCTCAAAAGCTATCATATTATTTTTAATTCTACTTTTCAAAACTGATTTCATGCATTCGAATTTTTAGACTGTTATTTATCCAAAACATTTATCGTGAGCCCAAAAGCTGTCATTACTTTTTTGTCATCATACGCGTTAAATCTTAATGTAATTTTTCCAGCAGTAACCGGAGTGCCTGATAAAATTTTAGTTTGCGAATTGAAGCTTAACCATGAAGGCATAGGGCTGCTATCGAGTGAAAGCACTTCATAACGGATACTGTTTCCATCATCATCGCAAACGGCATCATCCGGTACAATGAAAGAAAACATTTTCCCGACCGTTGCGGTTTGTGGTCTAGGTTTGTTTTTTACATAAGGAGGAAGGTTTGTGTTTTTCATGCTGTCAACAATATTGCCTATGCTTACCCAGTAGACCTGTACGTCTGAATAATCCATTTTAGCACCCGTGGTATAGAAAAGATATTTACCATCTGGCGGTACATAAGCACCCCAATGGCTGATACCAAAATTAATTTTATTATTTAGATATCTGCCATTGAACCATCCGCCTTTGCTATTTGGGTAACTGATGCATATCGGTCCTTGCTGGCAGGTGAAAATATAGCTTTCATCCTTTGCAATAAAAAAGTCTTGATCATCAACAACTCTGTTAATTGGGAAGCCCAAACTTTTAGCAATGGTATCTCTTCCTGTAATTTGAACCTTACTCCAATCCGATGCTCCTACTGAACTTGCCGAATTAGCGGAGACATAATAATTCCCATTATTCGTAACTTGCAGATAATGTGCGGATTCAATAGAAGTGAAAAATGGTTTAGGTGAACTCCACCTTGTTTCTTGCCTACTTGAAAAATACATATTATGATCATGTTCAATAAATAGCGTATCCCCCGTCAATGATAAACCAGGACCGAAAAATCCTTCGAACAATATCTTCGATTCACTCCATTTGTTATTTTCATACTTATAATATCTAATTTTATCACCGGTTACCGGATAATAACTTTTTATTTCGGAATAAAAAATCTCGGAGCCGTCTTTGGAGATAGCGATTCTTTCAGCGGCAAATGATCCCGGCGTGACTTCCAGTCTTAAGGCTTTTGGTTCGTTACCCGGCGGCAACTGTCCTAGGTACAAACTATCTTTGGGGATTGTTTGTGATAATCCGGTGTGTGACAATGTGCAAGAAACTGCAATGGAAATGATTCTTTTAAAAAGGTTATCTATTATCATAATGCTGAGTCATTTGAAATAATTTGATTCTTATTGATTAAAAATATACACGATACATCAGGTTAGGGAAAAAACCGAATTGAGTTAGATAACCAACTTTATCCGGCTTGCTCTCATCATAGTATTCTGATATTCTACTTTTGTTATCAGTAAGATTCATCAAATCAAGAAATATTTCGTGTGTAGTATTTGATGTATTGTACTTATAGCTGGCAGATAAATTTATCTGGTAGATATTATCGAATTTATTGTCATAAGCTTTTTTATAATCCCAATATATATTTGTCGTAGGATTAACTTCAACATTCCCTTGCACATCCCTTAAGAGCGGGATATATTTTTTACCGCCTCCGAAAAATACTTTGGAATTTATCGAAAGTGTCTGATTCTGATTAGTCCCAAGATTCTTAAATTCTTTACCAAATAAGAGATTAACCAAATAGTTATTGTTGTACTGCGTATTCCTCCACATACCTTCCAACGATTTGTATTTTGAATTGAATAACGACACATTCAATAGATAATAATAATTGTCATTAAAAAAGTGCTCCAATGTAAATTCTATTCCGTAATTTTTCCCAACGCCTTTGTTCACTAACGGAACATATTGGTAATCAACACCTTCATTAATAGTAGCATAATAACTCGTATCATTATTTTCTACAGGTAGATCATACAAATGTTGATAGTAAATTTCTATTTTTGCTATTAAGAATTCAGTATAACGGTTTTCATAGCCTAAAACAAAATGATGAGCTTTTAATAAATCCAGGTTTTTATTCGGTTCGATGACACTTCCATCGGTTTGCCGTACTTTGGTGAAATAATTGTGTACGCTTTCCATTGTACTATGTTTTCCATATCCTGCATGCAACGCGCTCGTATTACAAAGATTCCAATTCATTGCAATTCTTGGTTCAATGGTAAATTTATTATTCAGTAAAACATTCATGTTATGAATTCCAGCGACTAAAGTTATATCTTCATCGAATTTATGTTTCCAAATTATAAAATTGTTTATGGTACTGATGTTCTTCTGAAAATCTGTGACATTAAATAAAGATGCTGCTTCATTCTTAAATATGCTTTGATCATAATTATACCCGAACAAAGTATATTTAGCCCCGATTTGAATTTTGTTTCTCGCATTTATCTTGTTGCTGTAAGCTATTGCTCCTCTAAATGCAGAATTCACTATTCTGCTCTTAAAGGTTTGCATTTTTTCACTAACAGAATCCGATTCAAAAATATCATCATTAAAACCTGTTCCAGAATAATACAAGGATGTACTAAGATAACTGTTGTCATTAATAGTCAGGATATGGTTCATTCCAAAGTTTGCAAGGTATGCCTCTTTCTTAAAATCCTTACTAATATTAGCATTTGATGTTGCACTACCCGGGGTGGTAAATTCACCCGGTTTAAAATTTTGTATGTTAAACCCACTTAAGCCACCAAGACCAAAGAAAGTAAATCTCCCTATATTTTTAGTAGGCAATACAACCTTAAAAGTTACATCTTGATAATCTACAACACCTTTGACATCAACTAAGCCAAGTTTTTTAATCAAAGAAACCGTTGAATACCTGTAATTAACAAGATAGGAACCTGCGTAATCATTCTTAAATGGACCTTCAAGTGTAAGATCAATACCTAGTATTCCCACTCCGAACGCCGCTTCAAATCTTTCATTATTCCCCGTTCTTAATCTTATATCCATAACACTTGCTAAAACATCTCCGTACTCGGGGGAGAATGCACCCGAATGAAAATCGGATGTTGCCAACAAACTATTATTCAATGCTGTCAGCGCTCCGAATGATGAGTTCTGATCATTCATATGATATGGACTTGAAATTTCAATCCCATCTAACCGCCACTGAAGATATTTGGGTGAATTTCCTCTTACAATGATATCGCTACTCCCATCGGGGCTGCTTGTCACACCGGCAAAACTGGAAATCACTCTTGATGGATCGTCCATACCTCCGGTAAAACGTTTTGTTTCTTCGAGCGATATAGAACGTGAACTAATTAATGACATATCATTTAAAGCTTCTCCTTTATTTTCATTTGGCGTGATAACTACTTCATCCATTTTTACTGCTGACTCCTGCATCGAGAGATCTAACACCACTTCTTTGCCTGAGTTCACCACAATATCGGGAATGATTTTGGTTTCATAACCAAGAGACGATATTCGCAATGTAATTCTTCCGATTGGTACGTTCTCAAATTTAAATATACCATTCATATCAGTTGTTGTGCCTATCACTGGGTCAGTGCCGACGATAGAAACATTAGCCCCGATTAGAGACAATTTATTATCTATATCTAATATGGTGCCTCTCACCGTTTGAGAAAGTTTTTGACTGAAAGTAAAAGTTTGGAAGATGGTTATAGCCAATATTGTCGATATGATTCTTTTAAGATTTTTCTTCTGCATATAATTTTTTTCTTGTTGATTTCTGTATCTTGTTAAGCTGTAACAATAGATTTACGAATAGACAAAAGTCTTAACGTAGAATTACCATCTTGTGCACTATACTTACATCATTGCCCGTCAGCCGGTATGTGTACACTCCACTCGACATCCCGGCTGCGTTGAATGTTTCTTTGCAGTATCCGGCGTCATATTCTTTGTCTGCAATCTCTTTTACAAGCTGACCGAGTGCATTATATAAATACAACTTATATCTTCCCGCTTTCGGAATTTCAAATTCGATTGTCGTTGTCGGGTTGAACGGATTTGGATAATTCTGATGTAATTTATATTCCGTTGGGATTTCATTCCGATCGGATAATACCAATGTGAGTTTCGTGTTGTCAGGGTCATCAATTTTAATTTCTCCGTTTCCAGTCAGTTTTACATTCCTTAACTTTTTGCCGGACTCCTGAATCTGCAATCTCACAATATGATCGGTAACGAATGCAGAATTCCACCTGATATCTACGGGAGAACCTGCACCGCTTATTTGAATCGGATATTGCAATTGTTTACTCACATGCGAAGTATATGTTTCGGCAAATCGCTGAGATTTAAAACGGACGTCGAAAATACCTTCCGGCGGAGTTGGCGGCAAATCAAACTTCGATTCTATTTCTTCATTCCGTAGGCCAAAATAGAGCGAGCGTTTTTGCCCCGCTTGATTTTCGAAAATAATTTCACTCATATTATTCGTCAGTTCAGGCAACCGACTTGACCGGACTGCTGCTGCAATCGGAGATGACGACCATAAGAGATGCAATTTCCCTTCCGGATTCACTTTAACCCAATAACCTTTTCCGGGAATTATCGAATCGGTCATATTATAACCTTCACCGTATCCGAAGAAATCAGATTTGATCGATGTTCCCACACCGGTAATAGATGAAACGCTGATTCCTCGAGTCAGCGAACCGATGATGTTCCATCCATCCATTACGTCAATTGTATCTTCATATCGTGGACTACCTTCAACAAGGACAGTTTCGGGGGAAGCAAATTTCATCCAATACCCCGTTCCATTTATTAATCGTGCAGATATTTGATATCCACTTATAGTATATTCTGAAGCACCAGAGATAGTTCCGGGGAAAAGAAATGAGACGGAATCATTGATAACGCCGACCGGATTTGAAACAAGATTCCATTTCGCCGATAATGGAATTTCCACAATTTCTTCCGCTCGATCTACCGTTACTATGTACACTGAAGTAGATGTACAACCATTTGCATCAATTGCAATGATTGTGAAATTAAATTTGTCTGCTTTGGATAATGTTCCCGAAATTGTCCCATCCGAATTTAACGACAATCCATCCGGCAGATTACCACCAATGATGTTAAATGAATACGGAGGTGTACCGCCAGTTGCTGTGATAACTTGTGAATATATTTTTCCAACAGTATCTTTCGGCAGTGTCGTTGGCGAAAGAGTTATTGTGGGACAATCGATCGTTAATGTGTATCCTCGACTTCCAACACATGAATTCAAATCTATGGCAGTTACAGTGAAAATAAACTGTCCTTTAACTGTTGGTGTACCGGAAAGGTTTCCATTCGATGCGAGCGTAATCCCGGTTGGCAGTGTTCCGGTAGTTATTGAATATGAATATGGAGATGTGCCGCCGCTTGCGGTAATAGTTTGTGAATACAACTTTCCAACAGTATCCTTTGGCAATGTTGTTGGAGTAAGGGTTATGGCGGGACAATCGATCGTGAATGTATATTCCCTGCTTCCAACGCATGAATTCAAATCTGTGGCAGTGACAGTAAAGATAAACTGTCCTTTGACTGATGGTGTACCGGAAAGATTTCCGTTCGATGCGAGCGTAATCCCGCTTGGCAGTGTTCCGGCAGTTACTGAATATGAATATGGAGATGTGCCGCCGCTTGCAGATATTGTTTGATTATATGATTTGTATTGAATACCGTTCAATAACACCGAAGGTGTTAATGTAATAGTCGGACAAACGGCAACGGTTACATCGATAGTATCAACCCCGGACCTTAATTGTGCATCGGAAACGGTAATAGGTATCTGTTTTAAGCCAATTAATGTTCCTGTTAGAATGGATGCTTGGAAACTAAATATATTATCACTGGTCGTTACGTCTCCATGTGTACCGTCATCATAAAATTGTTGTGTACTGCTTCCACCGATCGAAGACAGATCACCTATTACGCTTAAACTGGTACTTGTAGGATTGGTGCCGGGAGTAACTGCGCCGATAAATAAAGTAGTATTTCCCACAAAAGCCGTCGATGGCTCTGCCCTTCCAATAACCGTCGGATTTAGTGTTAATGGTGTAAGTGAGAAATCATCGACTGCAAGCCCGTCATCTGGACCAGGTACATCTTTATCAATCCATCTGAGAAAAAATGTTGATCCATTTGTAATATTTAGTCCGTTTATTGAGCCGATAATTATTCTCCGATTGGTGGAGGAATTCCCATCTAATGCACCAATTGTTCCGTTTGTTGTAGGTGTGGCAAAATCAAAAAAAGAATAATTCGAATAAGTTCCTTCAATCAAGCTGGTTGCATCGGTTGATAATTGAAATTGAATAGTATCAGCCCTGCCAGTCGCACCCAGCCGCCACTCTTCACCAGCGTAAGCAATCGTGAGTGAATTAATCGTGCTACCGGTAGTATTTGTAAAACTTGCTCCATAAAAAGAAAATAAACTATCACTCACCAAACTGCCCAATGCTCTTTCGGTAGTTGATGTTGAACCAAAACTGTATGTTTCTCCCACATTTTCCGAACCATTTCCTGCTGTGTAGGTTGTATTGGCATTTGATCCGGTTTCGGTAAATATCCAACCTGTCGGCATGGTACTCGATGTTCCACTACTTGCCAACGTATCAAAATTTTGTTTATACGCTGCCCCAATCGTTGAAAGAACGATAGTGTTACCCCAACTTGCATCGATTATAAATGAACAGAAAACACTGGCATCAGCATTATCAGTTGCAATCACTTTTATGCTAATGTTAGTTACCTGCGTTGGAGTACCGCTAAAAGTTAGCGTTGTAGGATCAAAAGACAACCATGTTGGTAATGGATTTCCATTACTCAAGGTTGCTGAGTATGTAAGAGTATTATTTCCATCGTCATCTATAAAAGTGCTGTCCGGCACTCTATAACTGCATTGATGTCCAACTTGAAATGACTGATCAGGAATCTGATAATTTAGGTAAGGATCAAAATTCGTATGTTTCAAAATCTCTATAAAACTTGCACTTACCCAATAAATATCTGCCGCGATATTTGGTCCCCAACCATTGGGCCTGCTGAAAAAATAATATTTATTATCTGGACCTATGTAAGAACCCCATTCTATTTTATTGGTATTTATTTTTGTTCCTAAGTTTTTAGGATTAGTCCAACGACCATTTTTATTATAGCTTATGTATTGATCTTCCTGTCCGTAGCCGTCCGAACGAATTGAAGTAAAAATGATATAACTTTCATCAGGTGCAATAAAAGGATCCCATGCATGGTGAGGCATGTTAATAACTTTATCAAGTTTTTCAACCGTGGTGTAATTTCCACTCTCATATTTCGAACGAAATAAGTCAGGGGGGGAGCCATCCCGCGTTGAACAAAAATAAAGCGTCCCATCAAAAGTAACCGTTGGATGGTACTCTTCAGATTTTGTATTGACAGGTGCATTAAGTCTGACGGGAGTTGACCAAACTTGATTTACTTTTGTACACATATAAATATCTGCACCGTTGGTATAGAAAATGTGAAGACTATCAGGGGTAAAAAAGGGTTCTATGGGAGAATGATTGAATGGAATAAAACTCGCTGGTGCCGGTTCTAACCAGTGACCACTATAACGATTTGAATATAATATTTTAAATTGATTATTTTCACCTACTGAAATTAAACATTCCAAACCACCCGGAGAAAAAACTATCTTTGTTTCTCTTCTATTAGAAAGAGATATGATTCCGGGTGCAAAAACGATTGCGGAATCACCCGGAGGGGTTTGCTCCCAATATAAACTATCAGTTGTAACTCCCTGTGTACATACTGGCAACGATGTTACCACCATTACTAAAATGAAAAGTAAAGATTGAATTATTATTTTCATATAGATCTCCTGTTAAATTAAATTAACTGAAACAAGTTTCAAGTTTAAGTCTCTTATCAGGTTTAGAATCCCATGTAAATGTGATTCGTCCTTGATATTTCCTGTAAGAATAGTATTGTTCCCTTCATAACTGATCTCCATACCTTCGAAACGATCTTTCCAATTATGATCAAGGTGTTCCTGAACTATTATTTTAGTTTTGCCTTTCATCTTTTTTCATTATTCTTATAGTCAAACATAAGACTTACTCAATAAAAAAAAATCACCCGCTGGGGTGATTTCAACGGGTGATTTGTTATTTGAAAGATATTTAAGCGAAAATGCTAACTGTAAATTAGACTAAATTTAGCTCTTTCACTTTCTCAATGGCTTTTTGGCGACTGTTTACCTCAAGTTTAAGGTAGATGTTCTTTAAATGTGTTTTAACTGTATTCAGGGAAACAAAAAGCTTAATCGCTATTTCCTCGTTCGATAAACCTTCGGTAAGTAGTTGTAGTGTGTCGAGCTCGCGGTTGCTTAATTTGAAATCTAAATTGATTTTGTTAAGTTTATCTCTTTTTTCAATTGCAAGCTTAAGTTTATCGGTTAATCTCTTAGGAATATTTGTTTTTGTAGTAGCCTGCATTTTAAATATGTCTGTTAATAAATCTTTTATTCTGTCATGGTAATAAATAAATGACATTAATATATTTTCAGCAGTAGCGTATTCCAATGATTCTGTCAAGCATGCGATAGCTTTTTCTTTATTTCCAGTATGTTTATAAAGAATAGCATATATTATTTTCACTACAATCAACGTTTCTATCCAGTTTGCCGCTTTTGACATCGTTTGTAATTGGGATAATATTTTTTCTGCTTCATTAAATTTTAAATCTGTAATCAGTAATAATACAAAAGAAAAATAACCACGACCTTCTAAATATGAAATTTCTTTATCGAGCCCTAGTTCATTTTCTTCAAACAAATTTCGGGCCTTTTCAAGTTCATACTGTTCAATAAGCATTTTCCCTTTCATATCAATATATACAGCTCTGGCGGCTGGAGAAATTGTATTTTGTTTTATAATGTCATCTATTTCATTTAGCAATTTTATAATACCGTCATCATCCCCACGTCCGAATAATATAAGCGAATAAATTAATCGCACCCAAACTTTATAGGAACTGTTGGATAAATTATTGCTTAAGCTATATGCAATTTTAATATTTGCCATTGCTTCTTCAAAATCTGTCTGCATACATTCAATTTCTGCCATACAGGCATATAGCTGGACATAGGTGGGTTCCGATTTTATAATTTGCGAATAGCCACTTTCTTTCATGTCCTTTATCAGGTCAGAACATTTCTTGTAAGCAGAAGTATAAAGCCCCATACGCTGTTCTATGTAAGCTAAATTATAGGCATTGGTTGATATAAGATAGATGCTGCCCGATTTTTTGCTATAAGCCAGCGCCTTTTCAAAAGCAACAATACTTTCAGGAATGTGTCCACTAATCTCCTCTGCCCATCCAATAGAGTACCATGCCCAGCTATACCAAAATGGATCATCATCCGAGAGGTCTCTCATCGCCGCTTTACAATAGCTGATAGTTTTTTCCGGGTTTGCTGTTTTTGAGTATAGGTAACCAAAAGCAACGGATATTTTTCCTAGCAGCTGCTTATTATACTGAACATCTTCTTTTGAGGAATTATTATTATTAATTATTTTCTTTGTAATTATTTCGGCACTCTCCAAAAAGGGTTCAGCTTTTTGATTTTTACCAACAATAATCAATATCCATGCATAGTATAAACTAAAAACTACATTCTTTTTAATGAATTCATCAGGCAGTAAATCACCATATTTCAGAATAGCAGCATGCTGTCCGTTTTTCCACATGGTCTCTACGATGTCTCCAAGATAACGTATGCTTTTTTCAAAATCCCTTGTTTCTATTGCGTGTTCAATTGCAAATTGTGGCATTGAATTATCCTTGAACCATTCAATTGCCTTATTATGAAGATCATTGATAGCTGCTTTACCTTTTAAGTGAAGTCTTTGTTTTAATAGGTCAGCGAAGAGATGATGGTATCTATACCATTTTCGATCATTATCCAAAGGAATAACAAACATGTTATTTTTTTCGAGTTTCTCTAAAATTATCTGACTGTCATTTCTATTTAATACGATATCACATAGAGGAGCCGACATTTGCTCCAGAATGGACGTTTGTAATAAAAATTTCTTGATGTCATCTGTCTGAATTTTTAGCACCTCCTCAATAAGATAATCCATGATATACCGATTATCTCCCTTTAGACATTGAATAAATTCAGTAACATCTTCACGACCCCGCATTGACAATGCCGTTAATTGCAGTCCTGCAATCCAACCTTCGGTTTTTGATTCAAGCAAAATAACATCTTCAGCAGATATTCCTAATTTTAGTTTTTTATTAAACAGAATAGAAATATCATTTACAGAAAAACTTAGGTCTGACGAACGTAACTCAACAAGTTGATGCTGGCTTCTTAATCGTGCAATAGGTAGTTTTGGATCCGATCGGGTTAGGATTACAATATGTACTTTAGCGGGAATATGTTCCAATAAATAGCTAACTAATTTTAAAATATCGGTACTCTCGATCAAATGAAAATCGTCAAATACCAATAAAAAGTTTTTATTAATCTTAAGTATCTCGTTGATTAACAGACTGACAATTGACTCGCAGGATGGCCTGTTTGGTGATTTTATCAACTTGAGAGCGCTTTGTCCAAATTCTTTATTAATATTTTGAATTCCCGAAATTATATAGCTTAAAAATTCTACCGGATCATTATCGGCTTTATCTATTGAAAACCATGCTGTTGGAATATTTTGTTGATTGATCCAATCACTTAACAGGGTTGTTTTACCAAAACCGGCGGGAGCAGAAATTAGTATTAGTTTTCGATCTAGCCCAATGTTCAATTTCTCATGAAGTTCTGATCGATGAACTATATTATTTCCGGCAGGAGGTATATGTAGTTTCGTGAGAAGCATATATGTAAATTTACAAATGTTTTAATCATTTATCAATCATTTTGAAAAGCACATTAATCTTGCCCCCGATTTTAAGATAGAATGAAAAGCCAGTACAATTAGAGAAAATGAGAAGCCCGGGATAAAACAAGAAATCAGGAAAATTAGAAGATTTGATCAACATTTCAAGATGTAGGCAGTCCGTTTAGTAAGCGAAAGATGTCGTAAAGCAACCGAAGTCACCTGAGATTTAGGAATTTCTGTTAATTCGATCTACCATAGCGATCTCGTATATTACCAACCACAACAGGTGAGATATCGACTCTTGGAAGAGTATCGGAACGGATATCAAGGACGAAAGATGTGTCCGACAGCCAAGGTATCGGTAAGCAGAGATCTTGTGAAACTAGAATTTTGCTATATTGGTAAACTTTGGAAGGTTTTTTATCTCGGACGCAGAATTGTTCATATTTAGCTAAACTTAATGTAAATTTTCTATAATTGGGTAGAAAAAAAGCTCTTCCGGTAATGAGATTATCTTTCTATCATGTGCATCGCGTGCCCCCGCTACTGGATTTGGGCTCTGAAGAAAATTCAGAGCCTTTTTTGTTTACTAACCCCGCTACTAAAACATAGGAGTCCAGCAAAGTGTCGGATTTTTTTGTTTTTATTGTTTGGTGATGGACAATTGAATTCCTACTGAACACTATCATCCGTTGCCTGCAAGAATAGAATCACAATTCCATACGTCGTAAATTTTATAACCTGCCCTACGAAAACTACTTTTACCTAAAAAAATTGGAATTGTCAAATATTGATTTTGTTCCCACCATCATTATCGTTTTAACCACGAGAATAAAAAACGGCGCCACCCCTCGCTTGGCGCCGATTGCTTCGTTCATGAAATCACTGATCTCTCATGCACACACAAATTGGCTCATAAGATTGCCAATCATTTCAGAAGCAATAATTTCTTTGTGTCGATAAATGATCCTGCTTGCAAACGATAGAAGTAAACACCGCTGGAGAATTTACTTCCATCGAAGGTTGCTTCACGATATCCGGCATCTTGCACCTGATCAACGAGTACCGCAACACGCTGACCCATTATATTGTATACGCTCAAAGTAACATGCGATTGTACAGGTAACTCATACTGAATAACGGTTGTTGGATTAAACGGATTCGGATAGTTCTGTCCCAATGTAAATTTCTTTGGGAGTTCCTTTCCCGGGAATGCAAGTATTCCTTCATCCGGCGGCGGCGGCGGCAATTCATCGGTAAACAATATTTTAGCCTGATGGGATGTCCTCGTCTCCATGCTTTCTTTTAATGCTATTATTCCGTCTAGATTTGCCTTGACCCAATATGCACTACCTGGTTGAATCGTGTCTGACACATAATAACTGTTGTGATAACCAAAAAATTTTGATACCGCTAAAGACTCAGGATAAAGAATAATATCCGATCTCGGTATCGGGCGACTTGTTGAGCCAATCATGTTCCATCCCTTCATAACAGTCATAGTACAATCAGGGAATTCAATAATTCCGTCTATTTGAATAGTTTGTGGTTCATCAAATTTCAACCAGTACCCTTTGCCTCTTTCAAGCGTATCTTTCATAAGGTAACCGCCTTCATAAGCAAAGGCGTTGCTCGCTGCCGTTGGAAAGAGTGCTGACTTACTAAAATCCGATACAAGAACAGGAACAGAGACCATGTTCCACCGCTGTTGAACGTTAATTGTCGTTATAGTTCCGATGCAGTTGGAAACAGTGTTGGTTAGAACAGGAAAATTGAAATCAAAATAGATTGAAGCGCTATTAGAAATGTTGGTGCCATTTGGTAGCGACGATTTCGGTGCAACCTGGAACCATACAAATCCATGACTGCCGGGTTCATTGACATTGCTGTCGGGTAATAGAATATTACTAAACGTAAACCACAACTCTCTGCCGTTAACAATTTGATAAGTGTATGGATGACTGCTTGCGCCAGTTTGTAAAGTACTGAGGTCAAGATTTTGGTCAAGTATATCTCCGATGACAATGGTAAATGCAGTATCAGTACCAGTGTTCTGAAATCGAATCTGATATGTTAATACATCATTGTTACTTACAATGTGGCTGGAGCCAACTCCTGTCGGTGCAACGGCTTTGTCGTTTGGATCCCATGATCCTCGGACAACTTGTGTTTCACATGCAGTATTATTCTGTGGCGCAACATCTTCTATTGCGGGCTCGATTGTTGCACAGCTTGTCAGCGTTGTGCCCAGTGGTACGATTTTCACCTGTCCAACAATAGTAATCCATCCAGCATTACCCGGATTTAACGTACCTACGTTCCATGTAACAGAGTGCGTGCTTGAATTGTAAGTACCAGAGGGATTGCTTGAAACATAATTCACATCCGCTGGCAATGAGAATTTTACCGTAATTGAGTTGACAGTAACCGAGCCGGCATTCGAATATGAGATAGCAAACTGTTTCTCAAATCCAGGTCTAGCAGTTCCTGCTGCAAGTTGAATTGTCAGGTCTTGTACACCCGCTGCGAGCTTATTGCCGAAATTGAATCCTGTTTGATATTGACCCGGAAGCAATGTTACACTATAACTTCCAGAAACGGGACATGTTTGTATCCATCCATTTTTCAACACTTCGCTTAGTGTATAATTGCCCTGTGGCACGTCTGAAAAGCAATAGTATCCACCGGAATCCGTTGTTGCATAGTAACCCAATGGGTCGAGTTTAATCAACCAGCCGCCGAGACCTGTTTCATTAGTGTCCCGCTCACAATCTCCATCGAGGTCGAGAAACTTTGTTCCGCAAATACTTCCATTAGGTACTGTTCCAAGGTCTTCAATACAAATTCTATCTACCTGACCTGTAGAAGTTGAATCACCATGGTTAACCGAAGACTGATTCTCTGCACTTACAGTGACATAGTAATAATCGTTATCTGCAACCCAAGTCATTTGGGGTGAAGTAATCCATGCGGTAGAATATGTCGGCGATGTGAGTGCCATTTCAATTCCACCTACAGGTCCCAGCAGTGGTCCGACGGATGCACGGACTTTAATTGAAACAGGATAGGGACGATTATTATTTGGCGGAGCCCATTTGTAACAGAGTTGAATTCTGTACAAGTGGTCTTTCTTAATATGTCCGCCCGACGGTAGTTGTTGCTGGATTGCTTCTCCAACAATTTTATTTCCCCACATATTAATGAAACCGATATCTCCGCATCCGCTATCAATGGCTACATCAGGTGTACGGTATGCACTTATCCAGTTGCTTACCTGGCCCGGAGAGGGCATGGCTCCTGGCATTAATCCCGTGGTAAAGTCACCATTTTGAAGAATATTTCCAGGACAGAATCCCTGCGGAGTAGGTTGATTTCCGAAAATAACAGTCACGGTTTGTCCAGCACCAACTAGAACTTCTTGACACGTGGGAGTTGTCGGTGTCCACCCTACTTGAAGAGTTTCACACAATGTGTATGTGCCTGTGGGTAGATTCGTCAAGCAGTAATTTCCTGTTGTATCGGTAATGATGGTACCTGATACAGGTCCAGAATAATTGATAATCCAGTTGCCAATTTTTGTTTCCGTGGAATCAAGTATACCGTTACCATTTGCATCATTGAACTTATAGCCGCAGATGGAGCCGGTCGAAGGCAGTGGTGTTTTGCACTTCCCTGCACTCCCGGCGTTGTAGATACTCGAAATATCATCCTGCGTGAGAACACGATTAAACAACTCAACCTCATCCAAATATCCATTGAAGAACGATCCCGGGTTAAACGATTCAGAGCCGATGCATACATTACCTGAATTAGTGAGGGAGCCGGTCCGATCGAGCGGGCTTCGCGTCCTGACTAAGGCGCCATCAATATAAAACGAAATGAGACTGTCTCGATCTACCGTTACGCTGACAAAGTGCCAGGCACCATCGGATACGTTCGGATCAACTGGGTCTACACTATAATTCGAGAAGGAAGGATTCCCAATACCATCGGCTAACTGTAATGATAGGTGTCCCTCATACAGAAAGAACAAATAGCCCACATACAGTTGAGAACTATCGTGCGTACGTTTATCTATAATGGAATATGTACCAAAGAGAGTACTATCTTTATTCAGGATCCAGGCATCAATCGAAAAATCTCCCGTCCCAAAATTCTGCGCATCAATAGATGGTGCCAAAACATACGGACTGCCTACCGAAAGGTCGAACGCCCCACTGACTTTTCCACTCGTATATGCGGCAGTTCCATGGAGTGTACCGTTATTATGATTTGAAGAAAGATCATTGGTGTTGTTATCGCCGGACCACCAGCCGACCATGCCTGAAGGAGGCGGTACGCATTGAGTTGCAGGGCAGACCGTCTTGTTCAGGAGGATCGAAACTCCGCCCATCTTATTTGTTACGGCAAGGTCTAACGTTCCATCCTTGTTCAGATCATCGATTGCGACAGACGAAGAATTTTTCCCACAGTGGAAATTCATCGCCGTACCGAATGAGCCAGTTCCATCTCCCAAAAGCACATAGACATTTTGGCTGGTATATTGGGCTGTCCTTGCCATGGCAAGGTCTAACTTTCCGTCACAATTCAGATCGCCGATTGCAACTGAGCGTTGACCTCCTGGTACACTGAAATTTTTTGCCGCCTGAAATGTGCCGTCCCCATATCCCAACAGAACAGAGACGTGATTGCTGCTAAAATTTGCCACGGCAAGGTCTAAAAAACCGTCTCCATTCAGATCCCCGATTGCCACTGAGAAAGGGTATGATCCCACACTGACATCTGGTGCTGACAAGAATGTGCCATCTCCGTTTCCCAACCGCACAGAGACGGTGCCGTTGTAATCATAATCTGCCACGGCAAGGTCTAAGAAGCCGTCTGCGTTCAGGTATCCGGTTGCCACCGAGATTGGCCTTGTTCCCGCGCTGACATTTTGTGCTGGCAGGAATGTGCCATCTCCGTTTCCCAATAACACAGAGATGGGGCCGAGGCTACTAAAATTTGCCACGGCAAGGTCTAAGGAGCCGTCTCCATTCAGATCAGCGATTGCCACTGAGTAAGGACCTACTCCAGCGCTGAAATTTGTTGCCGCTCCAAATGAGCCAGTCCCGTCTCCTAACAGCACGGAGACGTTACCGCTGCTTGAATTTGCTACAGCAAGGTCTAAGAAGCCGTCTCCATTCAGATCCCCGATTGCCACTGAGCGTGGATACGTTCCTGTATTGAAATTTTTCGCCGTCTGAAATGTGCCATCTCCGTTTCCTAATAGCACGGAGACGTTACCGCTGCCTTCATTTGCTACAGCAAGGTCTAACTTTCCGTCTCCATTTAGATCCCCGATTGCCACTGACATTGGGATGTATCCCGCAACGTAATCTACCGCTGGTGCGAAGCTGACTTGTGCAAACAGCGAAGAGTTAGTCGTGCCACTTACGAGAATGCAGATGACAGCGAGTGAAAAAACGTAACGTAGCTTCATGGTAAAAACTCCTATAAAATCGTTAGTAAAATAGTGAATCTATTTTGGGTTTTGTTTTTCATAAACCACTCCAAAGTATATTATGTATTAAACAATGAACTACCCCGCCGCAAGCAGCGGGGCATCGAAAAAGAAATCTTAACCGCCCCAAGGGGCGGAGTATTGAACTCTCGCCCGCCTTTGGCGGGAATAAATTAAACGGTAGTTCAATTGTCATTTTTAAAATTCATAGTTTCACCTGACGAGAGAGTTCCTCAGCTATCGTAATGTCGAGAAACTCTCTCTCAGCAAGTTTATAGATTTGTTATTTCAACAACACCATCTTCTTCATATCCAAAAAATCTCCAGCGCTGAGCTTGTAAAAGTACATTCCGCTTGGAACATTATTCGCATCCCAGGTAACGGATTTGTAACCGGCTGTCTGTAACCCGTTCACCAATGTCGCTACCTCCTGCCCAATAACATCATATATCTTCAGCATCACATATATATCTGCCGGAAGCTGATAACTGATGACCGTGACCGGATTGAACGGGTTTGGATAGTTTTGAGAAAGACCAAATGTTTGCGGTCTCAAATCTTCCGCATCAGGTGCCGGAGAGAATGGAGGCATCTCCGATGTCGGTTGAATTTTTATCTTATTACTTGCCGAAATGTTTGCCAAGGAAGAAGATATCGTAAGCGTTCCAGACTGGTTTACTTTAACCCAATAACCTTTACCGGGTTCAATAGTACTGACAGTTTCGTAACTTCCGTTATAACCAAAGAACTGTGAAGTTATCATGTTCGATTGAGTAGATGTTATCTTCGAAACATCTACCGGGGACGAGATTGATCCGATTAGATTCCAACCAGTGTGAACTGTAACCGTTACATCAGTTGTTAATCCTCCGGTCATCGATACATCTTGCGCATTGCTAAATTTTACCCAATATCCCACACCGCGTTCAAGTGTAGTCTGTGACTGATAATCACTCACATAACCGAACGCACTGCTTATTGCAGTAGGATATATGAACGATTTATCATAATTGTTCATAGTCATCGGAACAGATACAAGATTCCACCGATTGATATATGATATCTGCATTGTTGTACTCAATGGTGTAACGGATATTGGCGGTGATGCCGGACTTTCATTGCCATGTATATCAACTGCAATCACTGTATAAACATTAATTTTGTTCGGTATCATCGCATTATCGGTATAACTCGTGTCAGATGTTTCACCAATTTTTTCAGTCGTTTGCTTTGCCATTAAAGAGGTCTCAGTGGTGCGATAAATATCATACCTCATAATATCAGGATTATCCGGATTGTTCTGCCAGGCGAGTGTTACAGAAGAGCCTGTTTGAGATTTTATTATCGGCGAATTCACCAATGCGGATGGGGCAATATTATCTACCGAATATCCGCTGTCCGGATTCGAATCCCAAAATATGAACGGATCAGCTGTTTGTGCTGAGACAAAGAATTTATAATACGGATTACCAGCACCGCTAGAATCGGATGGTGTGGAAGCTGTGTAACTGTAGTGTTCAAGATAATGAGCCGTCATATTTCCTACCCATTCCCAGTATGTTCCACTGAAACTGCGATATCCTTTACCAGAAAAATCTATTGACATCATTTCCGGAGTTATAAGTTTTAATTGTTTCATCGATACACTCATATTAACTCCGCGCCAAATTGAATAATAAGTGATAACACGGTTGGGCGGTACATCCAGGCAGGATTGATTCCAGGCAACTGTTACTTTTCCACCCTGGTCGTTCGGGACATCTTTCACATCAACCAATACCGGAGCTCTGCAGTCGCATGAACCAATGGTAAACGGAAGACTATACGACCAGCCACCATTCCACTCAACATCGTGGATAAATATCTCATAGGAACCGGCAGGAAAAAGTGGTGGAATATTCCAGGAAAAGCTCCCGTCGTTCGGGGTGCTTGCCGAAATTGTTGCGGCGGTTGTCTGGGCGTTCACATCCCGTACTTCGATGGAAACATTGGCGATGAGAGGATTTACAGACCATGAGATTGTATGTGTTTCTCCAGCGCACCATCCCGGATCAGGCGGGTAGACGGCAAATGCCGGCGGTTCGTTTACTACTGACGTTCCACCTGCGCCAACGCAAACCTGATTAGGCGGAACAGACGTATCTTCCATCGCCGCCGAGGCAACAGCATACAAATCACTTGTGGTATGGCTATTGCGTTTTGTCCAGTTGATGCCATCGGGTGAGGTCAATATCGTCCCTCCGCTGCCGCAAATCGTCAGTCCAACAATGAGAGAACCATTGAAACCAATCCCACTCTCAATACTATTTATACTTTCAGATGTGCCAGTTGATACGAGGGAAAATGTGGCGCCAAAATCTGTTGTACGAAGCAGAGTGCCGTCACTGTTGCCAAGATGACCTTCTCCCGGTGCAATTGAGGGTCTGACATTTGATGTGGATGAGTTATGGTTCTCCATCATGATATTTGAAAGCATTCTACCGGATAATCCCGTGTCTGGATTTAATGTCCATGTAGTACCGCCGTTCGTTGTACGCATAATAACTCCATTTTCACCTGCTGCCATACCGGTGTCAGGATTCCAGAAAGTAATTGTGTTAAGTCGCGATAAGGTGGGGGTTATTTGAGTAAACCATGTTTTACCTCCATCGGTCGATTTAATAACCACACCGCTATCACCGCAGGCGTAAACTACATCGGGATTATAATTCGCTCCATCGTCGGTTATTCCCCGTAAGTTGAGGAAGGTGGGGCTGGATATTTGTGCCCATGTAAAACCGCAGTCGGTTGTTTGGAAGATTTCGCCGAGATCACCAACCAGAAGACCTTCGCACGGCGTTGGCGTGTCAGGACCTCCCGCTGCGATGGTTTTATTTGAACGGGATGAGTTATGGCTCTCGACAGAAAAGAGTTTTCGCATCTTACCTGCTACAACCACACTGTCAATCATAGTCCAGTGTTTTCCGCCATCGGTTGTATGGATAATAACTCCCCCGCCTGCCGCAAAGCCCGTGTCCGCGTTGAAAAAAGAGACTGTTCGCAGAGTGTTGCTTGTTCCGCTGGTGGCGGATGCCCAGTTGTCGAGTGTATCCTGGGCAGATGCAGAGACAGAAAGCAGAAACGTAATTAGGAAAAGTTGTATTAACAACCAATGCTTGTTTGTTACAGATGAGAAGAACATAATCAATCCTTTCTTTGATGTTTTATATGCTTTCTTCTAAAAATAATTGCTTTGTTACATTATAGTTTTCACCTCCAATGGTGGCGGTGATACGAAATGTATAATCACCTGCGCTTAAATCGAGCTTGTTGAATTTAATCATGTGTTTTCCTGCTTCCATAGATTTTTTTTCAAAAAGCAACTTAACTCTTGTACCATTTTCATTGAATACTTCTATAGTTACATACGCATCTACGGGCAAATCAAATCCTAATCCCTCCGGCTTCACAGGATTAGGATATACGATTTGCACCACCAGTTCTTTTTGCATTTACCTTCTTTTCAAAATCATTTTTCAGAAATACAGCTATACTATTATAGCAGACGCACGCCGGCTAATCAATCGTGAATTCAATGATTTTGGGGTTGGAAATTAATGATAAGAAAAGATCAGAAACAGAATTATAAGAAATATTGGAAAGTTAAAATTGAATTATGGGATAATGATAACCATACAGCTTTGAGAAACTATACGCTGGATTTTATTAATTACAACTGTGTTATACCTTCGCGAATTGCATATTTTGTTAATTCGGCAATGCTGTAGAGTTTGAGCTTTTCCATGATGTGTTGTTTATGTGTTTCAATTGTAGTAGTACTGATCGACAATAGTCCCGCTATGTCCTTTATGGATTTCCCTTCAGCAAGAAGTTGAAGAATTTCACGCTCTCTGGCAGTAAGGATGGTTGCCGGTTTCTTTTTGAAATTTGATTGTAATTGATTCACAGTATTTGTTTTGAGGATATAGTCGTCCACCACAATTCCGGCTATATCGGGACTGATATATGTTTTATTATTTTGAATTGCATGAATCGCCAATGCAAGTTCGTCGGGTGCGGAATCTTTTAGAAGGTATGCTGAAGCACCGGCGCAGAGCATCTCGGATACAATATTTCGTTCAGTGTGCATTGAAAGAGCAATCACTTTCACATTTGGAAATTCTTTTTTGATGTACCGCGTCGCTTCAATGCCGTTCAAACCGTTCATGCTAATATCCATAATAACAATATCGGGATGATGTTCGCGAACCAGCTCAATAACGGTTCTTCCGTCCGATGCCTGCCCAACTACATTCATTCGCATTTCATGTTCGATAATTTTTTTTAATCCTTCTCTTAGGATCACGTGGTCATCGGCGAGGATAATTCTTGTTTTCACATTCGTTCCTTCCATTGTCTATCGAGATGTTTTCTATTATTAAATGAGTTTTCAATTATCATCTCTGAAATCCATTATTCAATTTATTTATTGGAATATATATAGCAACCCGCGTACCTTGCTGTGGTATGGAAATTATATCGATCTGCGCTCCGATATGGCCCATTCGCTCAGAGACATTTTTCAAACCAAATCCGGACGCGGTAAATTTATTAGAAAGCGCTTCGTCCTTATCGAAACCTATTCCGTTATCTTCTATGGACATCCGAATCTCGGTATCTGTACAAGAGATTATAAATTTCACCTCACTTGCGCTGGCATGTTTGATGATATTGAATAATATTTCTCTCACTGCATAGTACAATAGAACTTTTATTTGCGGCTCAAGAGAAACTTCGATTTCATTGCATTCAATGGTTAGACCGATATGGTGCGCTGTCATCATCTGCTCTGCAAGCATTTTCACCGCTATATCGAATCTGACATCCTGTAGAACCGGAGGGCTCAGTTCAAACGTTAGCGAACGAGAATCTTTTATCGCATTATCGAGATTTCTGCCCACTTCAGCAAGTTGTTCCTCCATTTCTCCGGCGATACCCGATTTCAATACCTCCCTAAGTGTAATTTTCCCGACTGCAAGATGCTGTCCAATAATATCGTGAAGATAAACCGCCATCCTGCGCCGCTCACGTTCTTCTGTTTGAACAAGTTCTGTAGTAAGGTGCTTTTTATGTTCTTCGTCTAATTTTTTCTGTGTAATGTCGTGTGCCGCTCCATAAACATATTCAACGCGCGTATGTTCTGTATTCCAAACTGGGCGCATTTCATTGTGAATCCACAACACACTTCCATCTTTTGCTATACATCGTGTATCATAGCTTGCTGACTCGCCCCGGATCACGCTCTGCATTATTTTAAACCCCTCTTCAAGATCTTCTGGGTGAACCAATCGAGAATGGAAACCAGGTGATCTCCACTCCTCGACTGTATAGCCGTATACTCGTGTAACGGATTCAGTAATCCAAAGAATAGTCCAGCTTCCATCTTCTTCAATGCGGTTTAAATAGGCATAGTCGGTGGCAAATTCTGTAATGATGCGGTAGCGTTCTTCGCTTTCCCGAATGGCGATATCGAATTTGCGCTTTCGTATAATAGCACTGGTAATAACAAAAATAAATGCGATCACTCCTGCAAAAACTGAACTTATAAAATATCCATTATAATACCATGGCTGAGGAATTGTGAAGACAGTCTTCTCCCCAGCAATACGGAATGCTCCATAAAGATTTTTTGCCTGCACTTCGAAGGTATAATCTCCCGGTTTCATATTGCTGAGGACAACACCGTTTTTTATTCTCCATTTCGACCATTCACCATTATTCACCCGATAACGAGTTTGAACGTTCAATGGATCTAATTCTCCCCAGTATGTCAGCGCTTTCCATCCTTGATGGGCAGAAAATTCCTCAATGTATGGGTGTTCCATGACGATCTTCGGAAGCGGTGAGGTTGCCGCAGTAAGATTGAGCATGGCGATGCCCCGTCCTTTAGTTCCGACATATATCGTATTACCTTCAGGAAGAACGGGCCAAAGATTTACAAATGAAAGTCCTGATTCTCTTCCATATCGTAACCAGGTTCCATGATCATAACATCCAAGCCCTTCAGTTGTGGTATACCACACACGACCCGTGCTATCAATGTTTATGTCCCAGATATTATCTCCAATGGTTCCTTCTATGGAATTGAAATATTGTACGTCCCCAAGGCTATCTATGCGCCCGATACCTATCGACTGATATGGACCTGGAGGGTAATTTGATCCGAACCAAACCGAATTTTCTTTATCAACCACAATTGAGGTGATTCTGTTTTCCTTCAATCCCTTTGCAATAGTCCAGTGCGTCCATGTTCCATTTCGAACACGTTGGACAGTGCTACTAATCCCTGAGCGATCCTTGCTCGCCGAAGCGGTTGAATGTTCCACGGAAGGAATCCATCTACTTATTCCGCCGAAAGTTGCAAACCATAACGCACCATCCTGTCCTTCAACAAAATCGTAAACCCTTCCGTTAATGAGTCCCTCTTCTACTCCCCATTTTGAAAATGATCCTTCGTGGAAGCAAAGAGTTCCCGGCTGTTTTTTATCTTGCGCGTTTTTTCCCAATCCTAAAAACCAAAGATTGCCCTGAAGATCCTTGCGAATTTTATGAACAAGAACTGAATCGTCAGGAGTTCCGATTGTCACATGATTCCAACTTCTCCCATCGAATCGGAATGCTCCCATAAACGAAAAGCCGCTCCCAATCCAGATGCTACCCTCTGCATCTTCCTGCAAGCCGGTAACATTATGGATAGTAGTGTTACCAATATTTTCCCAAAATGTAACTGTCCCGTTCGGCTGGCGTCGTTCTATTCCTCCACTACTAGCAATCCAGAAACTTCCATCCTTCGCCATTATGATGTCGTGAACAGTGTTTCTCGAATCAAAGATTGGGTACGTTATCATTTTCCAGGGTGACATAGAATACCGGTACACGTATAACCCATTCATCGTACCAAACACGAGATCGCCATTGGCTCGGAACTTTACAACTGTAATATCATGAATGCGCGACTCAACGGACGGTAACGATTTCCAGACTCCATGCTCTCTCCACCTTATCTCTCCTGTGCGGTAAACAATAATTGCTTCGCCATGAGGACCGATATCCATCGCTTGCGCGAACGGGAAATGTTCAGTGGTACTGCGTTTCGGCAATGAAGACGCGTTCCATTCCCACACTCCTCTCATTTCATACGGAGTTTCAAATTGTATGATTCCCTCTCCATTTCTATTCTCCGCCACTAACATTACATTCAGCGAAAACCTGCCGGCGGGTATCATCAGATTAAAAGAACGATTATCCATGCGATAGAGTCCTGTTTTCAGATTCAACAGCATTGCTCCGCTTACTGTATTTTGTGCATACAATACCTGCTCACGTGTCAGGTTATCATGAGGAGTAAACGGCAAGACAGATCCATGGTCGTAAGAGAATAGAGAATTATCCGAGACTAGAAGCATTTTCCCTGAACTCAAACTGTACACATCAAAGTTATCTAGTCCGGTAATAATTTCCTCGTAACCAGATTTGTTCAGTTTAAAAACCTTATATCCGCTCCCGGCTGGTGAAGCTTTCACAAGAACACAGTTGTTATCTGCACGGTGGAATCCAAGAGAACTATTCAAGAATTGGCTGTCTGCACTGTCGACTTTTCTCCATTCGAAACCATCGTACCAAACAGGCGAGCCGGCAATTACCCACAATGTAGAATCATCCGCTTCGATGATATCCCGGATAGCATTCGAGGGCAATCCCGACTCAGTTGTAAAATACGACCAGTGGTTGGGATCATCAAATGAATAACCTTGTGGAAATGCTGGTGTAGGCACGACCAACAATAGCGAACTAACTACAATAAGTTCCCAAAAATATTTTGCAAACATTCTACATTTCACAAGTGGAAGAATCAATCTTTTTCTTATCGGAATTTCAAGGTTTAGGATTCCAAATCAATCCCCGAATTTTTTAATAAAATCAAGATATGTATTTATGAGATAGGATTCAAGATTATTTTATCCGATACATCCAATTTATTATCCAAATTAATTAATACGATCGAATTTGTTTTGGGGTGGGCTCCAAATAGTCTACGTTATAATGAAATCTATCCATTATTCCTTCAATTACCAATGTACCAGCAATCGGAAAAAATCAAATGCCCGATATTTTGAATTTTAAGATTCTCGATTGAATTAGCATTGTTTTAGTTTCGATGGATACTCATAATAGCGCACTCTCGCTACTTCAACGACACAAGAATTTTAATCATCAAATGATGGTTAGGATTTCTTGTTTTAATATGCAAACTTGGAATTATGGCATAAATCCAATTAACTAATTTAAATTTGGATTGCTTTTTGGGGGAAGAGAAGACTGAGCTGCCCCCATATAATATCCCCATTAGATTAACAATCACATCCTGTTCAGGTACAATTGGTTATATGAACAGAAAGGCATGTCACTGTTCCAAAAGCGAAAAATTTATGCAAAACCTCTCCAAAGAATTCTTAAAATCTTAACTCACTAATCGCGATAATCTCATTCTTAAATTGTGTTGGCGCAAAACATCGTGTGCCCCCGCTACAAACTGTAGGGAATATCCCATTGATTGATTAGTCAATGGGATTTCTCGTATATAGCACTGGCCTCTGAAGAAAATTCAGAGCCTTTTTTATTCCTTATCTCACAACTACAACTATAGAAAAATTCTAAGTTATAATGATTAGCATTCTGCTTCTGGTGCTCATGACTTAATACAAATGAACCTGTCATTGATGAATGACATAAGAAAACACCTGAAGTACCAAATACAGTAGTTTTACTTGCAGCGGGCACAGATAATTCATATACGCGTATCATTGCTTTGGCTTTTTGTATTTCAACCAACCAATTAGTATTTTTACAACTGTTTCTTAATCTCCAATTTGTTACTAGAACACGGAATTTGTACATGCATAAATATTTTGTTACCATCAGTGCAATTGTTTTTGCAACAGGCATCATCATGGCAGGCGATAATTCAGTTACTATCCGGGCTGTCAGAGTCACTTCGCCACCCCGCGTAGACGGACTTCTGAAAGATGAAGTATGGAAATTAGCATCACCTGCAGATCACTTCATGCAACGCGATCCTGAGGAAGGCAAACCCGCATCTGAACGAACTGAAATCCGGGTTGTATATGACGATGAAGCGCTGTATTTCGGTTGCATGTATTATGATACTGAACCGGAGAAAATCGTTTCCCGGCTAACCCGTCGTGACAATGAAATTGAAAGTGATTGGGGATCTATCCGCATCGATTCGTATAATGACCACCAAACCTGCTTTGAGTTCACGTTTAATCCATCCGGTGTTAAAGCTGACATTATCCAATATGATGATGGCGAACGTGAGGACGAATCGTGGGATCCTGTCTGGGATGTGGAAACATCAATCCAGCCAAATGGCTGGGTTGCTGAGGTAAAAATACCGTTCCGTATCCTCAGGTACAAATCGTCATCCGTAGAGACAAGTGAAAACATATGGGGAATTAATTTTCTCCGCACTATCAGCCGGAAGCAAGAATCTGACCGGTGGGCATTTACGCCAAAACGTGAAAGCGGGTTCATCTCTCGATTCGGTCATCTCGCGGGAATAGAACACCTGCCCGACCCAAAACCGATCGAAGTTCTTCCATTCGTTACCGGAAAACAGATCTACGATCCGGCGACAAGTGTTCGTGATCGGCAGCAGAAATTTTTCGGAAACGCCGGTGTCGATTTGAAGTACGGTATCTCAAGTAACTTTACTTTAGATGCCACTGTAAATCCGGACTTCGGGCAAGTGGAAGCCGATCCGGCAGTTTTGAATCTTTCAACATTCGAAACTTTTTACCCGGAGAAGCGTCCGTTTTTCATAGAGGGGACACAGATTCTTCACTTCACCACTTTTGGCGGTGATTTCGGACCGGGGATGTTTTATTCACGCAGAATTGGACGTGCACTTTCTATGGAGAGTATTGAAGTACCGGATGGAGGACGAATTGTAGATTTTCCTCAGAACGTAACAATTCTTGGTGCTGCAAAACTCACCGGGAAAACAAGCGATGGTCTATCAGTAGGCATGATGCAAGCTTTCACGCAGAAAGAAAATGCTATTGTCGCAGACTCATCAGGAATGACATCGGAACAACTTCTCGAACCGTTTGCACATTACAACGTAATCCGGCTAAAGCAGGATATTCTGGGACACTCGAACATTGGAATGATGGTCACTTCGGTGACGAAGAAAAATCGAGCACCTGCTTTCACTAACGGGTATGATTGGAACCTTAAGTTCGGTGAGAACGCATACAAACTTACCGGATTTATTGCACTATCTCACACAACCCTTCGTAAAGGTGAACGAGCGACAGGATCGGCAGGAAAGATTTCATTCAGTAGAATCGCAGCGGAACACTGGATGTGGTCAGTATCGACTGATTTCACATCGAGGAAGTATAACATCAATGATGTCGGCTTTTTTTTCAGTCCAAATGATCTTGGCGGTGTTGCTGCAATCAAGTACAAGGAAGACGAGCCGGGAGTTCTTTTCCGAAACTACAGCGGACAAGTTTCATATCACCAGCGGCATATATTCGAAGGAGAAAACATCACACGCCAGGTAACAGTGAAAGGGAGTGGATTGTTAAATAATTACTGGCTTATCGACGCGGAGCTTGAACGTGATTTCGGTTTGTACGATCATCGGGAAACGCGAGGAAACGGACTCTATCTGAAACCATCAAGAAACAAAGCAAAGCTGGAAATTGAGACAGATGAACGTCAAGCGATAGTTGTTGATATTACTCAGAGCTTAGCAACAGATAAAAAACATTCCACTACAATCAGCTCGGGCGTTGGTGTTGGGATAAAGCCTTTTACATGGATGGACTGGGAATTCCAAACGGAATATCAACGGGAACGAAATCGAGAAGCTTGGACAGAAAACTTAGGGGCATCTTCTATCTTCGCTGATCGCAGCACTGACAGATTCGATTTTACACTTCGCACTTCTCTAACCTTCACACGTGAGCTATCGCTCCAGTTGTATAGCCAACTATTCACGGCGAAGGGACATTATGTGAATTACCGTCAGTTGATCGGGACAGACAGTTTCATACCAGCAGTGGGTTCGTTCAGTCATGACTTCAACGAGCAATCCTTCAACATGAACTTTGTTCTTCGGTGGGAGTATCTGCCGGGTAGTACGCTTTACCTTGTCTGGTCACAAGCTCGAGGAAACGAAGATGAAGAGTATTTCACTTCATTCGGCAGTGAATTTAAAGAGGCGTTCCGGACAAAACCCTCAAACGTTATTTTACTTAAACTAAGTTATTGGATGAGTTTGTAAAAAACTGATTTGCTCAAATTCTGAAGTATCTGGTTCTTGAAAAGGGAAAAGAAGTAACTAATTCCAATCGGTACATAATAAGGAGGATGGTCACTCCATCAACTCCTCGCTCGGTTTCTCGGTGTTCGTGAGATTCGTTTCCAACTTGCACGTTCCTGCTCATACATACTGTCCCGCCACAAATCCTGAAGCCCACGCCCATTGAAAATTATATCCGCCCAAATGTCCCGTAACATCCATAACTTCGCCGATTACAAACAAGCCGGGGACGTTCCTTGCTTCCATCGTTTTGGATGAAAGCTCGTTTGTATCAACACCGCCGCAGGTAACTTCCGCTTTAGAGTATCCTTCAGTGCCTTCTGGTTCCATCTTCCAGTCATGAAGTTGAGCGGCAATCGATGTAATCTCTTTGGTTGAGCAGTGATGGAGCGGCTTCAACCATCCGTATTGCTCACACAATTGTTTTGCCAATCGTCTTGGTAAAATTTCTGAAAGCACCGTTGAAAGCTCCATGCCGGACCGTTGTTTATCTGTGAGTAACTTCAGAAGATCAACGTCAGGTGACAGATTTATCGAAATCGTATCTCCACGGTTCCAGTAGGATGATATCTGGAGTATCGCGGGTCCGCTGAGACCGCGATGAGTGAACAGGATATTCTCCCTGAATTCCTGACCGTTGCAACTGACTATGGCTTCAAGTGAAACGCCGCTAAGCCCGATGAAAAACGAAACATCTTCTTTACTAAACGTTAATGGGACAAGCCCCGGCGTCATTTGCGTGATCTTCAATCCAAACTGCCGTGCGAGCCGGTAACCGAAATCCGTCGCACCAAGCTTCGGAATGGACAGTCCGCCCGTAGCGATCACCACCGAATCGGATTCAAACTCACCTTTGTTTGTTCTTACTACGAACCGGTCTCCCTTGCGCACATCCGATATCTGGCAATCCGGTACAATTCTTACGCCGGCATCGTCACATTCCTTCTGCAACATGGCAATAATCTGACGCGATGACTGGTCGCAGAATAACTGACCGAGTTTTTTTTCGTGATAACTTATTCCATGCAGTTTAACAATTGAGATAAAATCATCTGGGGTAAACTGTGCCAGCGCCGACTTGCAGAATTGGGGATTCTGTGAGATGTAATGTTCGTGCTCGGTCACCATATTTGTGAAATTACACCTGCCTCCACCTGAGACGCGTATCTTCTCACCAATTTTTTGATTCCGTTCGAGCACACAAACCGACCTGCTACGCTTCCCCGCTTCGATAGCACACATGAGTCCTGCTGCCCCCGCGCCGATTATGATAACGTCATACATGGGGAATTCATAAGAACAAGATGTTTTTTTTGTTTATCCGGAGTGGATACATAGTGTTTCCAAAACCGCACCAAACTAATTAACAACATAATTCATTTTCCTCAATTCTTCTGTCGCCATTGTTCGCTGATCACCCAAAAGCTCTATGTTACCATCCTTAACTGACCAGCCCCAAATTGAACATGCAAATATGGTTTGTTTTACCTTGTCCCCTTCAGCTTAAACATGGTTGATTAATTACTAATTAAATAATTAAATTCCTACTGAACACTATTATCCGTTGGCTGCGAGAATAGAATCACAATTCCATACGTCGTAAATTTTAGAACACCATCCTGCCTGCGGGCATTAATATGCTGCAAGTATAGTTTTACTTTCATCCGATCGTTCATGAGAACAATTGACATCTTGTCAGGTGGTACGTTTGCCGTATTCGAATTCTTGTAATCTATCAATAACTTTTCTGTAAACTGCTTCATATCAACCTGTATGGAATCCACTGGTTTTCCATCTTTCATTGAGAGTAACGTGAGTGTATCAAGTCCCTCGTTGACTCCATAGCCGAATCCTCCGCCGGGGATCTCTTTTATCTTCGGACTGGAGGTGAAAACCTGCCCTCTCCAGAGTCGATGATACCCTTCGACCTTTATCGCCTGTTCGGTGTCCATCCTCAGATTGATTTCATTGGTGGCGGTACCTTCCCAGATTTTCACATATTCAATCCCCATCATTTTGGTAACAAGTGAAGGAGCTTTGCGTGCAGATCTCTTGCTTGTGGAGTCATCTCTAAGACTTTCTTTGAACCATGGTTGAATACGATCATAACCGTGAATGTCGTGAAGATAATCAATGATTGAACAGATTTCTTTTGTCTGCTCGAATGGAACTGATTTATCTGCCGGGCGGACAGTTCCGTCAACAAGTATGGAAGAGTTCGTCAGCAATTCTTTTAGCCGCGCAACCTGACTTGATTCAGAAACATCGAATGCACCCCATGATCCAAAACAAATTAACATCGATAATATTCCAAGTGAACCCGGAATAACTTTAATACTTTTTCCTCTGCTAAAAATGAAGTAGAGTACGATCAATGCAAGCCAAACTCCCGTCGCAACACCAATATATCTTCCTTCCGTCATACCATATTCAGAAACTCTGCGCGAGACTGCGAAAAGTAGCATGATGACCAACGGGACCATAACGATATAAAACCAACGCAAAGCAGATTTGACCCAGACATTTTCTACATGATCGCGAATCGGATAGAATAACAAATGCATGAGCATGCCGACAGTCGAGAATCCAAGAATTAATCTGCTGACCCATCCTTGCGGCCAGTTCCATGCGATTAGAATTTTCCCCATGTATGTGTACAGTATGATGAGGTAAACAATTACCAATGGTAACAAAATGTATTGAGCAAATATCTTAATCTCCTTTGGATATTCGCTTGAATTTTCAAGGTCATCAAGCTGTTCAGGTATACCACCAAGAAAAAACCATGTTGTGAAAATTCCATTGATGAGTATCCAGAGTTCGGCATATCGTTTTCCGGGGATATCTATTCCGAACAAATGATCAAGTGCCGCAAGCGCGACTGCAAGTCCGGCGTTGAGTGCCATCGCGAAGATAATTGCAGTAATTGAACGCAGTAAGAGCGTCTTATTGTAATTCCAGAATCCGATTGCCTCTCCCGTTCCTAAATACGGAACAACCGCGACAAAGAGATGGAGACCGATTGCCATCATGAGAAGTCGTATTAAATGAATGTTGGGGGCATCCGCAAGATCAGAAGGAACCGACCATGCATATGCCGTGAGTGCAAGCAGACCGATGATCTGAGCAACAACAGACATCGACGATTTCCATTTTCTTTTTTCCGCTGTCAGAGCAATTGTTATCAGGAGTGGAATCCCGAGAATCGCCCCAAAAAGAATGTTGAAAAGGATTGTCGCTTGCGCTGGACCCTCATGGTCTACAAGAATCAACGCTACAATAGTACCGACTCCGGCATTGATCAGAACTAAAGGAAAACGACGAAACGTACGAGTGGAATTATTGACGACTTGTTGAATTGATGGAAGTTTCATGCGAACCTCAAATTTGTGGCGATGACTATTTTTATTCTTTGGTGGAGTAGTAAGAGTTTATACTGACCAAAATCCATATTATCTACTCATTGGAATAATAGTTAATTCCTCGTTCAGATAAAATTGGTTATTCTAATAAGAAAGGCGTTTTAGTATTCCAAAACATTCTTAAAACCTTATCTTGCCAGACTTAATGATCTCATTGAGAAATTCCGTATCGATAAAACATAGAAAAACGAATGTATCATTTCTCCATTTCATCTGTTCTGAGTTTAACACCCACCTGTTTTAAAAATTCCGACGGCAATTCTCCGCCCGCAAAAACAAACACAAAATCGTTCTTAATTTCTTTTTGTCCGGTATTAACTTGTTCTAACAAAATACTCTCTGCCTGTATCTCGATAACCTGCGACTGAAATATTACATTAATTTTTTTTTCTTTTTCCATTTCCCGAATGTTTTTTTCATTGCGCTCTTTCAATCTGAAAAATTCTTCTTTCCGGTAACTGATCGTGACTTTATTACCAGTTTGACGTGCGAGCCCTACCGCGGCTTCGATGGCGCTATCACCTCCACCCACAACCAGGATATGTTTGTTTGTAAAAGATTCTGCTTCAAATAACCGGTAAAACACTTTTGGCAAATTTTCTCCCGGTACGTTCAATTTACGGGGGGTTCCGCGCCTTCCGATTGCGAGAACAACTTTTGAGACGTTAAATTTCCCGGTAACGGTTGAAATTTGGAAACGGTTCCCGTCTTTACGGATCGAAATAACTTTATCACCTGTGCGAACATCAAGCTCAAACCTTTGAACGAGATCCTGAAAAAGGTCGAGTAATTCTTCTTTACTTATTTCGGAAACATCTAATTTTCCATATAGAGGCAGATCGATAGGCGATGTCAATACGATTTTTTTTCGTGGGTAGTGAAGAATCGAACCACCAAGGTCATCCTGCTCGAAGATGATAGAGCGAAACTTATGGTGCTTGGCTCTGAGCGCGGCTGCAACTCCTGCAGGTCCGGCACCGACTATGGCAATATCAGTGTCATCTTCATTATTGGATTGAAAATTTGAAGTTATGTGGTCTATTGCTTTTATTCCGTGCGAGAAGGCATTCCTGATAAGACCTATACCGCCAAGCTCACCAATAATGTAAAGACCTTCTATGTTTGATTGGTAATTTTCATCATAGAACGGAATTTCCATGCCTCTCTTGGGCTTTCCAAAGCCCATAGTAATACCGGCAACCGGACAGGCATCCACGCACAGAGCATGACCTATGCATCTGGCGCCATTAATAATCGTAGGTTTACCGTTGACCATGCCAAGTACATTTTCGGGGCATGCTCTAACGCATCCACCACAACCTATGCAAAACATCATATCTATCTGGGGATGAAGTGTTGCTGGCGCGGTTATGCCGGCATTGACATTTTTTTCATACACCTGCCTGTTCACCTTTTTCTTTTTCCCGGCGATAAGCCAGTACGGCACGGCTATAATAAGGATAAGAAATATAAATATGAGAAAAGAGATTACAGTTTCCATCAGAACTTCTTGCGGATTTCGGCGAGAAATGTATAACCTTTAGATTGATAACCGACAAAATGTTCCACACTTCCCCACAACGTTACAGAATTGAAAATACTTGTGAAAATGTCTAATGAATATGATCTGTACATAAATAAGTCACTCGTTCGTAAAATCGTATTCTGATTCATATGATATCGTAGCGATGCATCAAACAAATTGAAAATATTTTTCTGCACGCTCAATCCATAAATTTTCGACTTGGAATATTCTGCCGAGTTCAATGACAAAGAAAACTGCGATATGAAACCGGAATTAAAAGCATTTGAAAAAGTAATTGAAGAATAATTTAAATATTCTTTACCAAGTTGACCGGAGACCAGGCGTGGTGAGTAATTATTATAAATTGATATGCCATGCGGTAACCAAATATTAATATTAAGATTTGGTGTAGTACGAATTTTTAAATCAAGCAGAGAATCCGGGATTGTTCGGATCGAAGTGAATGAATAGGACGGTCTCCACATAACTAAACCTGCACCGATGGCAACCGTGGATGGAAAACGGTAATCTACATTCGCATTGAAAATAGAGGGTTTCGGTGATAAAATATATTCCGTCTCAGATTTCATTCGCAAATCAATATCGCACAGCGTGCTAATACTCAGTCGTTCAAAAGGAAAGATTCTGAATGACCCGCTTAAAGATTCACGATTAAGAAGTGAACCGTAATAAGTTCGAGCATAAGAAATATTTAAAAACGGTTGCAACATGCTGTTTGAGGAATAGGATCCAAATACAGCCGCTTTTTTAATATTTGATGAAAATGTTCGCTGTGTATAGCCGGGTTCAAATCCCGCAGCTAAACCGAATGTCAAATCACCAAAAGTTCTGAGAGCCAATAAACCGTCAATATATCCGATTCCCGGTGAGTGCGGGGGTGCAATTCGTCCTATGGATATGATATTGGTCCCATCGTTGAATGATAATGAAAATCTATAAATTCTCGATTGATCGATACCTTCGGAAGAAAAAGGATTTAGAGTATACCGCGATAAATGCCTAAGGTTCGCGTAGATATCAAAACAGATCGGAACATCAGTCAATTTGCCGTTAAGATTGATGATTCCACCAGATTGAGAATATTTAAAATTAGTCCCTGAAGAAGTAGTCCCTTGATATTGAAGTCCTACTGAACCATGGATTTGTAACCAACTTGGAGATCGCAATTCGACGCTATCAATACCGTTAGATTCAGCTTGAATAATTACAGGTGTGGAACCAGCTTTAGTTTCCTTAAGACGATCGATTGATAAACTTTTTGTTTCACTTATGGACGGGATAAATATCAATGCATCTCCAACTCTTAAATCTCTTTTCTTATTAAGAATAGTGCAGACCGATGTTTTTGAACTCGTGGCAAAAACTTTCAGAACTGCGATAGTATCCTTTCCTGATAGAACGGTAATTAGTGTCGAATCCCTAACACCTGCATCTCTTCCCAGTGATGTATAAACAGTCCCTGATGAAATATATATAATACGGCCTTTGACCATTGAATTCTGCGCGTACATGGTCAAGGCAAAAATAAAAGAGAAAAAGATGGAAACAAAACTTTTCATTGTGCATTCCGATGACATCTGTAACACTCGGAACTCAAGTAAACATAATTACCGACATCTGTATGTTTTGCATTCATTTCTGTTTGATTGTGCTCATGACAATTAATGCATGAAAATTGTTTGTAATCGGACTGAGTGGTGTGACAATCTGTGCAGAGCGACCATTTCCCCTGATGCGTTCCTGAATTTATTCTGAAATATTGCTGATCATGATTAAAAGTCGATGGCGACCATGCTGATGTTGAGTGACATGGTGCACAATCATGCGGGAAATTAGCAACTGCATGGTTAGGATCTGTTGGCCGAACGTAATCATCCTGATGACAAGCATAACAGTCAGTATATGCAAGTTGATAATTTCCGCCTGTGTGGCATGATTGACAAGATGTAGATGTATGCCTACCAGTTAACTGGAATTTTGTAACCGAATGATCGAATGTTGCCGGACTCCATGAATCGGTAGAGTGACATTTTGAACAATCTGTTCCAAAGTTTCCTGTAAGATGATTCGGATTACTCGAATTCTGATAATCGTTCTGGTGACAAGAGTAGCAACCGCTGTAAACAAGTTGGTAATTACTGTTTACATGGCACGATTGGCATGTAATTGTTTTGTGTTTACCTGTCAAATCGAATTTTGTCGTAGAATGATCGAACGTTGCCGGTTGCCATGAAGTTGTAGAATGACATTGAGAACAATCGGTGCTAAACCCTCCGGTAATATGGTTCGGATTGTTCGCATTCTGATAATTGGTCTGATGGCATGAATAACAACCGCTATAGACCAGCAGGTAATTACCGTTGATGTGACATGATTGACAAGAAATGGTTGTATGTTTACCGGTTAGATTAAATTTTGTAGAAGCATGATTAAACGTTGACGGACTCCAAGCATTGGTTGAATGACAAATCTGGCATGCATGGCTCACTCCCGCAGAAACATGATCAAATGAAACAGCGGTTGTGAAATCTGTTAAGTGGCAATTGTAACACTCACTTGAAATATTTCTGAATTGATTATTCTTATGGCATTGCGTACAAATTACCGCACGATGTGCACCGGTTAAAGGAAAGGAAGTCAGCGAATGATCGAAACTTCCACCCCAACTTGAAGCTGTAAAATTATGACAATTCCGGCAGTCAACCGAGAATAATTCTTTTGCATGACTTGGATTGATTGTCATTTTATAATCACGCTCATGACAACCTATACAAGTGATCGGTGTTCCCGCAAAACGATATACTGATGCACGCTCATGACACGCACCGCAATCCAACAAAGCATGCTTACCGAGTAATGGAAATCTAGTTCCCTGGTGCTTCTGTTTCATATCCGTGATTATCCATGAATTCATATCGTGGCAACGTTTACACTCTTTACCCAATTCGGTTCTGTGAACATCGGTATGACAGGCGGTACATTCGGAATTTTGGCGTATGAAATTCAGATCTTTGTGGCAAGATTTACATTGAACATTTTTGTGGTATCCTACGAGAGAAAAACCTGTAGAATTATGATTAAATTTTGTACTATCACCCATCTTCCAGGAGTCAGTTGAATGACATTCTCCGCAAGATCGATTTAGTTTTCCGTGAGGAGATTGCGACTTTTGTGCGTGGAGGTTTGTCACGCTAACTAATATGGCGAATATAATAAATCGTATCATTGGATGATCCCTTTTTGATGACATGATTCGCAGGAAGTTTCCAAAGGTTTAAAACGAATAAATTGCACTTTCCCGTCTTTCACAGTTTTATGACATGATGAGCATGTTACACTTAAATGCTTACCAGTGAGTTTAAATTTACTTTGTGTTTCGTGATTGAAGATCGGCAATTTCCAACCTTCAGCCGTATGGCATTTGAAGCAGTCTGTTTTACCGGAGTCAATAAACTGCCCTGCATGCGCATCAGCATGGCACGATTCACAACCTGATGGTATTTTTTGAAAAACAACTTTACCCGATAAAATATCGCCGGATTTATGGCACTTCGCACATCCAATGTTTTTATGACGACCTGTGAGCGGAAATGCGGTGGTTGAATGATCAAAAGACGCATCTCTCCATCCTGTTGTGATATGACAATTTCCACAACTTTTTTCTTTCATCATCGAAGTGAAGGCGCCTGCATGAATATCCTTATGGCACGATTCACACAAAATAGTTGTAAAACGAAATACGGGAAACTCAGATTCTTTTTTACGATGGCAACCATTACATGGTACAGCAGCATGCGCTCCGGTCAGCGGAAAATGTGTAGCGTTGTGTTTTTCCTGCGGGTAAGTGCTCAGCTTGAATCCGTGAAGAGAATGGCATACCGAGCAATCATTTTTATAAGCGCTTAGAAATACTCCATCATGCTTATCGATATGGCAATCTGTACAATTATTATAATCTCGTTTAAAGCGTGATTTAAAATCCTGTTTATCATTCACAGGGTGGCATTTCTCACATCTTACTTCTTTATGCATACCCGTAAGTTTATAACGGGTGAAGTCATGATTGAACTGATTATTCGATGCATCCGCCCATCCCACCGGCGCATGACAGCTCGAACATATTTTCTCGTTCAACAATGAGTTGTGCGGAGATTGATGGCACGATTTGCAATCAGCAAAATCATTTTTTATCAAAGTGATTTTACCATCGTTGCTTTTCTCGTTCATTGATGGATGACATTTATCGCATTTCACTTGTTGATGTTTACCAATAAGTGGAAACTTTGTACGAGTATGATCGAAGCGGTTTACATTTTTCCATCCCGCCGAAGTATGACACGAAGAACACTCCTTACCAAACTTGTCTTTATGAGGATCGGAATGGCAAGAATAACAAGTCTGAGTTAAACCGAGATAAGTTTTACGATTACTTTTTTCCAGAATTTTCATTAAGGCCGTATCTTTGCGGTATGCCGAAGAATGGCACTTAGAGCAACCGAGCGATGAATGTTTCCCCGATAAAGTAAATCCGGTTTTGACGTGATCAAATTTGCTCTCTTCGAAGAGGACTGTTTTTGATTCGCGGCCTAAATGTTCTTTATGACATTCTACACAAGATCCAACTGCAGTTATGCCATGATAACCGTGTTTTTTCTTCCTGAGAAGTTGAATTTCCAAATGGCAGGATATACATTTCGCCCCACTGATTTCGGTTCCCACTTCATGGCAGTTTGTGCAATTCTCTGAACCCTCCAGTTGCCGGTGAGAATTTGATAGATCACCAGGTGAAAATTGGGCAAATAAATTGGATGTAATGAATCCAAAAAAAATTAACCGATAGAAAAACAAGTACCAGGTTATCTTTGAGAAAAATGTTTTAATCATTTGAAAAATTAAAATATCCATCTATACCCGAGTAGAATTACAACAACAACATGAACGATGAGCGTAACAAACATAATAATTGTAAACGGTAAATGAATAAGGTGCCAATTATGAAAGAACCTCTCGACCTGTCCCAGCAAAAACTTTTTTTGCGTTAACGCTGCCCTCTCTAAGGCGGCTTGTTTGAGAGGCAGAGCGGCTTCGGGGGCGATTTTATTCCATGATAAGATTTCGTTAATTTTACCTCGCACTTGAATCTTCGATTTTTCAAGCCGGATTATCGTTGCTATTGTTTGCCAGAAAGTTCGGGGGGGTTGAAATCCAGAAAATGATTTGTCAATCGTTTGACTCAAAAATATTCCAACAGGGTATCCTTGCAAAACTTCAGCGATCCTCTTCATCTCCGATTCAATTTCTCCCATTGTCAGTTGAGTGCCATTGAGATTGCGCGGGATAAGAACATATAAAAATCGACCGATTATTCCGCTGATTGCTACCGAAAGCATAGTCCAGAGAGTGATCGCAGCAATACCGCCCGACTTGAATGTAGTATGATAGATGATAAATATCGGACCAAGTAAACAAAGAATTATATGAATATGTAACCAATTTGATAACAAACCAAGTGAACGATACTTGCGGATTCTTTTACGAACTGAATATGAAACCACGCCGATAATTATCATTAGCGAACCCGCAATTCCAAGTGCATGACTGAAAATCCCTGAAGGTTTCATGCTCTGATAATCCGGCCGGAATGCCCTTAACGCAACCGGGGTATCATAATAATTCCAGCCATTAAACGTCAAGACAATGATCGCAAAACAACTTATGGCGAGAAGAATAATTGGGAAATAATTTCCTATCAATCGTTTCATCGGTGGTTCATGCTATCAGGATTGGATGAATTAGTGATGACATTTTTTCCATAGTTGAGTTTATACCCCTTAAAATATAAATTTTTATTGATTTCACAAACAACTTTGTGATAAAATTCTCTAAGGCGTTGAAATTGATAATTTTGAATGGTATCCGAAGGGAGATAAGAGTAAATCACAGCTATTTAGCGCTAATAATAAATAATCATCAAATTTATTCAACATTATTACGAAAATTAAAGGGAAGTTAAAAGATAGTGAGACTTTCCACATTTCATCACACCTAAATCATAAAATGTTGTTGGATTCCTGAGATCCATTGAAACTAAGTCAGCTTGAACCTCCTCAAATATTCACTAGCAGATTGAATCCTATTTTTCTGATAATATTTTCGATTTTTGTATTTACGCTTGATACATTAACTTTATAAGCGCTGAATTCGCGTCTTACAGGGTATTCTCCTCTTTGCTTTTCGAACGTACCTGGCGATGCCCGCAATTTACTATCATCCTCAAGAATATTATATGTGCTTCGTATAAGTTTACCGAGTATCTCCTGAATATTAAATTCCTCGCAATCCACATCTATGATTGTAACCGGCGGTGCTGGAATGTTTTCCGGATACCAATTTTTTAGATTAAAACCGAAATGACTGCAAAAAGAATTTACGCTCATGGCAGTGCCGTTGGCTTTTCCTTCTGACGAATATCCCGCGATATGAGGTGTTCCGATGTCGACCATTTCTAAAAGTTCGGAATCGATTTCAGGCTCATTCTCCCACACGTCTAAAATACAACCTTTGATTTTCTGTTTTCGGAGGACTTGCTTTAAAGATTCGGTTTTAACAACTTCGCCTCTTGACGTGTTAATGATAAATTGATTTTCATTTAGCTTCGATAAAAATTCATCACCCACAAGGTGATATGTCTTATCCCGACCTTCATAATTCAGAGGTACATGAAATGTTATTATATCGGATTCAGAGACGATTCTATCCAACGATACAAAAGTTTCAAAATTTTCTACACGTTCTCGCGGAGGATCATTTAATAACACCTTCATCCCCAATGCTTCACACAACGAAGCTACTTTTTTACCAACATTCCCAACCCCGACAATACCAATCGTTAAATCATCCATCGAAAGTTTATATTTTTCAACCAAATAAATTAACGCTGCGGCAAAATATTGTTGCACTGAAGAAGAGTTACATCCCGCGGCATTTGTCCACGATATATTTTTTGAACTGCAATACTCTGTATCGATATGATCGAACCCGATAGTGGCAGTCGCGATGAATTTAACCTTTGTTCCGTCCAATAATTTCGCGTTACATTTTGTCCGGGTTCTGATGATGAGAGCGTCGGCGTCCATAACATCTTTTCTGGAAATATGACTTCCATCCAGATAAACCACTTCGGCATATTTCTCAAGCACGCCTTTGATAAACGGAATTTTATCGTCTATAACAACCTTCATATCAATATGGAGAAACTCCGATCATGAGAATTCGATTTATTAATTGATCCGTTCCAACATTATTTTCTTATTTGAATAATAGTCAAAACCTTCCTCAGATTCAACAAATAAAAACACCCGCATGTTATGCGGGTGATCTGTAGAATAGGGATATTTTATTTCGCTAACTTTTACTGTGCGAACTTCCACCAATCGTAATATTGATTTTCTAATTGACTGCGCGATGGCATTGGATAAAAAATCAATTCGGAACCGCCGGCGAACCAAAAACCATGACGGATCAGAGAATAAGATGCTACCGATAATGTTGTATTCAGATTCAAGGTTTTTGTTTTTTTATCCAGATTCTTTTTTAATTCCGTTATATATTCGAATAAGCGTGTCGGATTATTTTCCGGTATTGGTGAATACATCATCTCTCGATTTTTATTCATTTCCAGAAATTCATCGACATGAAATTCATACTGGGTGAAGCATATTTTGGGCGCGCCTTTCGATTTTGTTTCAGTAGTAATATATTTTCCAAATGCCCTTTGGTCCAATGTTGATGCCACCAGATTTGAGAGAGGTGTTATTTCCTGATATATTCGAACTAACCCCGGCTCATTGACCGCGGTGTATGGTTCTGATTTTATTTCAAGTGTTTTACCATTTGCTGTAACAAGATATAAATTTTTAAGCGCCTTAAGATCAATATGTTCCAGTACTCCGTATGAAGATATGAATTTGGTCTTTTTTGGAGTACCGTTGGGGTGTGGTACTGTTTCAGTCAAATAATGATCGATCTCGAAAAACGGATTTCGAAAATTAATGTCAATCTCGGCAAATATTACTTTCCCTCGGAAATGTTTTGTACTGCCGATTGTATAATGTTGTGCGAACTCAACCGGTTTCAACTGAGAAGCGACGAGTGCGTTTACCGGAAAGACTATCATGTATAGATGTTTTTCGTATTTTTCCATTTAATACTTTTCCTTTAATATATTTTGATTAATTCGAACTTTTAATAAATTGCACGCAGAGAATTTAAGTATTGATCTCCTGCTAAAAAAATCCATAATGTCCTGATTTTGATCGCCAATGCAAATTTTCTGTAAAATTGTAAGTTATTGTAACCAATCGGTTTTCAATAGTAAGAACAATATTTTAACAGAATTGGTTACCGTTAGAAGTAAAAACTCTTCCCAATAAAATATGCAGAAATTATGAAATTGCAAAATCAATAGATTGTGACCGATTATCTCAATCGTTCCTAAGCGCTTCGACGGGATCGACCCGTGAAGCGCGGGCAGCCGGATAAAATCCTGCAAGAATACTAACTCCAACCCCAACTGCCAAAGATATAAGAATTAGCCAGTAAGGAAGTGCGAATAATTCCATATCGGGGATCCCCTGATCACGCATGTAAGATTGTGCAATCATAGAAATTATTCTCGTGATAGTCCAACCCATTAGTATTCCCAATGTTGTTCCGATCATTCCAATCATCCCTGATTCGAAAAGAAAAAGGATGCCGATATCACGCTCATAAGCCCCCAACGATTTTAATATTCCTATTTCACGTTTACGTTCTATTATCGACATGACCATCGTGTTCATAATCCCGAGTGAAGCAGTAACAAGAGCTATCAAACCGATAATACCGAGTCCGATATCAAAATAGAAAAAGAATTTTTGAATTTCTTTGAATTGTTCCGCAAAACTGAAAGTTTTATAACCCAGTTTCTCGAGTGTATCTTTAATACCTTGATAAGGTATGTGTAAATCCAGATTGAGGGTAACTTGCGAGTAAGAGGAATTGTTGATATTGTCCGGTTCTGTCAAAAATGTTCCGCTGCTCAACGAGTTAAACATTTCCAATGGATTTTGGCTGAAACCGCTGGAACGAAATCTTTCTGCTGTTGCAATCGGAATAATCACGGGTTCAATCTTCATCCGGCCTCCATGGACAACATCCCGAACTCCGCATACAGTAAGTGTGTCGGTCAGTTTTTCTTGCGCGTTCATAAAACCATTTATAAAACGTCTAATCAAACTATTTGTCTCGGTGCGAATTACTTTCGCACGGTACTCGCGGTTCAACAAAGAATCAAAATGAATTTTCTTGATACGATCAAGCAGCGATTCACCGTTGTCCATTATGATATGCGCGAGCCCACTATCAACCTGAGATACATACACATACGCAACCACTTTTTTCCCGATGATTGAATCTGGCACAGTTATACCCAATTGCTTCACCATCTCGGATGAAATGATAATTTGTTTTGAACTATCCGACTCAAATGCAGTCCCAACATTGATCCTAGAATATAATTTTGTCCGGATGGCTTCGAAAGATATTGATTGTGCCCGGGATGCAATAATTGAATCGCCGTATTTGACTTGAATTGAAAACGCATCATACGGATATACGAGATTAACTCCGGGAATTTTTGCGAACCTACTGAGAGCATGTTTATCGAGCTTAGGATATTCAACAGTGTCGACACTCTTTGATTTATCTTTGGGATAGACAAACATCGTTGTGAATAATCCCAGATCGTTATATTGCCGCTCTATATTTTGCTGATTGCCGGCGCCAAACGATAACATGGAAACGAATGCAGCAATTGCAATCATAACTCCGGCTACGGTTAAAGAAGCTCGTAATTTCATCCTCCACATATTGCCGATTGAGATACGAAGCATATCGGGAACAGTCATCGTTACAATCCTCCTCCATCACTCATTCCACCATCCTCCGCTATTTTACCATACTTCATTTTAATAATTCTATTTGAATTCTTTTTCGCCAACTCAACATTGTGCGTAACAAGAATAATCGTATAATTTTCTTTATTTAGATTATTGATTAAGAAAGCAATTTGTTGAGCGTTTTCGTAATCTAAATTACCGGTCGGTTCATCTGCAAATAATATTTCCGGTTTTTTTACAATTGCACGGGCTAAAGCAACCCGTTGTTGTTCACCACCCGACATATCTGCGGGCTTGTGTGTTAAGCGGTCCTGCAAACCCAACTGCTCCAAAATTGTTTGCGATTGTCTGCGTCGCTCTTTTGCAGATATCCCATTAAAGTAAAGAGCCATTTCTACATTTTGCAGAGCGGTGAACTGCGGTATTAAATTGAATGATTGAAATACCATGCCTATTTTTTTAGCACGATACAGCGCAAGCTCACGCTTCGACATAAGTTGGAGAGCTGTTCCTTGAAATTCAACAGCACCTGATGTTGGAGAATCTAAACCAGATAATAAGTTCAGCAAAGTAGTTTTGCCTGAGCCCGAAGAACCGACAATGCTAATATATTCACCGCGCTCCACAAACAGAGATACATCATCCAGAGCGCGTACTTCACCTGATCCACGACGATAATATCGCGATAGATTTCGTGCCATCAGCCAGTCGGTTGATTTTATTTCCATGCAATTTGATTATTGGAAATTAATAGATAAAAATCAACTATGGTATTTGATGAACGATATCGCCGCCGTTAGATCGTGAGCAAATACTGCAGTTTCATAAAATATTGCTGACTTGTATTGACGGGTCTTACTTCTCCTTCGTACCTCATGTAATCGCTTGTTGCCCCCGCATAAAAAGTTGTAAAGGCATTCAACTTGTAGCTGAATAGCGGATAGAACTGAAAACTTTTTCCGAAATCATCATACTGAAAGATTGCACGGACAAACAACTCGGGAGAAAATTGATAAGTGCCGACACCACGATAGATAAAACCATCATAATATTTCTCACCCGTCTCCCAACTTGAGAGTGCAGACCAATCGTATGAGAATGAAACGTTTAATTGCGAGGTCGGTTTTAATGTTATGGATGCTCCAATATTTTGCCCCTTGCCCATAGTCGGGCTGCTTGTGCGATAAATGAATTTACCAAAATTTCCATACGCCGATAATGAAATTTCATTTAACGGACGTGTATTTATATTGAAGAAAAACCTGTTAATTCTTTTAAACCAAACATTGCGGAAATTTTCATCGTTAACAAGCAGATATTGAAGGTATAAATTTGTTTGACCTTTCAGTGTCATAGAAATAAATGGCTGGATGACTTGTTCTTTTTTCACACCATAGAAGTCAGAACGGATATTTGAGTTAAATCCAAACGTCCCACGATCAATAAACAAACTCTCCGGATATAATGTGTACTCATGACTCATATAATATGCCCGGTATCCATTCTGATCGAAAAGACCATTATAAGTTTGATATGTCGGTGAAAAATGGTTAGAAACAAAATTAAAATTGTAAGATCTTTCATTATGCGATAGTACAAGATGAATGCCGTTGCCCGAATATTTTTCGCCGTTGAAAGCGGCATTGTAAGAAGTTTTTCCGAATTTCCGTTTAGAATTCAACAACGTTGAATCGTTTAATTCCTTAGTTTGAGACAGAAATCCCTCACCGCTGAAATACCAGTTACTCCAGAATTTGTAATTCCAATCTAATCCTGCAATGTAATTATGTCCCTCCGAGAGATTTCTTGTCATAACCATACTCCCAATATAAGATTCATCACCTAAATCATATCGTAACCTTCCAATATTAACATACGATCCTAATGTTGATGCCACGGTATTACTTCTTTCTTCTCCGGGAATTACAAATACCGTGTTTCGATCATATGCACCCATATACATATAAGATAACGATCCGGCTTTCCCGATCAATCTTGCGGCACCTTTCGGATCGTTTATGGATCTTGAGTAATACATAGGTGTTTGAAGCAGTTCTCGCCCGATTAAAAAATAAGGACGTTTTTCTTCATATTGAAGTGCGAATGTTGTGTTAACGCTTATCTGCGCCGCGTCCGATTCTATTTGGCTGAAATCAGGATTGATAACAGCATCGATTGAAAAATCGGGACTCGGTGAATATTTTATTCCTCCGCCTATCCTCCCGACCATCGGTGCATATTTGAAACCCGAAGATGGATCTTCAAAATCAATTAAACCTCCACCCATTTGTCCCATCGCGTATGGAAGTAATTCTATTGAGTTACCTGATTTAATATTTTTCAATCCTTTTAAATGTCCTGCTTGCGTCATTATACCCGGTATGTTCCTATCCATTTTAACCCATGATATCCGCGTTCTGCTGCCTCTCGGCACCGTTCGGAGAATGTTGATCCTCCAATTTTGTTCATCAGCATCCGGGAAGCTTAAGCTTGAAAAAGGGATAGCCAGTTCGGCTGTCCATCCGGTTTCATTTTTAGACGCGGCTGAATGCCATATCCAATCTATGCTTGCATCTTCGCCGTTAATTGTTGCCAGCAGATCACCCTGTATCCCGTAAGGGTTCACACATAATTCATATGATCTTTGAAAATCTCCATAAGTATCGATCGCAACAAAAACCCAATCATCCTGATACATTCTATCTCTATCGGAAATATTTGCCCGGATTTGTTCGGGATTCGAATCCAAACATTTGAAACCGAAATAAAGATAATTCTCATCATACATTGCCTTAACTAAAGTCTTTTGAGGCGCCGGAGTGTTATCACCAGGGGTAACTTCATAATTCAATTCAACCTCATCAGCTGTAAGCCATAAAGGATTGTCCATTTTGCCGGTTATCTTGATAGGTTCCGCAATCTTGGTAATATTAAAGATAGGTTTTTCGTCAATTTCTGACGGCTTACAAAATAATGTAACTGGGGTTAATGCTAATGCTGTTAGTAAAACTAAGATGGAATATTTTATATTCACATAATTCTCCGATTGAAATTCTTACGACACAATTATCTTTCGCCAATGGTCTTGTGCGATATTTGTTATACCATATATACGAGAGAAATCACTAAAAGGTTTACATATTCGGATATTATTAATCCTCCACCATAGAACCTCAACAGGTTTAAGCTTTCTTACTTCAAAAAATCCCTCACTATTTTGAAATACTCATCCGGTTTCTCCTGATGAATATAAAAGCCACAGTTTTTTACGATCCGCAATGTTGAATTTTTGATTATCCACGTCAAATTAAACACCATAATATAAAATATATTACAATCTCCAGAGATAAGACATTTTGAAAAACAATCCACGTGCCGATTCCAGAAAACGATTGCTTGAGTCATACATATCAGTATCTTCATTCCAATTTATTTTTTCGTACATCGAACCATATCCGAGGTAAGCAACTGTTCCGGGGATATAAGTGAAAGAGGCGAGGAAATCGGTAATTAATATTTTTTTATACTCGTTGTATTCCGCAATTCCACGGAAGAAGAGATATTTATTTAACTGATATGTGAGCTTACCCCTGTAAAGAGGATACCTGTAAAGTTTTTCTCCGGATGTGCTGTGAAAATCCGAAAAAATAAAATTTGCTTCTGCCGAAAGTTGATCAAACGGCTGATATAAAGCCGCAACAGTAATACGGTTAGTTACTCCCTGAAATGGATTCTTTAACGGATCCCTTTCATAATAAATTGAATTTATATGCCGATAAAGAATTGACGCGTTGAATTCCTTTGAGAATTGTCCGCCAAAAAGAAAATGAAATCCGCCCGTTTTAAATTTTTCCCCTCTGAAAATTTCAGTTGAGTAGGAATATTTTGCTTTTGCAGTTAAACTTCCGAGAAAATACGGTTGGATTGAAACATGGTTGAATGTTTCCCAGAGATTACTGTATTTATCTTTAGTCTGACCTGTGAAAACTTCGAATGTTATGAACTGAAAAAAATCAGATTTAGGATAGTACCGGGGGCGAATAAGACCGGTGAAACTGAATATTCCCGTCCTATTTATATATCCCATATCGGCGGCAAAATCTTTTGAAATTTCTTTCACTGAAACGCCGAATCCTAGATCGCGTGTAGATTTCGAGTAATTTATACCTAACGCATGACCGTTTATTTTATCTCCTGCCCCAGTGTATTTCGAAAACGACCCGAGGAAATGAGATTCCAGCATACTTTCATCTCCGAGTCTGTACATTTCATCCAACCCGATTACGCGGTTGTAAGAATCTTTCTTTTCCACGCTCGCTGCTAGTCCACCGATATAACTGTCATCAGATAAAGCAGATTTCACACGTACTATTGGAACATGGGAATATTTTCCTTCGATGTTGAATTCATCCGGTAATTCGTCTGCTGCATATATCGACGATATAGTATTATTCTTATTTATTTTTCCGGTAAGTTTTATTCCGGCTATCGGGTTTACTATCGTTCTTGTATGGACAAGTGAAACAACCGGGTCCAATTCAGACGCTTGTGTTGCCGCTATCCGGAAATTTTCATAACCCTCAAGAAAGAACGGGCGTTTCTCCGCATAGAAAAGATCGTACCGCAAATTTACATCAACCTGACCTGCGTCTGATTCTATTTGACTAAAATCCGGATTCAATGTTCCATCAAGCACCAAATCGGAAGTTATACCATATTTCATCGTCAAACTTAAATCGGGTTTGCTTTCATCTTTTACCAACCGGTTTTTTTCTAATGTTGATTTGTATGAATAAGTAACTGCAGGTAAAAGTTCAAGCAATGTATAATGTTTAATTCCGGAATACTCCAGTGGGACCATCTGGGTCAAAATTGACATCCCTTTAGCGGGATCGAGTTCGGGAAAACTGCTGTGTTCAGAAAATCGACTGATATATCTTTCGAACATCACGCTCATGATCACGGGTTCCTTATCGGAATACCGCAAGCTTTTAAGCGGAATTTGTACTTCAACGATATAACCGGAGTCTATCAGTTTTCCAGCACTATACCATACAAGATCTCCATTGAAATCTTCATTCCCGGCAGAAAATTTACTGTCAGCTTGAATACCATTAGGATTGATGTAGAATGCAGTCAGCGCTTGTTGATCGTTGAACGAATCAAGATTAATGCAAACCCAATCATCCTGAATAATATTGTCTCTGCTGTTAATCGATGTTTTTATTTTATCGGGTTCAGTATCGAAACAACGGTAAGCAAAGTAAAGATTTTCGGAATCATAAGCCGCATAGCCGATTGTTATTTGAGAACCATCTTTTCCAAAATCGGGAAGGAACGTTTTAAAATCGGTTACGCGCGTTACATTTTTCCATATCGGATCATCCAAAATACCATCGATGACAGGCGACAAATTTGTGCGAACGGGTTTAAGCGGTTCTGCCGCATCAAGAGTTAAAATCGACAAACATATCAGACAGGTAAGGGAAAAAATAGTTTTTAATCCATTATTCATGCAATTCTCTCTAAAATTGAATGTTTTTGTTACACGAATGTACGATAAGATATTGAAAAAGTTTTAATGTTTGATTATTTCAGAATGAAAATGAATATCGCATGTTACTATGTTTGATTTCATCATATATTTAATTATTTTCCCTGAACCGAATTTTTCTTTATCTCTATTATATAAGGAACTTCATATGTCCTCACGCCGGCACTTTTTCCGAATACTGACCGCTACAGGTCTTGGCACAATTTTTCTTCAGCCCGAATGGTCGAAATTATTCTCTCAAGATAAGAAACCCGAAAAACCTGCAACCAACATTAAAGATGCATCTAAATATCCAAGAACGGTTGATTCTATGCCCGGAAAATTTCCGGGGAAAGTGGTTCAGGTTTACCATGATAAGTGCATCGTGAAAAATAAAATAGATCAGAATATTTCAGGCAAGATGGTGAAAGCCGGGATGCTTAATCTTACAGGCAATAAAGATATTTCAGAAGCGTGGCGGATGTTTGTTACTCCAAAAGATATTATCGGACTAAAGGTAAATCCGGTTGCAGGCGTAACATTATCTACGAGCATCGAAATAGTTCAGGCGATCATTCAACAATTGGAAGCGGCAGGAATCCCGAGGAAGAATCTCGTTATCTGGGATCGGCGCGAATTTGAGATGCAAGAGGTTGGATTTACAGAAAAAGTTTTCCCCGGAATCAAAATCATCGGAACTGAACGAAAAGACGATAAAGGATCGTTCGTTGACAGTGAAGGAAAACTTTACGGCGAACAGATGATAGATAAAAACTGGTTTTACTGGGCAGACGTTGAAGAAAAATACGACGCTGAGACCATACCATACATGATTAACGAAGGAAAGCATTCTTACTTTTCAAAAATTGTTACACAGCAGGTAGATAAAATAATCAACATACCTATACTGAAGAATGCCGGATCATCAATAACACTCTGCTTAAAAAATTTAGCATACGGTTCAGTTTCAAACACTGGAAGGCTGCATAAACAATTGTGGTCAGAAACCTCGGCAGAAGTCTGCGCCTTCTCGCCTTTGCGCGATAAAGTGGTTTTAAATATTGTGGATGGTATAAAAGGATGTTTCAATGGCGGACCCGGCGCCACACCAGAATTTTTCACAGAGTATAAAACTGTGTTGGTCGGGACTGATCCGGTAGCCGTTGACCGTGTAGGATATGAAATAATCCTCAGCAAGCGGATCGCGGAAAAAATTCAGAAAGAAGAATCGCCGAAAGGCAGAATATTCCTTCAGTTAGCCGAAGATTTAAAATTAGGCGTTGCTGATATCAATAAAATTGATTTAAAGAAAATAGAATTATCCTGATCAATTCAGACGGTTACATGAAGATTTCTTTCAAATATTTATCGCCATTATTTTATTTTTTTGCGTGGCATGCTTCTATCTCTTTTGCTCAGAACATAACGATACAATTAATTCCTTCAGATATCCCGGACGGGCAAATTATACGCACAGTGCAATACGACCATAATTCTCTATGGGGTTATATAAATGGAGGGGCGGATATTTATCTTGAATATGGTTTTATGAAAGTTACCGCACAAGAGGTCAGGATTGATTCATTTCATTTCAAGGTAGATATATACGAGATGAATTCACCTGAAGCTGCATTCGGAATCTTTTCAGTTTCACACAAAAAATGTCCCGGCAATGATTCGCTTGCACAATTCGTTTGCTCTTCATCTCATCATCTGCAGTGTGTATCGGGGAAATTTTACATCTCAATTATAAACGACAACGGTATCGAGGAAGAGCAAAACATAAGCCGGTTAATTGCCGGAAAGATTTTGTCAAAATTGCCGCTGATAAAATTGGAACTACCATCATTCTGTAAGGCGGAATTATTATCTCCGCACATCGATAAGCTCATATTTATTAAAGGAAGATTAGGTATTGAGAACGGCATACCCGATTTGGCAGATGTTTTCGATGATGTTAAATCGTATTCATTTTACTTTTTACCGGTTGAGACAGATAGCGGAATGATCAACATAACGCAAATTACAATCGATGCACGCAGCGATCGAGTTCGTTTCTTTAAGAAACTTGGCATTCAACAACCCGATCTTAATAAATCCTCACAACTGATTATCGGTAAAAAAATAAAATGGTGCCGCAGGTTATCTTTGAAACAATTTATTTATGTTGAATCAACATTGGAGCTAAAAGTAGTCACTCCTCTTATAAAGACCATCGAATCGATGAATTAGGCGATGATTATCGTAATTGCATATCGAAATAAAATTTTATTTCCCGAATGTCAACCTTAGCATCATTTGTTTCGTCTAATTTAAGTTCTGTTTTACCAACAAAATATATTTATATTAACCTCATTTAAATTATTCATTGGAGTATACTTAATGAGTATTAAACATTTCTCTCGATTTATCTTGATCGTATTATTCATCGGGTGCTGCATCATGCAGAGCATCGCACAAGAGCAAGCTGATACTACTGAGACAGAGCAAAAAGATGCTGTCAGAATTTTTCTTGATTGCAGTAGCTGTGATCGCGATTACTCGCGCCGCAATCTAACTTTTGTCAATTTCGTAAGAGATCCTGCCGATGCACAGGTTCATGTCTACACAACATCTCAACGGATGGCAAACGGCGGACAGGAATACACGATCAATTTCATCGGGAAAGAAAAGTATGCGGGTGTAAACGACACTCTTGTTTACACATCAAAAAAATCGGACACGCAAGACAACATCCGGCAGGCACTTGTGAACACGATTCAGTTAGGTTTGATCAGGTATGCGGCACACACCCCGATTGCCAACCAGATTTCAATAAAATATTCGAAACCCGAAGCACAGGAAAAGGTAGTGGATAAATGGGATTACTGGCTTTTCAGTCTGAGCGGTAACGGCATGTTCAACGGTGAAAAATCGTACACAAACGAAAATTTGTTCTGGACTGTTTCGGCAAACCGTGTAACCGCCGAAACGAAAATCAATCTTTCCTACAACGGTTCGTATTATCAGCAGATATTTTATGATGCCGACACAATATATTATAAAGATTATTCCCGTTCGCGCAGTTTCAGCGGTTCTTTGATTTTCAGCATAAATGACCATTGGTCATATGGTATTTTCGGCTCAAGCTCCGCCTCCACATATAGAAACCTTGACTTTGGCGCGACTGTTTCACCTGCAATAGAATATAATATTTTCCCTTACAATGAATCGACACGAAGAGTTTTACGTTTATCATACCGCCCAACATTCGAATACGCCGATTATCATGAAGAGACCATTTACGATAAAAAGTATGATCGTTTGTTCAGCGAAAATCTTTCTCTCACACTCGACCAAAAACAACCTTGGGGGTCTGCAAGCATTTCTTTGCATGCATCGCACTATTTTCACGACATTAAGAAATTCAATATCGGAACATTTTCGTCGTTATCACTGAGAGTAGTTGAAGGATTATCGGTAAATTTATTCGGAGATTATACTATTCAACGAGATCAGCTGTCTCTTGCAAAGGCAGGCTCATCGGATGAAGAAGTATTGCTGAGAAGAAAAGAGCAGGAATCAAAATACAATTACTGGGTTTCGGTCGGATTAAGTTATAGTTTCGGCTCAATATTCAACAACATCGTAAATCCAAGGTTCGGCAATTCAGGAGGCGGCGGATATTCGATATCCTTTTCTGGTGATTAGTGATAGGTCAGCGGGAAAAAACAATTTTCGCAACACTATCGCTGATAAACCTGTTCGCTGTAATATTCTTGTCGCCGCGATCAACTTTTTCTCTTAAAATTAAAAGTCACTCTGTAATCCTCTGCATATTTTATTTCGAGATTCCAGCCCGCGTTCGCCGCCCGATCGTGCCAGATAGTTTCAAAGATCTGCTTGTACTCGTCTATTGAGATTTTAGGTTTCAAGTGCGCGGCAGTAAAGTAAATAGAAAAGAAATGTGTATTTAAATTGATGATCGCTTCATCATCTTCGAGCTTCACAAGTGTAACTTCGTTGCCTCTCAGCTTTGCCTGTTCCCAGCACAGATAAAGAATAAATGCTCTATGCGGATTGGCAAACGGCACCCATGTTTTCGCCCCAACAAAATATCCACCGCCATCTTTTAGCATATTCAGAGCATGTTCCTTACCTTTTTCTTCAGCGACAGGCAGATAAAAATTGAGAATAACAAAAGACCAGTAAATCTCTTCTCGCGCCCAACTCTTCTGTTGTTCTGAAACATCCGGGAAATCTGAGACCGGCAGTTTTGAAAGTTTATCTAACCGCACAAAGATTGCCTCAAGATGCTGGAAATACCACCGGGAGTCTTCGATGACAAACGAAAAACAATATGATATCTTTTCACCTCTGGTACTCCACGGGATAATGTACTGTATTCGATTTTCAATTCGAATCACCTCCGGTTCAGTGGCCCAATCTTCCGGCGATGCTTGCGTTCTGACGGAATCTAAATATCCAAGCAATATTGATTTGTACTCATCGCCAAGTTGTTTGTGCGGACGGATTCTTTCAACAGCCATCTTGCCATCTTTAACAGCACCGATGAACTCTTTCCAAATGCTCAGGTCATCCTGACTGTAAGCAAAACCATAACAGAAAGAAGTTACAAGAAGCAATATGAAAGCTAAATATATTCGACGAATCATAGAGCCACCTAATTCTTAAAGTTCAATTTAGCATTAATTCCAACATTGTTATTTTGTATAATGCGCAGTACCGATGAGAATATTTAGTAAAAAAGGGTAAGGTAATCTATCTCTTTACTCAATGGAATATTCAACCGATACTACAACCCGAACTTTCTTAAACAAATCACTGATTCCGGAACCGTAATAGTTATTCTCTGCCTGTGCGCCAGACACTTCGTCCCGATCAACAATAGTGAATAAACCCTGACTCGCTTTTCTCATCTTGCCAAGATTTGTGTTACTTTCCTTCGCAAATTCGAGGGCTGCGTTTTTTGCATTACCTGTAGCTTCGGCGAGCATGGCTGGCTTTATTTCGTTGAGTTTAGTGAAAACGAAACGAATTCCAGTTCCCTGCCAATCCTCGGTGGACGAGATAACAACGCCTGCACGCAGCAACTCATCTGTCATGCGACTCACTTTCTGAACATTATCAACATTATTGGAACGGACCTGGATGATTTTTGTGATAATATACCGGAGTTCCTTTGTGTTGCCTGTGGAGCCATATTCCTTAGCTTTTCTATCGCTCACCTGCAAACCTTTCTGAATAATCTCATCAGAATTGATGCCATTGTGAGTCAAGAATTGAATCGCCTTCGTTTTCGCAGAATCAATCAACCTGCTGCCTTCAGATAAATCATCGCTGGCAACATTTAATTTGAGAGACCAGACTGCAAGATCGGCTTTCACCTCACGCTCTGAGAATCCTCTGACAGAAATATATCTGTCTTCATTTCTGAATCTCTCTATCGACCTTCCGATAACGAATGCGCTGACTGCAAGACCCAAAAATATGATACACGCGAATAGTATTGTTATTTTTTTATCCATGATTAATCTCGATTTAAAATTGAGTTACGATTATTTTTGTCGACAACTGAGGAGGATACTTTATTTAAATTTGAAAACTTCTGATTCATCTTTATGTTTGTCTATCGTCGTAAGTTTTTTTTATTTACTCACACCACTCTCATAATTCAATAATCAAATCTCTATACGCGTGAGATCTCTGTATATCAACCTATATCTTCGTGATGTCTAAATTATAAAACATCCGTCTAATTGTTCCGTACATAATAACAAAAATATTCTCGCATGTCAAATAATGTAGTAGCGGATCATTTTTATCCGCTATCTTTTTAGCGGAGATCCGTATTTTTAATATCCCAACAACACCGATCTCGATAATTGATAAACAGTAGCCGCAATCTCCTCCCGGCATTAACCTGAGATGATTGCGTTCTTCAGCATACAACGCGGACATTTTTCTTGAGACAGCAAAAAAAAGTCCGCGGCTACATCGTATTTTGCTAAACCAACAATCCCTCTCCCCGAATGGGAAAGGGATTACAGGGAGAGGGTCAAAAGGAAACTTAGATTGCAAATATCGCCGTAAAATTTTATAATATATTCATACTCAATCATAGAGAAAAGAAATATGTCGAAAAATTACGATCCACCTATGCACTCTGCAGAACATATAGTCAACCAGACAATGGTGCGTATGTTCAACCGCGGAAGAAGCATAAATGCTCATATCGAAAAGAAAAAATCGAGAATTGATTACAACATCGACCGCGATTTAACTGCAGAAGAGAAACTTGAAATTGAAAAGCGTGTGAATGAAATCATCAATTCTAACCTGAATGTAACCGAGGAATTTATATCACGCGAAGAGGCGGAGCGGATGTTTAATTTAAATAAACTCCCCGACGATGCCGGCGAACGTATACGCATAATCCGCATCGGCGATTATGATGCTTGTCCGTGCAGTGGACCGCATGTCAGCAATACTTCCGAGATCGGAAATTTTAAAATCTTATCTACAAGTTTTGAGAATGGATTTTTGAGGATAAGGTTCAAGTTGGATAAAACCGAGAGTTAGATTGTGAAATTCCAAATAAAAAACCCCAACTCTTGATACAGTTGGGGCTTGAATTCATCTGAATATTTTCAAAGCTTACTTCAGCAGTATCATCTTCTTTACTTCTGAAAAGATATTCTTTTGATTTTGAATATCTACGGCAGTCATGTTGTAAATATAGACACCGCTCGGTAATTTGATGTTGGAATTGTTTAATCCATTCCATTGAACGGATTGATATCCTGCATTCTGAACTTCATCTACCAAAGTGATAATTTCTTCACCAAGCAGATTGTATATAGTCAGATTTACCCTGCTATCAACCGGCAACTGATATTTTATAACCGACGTCGGATTGAACGGATTGGGATAATTTTGCATCAATGCATATTGTGACGGAATATTTTTCGGCACAACATCATTAACACCCGGCGCGGAAGGGGGTTGTTCGCTTGTAGGAATAATCCTGATACTGTTCGAAGAAGTATTATTTCCTGACGCTGATAGAATTAATTCTCCGCTCCGATCTGCCTTTACCCAATATCCTTTTCCGGGTTGAATATTATCAGTTATAAAATATCCGTTACTGAATCCAAAAAAATTAGATGTAACTATTCCGGGCGGATTAGAGGTAATACTTGAAACCGCTAATGCCTGAGATATCGATCCTATCAAATTCCATCCTTGAGTTACAGAAATAATTTGAAGAGGTTGCAATACACCGCCAAGATCTAGTGTCTGAACGCCTGAAAATTTAACCCAATATCCAATACCATTAGAAAGTACGGGAGACTCGATGTACTTTTCATTATATGCATATGCAGTAGAAATTGCCTCTGGAAAAATGGCTGTTTTCTCGTAATTTTCCATCTGGAATGGCACTGATACTAAGTTCCATCCATTGGCAACCGCAAGTTGCATAGCTATCTGATATGGATCAAAGTTGGCTGTGATTACCTTATTGCCGTCCATTGTAACACTAACCGGATTTGTCGTCCCAACATAGTCACCCGACCAATCACGGAAATGATAACCAAGATCTGCCTGAGCTTCGAGCTGAACTACAGATCCATGATCATATGAAAGTTGATCAGGATTCTTTATAACAGATCCGTGTGTTACGTTGACGGTCAATGTATAAGTATTGATCGCGAAGTTGGCTGTGACAGAAACGTTTGCCTGAACATTCGTCTCCGTTCTTGCTGCTGTCAACACTCCATCACTCCAGTTAACAAAATGATATCCGGTATTCGGAACTGCCGTTACCTGTGTACCATTTCCACCATAATTGACTGTCTGCGATATTGTTCCGGTTATTGTTCCGTTCGAACCTGCTGTATAGGTTAATGTGTAAGTGTTGATAGCAAAGTTTGCTGTGACAGAAACGTTTGCTCGAACATTTGTCTCTGTTCTTGCAGCAGTCAGCACTCCATCACTCCAATTGACAAAATGATATCCTGTATTAGGAACTGCTGTTACCTGAGCACCGTTTCCACCATAATTAACTGTTTGAGATAGTGTTCCGGTGATTGTTCCGTTCGATCCGACAGTGTATGTCAATGTATATGTGTTGATAGCGAAGTTGGCTGTTACACTTACATTGGCAATTACGTTATTCTCCGTTCTTGCCGCTGTCAGCATTCCATCACTCCAGTTGATAAAATGATATCCGGTATTCGGAACTGCCGTTACCTGTGTACCATTTCCACCATAACTGACTGTCTGTGACAGTGTTCCGGTTATTGTTCCGTTCGATCCTGCTGTATAGGTTAATGTGTATGTGTTGATCGCAAAGTTAGCTGTTACGCTTACATTGGCGGTTACATTTGTTTCCGTACGTGATGGTATTGTTACTCCATCACTCCAGTTGACAAAATGATATCTCGTATTCGGAACCGCCGTTACCTGTGTTCCGTTTCCACTATGATTAACTGTTTGCGAAATTGTTCCGGTGATTGTTCCATTCGATCCCGCTGTATAGGTTAATGTGTATGTGTTGATCGCGAAACTTGATGGATTCACTGATCCTGTAATATCTCCTGTCCAATCGACAAAGTGATATCCGGTTGAAGGTGTTGCTGTTAACTCGACACTTGTTCCATGATCGTATGTCAACTGATTAGGGTTCTTTGTAACTGTACCGTTTGTCGCATTGACTGTTAATGTGTATGTGTTGATCGCGAAGTTGGCAGTAATCGTATGTGCGGTTGTGACATTCGTAAATGTGAACTCAGAGATTGCACCCTGTGAATTTCCGTCAACAATTACGTTGGTAATATGATAACCGGTATTAGCGGTAATTGAAAATGATTGCTCATTGCCGTAAGGTACTATTACACTTCCTGAGGGTGAAATCGTACCACTGGCATCACTTGCTGCCGCAATGACAAATGTTTTCTTCTCACCTATGGCAAAATCTCCGAAACCAGTTAAACCGGTTATTTTGGTAGTTGTTGAAGTTCTTGTGCCAACATCCGGCAAAGACCAACTTGAGGATAAATATTGTGCTCCATAGAAATTACTTGTGTTCGCGCCCGCATCCACATCACCGGGAACAAATGTAAACGTTGCATCATAATTTGAAAAAACAGTTCCACTATTTGCTAGCGTCCAATATCGATTTACACTTTGTACGTTTGAAAGAGGTGATGCTGAAATATTTGAATGTTCAGAGGCAATAGTTGAAGCGGAAATATCACCCGGGGTTGTAATGTTTTCAAATGAAAGATCAACCGGTGTGTAATTTATAGCATCACCGATCTCGAATTTGAACGTCTGTGCGCCCGTTGAGAATCCTTTTCTTAAATTACCATAAATATATTTCCCCGCACCTGCCCCACTTATAGAACCGGATGATGTCAGGAAAATATTATTCATTCCGGTACTTATGATACCATTGGTCATTGTCAGTACACCATTCACTGTAACATCACCAGATAAATTAATCCCGCTTGTGTTGTCTATTGTAAGATTATTGAATGTGAACCCGGGAATCAACTGGGAAGAAGATCCATTGAAACTGACAGTACTACCAGAAACGGAGAATGAACTCGAACCGGGCGTAAATATCCCCGAAATCCCTATCGTTCCTGTTGAAGGGAATGTACGAGAACCGGCTGAACTGTTAGTCAGATTGTAATATAATAGAGGAGTTATTGTCTGAGCAGTACCCGCATATTCAACCGTGGAATTTGTTCCGAGATTGACACTTGCATAATTTATCGGGAAAGAATTTATTCCCCCAATTTTTATCGTTGCTCCATTTGCTATACTTACACTACCTCCCGCCACTGTTGTGCCGCGGTTCGCCGTATATGAAAGAAGATCGAAGGTGCCGCTATTGACGTTGATATTACCGGTACTTGACGTTGTAGAATTCAATGCAGGTAAATTACCCGCCAATGACTTAGTCATTGAACCTGCAATAATCAGTGTACTATAGTTAAGAGTGTTATCAACTGTTTGGTTAATAGTGCTAGCAGCATAACTAACGATGCTGCCTGCTGCCAGAGTCTTTGTTGTAGCACTATAGTTTCCGGAAAACGTTGACCGCTTGACTAACAATGTTCCACCAGAATTAACGGTCAAACTGCTCATACCTGTGACAGTGCATGCAGGTTCATTTGGATCCAGAGTACCATCAATTACAAGAGTTGTCACTATAATATTCGAATTTAGCGTAAGTGTGCTGCTCGCATTAACAGTCATACTTCGAAATGTTGTTGCACCGGAAAGCAACTGAGATGTTCCTGCAAATACAACAGTCGAATTATTGTTAGTCGCCAGATATGTTCCTGAATTACTCCAGTCCCCAGAAATATTTACAGAGTTTCCTTTAGTTTGTTGGAGAGTACCTCTTGCACCGATTATGAGATTACCATTGATTGTCAGGTTCCGATTATTTGTGCCCATGGTGAGTGAGGAGGTTTTTGTTCCGGTACCGATTGTTAACGAATTACAAATAGCTCCTGAGGTTGAAATAGATGGTTGGTTTGGCCCGGTGAAGTTTGCATCACCGATTATGGCGTTTGTAGTAGCAGTTGGTATTCCTGCCGTCCAGTTTGCAGAATTTGTCCAGCTTGTATTTGAAATTCCAGTCCACGAAGTTTGAGAAATAACTGTCGTAGTTATAAATGCAAAGAAAAATAAAATCCTGTACAAATTTTTCATAAAACTCCTATAGATAATTCCAGATTTTTGATGTCTTTTCAGCATTCTATCTTCTATTTATTGTAATTTATTGTTGTGGTTGAAATTCATTTCAAAAAAAAGCTCATTTTTTTAATAAAACCTGTTTTTTCCGTAATCCATTGTTTTATAATAACATAAGCGTTAGTGACATATTCTTTTCAGTCTTTGATATAATAAAGTCGAAATTGACGAATATACTGTATTTTTAATACATTCGCTTAAAATCGCCCAATTTTGACACCTAACACAACACATGACAACCATCATATCGTAATTTTTCTCGAATATGTATCTTATTGGCGAATATTATACAAAATAAAAAAGGAAAAGTCAAGTGAATACTATAGAAATTCAATACAATTATTTTAAAGACCTAGAGCGCTTGACAAAAACCGGGCTTTACAGTTATCTCTTTATTTTCGTCTGGTTCGGGATAATTGCAACCGTTGGTACAAAAAACATCTTCACTCTAATGCTGTACCCGGAGTTGTGTGAAGTTTTTTTGATTCTCTTAGGTAGCATTAATCTTTTTCAAATTATCAAACTAATTTCTGATAAAATTCAATGGTTGGGGGAATTCCACATATGGCTGGATAATAAACTTTTTCGTTTTCTATATAAATCAAATGAAATCATTCTGAGAGAATTATTGATACTTCTAGAACCAAAAGAGCGATCAGTTTTAGATCAATTGACATCAGATAAACGAACTTTAATTGCACAATCTGTTTTTGCTAAATTATCGGAAGATCAATCGATTTTTGCTGACCTCTTAAGAAGGGGTATATTCCGCTCATGGATTTGGTATTGGATTACAATGTATGGAATTTCAATATTTCTTCTTTTAACAGTTGTTTCGGCGATTAAAATTATTTTTTTACCAACCATCTATTCGAAGGTATTATTTATTTCGATCGGTTCGTTCGCCGGATTACAAATTGTTCTCGGTCTAATTCTTGGATATAATCTTATTAGGGTTACCAAGAAAATAATTCGTGAAATAACTGATCTCCATGGAATTGAAATTATCACACTTTTAAGATCTCAAATGAAATAATCGTTAAACGGTTCTTATTTACTTTTAGCATTATTCCTGCCTTCAAGCGGTCGATCTGCTTACTATTATTATAATTTGACATAATCATAACGATATTGTAAATTGGTAACAATTATATGATTACACCAATATTGATATGCCACTAAATATTGAAAATAAGCAATATGTATCTGCAGATGAAGAATCAGCACCGCAGCCATTCCTCCATCAACCAAAAAAACAATATCATCCGATTAAATATATATTGCTTGGAGGATTTATCATCGCGGTTACTTCTTCTGCGGTATTTTTGTTATATCTCTTTTATTTGAACTTATACCAACCATCAGCAACCGTTGAAACTGTTGTTCTTACTCCTGATAACGAGCAAGGAGAAACTACTGTTCGGCAAAAACCTTCAGACGAATCTGCGGTCACAAAAGAACCTCTTTCAGTTGATCTATCCAAAACGGTACCTCAACCCAGCATAGCAGCTGATTCACGATACACGGTCTACATTGCCGTATACTCAAGCGAAAAATCTGCGACAGAAGAAGTTGTCAGGTGGAATGAAGCCGGTTTTGTTGCCGCTGTAGTAAACGTTAAAAATAATTTTCGCGTCTCTATTGGACGATTTAAATCTACCGCTGAGGCTAACAACTTCGCTGGTCAATGGAGCGATGCTTTTGAATATGGTTATTGGATCGGTACCATAGATTAATTTCCGTCTGCATATTTAATCCTTTCTCCCCTCTATATTACTGGTCTACTTGACAATCTCGACCACGAACGTTAGATTATAACTGAATTTGTTTCTTAACAGTATTATTTAAAAGGAATTTTATGGATCGAAGAGCTTTCTTAGAGAAAACCATTGGCGCTTCATTAGTATTCGGTACATATGCTGCTACCGGATATCCTAATAATTTCTTATCTTCCCCTTCCCTGCTTCCTTTCGATTTAGTTGCAATCAAAGGTGGAGAACCCGATCTTTTATTTGATAAAGGAATTGAAGCTCTCGGAGGAATGCAAATGTTTATCAATAAAGGACAAAAAGTAGTAATCAAACCGAACATCGGGTGGGATGTATCACCCGATAGAGCAGGCAATACTCATCCAAAGTTGATCAAAAGAATAATCGAACATTGCACCAGAGTTGGTGCCAAAGAGGTTTACGTTGTTGATCATACTTGCGACGAATGGCAGAGATGCTACAGCAATAGCGGTATCGAAAGAGCAGTGAAAGATGCAGGGGGTAAAATTGCGCCGGGCAATAGTGAAAGTTACTATCACGAAATAAAAATTCCTAAAGGTAAATCATTGACATCCTCTAAAGAACATGAATTGATTCTTGGGGCAGACGTATTCATCAATGTTCCCATCCTGAAAAGTCATAGCGGGACTTCGCTTACGATTGCCATGAAAAATCTTATGGGTAATGTGTGGGACAGAAGATATTGGCATAGGAACGATTTACATCAATGCATAGCCGATTTTGCATCTTACCGTAAACCAACACTCAATATTGTTGACGCATTTAATGTTATGAAGGCTAACGGACCAAAAGGTGTCTCGGTTGAAGATGTTGTAACAATGAAAGCTCAGTTAATTTCGACAGATATTGTCGCTATCGATGCAGCAGCTGCGAAACTATTCGGATTGAAACCCGACGATGTTGAGTATATTCGAATCGCATCGGACATGAAAATAGGAAGAAAAGATCTTGATAAGATGAATATAAAGCGAATAAATGTGTAATCCGATTGAACCTCACCAAATTAAAAAAAATTCGTATCGGTGTTTCGTTATTTTTCTTTTTACTGTTAAGCTTACTATTTATAGATCCTAGAAACAGCATTCCGATACCTGCAATAGAAATTATCTCTTCTATTCAGTTGGTTCCGGCTTTGTTGATGATTTCAGTATCTTTTGGTTGGGCAGCGGCAGGTTTATTTTTCATCATCATTCTTACATTGCTATTCGGACGGGTTTATTGCTCAACAATTTGTCCGCTTGGTACTTTTCAAGATATAGTCATCTACATCAGAAAGAAAATAAATAAACGGTTTCGGTTTTCTTATCTAAAACCATCTTATGCTTTTCATTATTTCTTTTTAGGGCTCACTTTTATAACCGTCTTAATCGGCAGTTCCATATTTCTAAATCTTCTTGAACCGTATTCAAATTACGGCAGGATACTAACGACGCTCATTGAACCTCTGACCACCTTATTGAATAATGGTTTAGCAGCTATCCTTTCCCGTTTTCAAATTTATTTTTTTTATGATATTCCTCTACGGTCAATTGAACTATCTTTAATGGTCGGTTCAATATTCTTTCTGATCTTGATATTTTATCTCTCATATTTTCACGGTCGCCTTTTCTGCAATTCATTCTGCCCGGCAGGAGCGATTCTTGGATTATTGTCGCGATTTACCATTTATAAGATTGTAGTTAATGAGAAATCGTGCACCGAATGCGGCGCATGCGAAAAAGTTTGTAAAGCAAACTGCATCGAGAGTAAAACTAAAAAAATAGATTTCAGTGCTTGTATAGGATGTTTCAATTGTATCAAATCGTGCCCGACCGACGGAATCATCTACACACCCCCTCAATTGAAATTCTCAAAACATCAAACATCTTTTATAGAATCGAGGCGGTTATTTTTAGGATCAATGTCGGTTCCTTTGATCGGATCGATAGTTCAAAATACAACTCAATCAGATACGGTGAAGAGTGGTTATTGGCAAACTAAACGCAATCCTATTTCCCCGCCCGGATCTATGAGTATTCAACATTTTTCAACTTACTGCACTGCTTGCTCACTTTGTGTAACTGAATGCCCAACACAAGTTTTATACCCATCTTTTGTCGAATATGGAGTTGCCGGATTATTTCAGCCTAAGATGAATTACGATGCAAGCTACTGCAACTATGAATGTACCATCTGCGGCGATGTTTGTCCGACCGGCGCAATTCTTCCATTATCCATTGATAAGAAAAAATTGGTTCAAATCGGTAAAACAGTATTTATAAAAGAAGATTGCGTTGTTGTTGCTAAGAAGAAAGATTGTGCAGCTTGTTCGGAACATTGTCCCACAAAAGCTGTGTATACTGTCCCGTACGAGGGAAAACTCAAATTGCCCGAATTAAATAATGATATCTGTATCGGATGCGGTGCGTGCGAACATGCTTGCCCGACAACACCGAGAAAAGCAATTTATGTCACCTCAAATTCTGTACACCTTCAAGCACAAAAGCCAAAAGTGCAAAAACAAGAAAAAGTATTCGACGTTAAGGAGGATTTCCCCTTTTGAATAATATCACCACAGAAAATATTACGACAGTTTTGGATCTTGATCTCATCCAAACATTGGCTATCGCAGCGATCATACTTTACATCGGCATGGTAATCAGAAAGCGGATAAAATTCCTTGATAAATTAAACATACCATCTGCTGTTGTAGGTGGTCTGCTTTTCGCGGGATTGAATTTATTTTTTCACGATCGATTTGTTAATATCAAATTTAGCACGACTGCCCAACCGCTGTTTATGGTACTTTTCTTCACAACCATCGGTGCAGGAGCTAGTTTACCATTATTAAAAAAAGGTGGAAAGTATGTTGTAATCTTCTTCTTGATGTCGACCTTGTTTTGTTTTGTTCAAAATTTCATTGGAATGGGAATCGCTTCCGCCTTCAGCGTTAATCCCCTTCTCGGTGTTATTGCCGGTTCCGTAACATTAGTCGGAGGTCCTGCGACCGGAATGGCTTTTGCCCAGTTGTTTGAAAACGCCGGAGTTACAGGCGCGCACACGATTGCTATCACTGCGGCAACATTCGGAATTGTTTGCGGTGGAATTCTTGGCGGACCTGTTGGAACATATCTAATTAGAAAACACAAGTTAACTTCCAATAAACTAAACTCTACAAGAGAATTACAACACGAATTAAATACCGATTCGCAAATCGTAAAGATTGAAATAGACCGCGAAGATTCCGGTTTGATGATGAATATTATTGTAGCGGCTATTGCTATGGGAATTGGAAGTGTAGTTAGTTTTTATTTTAAATCGTTTGGGTGGACTCTACCCGCATACATAGGTGCAATGATAATAGCATCAATATTCCGGAACATTGACGATAAAACTTCATGGTTTAACATAGATCAAAATACAATGGAGCTGATCGGATCGATTTCGCTGAATATTTTTCTTGTGGTCGCTTTAATGGATTTAAAACTCTGGGAGCTTGTCTATTTGGCAGTTCCTCTGGCGGCTATTTTAATTGGACAGGTTTTAGTAGTTGCACTATTCTCACTTACAATTTCTTTTCGAACCATGGGAAAGGATTATGAATCCGCTGTGACAGTGAGCGGTTTCATCGGATTTGTTTTAGGAACAACTGCAAACGCTATGGCAAACATGAAAACACTCGTCAGCAAATTCGGACCGGCACCGCGCGCGTTTCTTGTCGTGCCAATAGTTGGTGCATTTTTTATTGACTTTACAAATGCAATAATAATTACTTTGTTTCTTAATTGGTTGAGTTGAGCTTTTAAACAATTCATAAATTAAAAAGGCAAAAGTTTCCGAAGGGATGCCTTCGGCAAATAAATACTCTTGCCTTTCTTATCTCACTGCTCTTGGCTCTTGGTTATTAGCAATTAGCGATTAGCCATTCACAATTAACAATTCGATTGCATTTATTTCGCCAGCAGCATCTTCTTAATCTGAACGAACGACTTTGTATTATCGCTAATTCCGGTCGCTTCTAATTTATAGAAATAAATTCCGCTTGCTACACTGCTCGCATCCCACTCAACTGAATGGAATCCTTCGTCTGTCGTTTCATCCGCAAGAATCGAAACAATTTCACCTAAAATGTTGTAAACAGAAAGTCGAACTTTGCTCTCCACCGGTAATTCGTATGCTATTGATGTAACCGGATTGAACGGGTTGGGATAATTCTGATGTAATTTATATTCAGACGGAATTTCACTCCGATCGGATAAAACCAATGTGAGTTTTGCATTATCAGGATCATTAATTTTAATTTCTCCATTTCCGGTCAGTTTAACATTCCTTAATTTTTTCCCGGATTCCTGGATCTGCAATCTCACAACCTGATCGGTAATGAGAGCTGAATTCCACCGGATGTCGACAGGAGAAACTGCACCGCTTATTTGAATCGGATATTGCAATTGTTTACCGACATGGGGTGTAAATGTTTCGGCAAATCGCTGAGATTTAAAACGGACATCGAAAATACCTTCAGGCGGAGTTGGCGGCAAATCAAATTTCGATTCCATAACTCCATTCTGTACACCGAAATATAGAGAGCGTTTTTGCCCCGATTGATTTTCGAAAATAATTTCGCTCATATTATTCTTCAGTTCGGATAACCGACCTGACCGAACTGCAGTTGCGTTCGGAGATGCCGACCATAAGAGATGCAATTTCCCTTCAGGATTCACTTTAACCCAATAACCTTTTCCGGGAATTATCGAATCGGTCATATTATAACCTTCATCGTATCCGAAGAAATCAGATTTGATCGATGTTCCCACACCGGTAATCGATGATACGTTAATTCCACGTGTCAGCGAGCCGATGATGTTCCATCCATCCATTACGTCAATTGTATCTTCATATCGTGGTCTCCCCTCAACAAGGACAGTTTCGGGAGAAGCAAATTTCATCCAATACCCGTAACCGTTCATCAATCGCGCCGATGCCTGATATCCGCTCGCCGTGTATTTATAAGCACTACCGGTAGCGCCCGGGAAGAGCATTGAGGCGGAATCGTTTATGACGCCTACAGGATTTGAAACAAGATTCCATTTTGCCAATAATGGAATTTCCACGACTTCTGACATTTGAAGCACAGATATTGTGTATGCTTTTGAAGCCGCACAACCATACGAATCAATCGCATTGATTGTAAAATTAAATGTGCCTGCTTTGGATAATGTTCCCGAAATTGTCCCATTCGAATTTAACGACAATCCATCCGGCAGAATGCCACCGATAACGGTATATGAATACGGAACTGTGCCGCCATCCGCTGTTATTATCTGTGAATAAAATTTCCCGACTGAATCATCCGGTAATGTTATTGGCACGAAAGTTATGGACGGACAATCAACCGTGAGTGAATATTCACGATTTCCAGCGCATGCGTTCACGTCTGTTGAAGTAACTGTAAAAGTGAACACCCCTTGAACCGTAGGTGTACCTGAAAGATTTCCGTTCGATGCGAGTGTAATTCCGTTTGGCAGTATTCCGGCAGTTACCGAGTATGAATATGGAGAAGTTCCCCCGCTTGCGGTAATAGTTTGCGAATATAACTTTCCAACAGTATCCTTAGGTAATATTGTTGGAGTAAGAGATATGGCAGGACAATCGATCGTGAATGTATATTCCCTGCTTCCAACGCATGAATTCAAATCTGTAGCAGTGACAGTAAAGATAAACTGTCCTTTGACTGTTGGTGTACCGGAAAGATTTCCGTTTGAAGCGAGTGTAATTCCGTTTGGCAGTGTTCCGGCAGTTATTGAATATGAATATGGAGAAGTTCCGCCGCTTGCAGATATTGTTTGATTATATGAATTGTATTGAATACCGTTCGATAACGCCGAAGGTGTTAATGTAATAGTCGGACAAATGAATTCAGCAACAGTTACATCTATAGTATCAACCCCAGATCTTAATTGAGTATCCGAAACAACTAATGGTAATTGTTTTAAACCGATTGAAGTTCCGGTTGGAATAGAAGACTGGAAACTAAATATATTATCTCCGATCGCTGCGTCTCCATGTGTCCCGTCATCGTAAAATTGTTGCGTAGCGCTGCCACTAATCGCAGACAAATTACCGGTTACGCTTAAGCCGCTGCTTGTTGGACTGGTTCCCGGAGTTACTACTCCGGTTAGTAAAGTAGTATTTCCAATCAACACAGTTAATGGATTTGCGCTTCCAACGATCGACGGATTGGTAGGCACGAGTGTAGTTGATGGCGTCAAAGAAAAATCGTCGACTGCGAGTCCATCATCGGCACCCGTTAGATCTTTATCTGTCCATTTGATAAAGAATGACGATCCATCTGTGATATTCAAACCATTAATTGTTCCTGAAATAGTTCGGCGGTTGGCAGAGGCGTTTCCATCAAACGCACCGGCAGTTCCAGTTGTAACCGGAGTCGCGAAATCAAAAGCAGAATTGCGTGTGTAAGTCCCTGTTGTCAAACTTGTGGCATTTGTTGAGAATTGAAATTGAATAGTATCAGCCCTGCCTGTTGCACCCAAACGCCACTCTTCACCCGTGTATGAAATTGCGAGTGATGTAATTGTACTGCCGGTATTATTAGTGAAGCTTGCGCCATATGCCGGCACTAAAGTACCACTCAACAAACCACCCAATGCTCTATCTGTACTTGAAGCTGAACCAAAACTGTATGTATCGCCTCCCGTTCCGGAACCAGTTCCCGCCGTGTAGGTTGTATTGGCATTTGATCCGGTTTCGGTAAACATCCAGCCCATCGGCATAGTGCTCGATGTTCCTGTGATTGCCAGAGTATTAAAATTTTGTGTGTAAGCTGTTTCTAAAGTTGTAAGAACAACTGTGTTCCCCGGACTCGGATTTATTGTAATAGAATATGCCAAATTTCCCACGCACAGACTTGCATCCGAAGCAGTGACGGTAAAATTAAAAGTTCCTGATGAACTTGGCGTGCCGTTTAAAACACCGAGCGAAGTCAAGGATAATCCTGAAGGCAGAGCCCCGCTCGTTACTGAATAAGAATATGGTGCAGTTCCACCGCTCGCTGTGATTGTTTGACTATATGCAGATCCCACCATTCCTGAAGGAAGTGTGGAAGGAGAAAGCGTTATCGAGGGGCAACCGCCGATATTCAAAGTGTACGATAAACTTCCGGTGCAAGTGTTTTGATCAGTTGCGGTAATTGCAAAATTGTACAAGCCGGATGTTGTTGGAGTTCCCGATAAAATACCTCCTCCGCTCAGTGAAATACCAACCGGTAATGTTCCGCTTGTTATGGAATAAGTATAAGGAGCGATACCGCCCGATGCGGTGATAGTCTGTGAGTATAAACTTCCCAACGAACCATCCGGTAATGTTGTTGGTGAAAGCGTGATTGTGGGACATGATGAATTATTTATAGTGAGTATTCCCGTTGCGCTCGTTGCAGATTGACCATCCGGATTAGTGATTGTAATAGTGCGTGCGCCTGTTAATGCACCACTCGCGATCGAGACATTAAGAGTCAGTGTGGTTGGATTGGTGAACGCGACACTGTTCACCGTAACACCACCGCCATTGATGACAGCACTAAGACGATTCGGGTATTCGACACCCGGATCGTAAAATCCCGAACCGGAAGTTGCAGTGCCGGTAAGTGTTAAGTTGACGTTTGATGTACCAGTGTTTACAGTTGTTGGAGAAACACTCGATGGAGTTGCCGGTGGGGGAGCTAATAATTGTACAACCCGCAAACCCCATGAATTAGTCGCATTGCAATATTCCTGGAAAGTCCACATCGTCATATCATCAGCAGGATCAACAACAACCTGAGAATAATCGCCCCAGCGTTGATTATCGTTTGCTTCTACATTGTATGCCGTTGAACTCGCGAAAGCTATAGCAGGCGACTGAGTTGTTCCAAGCACATCACCGGATAATCTTCCTGAAACAGCCACACCGGCGTAATCGTTCGTACTCGCGTAACTGCATCCCAATGCCATGTGTCCCTGTCCGCTTGCGGCTACACTTGGGATCCAATAACCACGCGGATTGGTAGCTGCGGAATTAAATAAAGTCCCTGATTGCTTCAAAGACGGCGTGGAAGATAAATTTATTATTTCATACCATCTCGATCCGTTTCGTCCGCCACCGGTTGCTCCAACTCCACTCGTACTCACTTCAATATTGTGAGTCGTCCATAAACTTGTTTCGCCTGTTATCCTATTTTTTTTCATTTGTGCCGCATACAATCTATCATCCAACGCATCAAGGCGACGGTTGGATGCAGAGCCGAGCACGACTTGCGGAATCGGATAAACGGTAGTTGGAACGGTAAGTTCGATATTTCCTGAGAGTACAGGTGTGCCACCGGGATTTGTTACACGTCGAATGATCAATTTTGAAAATGATATTGCATCAACACCAACAAAATATCCCTCGGTCGCTGTCGGATCATCGTTGTGTACACCCTGAGGTGTAAAAGGTCCGGTGGTCGAGCCGTTCGTCAAACCACGGAATGCTGTTACAGTCAATGTACCTGTTAACAAATCTGATTTTCGAACGACATAAACGCTCGTTCCAATAAAAGCCGATGAGACGGAATTAAAAATATTCGCTCCGATATAAAGAGCGTTAGCGTCTACACCCAGTGTCGGATAATCCGCAAAACCACCGGTATCAACATTCGGTATTGTACCGACCTGATCGTTTTGAAACTGGAAAAAAGTGAAGCTCGATGTGTTAGTGATAGTTGAACCTGAACTTACAGCAATTAAAACCCTATTCGCGCCGGATGACGGCATGTTTATAATTACTACAAACCATCTTCCGCTGATACGATCATATCTGACATGTGGATCGGTTACATCGGCACCATTTCGCACCGATGTCCAGAACGTATTATCCGATACATCCAATCCACCAACAGTTCCATTCTTATTGAAAACTCTGATTCTTCCGTTAACGTGAACAAGTACCTGAGTCGGTCCTACGTCTCCATTACAATCCGGTGGAATATATCCCGATGCTTCTGAAATTTGAGTCGCAAGAAAAGATGTTCCAACCGTTTGCGGAGCCATTATACTTGAAATCTCATTTTGTTGAACCACTTTCTCATCGAAGGGCCAATGAGATATTGACGGGGCAGATGGATTCTGTTCAGTTTTATGAGGAAGATGATATTCCTCTCTTCTGGGTCTTATAGCGAACGGAAGCTTCTGAGACAATTCTTCTCGTTTAACGATTTGACTTACAACTTCAGTTACTCCTCTGTCTCCATGCCAGGGCACTCCTGTAATGCTTTGGTCGTTTTTAACCTGAGAATTTGCTCCTGAAAATATTATTAAACTTAGAAATAAAGAGAGGTTCAGAGTAAATATTATTAATGATTTCATGAATAAACCGGAATAGTTTTGTGTAATAAATTAATTAACAATTAAAGAGGAACCATCGTTCATCGAGCGATGGTTATCAACTCGAGGGGGAGATTCATATAAAGGAAAATCTAAATTTTCGGGAATAAATGAGGCAAAAGGTAAAATTTGGCATTTTATTCTATTATAAGATAAGAAAGATTTATCGCTCAACCAAGAACCAAAATCACACAAATTACACAGTGAAGATTTAAAATATCATTTATTGGTCAACTTTTTCGCTAATTTTATCTTACTTCTGTTATTAACACTAAAGTATGAAAAATTATCCCGAAATCTGTTCCGCAACATTTTGATTCGATATTCGTTCCAGATAATAGTTTCTTTAATAAAATATCATCTTTAGGTATATCCTCCGTAAAAATTATGAATCGATTGGTAATCATTTTTTTGATATTAGCACCGTTAACTTCGTTCTCGGCTGAAAAATCTTTAAATCTAAAAAAAACAAACATTGCACCAAACGTTGATGGAGCGATAGACCCTTTGTGGTCTGAAGTTGACTCATTGAACGATTTTGTTCAATTTCAACCTTATAACGGTAAAGCACCGACACAAAAAACCACTGCGAAGGTATTAACAACCGAAGATGCACTGTATTGTCTTATGGTGTGTGTCGGCGATAATTCCAAAACCCAGATCAATACAGGTGTGCTCGATAATTACGGTGGCGATATGGTTTCGATCATGCTGGATACTTTCGGTGATAAACGAACGGCATATAAATTCGCAGTTAACGCGGCGGGTGTACGCGGCGACTGCCGGCTTTTAGATGATGCACGGAACCGCGATTATAGCTGGGACGGTGTTTGGTTTGCCGCAAGTAAAGTGTACGACTGGGGATTTGTTGTTGAGATGGAAATTCCTTACCGGTCGATTCAATACAATGAACAATTGAATGAGTGGGGTTTGGATTTTGACAGATGGATTCCTGACGGCACGGAGGATATTTACTGGAATCAGTATGAAGAGAATGAAGGACAACGTATTTCCAAATTCGGTAAAATGGTTTTCGATAATTTCAAGCCGAGTGTAAAAGGATTGAATTTAGAAATCTATCCGGTCGGAATTGCAAAGGCAACTTATCTTCACGACAATAAATATAAGATCGATCCCAATGCAGGGATAGACATCTTCTATAATCCATCCCAGGCGCTTACGTTCCAGCTCACAGGCAATCCTGATTTCGCACAGATCGAAGCCGATCCGTACGAATTCAACATCTCGCGATACGAAACATATTTTTCCGAAAGAAGACCGTTCTTCACGCAGGGGAATGAGGTCTTCACGCCATCGGGCAGACAACGCAATTCCGGATTTTACCAACCGATAGAATTATTTTATTCGCGCAGGATTGGAAAGAAACTTTCGGATGGCTCCGAAGTACCGCTTATTGTCGGCTCAAAAGTTTTTGGCCGCCTCGATGATTTTGAATACGGTGGCTTTGTTGCAATGACGAATGAAAAGGAATATAAAAATGACGAAACATTTCAAAAGGAAGATAAAGCATACTTCGCGCTTGGGAGAATAAAAAAACAGATATTAGAAAATTCTTCTCTTGGAATTTTGGTGGCGGCAAAACACTCGGCAGAAAATGATAACGGTTTCATCGATGTTGATGGCGCATTTCGCGGTTCCGATTGGCAGTTCGCTTATCAATTTGCCGAGTCATTCAACGATAAGCAGGGTGGTTTTGCCGCATCGGCGGGCGGAACAATTTCAAAAGAGAATTGGTTTACGGGTATAAAAGGAAGAGCGATCTCACAAAAATTCAATGTCGATCAGGTGGGATTCGTTCCATGGAAAGGTACGGCACAATTGGTTGCACTTTCAGGACCGCGCTGGTATTATGAAGATGGAACAATTCGTCAAATAATGATTTACGGCGGTGGATTTTATGGATATGAAGACGCCGATAAAGCGCCCGACTACGCCGGTTTGATCGGCTACAATATGCAATTCCGTTCGAACTGGGGTTTTGAGATTAATTTCAATCAAGGAAAATCAAAAGACAGCGATATAAAATATAACTCCACTTCAATTAATTTTTCAACATGGTTCAATACATCACCGACCTGGAACGGAAATATTTGGGGTGGATACGAGAAGACATATAATTTCAATCGTGGATATTTATCTTTTTATTCCTGGCTTGGTAGCGAATTCGGCTGGCTTCCTTTCAATGTTTTAGGTATCGGAAGTTCCGTCAATATGTTTATCGAAGGAAGTCCGTCTAACGATATTCAAGATATAACTTACAATACAAGACCTTATTTGTCTTTTACTCCGATAAACGATTTGAGCATCCGTTGTTATTTTGATAATGTTTTCGTTCGATCTACCGATAGGTTTCAACAGTTAATCGCCGGATTTCTTCTATCGTATAATTTCCTGCCAAAGAGCTGGATATATTTAGCCATAAACGATGTTCAAGATAGGCGCGATGAGTTCGATTCTACATTGAATTTATTGCCGAACAGAATGCATACAACAAACAGAGCAGGCGTTCTCAAAGTAAAGTATCTTTATTATTTTTGATAAGAAAGAATATTATTTCGTAAGTACACGATAAATTTTGTTGATGTAAAATCCCAATTATAATTTTTAATCGGGATTTTTTATTACCAACCAGCCGGCTGTATCACCTTCAAATAATCATACCAAAACATCTTAAAACGAAAATTGATTTTTATGATCATTCCTCGTACATTAACGGTCATTAAATAAAGGGGTGATACATTATGGGATCAAAACCAAAAATTTTATTTGTAGATGAAGATTCATCGCTTAAGAGAATTTTAGAAAAAATACTTCAGGAGGAGGGATATAGCGTGGAGGTTGCCGGCGACGGCAGCACCGCAAAGGAAAAGTTATTGCTTCATGATTATGATGTAGCAATTCTGGATAACAACCTCCCCGGAAAGAATGCTTTGGATGTTTTAAAAGAAATCAACCATCCGAGTGTTACAGAAAAAGTAATCATGATAACTGCGGTAGATGAAAATGAACTTGCCCGCGAAGGAAAGAAGCTTGGCGTGCGCGAGTTCCTCGCTAAGCCGTTTGATATGGATAAAGTTATTTCATCCATCAACCGTATACACGCCTTTAAGCAGTAGAGTCCCTGCCTGCGGCAGGGACTCTACGCTATTTCAACAATTTTGGTTTTCCCTGTCGTTCCACGAAGGATTGTAAAACATCGTTTCGGTTTCCCAAAATGATCAGCAAGTAATTCAATAACTTTCTCGTTTGCCTTCCCTTCTACCGGAGGAACGGAAACGCACACAACGAAATTGTTTGCATCTATCTGTTCAACAGTGTTTTTACGGGCGTTGGGTTTTACTTTTACACTGATTTTCACAATGGTACCTTATCTATATCCATATATGAAATCCTAAGCTCTAATATCGAAATTCTAAACAAATCCAAAATCATAAATTCCAAGTCCCGGAAACCACTCAGTTTATTATTTCGGTTTTAAGATTTGTTTATGATTTAGTAATTCGAATTTCAGATTTTTCTTATTGAACTTCTTTTCCTGTTAACATCTTCAACGCTTCTCGATACAACTCGGATGTCTTTTGAATAACAGAATCCGGCATGGTTGGTCCGGGGGGCTGCTTGTTGAAATTGATAGAGAGAAGATAATCGCGTACGAATTGTTTATCGAAACTATCCTGTCCGGTTCCGGGTTGGTATTTCGATGTGGACCAGAAGCGGGATGAATCGGGCGTGAGTAACTCGTCAATAAGAATTAATTTTTCATCATAAAATCCGAATTCCATCTTAGTATCGGCAATGATGATTCCTTTTTCTGAAGCAATTTTGGCGGCGCGTTTATAAATTTCGAGTGTGTAGTTTTTAACTTTCTCCGCCTCTTCTTTCCCGATAATATTGGCGGCTTCCTCAAAAGAAATATTTTCGTCATGCCCGACATCTGCTTTTGTGGAGGGCGTGAAAATCGGTTCTGGCAATTTAGAAGATTCCACCAATCCGTCCGGTAATTTAATACCGCAGATTGATTTCGATTTTTTGTATTCATTCCATCCGGAACCGGAGATGTAACCGCGCACTATACATTCAACTGCCAACGGTTTTGCTTTTTTTACAACAATACTTCTTCCACAAAGTTGATCTTTGTACGGCTGACATTCTTTCGGGAAATCATTTACATCCGAAACAACGATATGATTTGGGATGATATCTTTGACTATTTCAAACCAATAATTTGAAATTTGTGTAAGCACTTTTCCCTTATCCGGAATCGGCTGTGGCATAACTACATCAAAAGCCGAAAGCCGGTCGGTTGCAATAATTAATAAGTATTCGCCTAGATCGTAAATATCGCGGACTTTGCCGCGTTTAACGAATTTCAGTGTTGGAAAATCGGTTTTATAAATTGCTGTTGAGTTCATATTGATGTGTGATATTAGATGTTAAATGTTCGTTATTAGTTAGTAATTATTGGTTATTAGCAATTAGTAATTAGCAATTGGCTATTAGCTGTTAGGTTTTTACTTTTTACTTGACGTATGGTCATGTACAATCTTCCATCCGTCACTAAACTTTTTAAGAATGAGAGTAAATACTCCTTTGGGATTATCTTTTTCTCTTTTCAATTCCCAGTTACCGAAAATCCAGGCAGATTCTGATGAAAGTAATTTTACATTTAAATTCGAGAAATTCAAAACACCCATTTTTTCTTTTGAACCATAGCTCTTTTTGTATTTTTCGAAAGTTGCTTTCCAACCGGTCTGAATGTTTCCGCCGCTTGTGAAAAGCAAACTATCCGATTTCCAGTATCCTTCCATATAGCCGGCAATACTTCCATCGTTCCACGCTTTCTGTTGGTTTGAAAGAACTTGAAGTATAAACCGGACATTCATGCTGTCAGGATTATCCTTGGGTTGGGCTGATAAAATTTCACATGATGTAAAAATAAAAATCAATGCAACAAATAGTTTCATATTTCCGATAATTTTCATCGCTTATCAATCAACAAAAGAGCGTTTAAGTTTGACAGAATTTTTTAATAAAGAGAGATATTCATCACGAGGAATTTCAATTGCACCTAATCTTGAAAGATGCGGCGTGATGTATTGTGTATCTAAAAGACGGAATTTTTTTGTCTTCAATCTTTCCACAAGATAGACAAGCGCGATTTTGGAAGAATCTTTCACCCTCCTGAACATTGATTCACCGAAGAACGCTGCCCCCAACGTAACACCGTACAATCCGCCGACCAACATTTTATCTTTCCAGGTTTCAACGCTGTGTGCGAAGCCAAGCCGGTGAAGTTCAAGATAGCTTCTAATAATTTCTTCCGATATCCAGGTATCGTCTCTTTCAGCACAGCGTCGCATTACAACTTCAAAAGAACTATTCATTTTCACTTCAAATATTTTTTTCTTTAAAACCTGTCGTAAGCTCCTCGATATTTTCAATCCATCAAGCGGTATAATTGCACGTGGATCCGGAGAGTACCAGCCGATTTCACCGCTCCTCGATTCCGCCATCGGAAAATAACCTGCGCCGTATGCACCAAGCAGAAATTCAGGTTCAATAATTTTGCTTCCTGTTATGTTTACTGCTTTATTCACTGATTCACTTATACTTTAATCATACAATGATTCAATGGAACAATATCACAATCTTATCAATCTCCGAAACAAACTCCCACAGCCCGCGCCGCAAGAACGTGCTGGGATTCCGGAGAAACAAGCCGCTGTTTACGGATTGCATCTTCTAATTTCACCGTTACAACATCGCGACCGCGTAAGCTAACCATAGTACCGAATTCACCACGCGAAGCCGCCTGTAATGCCATGGAGCCGAATCTTGTACCCAGTATCCTGTCAAATGCCGACGGACTGCCGCCGCGCTGAACGTGCCCCAACACGGTAACGCGAGTCTCTAACTTTGTCTCTTCCTCTATTCGCGCCGCAACCAGTTCGCCGATACCGCCTAACCTGATCGGATCGGTTCGTTTTAAATCTTTTTCTTTTATAACTATATCACCGTTAACCGGTTTTGCCCCCTCGGCAACGCAAATGATGCTGTAGCGCGCGCCTTTACTTCGTTTCCAAACAAAATTAAAAATTGATTCCCACTTGAATGGAATTTCAGGAATTAAAATTACATCCGCACCGCCGGCTAAACCTGCTCCCAATGCGATCCAACCCGCATATCTACCCATCACTTCTATAACAATAACCCGATGATGTGAAGATGCAGTTGTCTGCAACCTGTCGATTGCTTCTGTTGCAACCTGAAGAGCGGAATCATGCCCGAATGTAATATCGGTTGCCTCTAAGTCGTTATCGATGGTCTTGGGAACACCGACAATGTTCATTCCCATTTGCGCGAGTTTATGAGCGATATTCATTGTACCGTCGCCGCCAATAGCGATCAGAGCGTCAAGCCCCCATTGTCGGTAACTGTCGAGTACCATATCGGAACAATCGGTTATCGAAACGCCATTCGATGTTTCGCGGGGATAATGAAATGGATCTCCTTTATTTGAAGTTCCTAAAATTGTTCCTCCGAGGTTGATAATTCCCGTAACATCGAGTTTAGTCAGCTCTCGCATACGTCCTTCAACAAATCCTTCAAATCCGTCTAAAATACCTATAACATGCGAATTAAAATACGACATCGCCGGTTTCGCGATACTGCGGATGACCGCGTTCAATCCGGGGCAATCTCCGCCACCTGTCAGTATTCCAACTCGCTTCAAAGTAATCGACATACAGATCCTAATTAATCAAAAAAATGAATTGTGAAATATACAAAATCTTGAACAAATTTTTTTGAAGAAGATATAAATTAATCTCTAAAACGATCAGGAACATATTTTACATATAATTCCGATAATCTTCTTCTTCCGAATGTATCCAAGTCTTCGTCATCGCGATCCCGTTTGCGCAACATCTCAAAATCGTCCATGTCGCTTCCACTCATTTTGTGTAGATAATCTCTTAACAAATCTATTATTTTATGCTGTTCAACTTTCGTCATTTATATTTCCTCATTTGTTTGATTGTAAAATTCTGTAAACTCGAATCTGAATCGTTAGCTGTGAAAATATTCCCGCAAATGCTCCGACAAAGAAATATATTTTTATCGGAACTTCATAAAAATCAATAGGAAAAAATATTTTTGATAATACAATTCCGGATACATAACCTATCCCACCTGCTAACCACCACAAAGGTATTCTGGAAATGTAAGCTGATGATGAAAAAGGATCGTTCGTCAATGGTGAAATAATGGTAACCCAAAATCGATCCGCGCCCCAGCAGAAAAATGAAATACTCATTCCGCTTAAAACATAAAGCTGAATCAAATCAGATCTGAACGAGTGCCAGATGAAATGATATGAGATTAAAACCACCGAAACTTCCACGCCGAGAAGAATATTCCAAAGCAACGTACGAAAATGATGCGCCGAAATATAAGATTGATATTTTAAAACGATATTGGGTGCTTGGTTTGTCGTCATTTTTAAATTTGATAATTTTCGATCATGCTGAAATCCCCGGCTCCCTCGCGAACGACAACGGGAGGACCTTCGGTTAAATCGAGTATCGTTGATAATTCCAAGATGCTGTTTCCTCCATCAATAATCAGGTCGACTCGTTTTTCATAAAATTCCTTGATAACTCCAGGATCGTTGATGATTTCGCCATTTTCGTCTGTAACGCTCGCGTTAAGAATCGGATGTCCAAGTTCTTTTATGAGCGTCATACATATTTTATTATCCGGAACGCGAATGCCTACTGTTTTTCGTTTCGAGATCATGCTTTTCGGTAATTGTTTTAGTCGGCTCGCCGGTAAAATAAAAGTGTAAGGTCCGGGTATAAGCTGTTTCATCAAACGAAATGCCGTATTCGATACTTTCGCAAACTCACTAATGTGGCTCAAGTCGGAACATACAAAACTGAACGGTTTACTTCTTTCCTGATCTTTCAATTGGTAGATAAGTTCTATTGCGCGTGGACTGAAAATACTGCACCCGATACCATACACCGTATCCGTCGGGTAAATAATTATCCCGTCATTCTTCAATATTTCAACCGCCCGCTTAATTTGCCGGGGTTGAGGATTGTCGGGATGAACTTTTGTGTACATATTAATGAATTGCAGGTGTCTATGTTTTTAATTCTTTGGATTGTGAAGAATCACCAAGAGCATGCTCGGTTATTCCTTCCAATTTCGCTTCGAAATGCGATAACTTTTTATCTGCTTCCTCATGTTTTTTTCTTGAATTTTCGATATGCGTGCCGAGTATGTCGAATACTTCGCGCACTTTACCAATATCACCCTGAAGGCGTGAGATATTTCCTAAAATCTCTTTGGCGCTGTGCTCTATATACATTCCGCGGAGTCCAAGAGCAATCACCTGAAGATACGCGTAGAAACTGTTCGGAGAAACAGGGATAACTTTTCTTTCAATCGCGTAATTATACGCCCCGACTCCCTCGGCTAAACCTTCATCTTTGATTATGATTTCATAATAAATACTTTCAGACGGGATATACATAAGCGCGAAAGGAAATGTTCCTTCATCGGGAAGAATATATTTCGTGGCAATCGCATCAATATGTTTTTTTACGTCGTTCACAAACACTTTTTGGTACGATTTTTTTTCAGCTTCGGTTGCGGAAGATGCTAATTTTTTAAAATTCTCGAGAGGGAATTTCGAATCAACCGACACCAGACGGTCTGATGTTTTGATGACTGCATCAACTGCCTGTCCGTTTCTAAAGCGGTACTGCATTTCATAATGTCCCGCGGGTAAAACCTGCTTCAGCAAATCCTCGAGTAAATATTCTCCCAATCCACCGCGGAGTTTTGGTGCACTCAACAACTCTTCCAATTTCGAAACACTTTGCCCCAATTCTTTTATTTCCTTCGTTGCCTGCCCAAGCTCACCAAGATTTTTTTGCACTTCTCCGATAACCCGCGCGGCGTTATCGAGCCGGTCTCCGACATTCGATGTTTGCGATTGAATTTGCTGTGTAACCGTATTCAACTGCTGATTAACGTTTTCGGCAACTTGCTGCAACCTGCTGCCGACGTTCGTTGTTTGTGATTGTATTTGATTTGCAACGAGAGCAAGCTGTGAGTTCATTGCTTCCGATATTTGATTTAAACTCTGATGAACATCGGAACGAACGGATTCTACCTGCTGCTGAACCAATAACATCGATTGATCTTTATCGGCAACCGATGAGGATTGCTGGCTCCTCAAAAAAAGAATCAATAATACAACAACGAGCGCGATGAGAATGATGAGAAGTATTTCCATAAAAATAATGAACCGGTTAAAAAATTAGGATATTTCTGACATCGGAACTGAGATATATGTGGCGGTTTCACCTAATAAATAGCGTCTATCGGTGAAATCGCTGAACATTCACACGTTCTTAAATTACAATAGACTCTGATAAAAGTCAACTTAACATGAATATTGAAAGATCTTGGAATACTTGTTCTTTCTTCATATTTTTAAAGAAATTTAATCAATAAAGGGGATATAAAATATGAAAGCCATTTCTGCAAAAGCAATATTTATTTTCGTCCTCTGCTTTTCAATTCCCCTCAAAGCCCAGCATGTCAGCCTTGGAGCTTCTATAACCAACGATCCAAATATTTTCGACTCATACTACCCATTAAAAGATAATATCTCAGGGATTTCGCTCAATCTGTTTAAAGGATTCAGCACCGAGAACAGATATATCGGCATCTTTTATTCGGGCGCTTTTTCTTTCTATAAAGATTTACCCGCTCGTAATTATCAATTCCACATGGCGATGGTCGGATACAATTATCATTTTAGAAAAAATGTCGTGGACGAAACTTCAGAAAATGATACAGTTGAAACAACAGATGCGGATGATGAACTTCTAACGGAAGATCTTGAAGAAGAATCGACAGACAGTTTGGATAATTTTTTAAATATAAGATTCACGTGTGGATTGCAGATTAATAAAGTTGATTATGAAAGTTGGGATAACACTATTCTTGCAGGCACTGCAGCTATCCGCCAGCCGCTCGGCAGACATGCAAGCATCCGCCCCTCATACACAATCACATACAACTCATACCCGAATCTGACGGCGCTTACAAATATTCAGCACAATATCTCCCTAATTCTTGGAACCGATATTTTACCATTCAGTTGGTTTGCTGTCATACCAACATTCGGAGTGAAAAGTTTTCCAATCATACAAACCGATTCAATAACTTTATCAAAAGATTCGAAAGGTAAACCCGGTAGTGGCGGCACAACTGACGGCAAAACCATTTCTTATAATTTAACTACACCTTCAGTGCGGCAAACATCATTCACATTTTTGTGGAATTACATACCTGCGCCTGCAACATATTTCTCCACCAGATTCACACATTTCAACACCCCATCGGCGATATCGCGTGCTGTTCCTGAATTACGCAAAGGAGCCGCGATAAACAACAACAGGTCTATCAAAAATTCAATCGGAGAAAATGAATTATACGACGATCATTATTCATATTCCGGGAACAATATATCTGTCGATGTGGAGCAGGCACTTCCGCTTGAATTATTATTCCTCGGCTCCTGGCGATACGAGAAAAAGACATATACTTATGCGGCAACAGATATTGCAGATTCTGTTACCGCGACAAACCGCATCGATATGCGCCGGGAGTTAGAGATGAATATTTCCCGCACATTTGAAATTTCGGAAGAAACCGGATTGAAGATAGAGATAGGATTCAACTATATTAAAAATACCTCAAACTCTTTTTACTTCGATTTCAAAAAGAGCACAATAATGGCGGGCGTTGAGTATACTTTTTAGGATATAATAAATACTTATCATTTTCGTACCGCATCAAACCTCTCCGTCTTTACCCATGTCCGTTTTTCTTTCTTTATAACATCTAAATAAATCGCTCTTCCGACTATATATATCCACATCTGGCAATAAGTGAAATACATCAGAAACGTCAGCAGAAGATTAGAGAATTTATCTTCTCTATCGTATGACAATGCAAGTAGAATTTCCATCAGGAACAGAACAATACCCACTATCCAGACTAGTGTGTAAGGTCCCGGCAAATTAATGACAACAACATTGAAAAGACCCAGAAGGAAAAGTATATCGGAACCGACGAGGGCTACGAGAAAAACATAGTAAAGGGATAGCACGTAAAGCAATTCAATTGCTAAAAATTTATTTTTAAACGACGGAATTTCTTTCAGGAATTTTTTCCCGACATAATTATTTCCCTGCACCCATCTTGTCCGCTGTTTAATCCAAACTTTCCACGATTCCGGTTCCTGCTCGTATGTAATCGAGTATGGCACAAACTTAATGCGGTATCCTTCCATGTGTATTCTGATGCTTAACTCCGAATCTTCCGTAATCGCATCTTCGTCCCATCCCTTCAATTTGTCTAAAAGATCACGGCGGATAACGAGGTTTGTTCCGGGCAATGTGGAAATTTTGAACATCTTCCACCTGCCTGCTTGCAGCATAGATTGGAAACCGAGTGTTTCAATATTAATGAAACGTGTCAATAAATTTCTATTCTTATTAACCGTTCTGAATTTACCAAGCACCGCGCCGAGTCTTTCATCCTGAATTAATTGCGCCATTAAATATTTCATCGCTGACGGATCGGGGGTGTTATCCGCATCGTAGACGGCTATGAATTGAGAGTCTGTTTGCTTTAAACCTAAATTTAGAGCGCGCGATTTTCCTTTACCACCCTCATCCTTGGGCACATTATATATGCGCAGGCGGGTATCTCGCCTGGTGTAGTTCTCCACAATTTCTGCTGTGCGATCAGATGAACCATCGTTGATAATAAGTATATCCAATTTATCTTTCGGATAATCGAGATTCAGCATGGCTTCTACCGTATAGGCAATCACCTTCTCTTCGTTATGCGCCGGGATAAGGATTGTTACTTTTGGAAAGTCGAATGTTAAGGAATCGATTTTATTCTTTTCTTTTCTAGAATGAGTGTAATGAAAGAAACCAGCCATCGTCAAAATCAACTGGTAAAAAATCATAAACCAAATTAGAATAACCGATAGTACAAAGATAATGCTGATGTCAAGCTCGATAAACGATTCGCTCGGCATCATCGCTCTCCTTTCCGCGAGCGCATAAATCGAACTACCGTATAAAATCCGATCAACAATGTGCCGGAGAACATTCCAAAACCGACGATTAACCAAGACGACCAGAAACTGGTCAGATCCACACCGTAAGAAACCGTAGTTTCAAGAACTGCAAGCACCTGATGTTCTCCCGGTGGAAAAACTGCGGTGAAGCGGCGATGCCCGGAAAGAATTGGTACGATGGTTTCTTTACCATCTATATAAATATTATACGGCTTATGAGTGAATGAAGCGTAACACCGACCTGTACTTCGATATTTAACCGAGACGCTTCTATTCGAATTTATTAAACCGAGAATTTCACCGGAAATAGAAAGTAGTTTTCCTGAGGTCGGCATCGATGTGTTCAATAACTTTCCCGTATTTTTTTCCGGTGTAAGATCGTAATTGCCGGGTGGCAAAAAAAACAATCCCCTGTCCGATGTAATTCGTTCACCGGTTGAAGTTGTAAGTGCTGAATATTTTTTTGATAATTCTAAAACAACCGGGAAAGGAGCGCTTAACTTCCACCCGTCCGGGGTGCTTGATAAGTTAGCTCTTGCCGATGAAGCATAACTCATCATCCTCAAATCTTGCGGACGAATGCTCGACTCCGAATACAATGAATACCGATCAGCCGAAGCCGCGGCAACATTCACGAGCATATAACTTTCTATTCCGGTTTGAACAAGAGTCGGAAAAATAGTCGGTTTTTTCTCATCGCGGAACTGAAGAATATTAATATCTATCATTACGGCATTTTTTTCGCCGAGGATTGTTTTATATTTTTCAGAGATCGTTGAATATCTTCTCGGATCTTTCGACCACTCGCTCTGCGGATCTTCGATTTGAAGCGTGAAATTGAATTTCTTTTTCAGATCATTTATTCTTATCGCGTCCACACCATGATTCTTCCTGAGTTCCGGGTTTCCAACATTATCCATAACTGTCAGTACCGCATCTAAATGCGGTTTTTCATTTTTTACTTCTTGAATCAGCTCAAGAAATTCTTCGTGCAAACTCGACAGCCGGTTTACGCGGTATTCTTCATAGCGGTTCCATGCGTAGGCATTAGTTTTCCAATAGTATTCAGATTTATCATCGAAGAGGAGAGCCGGGTCGAATCCATAAAGCATTTTGAATTCGGTACGGGCAGACGAATGCATCGGCGTCATCAGATTTGAATTTTCCGGTCCGTCGGTTCCCGCCTCAAAATAAAGCTCAGCAAGGTTTACACCATCCCAATCAAATTCTAAAAGAAATGATTTATACATCTCCTTAATTTCTTTCATGCAAGTGCTGTCTGTTAATGCAACAGGAAATCTCCAGGAGGCAACAACCAGTTCGCCGCGGAAATTCACTTCCTGCCATTCAGGATGATCTTTCCAAAATTTCTCTGAAACATGAGGCGGCTCTAACCAGACGTAAATTAAAATACCGTTTGCATGACAAAGTTCGATCAGTCTTTTATAATCGTATGTCCATTTTTCGTATTGATGCCAGCCAACAGTATACACAATCCGTATTCCATCGGTTACCCATCTCTTTACCAAATCTTCAACACTGATATTGTGACGGTATCCGGCATCGAAATAGACCTCAAGATTTTCACGCCGTAAAATCGGTTTCAGATGAAAATACGAACGAACATATTCCATAAAATATGGGAACCTACTGTAACCACCTGTTGACATGGGATCGAATCTGACACCAAGGAAAATGAATTTCCCTTTACCGAACTGCCTGCCTATCACAACCGGTACATCGGTATTTTCTTCAGTGCATAGGATATCATCGTCAGGAAGAATATCGAATCTGGTCATCATTTCAGGGAATTTCAACACCAGAGCGTCGGCAGGGTAAAGGCGATCTCGCATCCGTTCAATTTTTAGATTCGAGCTGGCAAATTTTACACTTAACTCTTCTGCAAGATCGTTTTTACCATCGGTAACTACGTTCCCTCCTTCTTCAATGAATTGAATTATGCGATCATAATCTGTATCCGGAAGTCGTTCTACCATATTATATGGTACTACCAACAGGTTATAATCTTTTAATGGCGGCAGGCGATCAGACCTCAGAGTATCCACTTCGATATTTAAAGATCGAAAAGCAGATGCATAACTTGCCTGATTGTTAAATGAGCCCCCCTTCGCATTCGGTTCCCATAAAAGTGCAACGCGCGCATATTCATAATCTTCTTCGGCTTTAAAGATACCATCCCACAAATTTTTTGCATCACCTCTTAACCGATCGACCCACGTTAATTCAATTTCATTGAACTCCATCGGTTCTGCGATGAATATTTCACGGGGTAAGAGTTGGATATGATTTTTGATTACTCCTTGAATCCGCTCTGCAGAGACTTCACGTTTATCTATATCCCCATCCGGCTGAATAATTGTTTTTCTAAAAAATTGATCGTCCAATGGAATCTCATAAGATTGCGATCCGGTAAGAACTAAATGATTGTTCATCCGGACATTAAGATTTAATTCTCTCACATCTATAAAAGTATAACCGAGATTTTTTACGCCGTCTATAAATTCTTCTATATAATCTATGCCGATAAACGAATGAATGAAAGCAGAGGCGAACCCGTCGCGCACAGCGAGCTGCATCTTGGCGCCTCTCAATAATTTTTGCACAGCTTCTTCTTCCACTTCGCGGTTTGGGTTTAAAGGTATATAACCCAAGTTTTCCGGTAATATCCGCTGACCGAAAAGGTCTTTATCGATGATGTATGGAAAATATTGACTGTAATCGGCATCATTAAGAACACATCGTTGTTCCATTGCCGTGCTGAAATATTTGGCAAATATCGGATAATCATCCTGCGATGCGGTATAATGAGGAGTTTCCCAGACGAGTGGATAGAGATTATTTTTCCAAAATTCCTCCAATCCCATTTTCATTTTCTTTTCAACGTAGACTTTCGAATCTTCTTTCAGCTTACCATTCGTGCTCGCATCCCAGAATTCATAATCGGTAGCGGTTGTTCCCTGATATTGATGAGTAATTCCGTGCATAACGATCGTAGCACCGCGCGAAACCATGTAGCGAACAGCATCCACCATCTCGGGTTTATCTGACAAACTTACCCGTAAACCGCGGTCGGGATCGACATAAAAAGGTACAACCCCGACCAAAAACGGAACATCATTCGAGTAAAGAGCATCCGCGACATCGCGAAGTCGTTCCGGATCTTCGAACACCGTTACATCCTCGATTCTCAGAAGGGCTCTGTGAATTTCGGCATGTGGCTGTCCCAATAAATCGTGCAACATGTCTGCGAAGTATATATATCTATCCGTTTCCGTCGCCGAGGCAAACGGTGAATCGGCGATATACATAAAGTTTTCAACCCGAATGATATACGGAACTTCACGACCCGTCGCAGTGGAAAACGCCGTTGCAACAATATCAATTTCATCATGTTTTAAAACATTTATTATGTTGATATTCGGTTCGCCTTTTGTAAAATCTCTTCCACCGGCAGTTACAATATCAAAATTTGAAATCGTATCTAACCGCTCTAATTTAAAACCGTATTTCTTGACAAGATCAAATCTCGCAGCGAATGATTCCATGCCTGTATTCATCCACACCAGCATTTTATCGGGAGAATATGCTTCGCGCAAAAATTTCTCGGGAGGATCGTATTGCTTACTGAATCCGATGAAGAATGTGATGTCGTAATTATTCATCTCATCGCTTTTGTAAGCTTCTACACCTTCGATCTTGTATTCAACTTTAAAATGACCCAAGAGCATCGCTAGTTGGCGTGCATCTCCGCGGGCATAGTTATTCGGTGTATCGCGTCCTTCAAACAGGATTAGAACCTTTTTCGCTTCCGACGCAAAACTGTTGTTTAAATGGATAATTAGGGGCAAGAGGAAAACGAGGAAAACATATCGTATCTTCATGTATATAAAAATACATTTTAAAAATCAAATAAACAAAAAAATAAAAAATATTTCACTTGAATCTTATTTTTATTTTATTAAATTGAATATAACAGTAATTTCCCCCATTGCCTCATCGTTAAACCTAATTAAGCTGACAAATTATGATGAAGCATATCCTTATTTTTGTTTCCCTTTTCCTCAGTCAGCCCGCATACCCGCAATGGGAATGGCAATCGCCGAAACCCCAAGGAAATACTCTTTTCAATGTTCAATTCGTGGATACTTCCAATGGCTGGGCTGTTGGAGAGTTCGGTACAATAATTCATACATCGAATGGTGGCATAAACTGGACTGGGCAGGAATACGGACGTACAGATGATATCTTATGTTTTTGTATGATTTCTGCAACAACCAGTTGGGCTGTAGGAGATAACGGAATTATCCTATTTACATCCGATGGCGGTGAAAATTGGACCGAGCAGCAAAGCGGAATAAGCACGGGATTAAATTCCGTTACATTCCTCGACGCACTTAATGGCTGGGCTGTTGGTGATCAGGAGACAATACTTCATACCACAGACGGCGGAATAAACTGGTCGATCCAACGACAAATATTGGGTCAAATAAGCATCAATAGTGTAATATTTTTATCTTCAACAAATGGTTGGGCTGTTGGTAGTAAAGGAAGATTATTCGGTACAACAGACGGTGGTGCAACGTGGACATCACAAGTTGTTGGATCCAGCATGACTACATATCTTCATATAACTTTTGCAGATGCACATCTCGGCTTCATTGCCGGCTCAAACGGTAGACTCTACAGAACCGATAATGGAGGAACATCCTGGAATCCGATCAGTACAACTGAATCGGTTAACTTCAATCGCGTCCACATGCTTAATAATTTTATCGGATGGATTGCGGGCGATGGCGGCAAAATTCTTCGCACTGTAAACGGAGGTTTATCGTGGTCATCATCAACTATTGCGTCCGGGGAAAACTTAAATGGCTTAAGCCATACCGGAAATTATCTTTGGGCAGTTGGCGAATATGGTAAAATCATGAAGTCCACTAATAATGGAATAAGCTGGATAAATCTCGATTCCGGGCAACGACTGAGCATCAATTGGATCAGTTTGAGTTCGAATAATTCAGGAACTGCAGTAGGACAGGAAGGATTGCTGTTAAGAACTACCAATAACGGTTCAACGTGGCAGCAAATTTCTTCACCTACTCCCGCTTTATCTTCTTTCGGCGTAAGTATTATAGATGAAACACACGGTTGTGCCGTTGGTGAAGAAGGAAACATACTCCGCACAACAGACGGAGTAACTTGGTTAAAACAAACAACCCCAACTGCACACACACTTTTTGGAATCGATTTTGCAAATGAATCTGACGGCTGGATTGTTGGAGGAGATCAGTATAATTTTACCGGAATAATTCTACGAACCACCAACGGTGGAGCCGATTGGTCAATTCAAAATTCATCTATACCGCATATGGTTTACGGAATTTCATTCGTCACACCGTTGATCGGCTGGGTTGTTGGTGATTTCGGTATAATCTACCACACAACAAACGGTGGAACTTCATGGTCACCTCAAGCAAGCGGCATAAACACAGTACTTTACAGTTGCACATTTACGGATCAAAATAATGGTTGGGCAGTCGGAGATTCGGGAAAAATATTACACACAAGCAACGGTGGCGCAACATGGACTCAGCAGAATTCGGCTACAAACGTAATTCTATTTGCTATCGCTAATAATGGTCCGAATGAATTGATCGCGGTTGGTGACCTTGGTACAATTCTTCATACCACGAATGGCGGAGAACATTGGTATTCAGAATATAGCAGAACTCTTTATCCGTTATATTCGATAGCGAATAACGGTAAATTCATTTCTGCGGGTGATTACGGAACATTATTAGGTTTCACCGCACCCGAACAGTTTGGAATTATCACAGGCACTCTTTTTTTCGATCAGAATCAAAACGGTACAAAAGATTTTTCAGAGACCGGATTAGCCGGATGGCTTATTTCTCTGGCAGGTTCCCAAACTCGACAAACCACAACAGATATTAATGGCAACTTTGAGTTTTTAGATTTACCATCAGGAACTTACATTGTTACACAATCTTTACCACCCTCGTGGATAAACATACTTCCCGGCTCACCCGGCAGTTATTCGTTTTCATTAACTTCTCAAGCATTAAATTATCATTGCTTATTTGGGAATTATACCCAATCGACAATCGATTTTAATCTGCTCGGTGGGTGGAACCTCGTCTCATTGCCGATAAGTTTAGTGGATCCATCATTATCAACAATTTTCCCGAATGCCGTTTCATCAGCTTTTGCTTTTGAAACCGGATATTCCATGACGGATACTCTTAAACCGGGTCCGGGATATTGGATAAAATTTCCTCATGACTTCACAGCATATTTAGCAGGGGAACCGATTGAAGGGGATACAATTCAGATTCAAAGCGGTTGGAACATAATCGGATCTGTGGCAAATCCTATCTCAACCCAATCGATCAGCACTACTCCAGCCGATATTATTTCATCCCGTTATTTTGGTTACTCAACAAGTTACTTCTCTGCCGATTCGATTATGCCCGGTAAGGGTTACTGGGTGAAGGCATCCGAACCGGGGACTTTAATTCTTCGTCAGAATAATTCTGCTCTGCTTAAAAATCAATCCTTCTCAGATGATATTTTATCCGGAATGAATAAGATTACAATTTCAGATGCTGTGAATAATTCTCAAACTCTCTATTTCGCGTACAAATCCAGCATAGATCCAGATAATTTCACATTACCTCCGCTCCCACCCGTAGATGGATTTGATGTTAGATTTACAAACGGATCTCAGGTTTTTGATTTCTCCGATAATAAAAAAAATGTTGAAGCAAAAATCAATCTTCAGGCATTTATTCCTCCAGTTAAATTAGAATGGAATATATCAGATAATCAACAAAATTATTTTTCACTCTTTGATGAACAAGGTGAAAATAAAATTACATCTTTAAATTCAAAATCCGGCAGTTTTACAATTGATGATATTGAATCGAATAATTTATATCTGAATATTGAAACCGACAGTAAACAAATACCGATTGAATATTCGCTGATGCAAAATATACCGAATCCATTTAATCCATCAACAATTATCAATTATCAGTTGCCATCGGATAATTATGTAACTGTCGAAGTATACAACATTCTTGGTGAAAAAATAGCAACACTTGTCAATGAGTTTCAAGCTGCAGGTTTAAAATCGGTTACTTGGAATGCGTCATCTTTACCAAGCGGTGTTTACTACTATGAGATTGCCGCACGCAACTTGAATGGTTCAGCATTCAGAGATGTTAAGAAAATGATTTTATTGAGATAGTAAGATTATAACATGGCAAGAATCACTACTAAAAATATTTTCTTCTGGATAATAATCTCATTCCTTCTTTCAACATGTAAGAAGGAAAACGGGGTTAATAATCCGACTGATGATTCTGATAATAAATCCGGTTTATATGGAACCGGCGCTCTATCATTTGAGTCCACCGATATTGACAGTGGTTTACGTGCGAGCGGAAGTTACAAACCAAGTAATGAATTTGCCAACGACACTGCCAGCCGCGGTGCCGGCGGATTTGTCAAAGACTCTTTACTATTCGGAAAAAAAATAAACGGACTTATTACCGGTTATGAACATTCAATTATCAATTCAACTCTAAATGAACGAATTCTTTTAATTGCATTAAGCGATACCACCGTCGGTATACGTCCAGGGAGTTATGGTTTCTCTTATCTTAACACAACACTCCATTCACCGGGTGCTTACGTTTATTTTATCCTGACAGATTCTGTAAATTTTTTCCGGATGTTTGTCCCGAAAACCGGAAATCTTACAATCACTTCTTACGACGCACAAACCAGACATGTAATCGGCAATTTCACCGGCATACTCTTCAGCATGCCTCCGGATACATCAAGACAAATTCAGATGACAAACGGTTTGTTTGATATTTATCTCTCCGACAAATATTTCAATTACTGATTAACTGTTTTGCAGGAATCGAATTTTCTCTTTGAGGATTTGAAGAGTTAAGTTTATCGTATCGAGGTGAGTTCGAAAAGATAAGACTGCCAGACGCAATGTAAATTTTCCATCGAGCATAGTCGAAGAAAGAAAAACTCTGCCGTCTTTTTGCACTTCTTTTACAAGCATTTCGTTAAACTTATTCGCATCAGCGTTTTTCGGAACATATCGGTACGTTACAACCGACAGATCCGGGGAAGGTCCGACTTCCAAACCGTCGATCTTTTTAATTTCATCATAAAAATAGCGGGCAAGAAGTAATTTTTCTTCAAGCGCCGCCCGGAACGGTGCAACTCCAACCAGTTGAAGCGGAAGCCATAAACGCAAACCGCGAAAATGTTTCGTCAACTCAGGCGAAATATCGGCAGGTGATAAATCATCTTGAGCTTTGAGCGCATCTTGCATATAGTTTGCCTGATACCAAAAAGAATCGAACAATTTTTGTTTCTCGCGCACGAGCACCGCGCCCGAACCATACGGCAAAAATAAACCTTTGTGCGGATCCATAACGAGTGAGTCTGCCTCTTCCATCCCTCGAAGAATTTTTTTTCCATCTTCGCAAAGAACAAAGAACGCTCCGTACGCGCCGTCAATGTGTAACCAGAGATTATTTTGCTTTGAAATTTGTGAAATCACCGGGAGAGGGTCAACAGAACCGGTATCGGTTGTGCCGGCCGATGCGATTATGAGAAAAGGATTAAGACCCGATTTCTTATCTGAAACAATTTGCCTCTCTAATAATGTTGCGTTCATCCTGTAGGTGGAATCCATTGGGATATATCTGATGATGCATTCTTTCAGTCCCGCGATGCGAATCGCTTTATCAACTGAATGATGAACATGCACGGTGAGATAAATTACAGATCGCGCAAAATCTTTTCCTTTTATATTCTGCGCATCCCGTGCCGCTACAATACCTATCAGGTTTGCGACGCTTCCGCCCGATGTAAGATTGCCACCTGAGGTTTTCGGCAAACCGACAATTTCCGACATCCAATCTATCAGCATATGCTCCATACGAACCGCCCCGGGTCCGGCAAAGTATATTCCGGAATAGCGATTGAATACAGCGGCAAGATAATCACCCAGCGCGGAATAATAAATTCCACCACCCGGAATGTAACCAAGATGACCGCCTGAGGCAGGATTCAACCCGGGTCTGTCTACATTATTTTGAATAAGTTCGATAAGTGTATTTATATCCGATCCAACTTCGGCAATCGGTGAATCGAGAATGCCTTTCCCTTTATCTTCTGTTTCAACATACGCGGGAATATCGTAGATATTATTGATGAACTCATCTGCATAACGAACAACTTTATCGAGAAGGTTTGAGCGTGCTTCGCCGGAAGGTTCTAACTGATGTGAGATGCTTTGTAGGAATTTAATCCGTTCAATCATTTAATTAATATTTAACAGTGTGCTGGTAGAAATGTTATCGCTCAATGATTTCATTGGAAAGTTCATTTGTATCGTCCGATTTACGCGGGAAATGTTTTGCCAATTCCTCTCCGACTTTTCTTACAGCTGTTGCAATCCCATCAAAATAATTGCCCTTCTTAAAATAATCGGTCATTGAATCGGCAATTGTTTGCCATGTTCCTTCCTTAACCATTTTATTAATTCCTTCGTCGGCGATGATTTGAAATTTATGCTCTGAGAGAAGAAGCAAAATGAGAATGCCTGTCCGATCACGGGTGTTCTGAATTCCCAACGAGTAAAATTCCTTTAACGCAAGTTCCTGAATTGTGAGTTTTCTTTCCCGCCATTGTCGCCGCTGCTTCAACACCACACGGATTTCACCGGATGTGTTTTTTTCCGCTTCCGCAACTACCCCCGAGAGAGATTGCAACTCAGATTTATTTAAATATTTCTTTCCGAATAATTCCATTTAAAATAATAATAGATTTTAAAAATTATGACTTAAACGATTAACATGAAACTCAAAATTGAACCTGTTTATAATTCACCAACTTCCGCTGGCACCACCACCGCCAAAACTTCCGCCGCCGCTGAAACCGCCGAATCCGCCGCCACCACCGAAACTTCCACCGCTAAATCCTCCTCCACTGCCAAAACCACCGCCACCGAATCCGCCCCACCACCAGGGGAAATTAGATCGATACCCTGTTGATCCGATGGAGCTTCTTCTTCCGCCGCCGAAGATGCGAGGGAATACCCCGAAAAATAAAATCAATAATATTATTATTATCGGAGAAAATTTCTTTACGCTGTTCTTTTTTGCTTCACCCTTGAACTCACCTTTAGTAACCGATATGATTGCATCAATGCCGTCTGTGAGGCCCCCGTAAAAATCTCCATCACGAAATTTCGGACCTATTATTTTTCGAATGATTTGGCTCGATACCGCGTCGGTTAAGACTCCTTCCAATCCGTAACCGACTTCAATATCTATCTTCCTGTCTTTCTTTACGATCAGGAGAAACACTCCATTGTTTCTCTCTTTCTTACCGATTTTATTTGTTTCAGCGAACCGGAAAGCGTAATCTTTTAAATCTTCTCCTTCAAGAGAAGAGATCATTAAAACGACTATCTGATTAGATGTGGCTTGCTCAAACTCGGCGAGATTTCTCTCGAGCGACCTGATTTCATCGGGGGTTAATGTTCCCGATGCATCATTAACACGCTGACGAACTATCGGTATTTCTTGTTGTGCCGAAGATATTCCGATCAAAAAGATAATTAAAAATAACACCAATGATATTTTTACTGCAGGACATTTGTCCATTTATAATTCGACTTTCTTATTTTAGAAATCCTGAGAATGATAGATTTTGGTAAATCTTTCTCCGGAAAAAAATTTATTTAAACGAGACTTTGGGGGCTTTATCGGCACCCGGTTCCGATTGGAAATACTGTTTTTGAGAAAATCCGAACATACCCGCAAGCATCGATGTTGGGAATGTTCTGACTTTAACATTGTATTCCTGCACAACCTGATTAAATTTCATTCGCTCCACTGCAATCCGGTTTTCAGTCCCTTCAAGTTGCGATTGCAATTGAAGAAAGTTTTCGTTCGCTTTCAGCTGAGGATAATTTTCCGCAACGGCAAGTAAACGTGAAAGCCAGCTTCCCATGGCATTTTGAGCTTCCTGAAATTTTTGGAATAGCTGAGGATTATTCAAAATTTCCGGAGTCACCTGAATCTTTCCGACACTCGCTCGTGCCTCGGCAACCTTCTCGAAAACTTCTTTTTCGTGCGCAGCATATCCTTTTACAACTTCAACAAGATTTGGAATAAGATCAACCCGCCGCTGGTATTGGTTTTGAACCTGAGCCCATGCCTGATTGATTCCTTCATCCGACTTCACTAATGAATTGTACATTCCAGTAATCCAGCCGAAAAGCATCAATCCGATGATGACGATACCGCCCAATACCGAAAGCAGAATAATTGTTCCTTTTTTCATAATATTCCTTTAAATTGTTTGAAAATACCGTTTTCTGTCATATTAACTTACTAAACCTAATTAAAAAAGAGGAGGTGTGCAACTTCAATTGCTTATACGGCGAAGTGCGGCTATTCGTTTCAATACCGGAGGATGTGAATAATGTAGAAACACATAAAACGGATGCGGCATGAGATGAGAAAGATTATCTGCCGAAAGTTTTTTCAGAGCATTTATCATCGCTTCCGGATTATTTGTCGTCGCCGATGCGAATTTATCCGCGGAAAATTCATTTCGACGCGAATCATATTGCAGAAAGATACCGAGCAGCAATTCTATCGGTGTGAACAATAAGCCGAAAAACAATAATCCGCCATACACGGAAATATTCTGCATATAAAATGCTTCGAATAATTTATTATCATTTAGAAAAAATGACAGGAGGAAAAACATCACTCCAGAATGAATAACGCTAATGATCATTCCTTTGAGGATATGTTTTAATTTATAATGTCCTATTTCGTGCGCAAGAACTGCAACAAGTTCTGGAATGGTGTGTTTTTCGATAAGTGTGTCATAAAGAGCGATGCGTTTATTTTTTCCGAAACCGGTGAAGAACGCATTCGACTTACTGGAGCGCTTCGAACCATCCATAACAAAAATATCTTTTAAGGGATAGTTAAGAGATTTTGTGTATTCCATTATCGAGCTCCGTAATTCACCATCGGGAAGCGGAGTGAATTTATTAAACAGAGGCATGATCCATGTCGGAGCGATAAATTGAACGATAAGAATAAAAACGGATACAGCCATCCAGCAATACAACCACGCATACATCCCCGCATATTGGAATAATGACAACATACCAAATAACAACGGCACTCCAAGCAAAAGTGCAAGAAACAAAGTCTTAATAATATCCGTTATAAATGTTTTTACGGTTGTCTTGTTGAATCCGTACCGTGATTCGATTATAAAAGTGGAATATATCTCGAATGGTAATGAGAGGATGGATCGAAGTAGAATGAAAACACCGATATACAATATTCCGGTCATAATAATCGAGAGTTGAAAATCTCTGATAATAACATCAAGATATTGAAAGCCGCCTAACAGCCAGAACAACAACGTTATCACCAGATTAAAAGATGATTGTATTATTCCGAAATTCGTTTTATCACGTGTGTACGAGAGCGATTTCGAATATGTTTGATTATCGTATACAGATCTAAACTCATCATCAAGTTCTCCCCGGAGCGTTTTCAGATTCAGTAGATCGGCTGTTAAATCTATAACATACTCTCCAACCAGAGCAATTAGAACAATAATTCCGTAATAGTTCATGATTTACGGAAATGACCGGAATCTATATTGATCACTGGTTCAAGGGTTTTGAGATGATTTTCACCTTGATAATATATTTTTTCTAAGAATAAACCGGATGGTGGTGCGGTATACTTAGCCGGTTCATCTGATTGTGTGGATAAAAACCGAGAAATGTCGCTAAGATCAATTTTCCCTCTCCCTACTTCAGCGAGAACCCCGACGATTTGCCTGACCTGTTTCCATAGAAAATGGGATCCGATGATTCTGATAAGAATGAGATCGCCGACTTCCTTTATTTGAATTTCTTCTATAAGTACCTTAGTTGATTTTTCATCCGGATCATCCGCCGTGAACGATTGAAAGTTTTGCATTCCTACAAAAAGTTTAGATGCTTCGGTCATGCGTTTAAAATTCAACTTGTCTTTTATCCACCACACATACCTTTTCCCGAACGCAGATCGTCTTCGGCTAATTTGATAAAGATAACTTCTCGCGATTGCATCGTGGCGTGCATGAAAGTTTTTATGAGTTTTTTCGACCTCGATAACATGAATATCGGCGGGCAGATAATCATTTAATTTCATACGGATAATTTCCGGCGCAAGCATTGTTTGTACATCAAGGTGTGCAATCTGTTGCAGAGCGTGTACGCCGGCATCTGTTCTTCCGGCGCCGTACAGTTCAGAATCCGATGTGTTGAATAATTTGCGGGCTGCATCAAGTAATTCACCTTGCACAGTTCTGGCATTTTTTTGAACCTGCCAACCGCTGTAACGGGTTCCTTCGAATTCAATAAATAATTTAAAACGAGCCATAAAAAATTGTCTATAATTTATTTAACATTGAGGTTATACCGCTGCGTATCATCATCACTGCAATTCCGGCGAGAAAGAGTGCGGCAACTTTACCAACTGCTTTAGATCCGGCTTTTCCTATCGCCTTATGAATAAACTGCGCTTGTATAAAGACAAAAAATACTATCAGCATATTCACAACTAAAGATAAGATAGTCCAGATATAACCGTAAGAGTCGACAAGAATAATTATTGTTGTTAGCGCTGCCGGTCCCATTATCAGCGGAATACCGATCGGAACAACCCCGACAGAAGATTCAGGATTTCTCCCCTCCTGTTTCGAAAACACTAAATCTTGAATCGCAAGTACCAGCAGTATAACACCTCCGCCCACCCTGAAATCATTTTCTGTAATTCCGAGGAATGAGAAAATGAATTTCCCTGTGAGCAGAAATAGTATTGACAACGCGAATGCTGCGATTGTTGCCTCAATAATTATCACTTTTTTTCTTTTATTATCTATTCCTTCAACCAAACTGACAAAAAAGGGAAGAACCCCAAAAACATCTATTGCAACAAAAAGCGGGATGAATGAAAGTAAAAACTGTTCCATAATTTTCTCATCATTATTCGATAATTCAATATACTCCGTCTACATTCGATTTCCAATTTATAAGATCGTTACGAAAAGTGCAAGAAGGTGTAAGTTTGAATCATTGAATCAGAATTATTTTATTCTTATTGATGCTGGTTCATATATGTAAACATGGTTTAAATTCAATTTACTTTGGTGGGATAGGATTTTATATACCTGACATGATGTGACAAAAAAAGTGAAGCCCGAGGCGGATACCACGGGCTTCTATTTGGCAGCTGGGAGGGTCGCTTGTCTACGGAGCGGCCAGCGCCAGTGGAATAATTTTAATCTTCCAGCAACATACCTTCTGCTGTTTCAACAGATGTCACTCCTGCTTTCAGTAAATCAATAGCCGATTGGCGAAGAGTGTGCATTCCGTTTTGCATAGCCAGACTGCGAAGTGCATCTTCATCGATATAGTCTCTCGATTTTAAGATAATTTTTCGCATCTCTTTGCTCATTTGCAATGCCTCAAAAATACCGATTCTACCTCGATATCCTTTGATGCAGTGCGCACATCCAACCGGTTTATAGAATTTTGTCGACTCAATTTCCTGTTCTGTTAAACCGGAAGACATAAGAAATTCAATATCAATATCTTCGTCGACCATTTTGCATCGGTCACACAGTTTCCGAATGAGCCGTTGAGCAACGATAATATTGATAGTATATGCCAGCAGGAATGGCTCGATCCCCATGTTATATAATCGTGTTATCGCGCTTATGGAATCGTTAGTGTGAAGAGTGGAAAAAATTAGATGACCTGTATTTGCAAGCTTTACGGCAATTTCGGCCGATGTTTTATCGCGCATCTCACCTACCATCACAATATCGGGATCGTGACGTAACAATCCTCGCAGAGCACCTTCGAAATCAAGCTTATGATTTAACTTTACCTGACGGACACCTTCTATAATGTATTCAACGGGATCTTCTATTGTAATGATGTTAACACCAGGATCCATGATGTCTTTGAGTGCGGCATGCTGCGATGTCGTTTTACCGCTTCCTGTTGGTCCGGTAAAAATAACCATACCCTGTGGTCTTCGTATTGATTTCCGGAAACTATCAATCGTTCGTGTATCCATTCCAAGCGATTCTAATCCGAGAGATTCATCGGCACCGCGAAGGATACGAATTACTATTGATTCCAATTTTGCACGCAGATCACTCGCATAAATCGGCATGGTAGAGAATCTGAATCGAAACATTTTATTATCAATCATTCTCTGTGCAAAACCGTCTTGAGAGAGAAATTTTTCGAAACGATCCAGATTTTTTGCACGGTCTTTTATAACCGTAATTACAGCTTCAGCGGGTAAATCGGTTAAGGCGCTCCAGAGAGATAATTTACCGTCTATGCGAAAATGAAATTCTGTTCGATTTTTACTTTTGGGAATCACATGGATATCGCTCGCGCCGGTGCGTACACCGTCAACTAGCAGACTTTCTATGATATCATTGAGTTTTCCTCGCCCGATTTCATCTTCGAGCGAACGTTCAATTTCACGCTCAGTTTCATCTTTTGTTAGCTCGGCAAATTCTTCTTCAACATCAAGTCCTAGCTGTTTCGCTCCCTGATCGAAAGCCAATTGTCTCCACAACTCATTCCAGTTTGCCAATGTGACATGTTTTATCTCGTACTTTGGAAATTGAAGCGCGCGTGCTATCGAATGAACCTCGGGATGGGTTGTGTCGGGTGTGATCATTACTATCTTATCATATCCATTTGTAAACATTTCGTATGGCAGGACTTTGCGGCGAACAGCCATTTCATAGTAATAAGGCGGTAAAGAATCAAGAACCTGACGAATAAATTGCAGTTTCTCTTTGTTACCGAAACTCGGCGTCGGGTCCACTGTTTCAAACGAATAATATCGGGCAATGGTTTGAAAAATCGTATCGCGATCTTCGCCGAGGTCATCCACTAAAATATCAGTTAATCTCCGTTTATCGTTTGTACTTCGCTGAATTTCAATCGCTTTGTTTATTTTTTCCTGAGGGACATTCCCCTTCTCTATCAACATTTGAATCAAACGCGGAGGTTGAATACGTTTTAGATGGTTTTCATCGGTAGGTTGACCTTCGGCAACGGTGCTTTGCATCCCCTTGCCATCGAGAAATGACTTCTCTGAAATTTCTTGATCGTTCAGATCTATAATTTCGGTATTTTCAGATTGCTTTGCACTCAGGATAGTGTCTTCAACAACTAGCGCGCGCTTGCCAACTATACTCCCAAACGTATTGAAGAGATTTTTCTTCACAATATTATTACTTCCATTTATCGCAGACATATGAACCCTCATTTCTTAAAAAGCATAGACATTTACAATACTAACCTAATACAATATTCCATCTTCATGGGTGACTTTCAACACCAACCGTGATGTAGGTCATCAGGAAGATACTTTAAGATAGAAATTCTTTAAAAAGAGTAAATAAAAGAGGTTTTTAAGGCGAGAAAATAAAGAAGGTTCCCTTAAGATTCAGGTACAATCAGAAGATGTATAGATTAAACCGTTATGATGATTTTTGTTCTTTCAGAACTTCATTCGTCGATTCGATCAATTTTTGAGCTTCAAAAGATTGAATATCTCGGATTGTGTTATGAATTCGTTTCATGGCTCCATCAATACGATCAAGATAGCGAACTATTTCAGGATCGGTTTCGAAGCGTCTGCGAATTTCTTGTGTCGTAACCGAAATTATCGCAAGTGGGTTGTTAACACTGTCTTGCAAAAGCATAGTTATATCGTTCACAAGTGTACTATAGATTTGCTGACGATCGAGTGCTCGTTCAATGTTTCGTCTATGACCTTCTTCAGTCTTATATGCTTTCCTGATCTTTTGAACTTGAAGTAAGGCAGCAGCGGCGAGCCATAGGAAGAAGAGCGAATCGAATTCCATCACGTAATCAATAAAAGAATGAGAACCAACCGGTTTACTGAATAGATTAAGTGACGTAAGAAGATAATAAAGATATATGATTATTGCCGCAACTATTACAGGGTATTTATCGACAATAGCTTTTATTTTACTCCAGATTAAATTAAATGCTTTTTTCATTTTCTATCCCTTCCGAAGATATTTTATTGTTGAAATTTAATCCAAAGCGCTTATCTGAGCAAAGTTCACACGGACAATTATCGGCGAGATACTCCCACGTGTAAATTCCGGCATTATGCCCATCGCCCCAAGTCATTTGAACTGCATATGAACCCACCTGCTTAATTCCACTTAAATGATATTGTTCAGGTAATTCATTTTTTTTAACAGGCGGAATATGATGTAAGAGGATATCTTCACCCTGACACCCGGCACATGGACAAATGTCACGAAGCTGTTTTAATGTGAATTTGCTTTGGTGAGTATCATCCCATTCGATTTCTATTTCCAATGGGTTGATTTTTTTTATACTTCGAACTTGCATAATATTGACGATTTCAAATAAACATGTACCAAAATCAATAAGAGAATACAAAAATGATCAGACATTAGCAAACAAGCGTTACCGGTTTGTGATTGAGATTTGCATCTACTCTCTTTTTTCACGAAATTTTCGAAACAGAAACTTTAAACCATTCATAGCAATTTGAAAGAACTTTTCGCCGATATAGCCATTCCTGTTGCCGTTGATAAGCTTTTCACTTATCGTGTTCCACCCGAATTACAGTCGGCTGCGCAACGCGGTGTCCGTGTTGCTATCTCATTAGGGAAACGGTCTGTCGTCGGTTTAATCACGAACATAAAAGAAACAACTGAAATAAAGAATTTAAAATCTATCAGGGAAATCATTGATGTTAAACCTATACTGCCTGAAGATTTATTCCAGACTACAAGATGGATGTCGGATTATTATTTTTCCCCATTGGGTGAGGTTTTAAAATCGGCTTATGTTTTTAGCACACTAAAATCTCCCCAAATAATTATTTCACAGTCGGAGAAGACAATTGATACCGATCTTTTCGGGAAAGAGATACCGCGAGAATTCCATACAATATTTTCAGTAATACCTGCGGAAGGAGGAATCTCATTATCACAGCTAAAGAGAAAATTGAGAATAAAGAATTTATCCGTTGTCTTAAAGAAACTTTCTGAACGTGGTTTAATAACGGTGGAAGAAGCGGAACTGCGCGAAATGGTGAAACCAAAATCGGAAACGGTGATTGAAATTCAACCGGAATCATTTAATGTGTGGGAAGCGTGGTTGAAAGAATTTTATTCTCAATCATCCAAGCAGCGTCAGAAGCAAATCACAATCATACAATCTCTTTTACATCTTGATGAAAAAACCGATTGTATATCTTTAAATGAGCTATTAAAAAACACTGGTGCATCGATATCCTCGGTTACATCATTACGGAAGAAGAATATTATAAAACTCGGCCGGCGTGAAGTATTTCGCACTCCGCAATTCGAAATGTATCGGTCGGCTCTCGGGGCGACAGATATAATTCTGAATTCATATCAGCAAAACGCACTGAATTCGTTTAACGAAGCTGTTGATCGAGGAAAATATTCTACGTTCCTGCTTCATGGTATTACCGGAAGCGGAAAAACTCAGGTGTACATTGAAACAATTAAGCATGTGATAAAGGCCGGCAAATCTGCGATAGTTCTGGTTCCGGAGATATCTCTTACTCCTCAAATTGTCCGCCGATTCAAATACAATCTCGGTGAAAATGTAGTTGTAATGCACAGCAGAATGTCGGGCGGTGAACGTTTCGATGCGTGGAGAATGGCATGGGGAGGAAAAAACTCCGTTGTGATTGGACCACGCTCGGCAATCTTTGCTCCTCTTCATAATCTCGGTTTAATTGTGGTTGACGAAGAACATGAAGCATCTTACAAGCAATTCGATCAAACACCGCGCTATCATGCACGGGATGTCGCCATCATGCGTGCATCATTTTCCGGTTCCGTGGTTATACTTGGTTCGGCAACACCTTCCCTGGAATCGTACACGAATGCCCTCAATGGCAAATATAAATTGATCGAATTACCCGAGCGTGTAGACAACGCGCAACTCCCCGGCATTAAAATCATCGATATTGGAAAAGAGCGTTCGGAGAAATTAGACAAATACCGATTAACACGTAAACAAAAGTTTAAAGAAGATCCAGCCGCGGTAAAATTATTAAGACCGAAGTACGAATTCTCATCGCTCAGCGATTCACTTAAGAATAAAATTCAAGATCGGCTTAATAAAAAAGAAGGGATTATACTTCTGCAAAACCGCCGCGGTTTTGCCCCATTTATTGAATGTCCGGAATGCGGATATGTAGAAATGTGCAATAACTGTAACATCACATTAACCTATCACGAATCAAAAAAACATTTGCGATGCCATTATTGCGGCTTCGTAAAACAATCACCGATTTTTTGTCCAAAATGCGATTCAATCGATATTCAATATCGCGGCTTCGGCACACAAAGGGTTGAAGTAGAACTTAAAAAAATATTTCCAAAAGCTTCGATTATCCGGATGGATTTGGACACTACATCCTCACGCGGTTCGCACGATAAACTTTTAAAACAATTCGGTGAAGGCAAAGCGGATATTTTACTCGGCACCCAGATGGTTGCAAAGGGTTTAGATTTTTCGCGCGTCACTTTGGTCGGCGTTATATCTGCAGACACTCAGATGCTATTACCAGATTTTCGGTCATCGGAACGTACTTTTCAACTGCTGACACAAGTTGCAGGCAGAGCTGGCAGAAGCAATCTTGCCGGCGAGGTTATAATTCAAACACTTCAACCAAAACATCCAAGTTTACAATTTGTCGCCATCCACGATTTTAAAGGTTTTTATTCCGACGAAATCACATACAGAAGTCAGCTTCAATATCCTCCATACTCACGTATAATATTGATCGAGTTCAGAGGAAAAAAAGAATCGGAAGTTATCGAATATGCAAACTCATTCGCATCTATCATAAAAAAGAATAACCAACATTTCATCACCATGGGTCCGGCCGCCGCCGCATTGGCAAAACTTCAGGGTGAATACCGTTGGCATGTTGTAATAAAAAGTTTACGTAATACAGACCCTGCGGGCAGATTCGTTCATCATGCTATTTCCAAAACAGTACAACATCTTCGGGAATCACTACGAAAAAATAAAGCAGTGAAAATGACCGTTGATGTTGATCCGGTAGGAATGATGTAATAAATACAAACTCCATTTTTGTTCGGGGAAGTTTTATTTGATTTTCCAATAAAAAATTTAGAAATTGATATGGATCTTCATCATCCCTGATGGTCATTAATTGTAATTATCATGGAAAATGTCAGTCCCATAGGAGTTAAATATGGAATTTAAAATTGTTTCGATCGAAAAACCTGCCGATATGAATTTCATACTAGGTCAGGCGCACTTTATTAAAACCGTGGAAGATATTTACGAAGCCATAGTTTCCACAAATCCAAACATGAAATTCGGTGTTGCTTTTTGTGAAGCTTCGGGACCTGCTCTTGTCCGTTATATCGGCAACGATCAGAAGCTTATGGAAATCGCCCGAATGAATGCGCTGGAAATCGGATGCGGACACTCATTCATCATATTTATGGAGAATGGATTTCCAATCAACATTCTCAACGTTATTAAAAACCTGTCAGAAGTTTGTAATATCTTTTGTTCAACCTCAAATCAGGTTGAGGTTATCATCGCTGAGACCGAACAAGGCAGAGGAATTATGGGTGTTATCGATGGGGTAAAGTCTACAGGAATTGAAACTGATGCCGATATTAAGAACCGAAAAGATTTCCTCAGAAAAATTGGATATAAGCTTTAAGTTATGAGCAAAGAGCATGGAGCGTAGAGCTTGGGATTTTTGAGAAAATATAGTTGAAAAGGAAATATTATGAATAAGCCAAATTTTATATTGTTAATTGTTATCTGTTTGGTAATAACCTTACTTGGGTGCCAAACTGATGAACAGCGAGTTCGGAATATCGTCAAGGACGAGATTGCTTCGGCAATGGAACGAACAGCAATTACCGATGCCAACGTAATTGGACCATACAGTCCGGCACAAAAAGTAGGAAATTTCGTTTTCGTCTCGGGGCAAATCGCTCTGAATCAGGAAACCGGATTATTGGAAAATAAGGATATCGAGACAGAGACAAAAAGAGTGCTTGATAATCTTATGTTAATATTAAGAAAGACAGGATGCGATTCTTCTGACGTAATATCAACAAATGTATATCTCACGGACATTCACGATTACGCAAAAATGAACAACATCTACGGCGGATATTTTCAGGAAGGAAATTACCCAGCACGGGTTACGGTGCAAGTAGAAGCACTTCCAAAGAACGCACGCGTTGAAATCTCAGCCATCGCCTACAAATCTAAATAAAGGTTCCGACATGAAATACTTTATTATCATTCTTATCTCACTCAACAATCTTATTGCTCAACCGAGTTATAATCCATCTGTTCCTTCACCGGAAAAGATAATTGGGCATCAACTCGGCAGCAAATTTACATCTCATTCACAAATTGAAAAATATATCAACACTCTGAAAGAATCTGTTCCGGATAGAATAAAAATTTTTCCTTATGGTGAGAGTTATGAGAATAGAACGCTTTACTTACTCGCATTCAGCTCACCAAAAAATTTAGAACAACTCGAACAGATTAAAATTAATCAGAAAAAACTATCCGATCCGCGCACGACCAATGAGCGGGAAGCCGAGTCAATTTTCAAATCTTCACCAGCCATTACTTGGCTATCGTACGGAGTTCACGGTAATGAAGCTTCGAGTTCTGAAGCCGCACTTCAGGTAATGTATGAGCTTGCCTCGCGCACCGATACTGAAATGACCTCGATACTGGAAAAGGTAATAGTGTTCATCGATCCGTTGTTGAATCCCGATGGTCACGAGCGGTATGTGAATTTTCAAGTTACCCGCGCCGGAAAGAACCCGGTTGAAGACCGTGCCGCTACAGAGCACAGCGAAGATTGGCCCGGAAGCCGTTCGAATCATTATTTTTTCGATCTTAACCGCGATTGGGCATGGCTTACACAAAAAGAAACTCAGGCACGGATTAAAATCTATCGTGATTGGAAACCACAAGTCCATGCCGATTATCACGAGATGGGTTATAACAGTTCTTATTTCTTTTTCCCTTCGTTCAAGCCGATCAATAAAAATTTACCGAAGAGCACTATTGAGTGGGGCGAAATTTTCGGCAAAGCGAACGCTGAAGCGTTCGATGCAAAGGGATGGAGTTATTGGAGTGGTGAAGTGTTCGATCTTTTTTATCCGGGCTTCGGCGATTCATGGCCCTCACTCAATGGTGCAATCGGGATGACGTATGAACAAGCCGGACAAGTTGGAGTCAGAGTGAAACGGTACGACGAAACAATACTCACACTTAAAGATCGGCTCGATCACCATTTTGCAACTTCATTAGCGACTTTGAAAGCAACCGCCGAAAATCGGGAGAAATTACTACGAGACTATTATAAATTTTTTAAAGATGCGATCGAGGAAGGTTCAAACAGCCCTATTAAAACTTACATAATAGATCCGACAAAAAACCGATCAAAAACAGAACGAATGATATCGCTCCTTCTTCAACAAGGAATTGAAATCTCACGAACAGTTAAAGAATGCAGATCGGAAGGGCTTTATACCTTTTTCCGGGATAAAGATACAATCGTAAAGTTTCCGGTCGGCAGTTATATCATTTCGCTTGAACAGCCGGCAAAGCGACTTATAAAATCATTGATGGAGCAAGAACCTGCAATAAGCGATACATTTTTTTACGATATCTCATCGTGGGCATTGCCTGTTGCCTTCGGGGTGGAAACATACTGGACAAACAAAAATTTTCAAGTACCATCCGAAAAAATACAAACTGTATTCCCTGAACCGGGAAAAGTTTCTGTTGAAAATTCCAGTTACGCTTATATCATCAAATGGAATTCAGATAATGCGATCAAAGCCGTTGTTTGGTTATTACAGCATGATTACAAGGTGCATACCGCGTTAAAAGAATTCACGAGTAATGGCGAAGAATTTGAACGTGGCTCTATAATCATTCCCATTTCGGGAAATCAAAAAGATATTCATGCGTGCATGAAAGATCTTTCGGAAAAATTTAATCTAACCATCTATTCGGCAAAGAGCGGATTCACAGAAAAAGGAATCAATCTCGGCTCTGACAGAGCTGTCAAACTAAAAAAACCTAAAATAATAGTAGCAACAAACACACCCGCATCATCCGAATCTTATGGAGCTATATGGTCGATGTTTGATAATGTCTACGGCATAGAATTTATTCCGATAAAACTTGACCGTCTCAGAAATATTGATCTTCACGATTACACAACAATAATCTTTCCTGACGATTGGGGGAATGGTAACGGATATAAAAGCCAGCTTGATTCAGTTGCAATTCAAAAAATTAAAACTTGGATTGCGGGTGGCGGAACATTCATAGGTATCGATGGAGGTGCTGCATTTGCTTCAGCATCAGTCGGCAAAATTGCCGGTATTAGATTTAAAGAAAAGAAAAAGGGTGAAGACAAAAAAGATGAAAAGAAGGAGGATAAAAAAGATGAGAAGAAAGACGACAAATTATCTGATGAGGAACTTGAAAAGCGTATGACAGTTGAAGAACGAGAGCGTAAGCAGCGACTTGAGTATATTCCCGGCACAATCCTGCGGGTAAAGCTGGATAATTCTCATCCTCTCGGTTTTGGTTATGACTCTATCATAACCGTTCTTAAAACGGGGAACACGATGTATGAATTAAGCTCAAATGGTTACAATGTTGGAATTTACACAAAATCGCCTCGTTTGAGCGGATATATGTCAAAAGAAAACGAAAAGATGATTGCAGAAACTCCGTTTCTTGTGCATGAGCAGCTCGGTTCGGGAAATATTATTTTATTTGCAGATGATCCGAACTTCCGTCTTTTATGGGAAAACCTAAACAAAATTTTTTTGAATAGTGTTCTATTGATGCCAAGTATTAGAGATGTCACGATGACGGCAGATTAAATAACTGTTTGTTTTATCATTCAATAAAAGATAATAATAAATATATCGGAGTATTGAGAAAATGAAATCAATTGATAAAAAATCAATTAAAGCCCCGCAGGGAACACAATTAACATGCAAGGGTTGGATACAGGAAGCGGCAATGCGCATGCTGATGAACAATCTTGATGCTGAAGTCGCTGAAAAACCTGAAGAACTTATTGTTTATGGCGGGACAGGGAAAGCCGCACGCGATTGGGAATGTTACGAAGCAATAATCCGCAGTTTAAAATCATTGGAGAATGACGAAACACTTTTAATTCAATCCGGTAAACCGGTCGGTGTTTTTAAAACACACACCGATGCACCGCGTGTATTGATATCCAACTCTATGTTGGTTCCTCACTGGGCAACGTGGGATGAGTTTAGAAGACTCGAAGGTCTCGGTCTTACGATGTATGGACAGATGACAGCCGGCAGTTGGATTTACATCGGCTCACAAGGGATCCTACAAGGAACTTACGAAACATTTGCCGCATGTGCGGAAAAATATTTTAACGGATCACTGGCGGGAAAATTTTTGCTCACCGCCGGACTTGGTGGAATGGGCGGCGCGCAACCGCTTGCTGCTACCATGAATGGAGCAGTCTGCCTTGCAATTGAAGTTGATCGTTCAAGAATTGAAAAACGGTTGAGCACAAAATACGTCGATAAAATGACGGAAAATCTTGATGAAGCACTCGCTTGGATTCAAGATGCACGTGCTAAAAAACAAGCGGTGTCGGTGGCATTACTCGGAAACGCGGCTGATGTTCTTCCCGAACTTGTTCGTCGGGGAATAATCCCCGATATTTTAACCGATCAAACTTCAGCTCACGATACGCTCAATGGTTACGTCCCACATGGGATATCATATGACGAGGCATTAGCTCTTCGCAAATCAAATCCCGATAAATATATTACAATGTCACGGGCTTCAATTGTTGAACATGTTAAATCCATGATAGAATTAAAAAATCAAGGCGCAATCGCTTTTGATTATGGTAACAACATTCGAGGGGAAGCTTATGCCAACGGTTTGAAGAATGCTTTCGATATTCCCGGATTCGTGCCGGAATATATCCGTCCACTCTTTTGCGACGGTAAAGGACCATTCCGCTGGGCTGCACTCTCGGGCAATCCGGAAGATATTTTCAGAACTGACCTTGCGATTAAAGAAGCTTTTCCCGAAAATAAAGCGCTCATCCGCTGGATTGATAAGGCACAGAAAGATATAAAGTTCCAGGGTCTTCCGGCACGAATTTGCTGGCTTGGTTATGGCGAAAGAGCGAAAATGGGAAGAATATTTAACGATTTAGTTGCTAACGGAGAAATAAAAGCACCAATCGTTATCGGGAGAGATCATCTCGATTGCGGTTCCGTTGCATCACCTAATCGTGAAACCGAAAAAATGCGAGACGGCAGCGATGCCATAGCCGATTGGCCCATTTTGAACGCGTTGCTAAATGCCGTTGGTGGCGCAAGCTGGGTGAGCGTTCATCACGGCGGTGGTGTTGGCATTGGAATGTCGATACATGCCGGCATGGTTGTGGTCGCAGACGGAACGAAAGAAGCGGAAAAACGGCTCGAGAGAGTTCTCACATACGATCCGGGCATGGGGATCATCCGACATACAGATGCCGGTTATGACAGAGCAATTTCAAACGCAAAGAAGTTCAGCGTAAAAGTTCCAATGATGAAATAGATATCGATTCTTTAATAAAGAAAAACAAAAACCATCTTCGTGTTAATCTCAAAGACTGAATATTATTTAAGGTTAATGTTCATCTGGGGATCAATATTCCCCGCCCTGATGAATTCACAGACGAATCCAAAATTCAATGTAAGTTTATCACTCGATTATTCTGCGGCAGAACAATATATCGCTTTGCTTGAAGACCAACCTGTAAGCACGCAGCAAATAGCCCGACTCCGCGGAAATCGGATTGCCGCATCAACTACCGGTTTGATTTCAGATGACCGAAATGTGACCGGAAACTTATTGAACCATCTCGATTCGTTAAAGTATCATCAAATCATTCATGCGGATATCTACCATCTCGAGGAAGCACGCAGCAAAGTTTCAGAGATCAAACAACTTCTCGAAGAATTGAAAAAAAGAAATTTCAGTAAACGCGTAACCGCAACCGTTGAACAAATCTTTCCGAACGATGCGGAAGTATCAATTGATATACCGATATTCATTGTAGCTTTGGGGCATGAAAATGCTGATGCCTATGTGAGAAGAATTATTTGGCATGGTGATTCTCCGGAATTCACAGGGAACGATGATGGAGAACTGACAATCGTAGTTAATCTTTCAAGTGCTGTCAGATACGGATCGGATGTTGAAGATCGGTTTATTTCTCTTCTGGGGGTTGTTGCACACGAAGTATTTCATGCCGCATTCGGAAACTACAAAGAAAGTTCTTCTTCATGGAAAGAATATTACACAAAACCACAATCGCCTATAGATGCTTTGCTCGATCTTACTCAAAACGAAGGAATCGCCTATTACCTTTCTCTGGAACAACAAGGCGGAGGTTATTTACCGCACGATTGGAATGATAAAACCAGAAATGCGTTCACAGATTTTAATAAATATTCATCTGCGTTATTAACCGATACGGTAACGAACAAAACCGTTTTCGAGATTCTAAGGAAAGCGAACTTAAGTGGTTACTGGAATAGCTACGGCTCGATTACAGGAATGGTTATGGCACGTGAGATTGACAGGCAAATGGGAAGAGAATCATTGATTGAAGCGATCAGCAAAAATCCATTTTATTTTTTCAGGAAATATATAGAATTAACTGAAAAAGGCACGAATTTGCCAAAATTCCCGAAACGGCTAAATTCTTATATTTTAAGGAATTCCGAATAAAATATTTCCATTTTATCAAAATTTTGAAGAAATGATTTGGAGTTCAGTAGAAATTTTTTGTATATTCTTGCATCCTAAATTATACTATTTTAAGAAGATGCAACCATTGTTTTCAAGTAAACTTGGAGATCACTTCCCGTTGCACAAAGGACAATAATAGTGGCAAAATTTCATTTATTTCAAACATCAAAAGAGCGTCTAAATTTTGGCGCGCAGGGATCGTATCCGGTTCATCTGATCGAAGTAACGAAAGATAAAACGGAAATCAAGCACCCTGTTAACGACACTCTAACACGCCAGTGGCTACGACATTATTTTTTGAATCAAATCGTCAGAGATTCAAATAATGCCGAGGATGCTGTTAACCGCGATCATAATTTGATCGAAGTTTTTAAAACCACTATTCCTCTTCAGGAAAATTCTTTCACCGAAAGTTTGTTGAGCTCTTGGCGCTTGTTTCTCGACAGTGCCTTCAAGGACGCTGAAACTCCCTGGTACGATTCTATAAAAAAAATATTGCATACCGAACGTTTCTATGCCGCCATTGAACAGCTTGAATTGGAACCACCGGCATCAAATCCACAATTGAAACTTCAATTTTATGATCACACAAAAACACTCCGGCGATTTCCGCGTATTCCGATCAAATTATTTTTCTCGCTCCCGGGGAACGAAAAAGAAGCTCTAATCGAAATACTCAGGACAGCAATCAATAATAATCCGCGCAATCTTGATATTGCCTTGTTGACTTATTGTTTTTTACGCGCCTGGGATCGCACATCTGATTTCCTTGAAATAGCACGTACAGAAAACCGGTACGATCTCGAGGAATGGTATTTCTGGGTGGAGAACGATTTACAGAGCGTTGGAGCTATTAAAAGGAACATAAAGGATTATTCGACGGCTTTTTTCGTCTACGAACGCGCATATCTTCCGTCGAATGATTCCAAAGAACTTGCAGACTGGTTTTTAAAAGAAAGTGAATTCAAAGCCGCCTATCACTTTTATACAAAAGCGAAAGAGTTTGAAATTGCGCTGGAATTACTTCAAAACATAAGCGTGAAAGAATTCGGTGAACTTGTAAATTTACGCCGAATATCACGCGGGGAAAAAATTTTCGACACATCGGGCGACACCTCCCGCTTCGCAACAATGTATCAGGAAGAAATGGAAACATTGCGCGGATTCGCTAGGATAAGAGCTGCGGAAACTTATAAACAGGTTGCAACAAAAGCCCGCCAGCATTTCGACCGCGAAACTATAGAAACTAAATATGCTTTCGGCGAATTGACTGAGGATGAATACTCCAGACTCATTCGCCAGCTTCAGGAACGAAAGCAATGAACGACACGTTTTCGATGAAATTGGGAATGGAACGGTGCACCGATTGCGGGCATCGTTGGATCGATTATGAAAACGCCCGAAAAAAATGTTTTATGTGCGAGAGCACTAATATTTCTGAATGTGTATCTCTCAAAGAAATTCGTGAAACAATTAACTCTCTCCGAAAAGAAGGAAAAAGTTATCTTGATAAACACGCAAAAAGATCGGTAATACTTAAACAGCGTTATCGTGAAATCGCCGAACTGTACCTCCAGCGCGCGCAGGAAATCTACTCCAAGGTAAACGAACATTATTCCAAAGGGAATTTATCGGATAAAGTTTTGGATCAAATGATAATCGCATTCCGACTTTTTTCCGAACTGGGCATACACAAATCGGCTCTAGCGGTGGCGTATATGACTGCAATGGGTTACGCCCAGCGCGGGGTTGAAAAAGAAATTCACACAATTGAAGATCTTAGTGATTTAATAGCCGCACGACAATGGTTCATCCGTTTATCTGCAAAAGAATGGGAAGCTGCAATAAATGTCCATGTTGGCCAAAAAGCTATGGCAACGATTAGCGATAATCCCAATTTGCTTCAAAGTATGATGCAGGTTGCGATCTGGCATTTTTACAAAGGGCGAGATTATTATTTTGAGAACAAGAACAGCGCAATGGTTGAACGGATTCAATTCGATATTGAACGAACCACGCAATTGCTGCAATCCTATTCAAACGAATTTTATCGAATAGAAGCAGCGAAACTTCAGGCACAATCAACAATCGAGTTTGGTATGCAAGTCCGTAAAGGAATTGAATCGCTTGGAGATTCCGTGAAGTACGGATTAACTTCGCTGGGTCAGCATATCGAAGAATGCGGCGGCAGTTTAAGCAGAGCTATGCAGGCATCATCTCAGGCGCTAAGTCATAATGTTTCGAATGCGATGTACATAATCGCCGGTTCATCACGATTGCGTGGGAGATCGCTTGATAAACGGATGTCGGAGGTCGGACAATTAATTCAAAAAAGTGCGCGAGAAGTTCCGGATGAATATTTTAAACCTGTAAAAGAGTTGGGTGCCAAATTTGCATTAACAGGCGGAAATAATTCATCGCGCGATATCACAGCGGAACCGGTTGTTCAAAAACTAGGCGCGACTGTTACACCGGAATTAAACCGGTCTGAAGAAAGTATGCGGCATTTAGACGAGCCAACGGTAAGACTAACAGGAACATTGCTCGATACGCTGGTGACAAAAGGATTGGGGAAAGTAGTTGAACAATTACAACAAGCCGAAGCGAATTCACATAAAAAATAATCTAAAAATACGGCGGATTAGAAAGGGCGACGAAAATTCTTTTCTATCGCTCATCAATGCACTCGCTGATTACGAAAAACTCAAACGTCCATCACCCGCCGCACGAAAAAGATTGATAAAAGATGGTTTCGGCGAAAAAAAAAGGTTCACGGGATATCTTGCATTCGTAAACAAAAAAGCCGTTGGTTACTCTATCATCTTCGAAACATATTCATCGTTTCTCGCCCTGCCAACTTTATATCTTGAAGATATTTTCATCCTTCCGGAATACCGTTCCCTGGGAATCGGGCGAAAAATGTTCAAAATTTGTTTGAACGAAGCGAAAAGGCGCGGTTGCGGCAGAATGGAATGGGTAGTACTTGACTGGAATAAGCCGGCTATCAATTTTTATGAAAAGATCGGTGCAACTCATCTAAAAGAATGGTATACATTCAGAATTAGCCGTAACAATTTTAATACGATATCGGGTAAACTTTAAAAAAGATCATTTTAATTATTGCATCTCATCTTCCGTATAAACGCTTACTTATAAGATTTGTTAATTCTAAAATCAATTCTTTTTCATTCGGCGCCACATGATCGCTGTGATGAATAATCCATTCTTTTGGTTCCTTAGCACGGGTATATAACGATTGAGATGATGATTTTGGAAAAATAAAATCTGTATCACTGGTAATCATAATAAATAATCTGGGAGAAAATTTATCAATGTAGGTGTTCGGTTCAAAGGGTTCGAGTATGAATGCGGCAATCCATCCGGCAAGCCAATCTGGTATAGCCACACCTAAGCGTTCCGCATTCCATTTAAAAACAGTATATAGATCACCACCCGCCTGAACTACAACGAGGCGACTAATCCGCTTGTCGGTTGCGGCAATGGGGACAGCAGTAAATACGCCGAAGCTGACGGCAATTAAAGTTACATTCGAGGTATCAATAATCGGCAGCGTGAAAAGCCAATCGAGCGCCATGACAATTTCCGATAAATTTTTTAATCCCGCTTCCCGCAGCCTTATCAATGTTGTGATCCCATTCCATCCGGAAAAATCGAGCGAGCTTTTTATTGGAAAATCGATACTGAATAATATCACGCTATCACATCCTTCTATCAAGTCGACAGCATCCCGGCCGGTCTCTATTCCCACCAGCATAAAAGCTAATGGATATTTAGTGCCAGATTTACCTTGCGGACAACGAATTTTCCCGCGCACACTATCATTCTTATCAACATAAAATATGACCTCGGATGTTACTGAAGTCATAGAAGACTCAACCACAAACGTGCGAACATTTTTCAAATTGGTTTTTAATTCATCGAATTGTATTTCGCCGGAGAAAGAATATCCAACCGAAATTCCCGTGAAAAGGAGCGATACGATTCTTAACATGCTACTGATCATAATGGAATATAATGAGAAATTTAAAATTGGAAAAGGAACGGTTTTTCTGTATCTTTCTTCGGAAAAACAGAGGATTATCGTTATAATCGTTGAATATTCATGACTTTAGCACTTATAAATATCAGGCAACTTATAACCGTTTCAGCGCATGGCGGCAGCGTAAAAACCGGTAAGGCAATGCAAGATCTTGGAATAATCGAGAATGGCGCTGTACTGATTGAGAACGATTCAATCCGCTGGTGCGGAAGGATGGAAGAACTCTCGATGAACAGTTTGAGAGACGCGGATGTTCTCGATTGTATGAATCGAATTGTCCTTCCGGGTTTTATCGATCCGCACACTCATCTGGTATTCGCGGGAAGCAGAGAAAACGAATTTGCAATGAGAAGCTCAGGTGTCAGTTATCAGGAAATCGCTTCAAAAGGCGGCGGCATTTTAAGTACGGTCAACAATGTTCGGCAATCCACAAAAAAAGATTTAAAAAAAATAGCGCGAAAATATCTTAATGCGGTATTGCAGCATGGTACTACCACGGTAGAAATAAAAAGCGGATACGGACTTGATGTTGACAATGAAATAAAAATGCTTGAGACAATTACAGAATTAAACGATGAGGAGATGATAACAATCGTCTCCACCTTTTTAGGGGCGCATGCTATTCCCCCTGAATATTCCGGTAAAAAGCAAGAGTATATTCGTTTAATAATCGATAAAATGATTCCCTACATCGGGAAAAAGAAACTGGCATCATTCTGCGACGCATTTTGTGAGAAAGGATATTTTGAATCCGATGATTGCCGATCAATCTTATCGGAAGGAATGAAATTCGGTTTACTCCCAAAACTTCACGCGGATGAATTAACCGCAGGCGGTGGCGCAGAGCTTGCGGCTGAATTAGGCGCTGTTTCCGCCGATCACCTAGAACATATAAGCGATATCGGTATCCGTGCGCTCGCAACAACCGGAGTGACAGCCGTTTTACTTCCGGGTGTTTCGTTGTTTCTTAATCACCGGTACGCCCCGGCCCGCGATATGATCGATCAAGGCGTGGTTGTAGCGCTGGCTACAGATTTCAATCCTGGGTCTTGCATGTCGTACAGCATGCCGATTATGATGACTCTCGCATGCACACAGATGAAAATGTCACCCGAGGAAGCGATTGTTTCTTCAACGCTGAATGCCGCGGCAGCTCTCAATTTATCACATTCAATAGGCAGTATTGAGATCGGCAAGAAAGCCGATATTATCGTTCTCGACATACCGAATTATAAATTTATTCCGTATCACTTCGGTGAGAATCATCTTTGGAGAGTAATCAAGAACGGAGTAGTTTTAGAGTTTTAAAATTTTATTTAATAATTCGGCAAATAAATATCATCGATCTTATTATTTATCAGCATTAAAAACATTTTCAATCTTTGGAATATTTCGACGGAAAATCTATGAATAAACTTGTAGAGTGCGTACCAAATTTCAGTGAAGGACGTGATTCAAAAATTATTGATACCATTTCAGACAGTATTAGCTCGGTTCACAACGTTAAACTGCTCAGTGTAGAACCCGATAAAGATTACAATCGTACTGTGGTTACATTTGTCGGTGAACCGGACGCCGTAAAGGAAGCGGCATTTCGCGCAACGAAAACAGCATCGGAACTGATTGACATGACGAAACACAAAGGTGAACATCCAAGGATGGGCGCAACCGATGTAGTCCCCTTCATACCGATAAGCGGAGTAACGATGAATGATTGCGTAAAACTTTCGCACGAATTCGGAAAACGTGTTGCCGAAGAATTGCATATCCCGATTTATCTGTATGAAGAAGCGGCACAGACTGTTGAGCGAAGAAATCTTGCCACTATAAGGAAGGGAGAATACGAGGGATTTTCATCGAAGATATCAGATCCGCAATGGAAACCCGATTACGGTGCTGCAGTCTTCAATCCAAAATCCGGTGCAACGGTAACCGGTGCGCGCGTTTTCCTGATCGCTTACAATGTTAATCTCACAACAAACAGTAAAGATATAGCTCATGAGATTGCATTACGAATCAGAGAAAGCGGCAGAACACTGAAGAAAGAAAATGGAGAAAGCGTTAAGATCCCGGGATCATTAAAAGCAGTCAAGGCAATGGGTGTAATGCTTGAGCGTTTCGATATAGCTCAGGTATCAATCAATCTGAACAATTTCAACATCACCCCGCCTCATGTGGCATTCGAAGAGGTTCGAAAAGAAGCTCAGAAATTGGGAATGAATGTAACCGGGAGTGAAGTTGTTGGACTGATTCCCAAAGAGGCTCTTTTAATAGCAGGAAAATTTTACACTCCAAATCATTTTTCAAATATCAAAGAAGAAGAATATATCGCGCGCGCTATTGAAGCGCTCGGATTAAGTCAACTTGAACGTTTCGATCCGAAGAAAAAAATTATAGAATATATGATATAATATCATCCATAAATTTTACAGGATAATTAACAGGAGAACAATAATGCTGACCGAAAAAACAGTTGTGAAATTTTTAGACGAACTTGCATCCAATTCACCGGCACCGGGCGGAGGCAGTGTTGCCGCACTTGGCGGCGCACTTGGCGCTGCGCTTACATCTATGGTTGCAAACCTCACAATCGGCAAGAAAAAATATCAAGATGTTGAAGCCGAGATGATCTCGCTACGATCAAAAACAGAAGAATTAAGAAAAGCATTTACCGTTATCATCGATCAGGACACAGATGCATTCAATAAAGTAATGGAAGCATTCGGTCTTCCGAAAGAGTCCGACGATCAAAAAGCATTGCGATCTGCCGCCATACAGGAAGCGACAAAGGAAGCAACGTTGGTTCCGTTACGGGTTATGAAATTAGTGGTAGATGCTTTGGCTCTAGCAAAAGTTGTTGCAGATAAAGGAAATGTAAATTCGGCAAGCGATGCCGGAGTAGCGGCTTTGATGCTACATGCCGGCGCGGAAAGTGCGGCGCTGAATGTTTACATCAATCTCAACGGCATTAACGATCAGGAATTCGTTGGGTGGCACACGGATGAAGTTGCAACTTTACAAAGAACGTGCAAAATGAAAACCGATGAGATACTTGCGATAGTTAACGGAAAAGTTATTAAAAAACAATCATAAATCTCGGAAAGTAATTATATTCAAAGGCGGGTTAATGCTCGCCTTTTTTATTTTAATATTCCAGCTTCATTGAACTCTGCAACACCGTTTGTCGTTCCGATCCAAAGATTTCCTTTTTTATCAACTGCCAACGATGTTATTATGTCGCTCGGAAGTTCAGAATTTATTGTATTCCACCTTTGCCACTTTGAACCGGTGTATTTTGCCAAACCGTTATTCGTTCCGAACCAGATGTTGTTGTTTTGATCGTGTGCCACCGCATTCACTATAAAATTGGGTAACCCGCCTCCTTTTGCGGAATCGGCAAACTGTTTCCATTCAGTTGTTTGTGAATTAAATTGATACGCCCAATCACCGTATGTGCCAAACCAAACATATTTTCCGTAAGTAAATACTGTAGATAAAATCGGCAACGGTAAATCATTCGGTGCGAAATAATTCCAATCGATATCAACATCGTATCTAATCACACCGAGTGAATATGTACCGAACCAAACCGTTCCATCATGTGGACTAATTCCAATTGACTGGATCGGCTCGTCCGGAATCAGACTGTTTTCGGAGTTATACTGATACCATCTATCTTCGCTTTGTATGTTAGGCGCGGGTTTACAACGACTCACACCGCTTGCAGTCCCAACCCAAATATCTCCAGCGTCGTCTGTCTTTATCGAATAAATTATATCAGAGGTCAGATCGGGGGTTCTGTACTCTTTCCAGATATTACTTTGGCCAACCATACGCCGTCGTATACCACCACCCGCCAAGCCATACCAAATGCTTCCGTCTTTTCCAACAGCAATTGCATTTACCGCCCTACTACGACCTCTAGCTGTATTATATTCAAGCTGAGATGTAACATTTTCCCATGTTTCACTTAGTAATCTGTTAGCACCGTTATTAGTGCTAAACCATTTTCCGCCCGAGGCATCAATGTAAATCGAATTAATTTTATTATCGACAAGTAGACTGTTCGATTTATTGAATATCTTCCATGGAATATCACGCTGCGGAGCGGTTGGGATTGGGGCTTTGTTACAATCGAGTGAAAAAATTGCTATTGTAACAATAATCAAAATCAACAAAATATTTTTAAATGAGAACATACCTTTATAAAAATCAATTATCTTACAATAACAAACTTACCTGTTTGAGTTCCGTAATCCGATTCAACAGTAAAAACATAAACACCACTTGCAATTGTGCGGTTGCTCTCGCTCAACAAATCCCAGTCAAGTTCACCCTGCGATTCACTCTCGTGCCGCAGTGTAGCTATCATATCTCCGCTTAATGAAAATATGCGGATAAGACATTTAGACGGCAGATGAATAAACTTAATCAACCTTTTGTTTTCACTCCAAGTCTTTGCTCTTCCTTCATATCCACCCATCTCGTATGAATAATCCTGATCGACGCGGTACGGATTGGGAACAACAAGAACTTTATTTAATTCGTGCGACACAGAGAACGGCATCTTCACTCTTTTTCTCGATGCTAAAACAGATGATTCTAAACTCGGAGTCGATAACGTGTCTACTTTTAACATCCCATCTCTATCCATGTATCTCATTACATGTTGATCGGGTATACCGTACGATGTAACACTGTACCAATAAGCTTTTCCGGTTGTTAAATTTTCATCTACAAAGGTTGTTTCTATGCCTGTGTCATATCCGTATTGGGGACCAACCGAATCTATTTTATCCCATTGCCTGAGTATTACAAAACTGTTTTTTGTCCCGGCGGGATCGTCGCTTCTATAAAGGCGGTATCCTTCAAACACTCTTCCACCTTTTGTATGTCCTTCCGGTGGATTGGATCTGCGCCAGTGATCTTCAGGGAAAATATTAACTAACGCGTTCGCATTATCCCACGATTCTTCAGGATTTACACCGACACCTTTATAACCCCAGTTAAGAATAGTGGATCTGTAACCTGTTTCTATTGATATTTTTGGGGACGATGGAACATAAAACGGATAGAAATTACGGGCATATAATGTTTGTGCAACTTTAGCATTATCGTATAAGTTATCTGGATTGTATCGGAGCGATTTCCCTCCGACTATTGCAAAAGATAAATTAAGCGTATCTCCTTTATCCCAATCGTTAATTGGACCGCATGATACAACAACTTCCGGTGTGTTAGTTGCCTGTGAGATCAGCATATCGGGACGATAATTTGGAAGACCGGCGGGATATGAACCTCTAAGTAAATCATATCTAAGACAGTCAAAAGATGCACCAGAAGGACGATATTCTTCGTTGGTCAACCACCTGAAATATAAATTTAAACTATCCAACTGTTTGGGAAGTTCAAGTACCGTTACGCCAAATGGAGATGCAACTCTTTCAATTGGGTTATGAGCATATGCTGTCATAAGTTCGTGCCAATAACCAATACAGTTCTTATTCTTATTGTCATCATTCCAAATAGTTATATCCGGGACAAAATCAAAACCTATATAAACATCTTTTAGTGGAAATTTCCCAAGGTTTATTATTTTGTACTCAAAGATAATAATCGGTTCATGCACTTTTTGAATCCACGCATAAGAAGATTGGATCACTTTTATACCAAGCGGACGGTGATACCGATTTTTTAGCATGGGAGATGTATCTGTGTATGCACAATAATAATCGCTTTCCGACACTGCACCATAATCTTCGTCTATTTTACCGTCAACGTCGTTATCAATTCCGTCTAACGGATCTTCATCTATTTTACCGTCGTTATCGTCGTCGTCTCCCCGTTTGTTCGGTTCGCCATTTAATAATGTTGATGTATTCCACCACGGTTTTATTGTGTCAATTGGAAATGTTTCATTCGGATTTACAGGACCTGGGTAATAGATATCGGGATTATTTGTAGTTGTTACCAATTTAGCATATTGGTGTACTCCATATTTTCCTGTATCCACTATAGCGCCAATCCAAATTCCACCAGTAACAAGATGATTAAATGGTGAACCTGGCGGGTATTCTAAACCAACAAATGTACTAACAGATTGATCGCTTGCAGCCATTCCAGCATTCCATCCAAGGTTACCTTGATCGCTCATCCAAAGCTTCATACCGAAACCTTGTTGAACAGGGGTGTAATGTGTGTATTGCGCAATAAGTAATAATTGTGAAGTTAAAACAGAAAGAATTGAAAAAATTATATATCGATAATTTATCAGCATGATGTATTGCATTTTTATAAATTAGATATTACAGGGATATTAAAAAATATCCCTGTAACGCAACATTCTTACCTTATTTGGATTACCTTGACCAACATGGTTGATGATCACAACAAAACTCTAAACACTTCATCTGAATACCACCATACATACAAGGGAACTTGTCTTGTATTGAACTTAAACATGTTGGATCACCATTACATATACTAGTCCCTGTTCCACACTGACAATACCCCAAACAATTAGGATATGTAGTAGCGTAAGCAGTGCCATTTAATAATTGGACTGCTGCCAATATTATTATAGCAACTGCTATAATATGAACAATAAGAAGTTTTTTCATAAAAGACTCCAGATATTAATTGTTGAATCAGTCAATTAAGTTTCGCCTTATCGGCGTTTATCAAATTAATAATTTCGTTCGTTGTGCTGTCTGTGAATGCGCCAACCCATACATTCTAAACAACACCTTTTTCATTGACAAGAATCGTAGCAGGCACACCTCCTATTTTATAATTTTTCTTAAAAGTTGTATCTGTAACCGAGCAGAGATAAAATTTTACATCTTTAGTTTCCAAATAATTATTAGTTTTTTGAATATCGTCAGTCGATATGCCGAATATATTTACATTATCGGGTCTCTGCTCAGTTATCTTATTCCAATTAGGCAGATTTCTTAGACAATATGGGCAAGATGTTGAAAGTATAAAGAAAAGATGTTTTGAAGAATAATCTTCGTATTTATATTCTTTAAATTCGCCGCCGAGTGTTTGCACCCCAAAAGATTTGACTGTGTCACCTGCACGGAGCGGGTCAATATTTGGCTGAGTGAGAGAACGAAGCGTGTTTTTTAATTGATTGTTTTGAATTGTTAAAAGCGTTACTTCCGCGCTCAGCATAATAATAATAATGATACTTCCGAAATAAAATAATTTTTTCTTATCCCTCATAAGACCCAGCCAAAAAATTGTTTTTAAATAAGAACCCTTTAACCTGAAAAACTTTAAATACCGCCAAATATTAAAATTTTACTGGTTTCACCCAGGATGATATGGCAATGTAAATAATCATTTCGAGAATGTCAACAATTTCTTACTCCTCATTTAGCTCAGGATACGAAAACTTAACCAATCAATTTTGCCGTCGCAACAATCGCCGCTGTTTCTGTCCGCAATCTGCGCTCACCTAAATATAAAACGGAGTAACCTGCTTTCTCAGCGAGTAATACTTCATCATCGCTAAATCCCCCTTCCGGTCCAATCAATACGATTGCAGATTTTGCATTTGTCAATTTAACATCATTCGATTTTATTTTTACAAGCGGATTTTCGTGAGCGATTAATTTTACAGCATCACTATCTTTTTGATTGAGAAGATTATCCAGATTGGTGAGCTCTTTTACAATTGGCAAGAAAGAACGCCCGCATTGTTTCATAGCGGCAAGAGCGAGTTTTTGCCAGCGATCTATTTTTGCGTGCGAAGGAATAGTACGTTCAGTTATTAAGGGAATAATTTGTCTCACTCCTAACTCTGTCGCTTTTTCCACTAAAAAATCGAATTTTGAAGGATTTTTGAGAATCCCTACCGCAATGGTTACGTCAATAGCTTGTTCGTTATGCTGTTGATATTTTTGTAATATCACTCCGTGGGCTGTCTTCTTTTTTATATCGGTAAGCCGAACATCGTATGCAGTTCCAAGTCCATCAACAACTCTGATTGTATCATTGGCAGTCTTACGCATTACGTGTGTAAGGTGAGCATATTCATCGCCATCAATAATAACTTCTCTGGCAGAGATGTTTTGGGGAGGGGAATAGAAATAATCCATAATTCAAGTCAAAATTAAAAAGTATAAATTAAAAATGAAAATGGAGATTAATTATTGAAAGAATATACTCACTATTGATCTTGTATCAAAATGAGGAACCGAGATCGAAAATGAATTCACCCCGGCGCGATTCATTCCATGCATAATCGGCTCGCAAGATCATACTGTACGGAAGCAAGAAATGCAAACCAATACCATAGCCGCGTTTAAAATTATTCAGCGCAAATCGTTTACCGCGAAACCAAACCGTTCCCGCATCGCCGAACGCAGCGGCAACCATTCCGAATTTAAGTATACTGAATTCAGACGGGAGAAATTTCATCTGAATAAATACCGGCTCGAACAATTGATAATGCAGTTCGGTGGAAAGTCCAAAAAGATTTTCTCCTTCGGTAACTTCCTTAAAATGTCCTCTGATACGTTCGGTATATCCGAAGTAAACACGGTTATAACTTGGTGTGCTGCTACCCGCAACAAAATTGGTGAACAACCGGCCGCTGATGCTGAAATTAGATCGAAGCGGTATAAATTGCCGAAGATCGGTTGCGTATCTCACCAGATCTAAATCCGAGGAAGGCAGTCCGAATTTTGTAACTGCAAAACGCGTGAACGTACCGCTCGACGGGTATTCAATGAGATCGCGTGTATCGTATGTATAACTTGCGCCTAGAAACGGAAACCGATCTATCCCTTTTTCAGAGATCGTTCTTCCCTGTTTAAATTCAGAAACACCGACATATTCAAATCCCCCGGTTAACCAAAGCATGTGGTGAACTCCGAAGCGTTTACCCAATCCGAGTGTTGTATAGATATGCTGCTCGGTAAAATTATTTCCGGCAAGTTGCGCCGAGACACTTTTGTTTTTGATTTTACTGTAAGCGATTTTCGCGTCGAGCGAATATGAACCATCGCCGCTTAAAAAAGGATTGCGATACCATATTTCTCCGGAAGGATCGTATCCGAGAACAAACATCGCATATAATTTTTCGTTCCTTCCCCGAAAGTTCGAATGCAAAAGTCCGGCACCGTAATATAGTTTTTTCCAATCTCTGTCTTTTATGCCGATTACCGGAAATGGAAAAACAAACCAGCGCTCGCTTACTTCGATAATCAGATTGGCTTTGTTATCAGTTGTCGGTTGAACATAAATAGATACCTGATTGAATAAACCGAGACTGTATATCCGGCTTTGATCGTATTGAAGCAACTCCTTTACGATTACAGAACCTGGCTGTAACGACATTTCACGCTTGATGACAAAATCTTTCGTTGAGGTATTCCCGACGATCATAATGGAATCCACGACAAAAACCGAATCTATCAATCCCGATGATGAATCTTGAACCGAAACCGATGGTTTCGCGTTCAAGGGAAGAAATAAATACGGAAGAACGAAAAGAAAACAAAAAATAATTTTCACGGCGGAAGGTTTATTTCTGCATAAGAACTTGGTATTCAACTTTTATGCATTTGTTCATGATTACATTTATCCCTGCCCGTTCAGCAATAGACGCAGCTTCTTCATTAAAAACTCCCATCTGCATCCATACAGTTGGTGCTCCGATTAACATCGCATCCTGAACAATCGATAGAACTTCATCTGAACGGCGGAAGATATCGACTATATCAACTGGTTCTTCCAATTGACGAAGATCAGGGAAACATTTTTTTCCTAAAACTTCGGTGTATGCGGGATTAACAGGTATAACATTATACCCGGCTTCCATCAGGAATTTCATTATATGATAACTGTCGCGCGTTGGTTTATCGGATGCGCCGACTAATGCGATAGTTTTTGCGTTCCGTAGAATATTTTCAATTATCGAATTTTGGAGATTCATCATCAGTCCGCCTTTCGTTAAGTAAAAGATTTTTAAGCGCGTTAGCCGCGGCATCCTGTTCGGCTGCTTTTTTATTTTTTCCAGATCCCACACCGTAAGAATTTTTTCCTATGAACACTTCCACGGTAAATAGCCGATCGTGATCGGGTCCGGATTCGGTGACTGTAACGTACCGTGGATTTCCAAGTGCCACACTTTGAGCCTGCTCGAGTAATTGACTTTTAAAATTTTCATCTTCAAGCTTTATCAATTTTTTTTCAAATGAAGTCGTTAAGCAGCGATGAATAAATTTTTCCGCGTTATGAAAACCGCCATCGAGATAAATTGCGGCGATTATAGCTTCGAAAGCATCTGAAAGTATAGTTTCCATACCTCTAACCGAGACCTGGAGCGCGCTGGGACTGAGAAGCAGGAATTTCGGCAAATCTATTTCTCTTGCGAGAATGCTTAATGCGTTACGGTTAACGAGCCGTGATCTGATTTTTGTGAGATCTCCCTCTTCGGCTTCAGGATGTTTATTGAAAAGATACTCTCCGACAACGAGATTCAAAACAGAGTCACCCAAAAACTCTAATCGCTCGTTTGTCGGTAAATCTTCTTTTCCGTTGACTTGTAAGTAGGAACGATGGGACAATGCTTCGGTGAAATAATCTTTATTACGAATTGAATATCCGAGAATTTTTTCCAATTCAGAATAATTTATTATCTCCGAGGTCGATTTAGCGGCGCCTCTGCTTTTGAATAAACCAGAAAGAAATCGGCGCAAGACTTCCATTTTAAAGAATAATCTATTGGCGGTATTTTTTAAACAACAATGTAGCATTATGCCCGCCGAATCCGAAAGTATTACTTATGGCTACATTGATTTCTTTTTTTATAAATTTATTCGGAACGTAATTTAAATCGCATTCCGGATCGGGATATTCGTAATTGATTGTCGGCGGAATAGTATCGTTCACCATCGCCATTATCGTAACGATTGCTTCGATGGCGCCTGCCGCTCCGAGAAGATGACCCGTCATCGATTTTGTTGAACTGACAAACAATTTGTACGCATGATCTCCGAACACGGTTTTTATCGCCTGCGTTTCAGATTTGTCGTTAAACTCCGTTGATGTTCCATGCGCGTTAATGTACTCGACATCTTCGGGTTGAACACCTGCATCCTGAAGTGATAAGCGCATAGAACGGACAGCGCCTTCGCCACCCGGTGCCGGAGCTGTAATATGATGCGCATCGGCTGTAAGCCCTACGCCACCAACTTCGGCATAAATCCTTGCGTTCCGTTTGAGAGCGTGTTCCAATTCTTCAAGAATCAGAATGCCTGCTCCCTCGCCCATGATAAAACCATTCCGTTGAGCATCGAATGGGCGACTCGCTTTTTCAGGGGCATCGTTTCGGGTTGACAATGCTTTCATTGCATTGAAACCGCCGATCCCCATCGGTGTGATTGCTGCTTCGGAGCCACCGGTTACCATAACATCCGCATTCCCCCGCTGAATAAGCATGAATGCATCCGCGATGGCGTGCGATGCTGTTGCGCAAGCTGAAGTTGTTGCGTAGTTGGGACCACGGAGTTTGTACCGCATCGATATATGACCGGCGGCGATATCGGCAATCATCATAGGAACAAAGAAAGGACTTATTCTTTGTGGTCCACCTCCATGATAATAAACTTCCATCTGCTGATGCCAAGTCAACATACCGCCAATCCCGGAACCGAACACTACACCAATTCTATCACGATCGGTTTTTTCGAGATCAAGCCCCGAATCCTTTATCGCCATCCCGGCACAAGCCATACCGTAACGGGCGAACGGATCCATCCGGTTAACTTCCTTACGTTCGAGGTAGTTTAACGGATCGAAACCTTTCAACTCGGCGGCTATCTTCGTATCGTACTGGGCAGAATCAAAATATGTAATCATACCGACTCCACTTTTGGCTTCCATAGCGTTTTTCCAAAATTCTGCCACGGTTAAACCTATCGGGGTTACGGCACCCATCCCGGTAACAACTACTCTGCGTTGCTTATTGTTATTTCCATTCATATACGCTCCGTATAATGATTTATTATTCGGAAATGATATTCCGAATCAGCAATCTTATATTGCGATAATCAATTACTTCGCTTTCGCTGAAATGTAATTTATTGCGTCTCCGACAGTTGAAATTTTTTCAGCATCTTCGTCCGGTATTTGAAGATTGAATGCCTTTTCGAATTCCATCACTAATTCGACAGTGTCGAGAGAGTCTGCTCCAAGATCGTTCGTGAACGATGCAGCAGGCGTTACTTGTGTTGCTTCTACGCCTAACTTGTTCATGATAATCTCTTTCACTTTTGCTTCTACATCTGCCATGTGAATTACTCCTTTTATTGTTAATGATTGTTGATATTATTACTTATAAGATACTTATTTAACGCATAAACATTCCGCCGTCAATTCCGATAACCTGCCCTGTAATATAACCAGAATTTTCCGAAGCCAAAAAAAGAACCAGAGCGGCTATATCTTCAGGTTTACCGAACCGCCGCAGCGGTATTACACTCATATAATTTTCCCTGACTTTTTCATCCAGTTTTAGTGTCATCTGGGTTTCAATAAATCCGGGTGCGATAGCATTACATGTAATATTGCGAGAAGCTAATTCTTTTGCAACTGATTTGGTAAGCGCAACTAATCCGCCTTTAGAGGCAGAATAGTTAACCTGACCGGCATTTCCCATCAATCCGACCACGGACGCCATATTTATGATTCGTCCGTACCTTTGGCGTATCATGATCTGACTGGCTGCTTTGGTTAATAAAAACGGGCCTTTCAGGTTCACATCCAGCACTAGGTCCCAGTCTTTCTCATCCATCCGCATCATTAATGTATCACGAGTAATGCCAGCGTTGTTCACCAGAATATCTATTTTCTTGAACGTTTCGATGCTGAGATTGATGAGCTTTGTAACATCTTCAGCGTTAGCAACATTACAGACAACGCCTAACGATTTACGACCGACGTTTTCAATTTCTTTTTTTGTCAATTCAATACCTTCGGCATTCATATCCGCGATAACAACATCGGCACCGGCTTTTGCTAATTCTAACGCGATCGATTTTCCGATTCCCTGCGCACCGCCTGTAACGATTGCAACTCTATTTTCTAATGTAAATGTCATTTTCTATTCTTTCATTCTTTTCCAATATCGTCTAACTTATCAACACCCTTAACATCAATATTCGGGGCAATCCGTTTTACCAATCCTTGTAATACTTTTCCGGGACCAATCTCGATAAATTTTTCAGCGCCATCTTTGATCATATTAGAAATTGATTCTTGCCAGCGAACCGCACTTGTGAGCTGTTCACCCAACATCTTACGAATTTCTACCGATGATCGGACCGGTTGCGCGGTAACGTTAGTGTAAACCGGAATTTGTGCATCCTCAATATTCGTTTCTTGTAATGCAGCCATCAATCCTTCGCGCGCGCTTTGCATGAGCGGAGAATGGAATGCTCCGCTGACAACCAATTCTTTTGCCATCTTTGCACCATTTTCTTTCGATAATTCCACGGCTTTTTGCACACCACCTATTGAACCGCTTATTACTATTTGTCCCGGAGAATTAAAATTGGCGCATTGTACTATGCCTGCAACGGATGCATGTGTACAGATATTGGCAACTGTATCTGGTTCTAACCCCACAATCGCAGCCATAGTTCCCTTATTTTCTATCCCTGCTTTCTGCATAAGTTCACCGCGCAGCCGAACAAGTCTTAATCCATCTTCGAAACTCAGTGAACCTGCCGCCACTAAAGCGCTATATTCACCAAGGGAATGACCGGCAACCATCGAAATATTTTGATTCCCGATCAAATGAAATAAAACCATACTATGAAGAAATATGGCCGGTTGAGTATTCATTGTTTGGCGCAAGACTTCTTCGGGACCTTCAAAACAAATATCGCTAAGACCGATACCTAAAATTTTATCGGCTGTTTTGAAAATTGCTTTCGCACTTTCATTCTTCTCAAACAAATCTTTTCCCATTCCCACATATTGAGAACCTTGACCGGGAAATATATATGCAATTTTCAACATATTAATTTTTTGGAGGATCGATTGTCCACTTTAAAAGGGTTGCACCCCAGGTATATCCGGCTCCGAAGCTAGCGAGCACAATTGTGCTGCCACGTTTTAATTTTCCGGCTTGCCACCACTCGGATAAACAAAGCGGAATTGTTGCCGCAGTTGTATTACCGTATTTGTCTATATTGATCATGACTTTTGATGGATCGAGTCCCATGCGTTCACGGGTTGCATCGATTATCCTGAGATTCGCCTGATGCGGTACTAAATAATCAACATCTTCGCTTTTAAGTTTGTTACGCTCCATAATTTCGGCAGAAACATCTGCCATTCCCATCACGGCAACTTTGAATACCGCTTTTCCATCCTGATATATATAATGCCATTTTTTGTCTACAGTCTCGTGAGATGGCGGATTTAAACTGCCACCACCTTTCATATGTAAATATTTCGCGCCCGATCCATCGCAATACATTTTATTATCGATTATACCCAATGATGGATCCTCGCTTGGTTCAAGCAGAACTGCCGCTGCCGCATCGCCAAAAAGAACACATGTGTTCCGATCGGTGTAATCGGTTATTGAACTCATTTTATCCGAGCCGACTACAATTACCTTTTTGTGAGCACCAGTTTCAATAAATTGAGAACCAACAGAAAGCGCATAAAGAAAACCTGAACATGCCGCCGAGACATCGAATCCCCACGCATTCTTCGCTCCGACTTTATCTTGAATCAGACATGATGTTGGTGGAAAAAACATATCAGGTGTTACCGTTGCTGTGATAATGAGCTCAATTTCCTCCGCCGAAATTCCGCGCCGACTCAAAACCTGTTCAACCGCTTTGGCTGCCATATCGGAGGTTGCACCGTTTTCCAAAATCCGACGTTCACGAATTCCTGTACGAGTAAATATCCATTCGTCGGTTGTATCTACCATTTTTTCGAAATCTTTATTCGACAATATTTTCTCAGGAACGTAATGTCCAACAGCGGTGATTGCCGTTCGTATTTTTTTCGTTTGCTCTGAACTCATTGTTTAATTGCTTCCTGAATCCGGTTATTGATTCTTTTTCGCGCTATTTCTTCGGCTCGGAAAATCATATTCCTTATCGCTTTCGGCGTCGATTTGCCATGACCGATGATAGTCACGCCGTTTACACCAAGCACCGGTACGCCGCCAAATTCTTCATAATCCATACTCTTGAATGCTTTACGCAATGTGCTGCGTAGAACTAACCCTGAAAGTTTGAATAAAATATTTTCCTGAATTACTTTTTTAATTTGATGTTTGAAAAAAGTCGGGATGCTTTCTCCGAACTTTAAAATTACATTCCCAACAAATCCGTCGCAAACAATAACGTCAGCTTCGCCCGAAAGAATGTCGCGTCCCTCAACATTTCCGATAAAATTTAATTGAGACTGTTTTAAAAGTTTATTCGCTTCCTTTACAGCTTCGTTCCCCTTTGTTTCCTCTTCACCAATATTCAGCAATGCGATCTTGGGTTTTTCTATTCCAAACATCTCTTTAGTATAGATGCTTCCCATAAGAGCGAATTCATAAAGATGGTGCGGTTTACAATCAACGTTTGCCCCCGCATCTAGCAAAAGACAAACCCCTTTAACCGTTGGAAAAAATGTTCCAATTGTTGGTCGGCTGATACCTTCAATTCTTCCGAGTATAAGTGTTGCAGTAGACATAACAGCGCCGGAATGGCCTGCACTAACAAAAGCATCAACCTTTCCGTCTTTATGAAGTGTCATACCTATACTAATAGATGAATCGCGTTTTTGTTTGACACCTGCAGTTGCAGCGTCGTGCATATCAATGACCTGTGTTGCTTCGGCGAATGTGAACCTAGCTTGTCCGGTTGATATCTGTTTTAATTCGTCGCGAAGTTTTTCTTCCGGTCCTACGAGGGTAACCTCGAATCGGTTAGATGCCATTTCAAGAGCTTCAACGGCGCCGAGTAAAACATTTCGAGGTGCAAAATCACCACCCATTGCGTCGAGCGCAATCCGTATGTGAGAATTTTCAGCGTTCAATGAACTATCTCGCGGCTACAGTTGATAATGCTGCGTTATTTGAGAAAAGTGAAAATCGTTTAAACGATTTAAGATTCTTTCGGTACAACAATAGAACGTCCGTTATATTGTCCGCAATTTGGACAAGCACGGTGGAGCAGTTTTTGTTCGTGACAGTTCGAGCATTCGCCGTACGATGGTTTTGTTGCCTTATAATGCGTCCGGCGTTTCGCACCGCGAGTTTTCGAATGTCGTCTTTTTGGATTTGGCATTTTATTATTTCCTTTTTATGTTCACTTATGTAATAGATTCTTCAGACCTTGCCACCGCGGATCTACTTCTTCATTTTGGCACCTGCAAGATACACGATTCTGGTTTGCACCGCATCGCGGGCATAATCCCTTACAATCTTCCGAGCATAGTAACTTGAGCGGGATAGAGAGCGTTATTAATTGTCGAATATCTTCAGTCAGATCTAACGAAACAGTGTCGGGACTTATGATTTGCAACTCATCCGGAGGAAATGCTCCGCCATCTTTTTCGTTGTAGACGTAACATATTTTACATCCAACATCAACAGGTTCGCGAAATTCTTCCAGACAGCGGTCACATTGAAAATATCCGACTGTTTTTATATCTGCTTTTAAATATATCTGATGGGGCGATTTATCAAGCACCGCACTAATCGAGACGTTTTCCCTAAATTGTTCCGTTAGATTTAATTCGTTTGGCTCTACGGTGAATTGAAAATCATGAACGTTGTTCGAGAGACCGGAGATTCGAATTGAAACTGCTTCATTCTTTCTACTTTTTCCATGCATATCAACCTCGTCTCTGAAAAATTCGTCAAATCGCGCCATTTTTCTTAAAAAGCAATTTAAATATAGAAAATAATCAATCGATAGTCAAGGTTATATTTCAACGTAAAAAAGTCCAAAATACAATTTTTACGCCACTCCCAATTTATATTAGAGAAAATCAACTCTCCAGTAACTTCTTAAATTTTACACTCAGTACTAAATATATATGTCCTGATTATTTTCTCAACCGTTCAGGCAGGAATTAAAGAGGTTAGTTTTAGATGAGTAAACGATAATTTTATCTGTGCAAAACCGCCAACTTACCAATCGCTGTCTTTGTTCCATCCTCACCGTATGAAATTACAAGATAAACACCTGTTGCAACCGGTTCACCCGATTCATTAGTCCCATCCCAAAAGCCAACACGTCCGCATGGACATGAAACATTCTTAACCAGATCACCGCTGATCGTTAATATTTTAATGGAAGATGCATAGATCAACCCGTCTACCGTAAGAGGAGTTGTTGAAGGAACAATAAACGGATTCGGTTTAAAAACTAATTCATCAAACGCAGCTTTTGGTGCTAAATACGGTGTTGACAGCGTTGAAAGACCTTTCTCGGTACCAAGGTACATAGTACCGGTAGATTTATTCCACGCAATTGATGTAATATCGTTATCCAATAGTTTCCGATCAGTGTTCTCTGTTGTGTATCTTTCGAGTATCGATGTTCCATCGGGTGATAAAACAAAAACTCCTTGTTTTGTTGCCACCCATTTATTGTTGCATGCATCGACTAAAATTGCCTGAATAATTTGCTCACGCAATGGATGATAGGTTGCAACAGTTCGAATGGGATCTGCGGGATTGAAGACAATTGTAATCCCCTGATCCGAGCCGATCCATAATTCACCGTTATTATCAACAGCAAGAGACCATACCTGGTAACTTGTCAAACCGTCATCGGATGTCATTCTACCCCACCCCGAGGAAATCCCGGGAGCTACACTTTTATCGTTGTAATAGAACAATCCTTGAGCTATTTCATGATCGAATCGGCTGGTGTTCGCAAACCATTTGGTATCATTTTGATCAATCACAATATCGATGAAAATTGTTAACGGACTTCGCATACTCCGTTTAACATGATAATCCAGCGTCGAATCGGCTTTCAATAAAACAACCGCGGTACTATCGGGAGCTGTTCTGTTTGTAATCCAAGTTGTTCCTCGTTGATCAACAGCAACACCGCCTACGACTATATATTGCAAATTATTATCTAACGTAGGTGGGAGTCCGTTTGTAGTGTTAAAAGTTTTTTGCACGCTTCCATTACCGTCAATTACAGTTACACCGCAACCCCAATTACTCATCCATTTCGAATTGTCTTTTCCTAAACTCACTTTATAATAATCGTTGGAACAAAGATTTGAGTCGGTAGCGGCATTATACGACCTCCATTTTAAACCGTCATAACTCATAAATCCCTCGCCGTAGGTTTTCCCTGTTGCTGACCAGAGCGTACCTGATTCGTCGATAACTATACTGACAAAGTTATTTGTAAACGGACCCGGCGGTAAAATATTCATCCACATTCTTTCGGGTGATGGAGAAGAATTTCGAATGAGCACACCACTTTTATCAGTGCCGATTATTACTGAAGATTCGATACTTGAAAGTGTAACATAAAATTGAGTATCCCGGAGAACCGCATTATTGTTGAGCACTCTCCATAATTCTTGCGGGGTTATGAAGAAATATTGCACGTCGTTTTCGTCAGCCAATTTATCGACTGTAATATCAAGAATATTTTTATTCTCCGTTCCCGGAACAGTGTTCCAAGAAGAACCGGTCCACCGACTGATTCCATTCGCAGTTGCCGCAATAAGGTTACCAGCGGCTTGCGTAAGATCGTTAATTACGGTTGAAGCTAAACCGTTACTTTGATTGTAAATTCGCCATCCGTCGGGCGCCGAAGGATTCGGATTAGACGAATAAGTGGATGCTATTCCGGTTCGTGTTGCAATCCATATGGTGTCGTTGTAAATCTCCAGACCGGTAACTCCACCGCTAATAACATTCGGAGACGATCCGAACCTTAAAAAAGTGTCACCGAATTCAAGATTTGAGAGGGAGTAAAAGCTTACACCGATATCGGATAGTATAAAAAGTGTGTCACCTTTGATGAGAAATTTATTAATACGCTTGCTGGGCCCGTGATCTTTATCTAAAAAAATATCTGTTATATTAATCCACTCGCCTGTTGATGGTGTGTACCGTTGTATATATCCGTCCGCCCCACCTATCCAAATGTTATCATCCTTATCCAGTGTTATGGCAGTCAGATCTAATGTTCGCAATCCTTCGGTAGGAGTAAATTCGATGTACGAGCTATCGGAAAATCTAAACGAGAACATGCCACCGCTTGTTGCAGCCCAGATAATATCGGAATGCCTGGAAGCGATGGCACGTACTTCACGTTTTGATGTGTAAGATTTCCAATCACCCACCCCGCTGAATAAAGAAGATGAAAAAAAGCCGATGCTCAGAAAACAGAGTAGCAAATAAATTGAGCGCATTATCGGAATAAGATAATTATTTTTTCTTATTCGAAAATTTCTTCTGCAGATCAGCCAGTTCGATGGCGGCAATCGCGGCATCCCATCCTTTGTTTCCAGCTTTTGTTCCTGCGCGCTCAATTGCCTGTTCGAGAGAATCGGTTGTAAGCACGCCGAATACAATAGGTAATTGCTCTTCAAGCGCTACACGATTAATTCCAACACTTACAGTATTGGCAATGTATTCGAAGTGGGGAGTGTCTCCTTGAATAACACATCCGAGGCAAATAATCGCATCGTATTTTCCGCTTTGAGCTACTTTTTGCGCAACCTGCGGAATTTCAAACGCACCGGGGCACAAGATAACATCGACCGATTTCTCCTGCCCACCGTGCCTTACGATACAATCGATTGCCGAATCGAGCAATCGATTTGTGATAAAGTCGTTAAATCTGCTTACGACGATTCCGAATTTAAATTGAGCTGCAGAAAGAGTTCCTTCAATGATGTTTGGCATAATAATACTACTTTAAGTTGAATGAGGATTGATTAAAAATGAATTCAATTTGAAAATAATCTACGGCGCATCATCTCAACGACCGAGGATGGAATAACATATTGGCCGAGCGAGTCTTCATCATTCCGATCTCCGCCGTGGAAATCAGATCCTCCGCTATTTAGAAGACAATATTCATTAACTATTCCCCGGTAATAATAAATCAAGTCGGGAGAATGCGCGGGATGTATAACTTCAATTCCGTCAAGTCCCGCTTTGATGAGACGTATAATTAAATCTTCTTTGACGGAACGGCCCGGATGGGCTAAGAACGATAATCCACCGCACTTCGAAATTAAATTTATAGTTTCTTCAGGCGTAAAATTCCATTTTTGTTCATAAGCCGGTTTACCGTTCCCTATATACTTATTGAACGCTTCATAATATGTTCCCGTATGTCCGCCATTAAAGAGTGCGGTGGCAATATGTGGTCTACCAACGGATTCACCTTCAACTTGATCCATCACGGAATCAATTGTCAATGGAACATTCAATTGATTGAGTTTGCCGACAATGCGCCTGGCTCGGTTGATACGCTCCCGTTGAAAGATTTCGAGCGATTCACCAAGGACTTTACTATGATGATCAATAAAATATCCAAGAACATGAACTTCGGTGCCGTCGAATGTCGCGCTCAATTCAATACCGGGAATAACTTCTATCCCCTTTTTCTTTCCAAGATCAATAGCCTCATCTATGGCAGCAACGCTATCGTGATCGGTTATGCTGATTATTTTTAATCCCGCCCGAGCCGCTCTATCAATCAACTCTTCGGTAGAATATGCACCGTCAGAATATCGTGTGTGTAGATGTAAGTCTGCCTTTACGTCCAAGTAATCCTCCCGGATCTAATTATCTATACAAAGTAATTGTTCGATTCTCACATGAATAAGCTTTTAAATTTTTCGTAATCGCTTATAATGAGTTTATTGCCGCGCATTTCAACAAGACCTTTCTTAATAAAACTATGAACGACTCGTGATATTGTTTCGCGCGATGTTCCCGCCATGTTTGCCAAATCTTGCTGTAAAGGTAGTTCGTCGATTTCCACACGGCCTTTACGGATTGTTCCGATATCGTCTGCAAGCTGAAGAATTACATTTGCGACACGACCAGTTGCGTCTTTCAGCGATAAACTCTTAATCTGTGAATCCGCCTTACGTAATCGAAGCGTCATTTCTTTTAATAATGAAATCGCAACCGACGGAACATCCTGCATCAACCTTAGAAAATCTCTGCGGTGAATCATGAACAGTTCTGTTTTCGTAATTGCAACAACGCTCGCCGAGCGTGACAATCCATCAAGTATCGACATTTCTCCGAAGAAATCGTTCTCTCCCAGAATCGAAAGTATGACTTCTCTTCCTTCATCGTCGGTTCGAACAATTTTCACTTTACCTGAAACTATTACAAAAAGCGCGGCGCCTGTTTCTTCTTCAAGGAGGATTATACTTCCTTTTTTATATTTTTTCCTGACACCTACGCGAACTATTTTCGCTAATTCTGCGGCTTCAATATCCGCAAATACAGGAACATTCCGAATAAATTCCATGGCTTCGCCAAGTTCGGAGGATAGGGGGGGCTGAGGGACACCAGGCATACTTATATGTGTTTCCATTCTTTTCTTTCGTCGTTGCTGAAGATTTATTTAATCTGTTAAACGAGTTTGAAATAATATACTGTGGATGGCGTTGAAAGTCAAGTTATTTATGAATTTTCTCTCACTGACTGAATAATAAATATGATAAAATTGCGATAGAAACCTGCGAAACTGCAAGGGAAATACCAGAAACGGTATCAAATCGTTTTACGCGATCAAGCAATTGGTTATTTTTAGATGACCGGTATTCTTTATAGAACTTATCGGCTTGAATTTTATAGTATGCAGCGGTAACTCCGCTGACTATTGCCGTGCCGCCGGCGATATAAACCGGTAATAATTTATCGGTTCCGTCTGAATCTAAAAAAATCGGATTACTTTTGCCATCTGGAGGAGTTAATTGTTGTAAAAATATTTTCGGCAAAAACTCGTTGGTTACGATGGAAATTGTGCTGTCGCGATATCCATTCAAAGTTAATTTTATTTTCATGTCTTTCTCCCACTCACCAATTGTCATCGGTGTTCTTCCAACCAACAAATCATTTTTGTAAACCGCGGCATTGAACGGTTCGGTGAATATTTTTATTGGTTTCGATATGAAGATATACTTATTAACATGGCTATTTAAAGGGATATCAATTGTTTCTTCGTAAACCACATTATTCCACTGAGAAGAATGAAATGTAGCGGCTGTTATTTTATGAGTACCGCTTGCAACGATTGCAGAATCTATCGGAGTAACTCCTATGAAAGTTGAATCGACATATATTTTGAGCTGAGAGTAATCTAAATTAACCGAAAGAGTAGAATGAACCCGCCGAGGTTCATTCAAACTATCGGCTTGCCCGAACGACATGCCAATCATAATGAATGTGGAGGATAAAATTAAGAAAAGATTTTTCATTTATCATCTCCTCTTCGAAGAGCGATTAATGAATTATCATCGATTAATATATACAGTAAACCATTGTTTAACACGGGTGAAGAAACAACACGTCCATCAGCTTTAAATTTCCAAATAACTTTCCCAGAAGTTGATTCAATGGCGTAAAGATTTTTATCGAATGAACCAACATACAAAATATTCCCCGCTAAAAGCGGAGAAGAACCGAGAACTCCATCCAGCAAAGTCCGCCAAATAATATCACCACTATTTTTATTTAGGCACAACATCTCATTCTTCGATGTAACAACAAATATCGATGCATTGGTTAAGGCGAATGAAGAATATATTTTACCACCAACCTCAGTCGACCATAGAATATCGCCTGTTGCTAATTCTAATGAGACTACCCGACCTTCTAAAGTTCCAATGAAAACAGAATAATCGCGAATTGAAGGAGCAGCAATTAAACTACCACCAACCTGTTTTTGCCAACAAACAGATCCGTTTTGCGAATTGAGAGCGACTATTAATCCGTCATCATTTCCGTAAACAATTGTTTCGCCTGAGGCGGCTGGTGAAGAATGACTCTTTGTTCGGATGCGACTATTTGTTTGTGGGAATTTCCAAATAACAGTAGCATCATTTTTATCTATAGAAAGTAAACCGTTATCAATTGTATTTACAATTATTTTATTATTCAAAAGCAAAATAGCCGATTCGATTCTGCCAACAGATTTTTTCCATATAATTGATCCACGGGTAAGATCGTAAGCAAATAAATTTTCCTTATCATCCGAGAGCGCTATGAATAAAATGTTGTCATCGAGAATCGGTGGAGAATAAATCGCTGTTCCGAAATCTTTCATCCCCAATCCTTTACCGTTGATTTTATCTACAAGATGAACTTCACCCCGTAGATTTCCCACACAGATAATATTCCCATTAATTGTTACACCGAACTGGCCGAAGCCCGCGGAAGCATCATATTCCCATGCTTTAACTAACGGCGGCTTCAATTCTTCATCCGTAAAATTTAATCTGTTTTTTGACCCGGCAAATACCTTCCAATCTTTGACATCAGAAATTACCGGTTGACGCAAAATCAATTTATTGCATCCCAATAAAACGGAGAGAAAAATGGATATAAATGTGATAGAATATTTCATCAGAAATCCCACCCGAAGAAAAATTGATAGAATAATCTCGATTGAAAGTTTTTAAAATTATTTTCAATCCGTTTACCTATATCATATCTAAGCACAATCAAATTACCAAGGTTAATCCTTACGCCTCCGCCAATACTTCCCAACGTTGTACCGTAAAAATTATCCCATGCGTTGCCGGCATCGCAAAAGAGAGCTCCGCGAATTCCGAAAAAAGAAATATTTGTGAACGGAAACCGCAACCGCACTTCATCAAGAAATGGAAAACGAAGTTCATGACTTGTTACCCATATTTTTTTCCCCCGCAACGACCATCTGGGATATCCGCGTAAATCCCAACTGCCGCCCATAAAAAATCGCCGCGCCTCCTGACCATCATTATAGAACAACCAGTATCGCATGGCATAAGCCGACATATTACCGATTCTAAAATAATGCCGATAATCCAATATCACAGAGAAATAATTCGCGTGTGAATATTGAATATCGGAAGTGTACGCAAGCGTTGCACTGTAACGGCTACCGTCCAGCGGACCACTTGGACCCCAAAGCGAATTATCGTGAGTGAATGAAATTGAATTTGAAAGAAATAATGCCCGCCGTGAATAATCGATGCCCTCAGTATATCTTTCATAGACTGTTCCAAAATATGCATCTTTCTCTGAATGGCTGATGCTTGTCGATAAAGACAACCGTTTGAATTTTGAGAATGGATAACTGAGGGCATAGTAACCACCGAAAACTTTTTCGTAGAAATACAGATCGGGATCTGTGAGATCATATCTCCTCCCGCTGAAACGGTATATACCGAATGCATGATTAGTTCGTCGGTGAAGCGATACACGTGAGATGGCGATGTTGAAACTCGACATCAGCTCATCCATAGTTTGAGCTGTATTGTAAACCAGAAAATTATATTGTTCGTTGCCCAATAAATCGCTCATTGATAAATATGCTCCGCCCCACGTTCCGAAAACAGGATCGGTGGCAATTTGACTTTGAGCAACATCCAGCGTATAATCTTCTGCATATTTAAGCGGTTTTGATTCTGCCATGCCACCAATTGTTTGGGGTCTCCATGGTTTTTCAATTTTAAATTCGGCGGTTGATATTTCTTTTGATGAATCATATAAGTTAGAAATATTCTCAACCATTCTGATGCGAAAGTTGAAATCTTCAAACGCCACAAATATCAAATTACTGTCAGCCCAGGCAGGATCGAAAGCACCCGTGGTGAAGGATGAAACTTTATGCATTTTCTGACCATCTATTTGTTCGTCGTTGCGCATCATCCATATGTTCCGAGCACCATCTATATCTGCTGTGAACAATATAAATTTATCGTCGGATGAGTATCGAGGGGATGAAAAATTAAAATTCTCCTGCGTTAAATAATAAATATCGTTAGTGTTTAATTGATACTTGAAGAGATTGTATTTTCCCGATTCTCCGTTCTCAGATCTATCTGATGCAAATAGTACGGTCGAACCATCGGGCGACCATTCAGGATCACGATCGTCATAAAAATCATTAGTTAGCCGTTCCAAATATTCTGTTTCGATATTCCAAATGTACAAATCATCCGAACCGGACATGTCGATTGCGCTGAATACAATCTTATCTCCATCGGGTGACCAAGATGCTGATCCTAAAACGACGAGATCTTTAAAAACAAATGTTTTAATGCTTTTTCCTTCAACAATATCAAAAAGATGTAAAGCGTCTTTCTCACCTTTTTTTGTAACGAAAGCCAGTATTCCTTTTTTAGAAATCGCCAGTCTGTTTTGGAACGGATGGAATGCCTCGAATTCCTCGGAGCGTTCTCCTTCCACAACAAGTTCCGGCATGGTTTCATGATTTACCAGTGCGCTATCGATATTTATTTTGTAAATGCTCGCATAACCTGAATGATTTCCAACAAAATAAATTTGCCGGTTCTCGTTTTTCTCCCAATACACCGGTTTGGTATTAAATCCTTTTTGCACCAAAATTTCGCTTGCACCGCTCGGTGAATCGAAATTTTTCAACAGAGGGTAGTATTCTTTTTTCAGCGCGTATATCCATTCTTCATCGAACTCTTCGAAGTTAACTCCGATTGTCGACTTGAAAACATCTTGAAAACTGTTCGACTGCCAAAAGTTTTCCAATAACAACAGAATCTTATTTTCTCCGTAATGTTTACCGATAAAGCGGAGTATGCTTTGACCTTCTTTATACATCAAGTATGAACCGTAAATCTGCTCAATTGAACTTAACGGAGTAACATATCCTGAAATTGTTGCGTCTCGAAGAACCATTTCTGCCTGAGTGTCCCAATCAATCGACCAGTATTCAGCCAATCCCTCTACAAACCAAAGCGGCGGCAACCGGTCTTGAGCGATTCTGTGATTTGAAAATATGCGGCTGATCTTTCCGTGCATAAAAACATGTACAAGCTCGTGCCGAATTACATGTTTAAAATCCCACATCGAGCCGGTATAAGGAATCACGACTCTTCCTTTAAGAAACTCAAAAAATCCTCCGACTCCTTCTGGAATTAACCCCTGTGTCGTATTTGTCTGCTGAAAGTGTAAATGAGTGCTGTAAAATATGAGAGGAATGCGTGAGGGAACATTATAAACAAATTTTTCTTGCAGAATTTTGTAACTTTCTTCGGCAAGAAATGCTCCACGCTCGGCTAAATCTTTCATCTCTGGATAATAATAAATATCGAAGTGATCGGTTTTCAGTAAATGCCAATCGAACGCAGTATACTGTACTTTATTTCTGCCGAAGTATGAAAATTGCGGGTGGGCGGAAGTAAAAAACAGAACTGTGATCAGAGCATATTTATTAAAACGAGACACTCTTAATATTAAATGATTCAGGTTACATGTTTCATGCAGGATGATAATATGATCATATTATAAAATCGATATCAAATATTTCATCATACTATTTTATTTTTCCCAACTCATTTTTTAAATAATCGATCACTTTTACCGGAGTGGGATCGATTCCGTTAAGGATGGCTAAATAATAACTTGTCCAATCACCCAGATAAATTAATGAAAACAATCTCGCTAAAACCGATTTACCTTCGCTTTGAACCTCGATAATTTTTGACGCGTACTGCTCAATCACGCCTTTAGTAATTTCCATTCGTAATTTCACGCGCGGATGGTCGTCTTTATCGCGAAGGAAAACAACGGCAACTTCTTCTTCCATCAGGCGGCGTAAAACTTTCCAGCCGACTAACTCGTTATGATTCATTTCCGGTAAAACATGTCCAAAAGCCAACTGTTTCGCGTTTTCGGCTATCTGTCCGCGCCATCTGAGATTCACGACGTCGAACCGATCTGCCGCGGAATAGATAATCGGAAGTTTCATATACAATTGCTTCGCGAGTTGGAGTGCCGTATTTTTGCTGTCGAGTGATGAAAATATTTTTGATTTCTTCCGAAGCAGTGAAAGCGTTTCGGCTATCTCCTGATTCTTTGATCGTATTAATTTCATTTTCGAAAGAGCTATCAAGGTCGGGAAGAAAGAATAACCAAGGGCGGCGCGCGGTGGTAATCCTTTCGGAATCATTATGAGCGGTTGTTTAAATTTTTCTGCCGACGCTGATGTTTGACCGCCCGAACTGATGCAAAGTATTTTTGCCCGGCGTTTTTTTGCGTCGGCGTGTGCCGCGATTGTTTCCTCCGTATTGCCTGAATAGCTGGACACCACAACGAGTGTTTTCTCGTTCACAAACTCCGGCATAAAATAATGACGATTGACATGAATCGGAATTTTTGATTCTGCCGAGAGATTTGAACGGAGTAAATCGCCACCGATAGCCGAGCCACCTAAGCCGGTTATAACTACTGAATCAATCTGTGATTTATTAAATGCCGGTTTAAATTTATTGCCAATCTTAACCGCGTCTTCAACCTGCTTCGGAAAATCGATAAGCAGTTGGTTCATGTCGGATTTATCGTAACGTTGAATAGTTAATTCGTTCATATTTTTTATTATTTTTGGTTTGTGAAATAAAACATTTGTTAATCGATTACAATTTTAAAAATCATTAATGATCTAAAGGAATATCCGGTAAATGTTTTTTGAAAAATTTTGACATCATTCTTTCCACTTCATCGCTTGTACTTGCTTCCAACGCTTGTCCGGCAAGTTCTTTCATCAGTGAATAATCTAAAGAACGAATAATTTTTTTTATTTCAGGCAGAACAGCCGGCACAACGCTTAACTCATCGATTCCCAGACCAATCAATAGTGGAACAGCCAATGGATTTCCGCCCATTTCACCGCAAATTCCCGCCCAAATGCCTCGTTTATGGGCACCGTTAATCACATGCTTGATTGTATTAACAACGCTTGGATCAAATTGACGGTATAATTTCGACACGAGAGTATTTCCGCGATCAACTGCCAGCATGTATTGAGTTAAATCGTTTGTTCCGATGCTTATAAAATCAATCTCGGCAGCTATTTGAGAAATCATAAGCGCCGCAGATGGTACCTCAATCATCACACCGATAGGAGTTTTATCGTTAAACTTGATACCATGACTGCGCAACTCTGCCTTAGCTTTGCGGACATAACGCTTTGCAATCCTTACTTCTTCAAGTGTTGCAACCATGGGAAACATGATGGATAAATTTTTCCTAACGCTGGCGCGCAACATAGCCCTAAGCTGATTCAGAAATATATCGGGTCTGTCTAAACTGATTCGAATTCCCCGCCAACCAAGAAACGGATTTGATTCGTCGGCTGTGGCGGGAGCAATCTTGTCACCTCCGATATCAAATGTTCGGAGAATTACACGATGCGGATAAACCCGATCGGCAATTTGCTTGTATTCAAGATATTGTTCTTCTTCCGACGGAAAATCATCGCTGTTGAGAAGTAAACTTTCGGTTCTATACAATCCAATACCCTGAGATCCCTGAACAACAACATAATCGAGTTCATCCAATAATTCAATATTTGCAGACAATTCTACCCGATGACCATCGATAGTTTCCGCCGGCAGATCTTTTAATCCTGTTAACTGTTGTTCAAACTTATTCATTCTCTCCCGTTTTTTTTCATAATGCTTTATCTGCTCGTCGGTGGGATTGATTATGAGTGTGCCGCTGTAACCGTCTAATATTAATGTATCACCATTCATCACAGACCTGCTGACATCTCCCAAACCAACTATCGCGGGAATTTTCAAAGAACGGGAAAAGAGTGCTGCATGAGATGTAATCCCGCCGCGATCGGTTGCGTAACCGAGAACATGATTACGGCTTAGTATCATTGTATCAGCAGGTGTAAGCGTATGCGCAACAACTATGATCGATCCTTCAAGTTTCGATATCAAACGCTCTTGCAGAAGATTCCTTATGATACGGTTCTTCAAATCTTCCATGTCATGAGCGCGTTCGTGCATATATTCGTCTTGTGCTTTTAGCATAAGAGTCGCATATCTGCCAATTTCGTCGTTAACTATAAATTCAGCGTTCCGATTTTCCGAGGCGATTCTTTTTTTGATCGTGCCTATCAGTACCGGATCATCGAGGACCATAATCTGCGCATCTAATACTTTTGCTTTAGCTTCACCAATTTTTTCCTGTGCGAATAAAAGTATCTTATTCAATTCTTTGGAAGATTTTTCCAGAGATATGCTGAACCGACGTTGCTCTAATTCGATTTCTTCGGGTTTGATGATTCTTTCTTCCACTATCGGAATATCTTTAAGAAAGAGGTAAGCCGGGCCGATTGAAATTCCGTGTGAAGCTGGAATACCACGAAGAACAATTTCGTTTTTTATATTTTGTGTCTCAGGCATGGTTCACTCATCAAAGCCGCGGTTGAAAAGATCCAAAACTTCTTTCGAAGCATCCTGTTCATCGACACCGTCAAACCGGAGAATAAGTTTCGAGCCCTGTTCGGCTGCAAGTGTCATTACACCAATAATGCTTTTTCCGTTGATTTCCATTCCGTCTTTGTAAATGTAAAAATCTGATTTAAATTTTGCGGCTGTTTTCACCAGTACGGCGGCTGGCCTTGTGTGCATACCGGCGCGGTTTTTAATAGTCACTTCCAGTTCTACCATACTACGAAGTTCTATCGATCAGTTGAGACGATAACCATAACAGCATCGATTTAGCTTTGCTCTCGGGTAATGATGAGAGCATAAGTTTAGCGCTGAGAGTATTATTTTTTACTTCGGATTTTGCCGCTTCGATTGCGCCACTATTAATATAAATATTTTTTATTTTCTTAATCTCAAATTCACTTTTATCATTTCCCGGTACGATTGATTTTAATATTATTTTTTCTCTGCCTTTCGATTTCTCAATTGCCTTCAAAAGCAGAAATGTTTTTTTCCCTTCCCGAATATCTCCACCAATTTTTTTCCCGAACTCTTCAGTACTTCCAACAATATCGAGCAGATCATCCATCACTTGAAAAGCTTTACCGAGATATTCACCATATTTTCTCAAAGCGGTTACCTGGGCATAAGATCCGCCGCCAACAAGCGCTCCTATTTCGGATGACGCCGCGATCACTCTCCCGGTTTTTTTTGAGATCATCATAAAATAATCTTCAATCGACACGTTTTTTTTCGTTTCAAATTCCTTATCAAAACCCTGCCCTTCGCACACCTTAACGAGCGCATCTGTGTAAACATTGAGAATTAATTTTATCCTTGGTGAATTTGTTTTCAAAAGAATACGATATGCCTGCGCAATCATCTCGTCGCCGGCGAGAATGGCAAAATTCTCGTCCCATTTTTTATGGACTGTCGGTTTCCCGCGTCTCAATTCAGCATGATCCATTATATCATCGTGCACGAGTGTGAAATTATGAAGAATTTCTATAGCCGCGGCAGCATTGAATGCCGAAGCTACCCGGCCACCGACGGCTTCGCACGCAAGCAAGGTTAAGATCGCCCGAACACGCTTCCCACCAATTGATAGAACATAATTGATCGGATCGTATACCGATGACGGAGATTTATTTTGATCAAATATCTTGAGCCGTTTTTCGATATCACATTTATACCGGTTGAATATTTTAAGAGATTGCGTATGGTTCAAGTTATAATTCATGGTTTATAATACTAAAACATGCCGTGAGAATCAAGAAATAAGGGAGAATTTTTAAAAAGATGAAAGGTTTTTGAAGTTTAAGCCGCGTTCAATCTCTGATTTGGCGATGTAAATAGGAATTCGGGTAAAAAAAATCCCGGGAGTAGTAAGAGTATGCGAATCAGCTTACATATAGATTCATTTGTATTATTTCTTCGGTTTTTTAGCTATCCTTTCAAAAATCATTCTGGCTCCTTCAAGTACAAGGTTCGGCTCCATATATTTAATTTCATTCGTTACTTCAGCGATGATTGTCGCATAACCTCCTGTTGCAACGACGGTGGCATATTTCCCTGCCGCTCTCCGCAACCTCCTCACCATTCCTTCGAACGAATCTACTGCTCCGTACATAACACCCGACCGAATTGCGGTAGCGGTATCCTTGGCAATAATTTCATCCGGAAATCGCAAATCAATCCTCGGTAATTTAGACGTTCTTTTAAAAAGATTTGCGGCCATTGTTTCTACACCGGGTGCAATAACTCCACCTAAATATTCTCCTTTGCTTGTTATGACGTCGTATGTCGTAGCTGTACCAAAATCTACTACAATTGCCGGACCGCCAAATTTTTTCTGCGCTGCCACAACAGCACAAATTCTGTCGGCACCTAATTTCGATGGATCACTATACGGAATATTAATTCCCGCATCAATCATTCCGGATATTATCAACGGCTCAAGTTTGAGATAATTTTTCAACATCTTATTTACTAACTCGGTCAGTTCCGGCACCACAGAACTTATAACCGCGCCTTGCAACGTCTCGGGAGATGTTTTTATTTGCTCACAAAATTGCTTCAACAAGATATATAATTCATCTTCGGTTCTTGAAACACTGCTCGAAATGCGTCGGCTCAGTATTAATTTCCCTTTTTGAAAAATACCGAACACCGCGTTTGTGTTGCCGATATCAATCGCTAATAGCATATAGATACATCTCCTGCGATAACTTTTATCTCGCTGTTTGTGGTTTTAACAATAAGTCCACCATCGTCATCCAGCCTGCTTGCAATCCCATGCAATATTTGCCCATTCTGATTTATTTTTACTTCCCTGCTAAACATCGACGAATGATTTTCAAACTTTTCTAAAATATATTTTAATTTGCCGGATTTGATTAATTCATAATTATTTTCCAGGCGATCAAGGAGTCGACCTAAAACCTCAAACCGATTTTGATCTTCTCCGAGTACTACTGAAAGTGATGTTGCTTTATCTTTTATTTCATCCTGAAAATGAATTTGGTTGATATTCAATCCTATCCCGATTACAATACCAGCTAAACGATTATTTTCGAAAACTGATTCCGATAATATTCCACAAACTTTCTTGCCACAAAGATAGACATCGTTGGGCCACTTGCAATCGGGTTGAAGAATTGCAAGTTGTTTTAATGTTTCCATCACCGATAGTCCGGCATATATCGAAATCACCCCGATTTTCTCCGGAGAAATCTGCGCTCGGATGATGACTGAAAATGTTAAATTCTTTTTTCCTTCGGAAATCCAGGAACGATTTAATCTACCCCTTCCCGCTGTTTGCTCATCGGCAATTACAACCGTCCCTTCATCGACACCTTCTTGAAGAAATTGTTTCGCTTTCAAATTTGTGGAGTCAATCAAATCAAAACAATAAATCTTTTTTCCAAAAATTTTAGAGCTAATAAACTGACGGATTTCAGATTCTATCATCGCGTTCAGATTATGAAAATTGCGCGTAAAAGTCAAGGATGTTTTTCTGCCATTTTTTCCAGCTCCTGCCAATAGTCTAATCAGCCATGCCATGATGGCAGTTGTGTCATGTTTCTCTCAAATAAGGTGATTATTAAATGCTGATTATTGAAGAAAAACAACATATTATTTTTATTTCCTGTGGCATATCTATTGTAAGTTAGTAGTATAGTATTAAAAATTTATTTCTTAGGAGATCGACTCCGAGGAGAAAAATGTCTTATTTTGAAAAGGAGTTTTAAAATGTCGGGTAAAATTATTGGTATCGATTTAGGAACAACAAACTCAGTGGTTGCTGTAATGGAAGGTAAAGATCCAACAGTGATTGCAAATGCTGAGGGCGCCAGAACTACGCCATCGGTCGTCGGTTTTCCAAAAAGCGGTGAACGACTTGTTGGTCAGGCAGCCAAACGACAAGCAGTTACAAATTCACAGAACACAGTATTCTCGATTAAGCGCTTCATGGGAAGATTTCAAAATGAAGTGACAGAAGAGATGAAACTCATCCCATACAAAGTCGTTCAGGGAGATAATAATACGGCGCGTGTAAAGATAGACGACCGGATTTATTCACCTCCGGAAATCAGCGCGATGATTTTACAAAAAATGAAACAAACCGCTGAGGATTATCTCGGCACCAAAGTTACAGACGCGGTTATTACTGTTCCGGCATACTTTAATGATGCTCAAAGACAAGCTACAAAAGAAGCAGGCGAAATTGCCGGTTTGAATGTTCGCAGAATTATCAACGAACCTACCGCAGCCGCACTAGCATACGGTCTAGATAAAAAACATAAAGACATGAAGGTTGCCGTGTTCGATCTAGGTGGTGGCACATTCGATATCTCGATACTTGAACTCGGTGAAGGTGTTTTCGAAGTCAAATCGACAAATGGCGATACGCATCTTGGCGGAGATAATTTCGATCATCGATTAGTTGATTACATTGCCGATGAATTTAAAAAACAGGAAGGCATCGATTTACGTAAAGATCCGATGGCGCTTCAGCGCTTACGCGAGGCAGCAGAAAAAGCAAAGATGGAACTCTCCCAGCTTATGCAGACTGAAGTCAATCTGCCGTTTATTACCGCTACCGCCGAAGGTCCAAAACATTTAAATCTTACCATCACACGCGCTAAGTTTGAACAACTTGTTGAGGATTTGATTCAACGGTGTATTCCCCCAGTCGAAAAAGCTATGCGAGATGCCTCACTCAATCCAAATCAGATTGAGGAGATTATTCTTGTCGGTGGTATGACACGAGTACCGCGAGTTCAGCAGCTTGTGAAAGAAATATTCGGTAAAGAGGGACATAAAGGTGTAAACCCCGATGAAGTTGTTGCGGTTGGAGCAGCAATACAAGGAGGTGTTTTATCCGGTGACGTTACAGACGTTTTATTACTCGATGTTACACCATTAACACTCGGTATCGAAACGCTGGGTGGGGTTACCACGCAAATGATCCAGGCGAACACCACGATACCTACAAAGAAAAGTGAAATATTTTCAACCGCATCCGACAGTCAACCATCTGTTGAAATTCACATATTGCAGGGTGAACGACCTATGGCAATAGACAACAGGACGCTCGGCAGATTTCATTTAGACGGAATTCCGCCGGCTCCACGAGGGGTTCCTCAGATCGAAGTTACATTCGATATCGATGCGAACGGTATGCTTCATGTAACCGCAAAAGATAAAGCTACAAACAAAGAACAAAGCATACGCATAACATCTTCAAGCGGTTTAAGCAAAGAAGAAGTTGATAAAATGAAAACCGATGCGCAGGCACATTCTGCAGAAGATAAAAAACGAAGAGAAGAAGTGGATACAAAAAATCAAGCCGACAATCTCGTATTCCAAACACGTAAACAGTTGAAGGAATTCGGCGATAAAATTCCATCCGACATAAAATCGAAAGTCGAATCAGCGGCAGATGCTCTCGATGCAGCTATTAAAAACAATAACATAGCGGATATCAAAGCAAAGATGGAATCTTTGAATAATATTTGGAACGAAGCTTCCACTGCGATGTATCAAAAAGCCACCGCCGGAGGGCAAAAACAACAGCAAGCCGGCGCACCGCCTCCTCCGCCAACCGGTGAACCAAATGCCGCAGGCAACGGCACAAAAAAGAACGATAAAGCGGTTGAGGATGCATCGTTCGAAGTTGTTGACGAGAAGGATAAATAACATTACTAAGGAAATGGAGCCCACCTTCAAAGTGGGCTCTATTTAATATGACAGACGCAATCTGGTTTTTAATTATTCTTATTCTTGGTGTGGTTTTCTTGGTTTACGCCACAAAGAAACGATGGGTATCGTGGCGCGGTTCACATGGAATAGCAACATTAACTGCATTTCACGACTTCCAACCAAAAAATAAGCAGGAAGCAATCGAATACGTTATGGAAGAAAAAGCCGGAAAGAAGATGGAAGAGCAAGAAAGCAATGGCGATAAAGATGTTGTTAAGTAAAATTTATAAATATGAACTTTCATAAATTCACAATTAAATCACAGGAGGCAGTACAGAACGCGCAGGAAATTGCCGCGAGTTGCGGTAATCAATCGATCGAGCCGGAACATGTGCTTGCCGCGCTGGTTCAGGACAGCGAAGGTTTAATTGCACCTATACTTCAAAAAATCGGAGCTAATCTTAATTACATCAAAATAAAAATTAATGAAGCGATTGAAAAACTTCCGAAAGTCACTAGCGCAGGCACAGGAAATCAATTCATAAGTCAAACGCTTGCACAAATTTTCGATAACTCTTTGAAAGAAGCACAATCACTCAAAGATGAATATGTCAGCACTGAACATCTGCTTCTTGGTATCGTTACAGGTAAATCATCCGCAGCGCAACTTCTTAACAGTCAGGGTGTATCGAAAGATCAAATTTATAAAGCGCTCAAAGATATCCGCGGTACACAACGAGTAACCGATCAAACGCCTGAAGAGAAATATCAATCGCTACAAAGATTTGGCAGAGATCTTAACGAGCTTGCACGCAAAGGAAAACTCGATCCGGTAATCGGGCGGGATGAAGAAATTCGACGCGTGCTTCAGGTTCTTTCACGCCGCACAAAAAATAATCCCGTTCTTATCGGTGAGCCGGGTGTTGGAAAGACCGCCATAGCCGAGGGAATCGCTCATAGGATCATACAAGGCGATGTTCCCGAAAATCTAAAAACAAAACGAATTATAGCTCTCGATATGGGCACACTTGTGGCGGGTACAAGTTTTCGCGGACAATTTGAAGAGCGTCTCAAAGCAGTTCTCAAGGAAGTAACCGAATCTCAGGGAGAGATTATTTTATTTATAGATGAACTTCACACACTCGTGGGAGCGGGCGCAGCACAAGGTGCGGTTGACGCGGCGAACATGTTAAAGCCGGCTCTCGCAAAAGGCGAACTTCGGGCAATCGGCGCAACAACGATAGATGAGTACAGAAAGCATATAGAAAAAGATCCCGCGCTTGAGCGCAGGTTTCAACCGGTTCTCATAGATGAGCCGACAGTTGAAGACACTATATCAATATTACGCGGACTTAAAGAACGATACGAAATCCATCACGGTGTTCGCATCACTGATGGCGCCATTGTAGCAGCGACACAATTAAGCCACCGTTATATCAGCGATCGTTTTTTACCCGATAAAGCAATCGATTTAGTGGATGAAGCCGCTTCGAAACTCAGAATTGAAATAGATTCTCTACCCGAAGAACTCGATGAAATTGAGCGTCGCATTAAACAACTTGAAATTGAACGCGAGGCGGTAAAACGTGAAACCGATGAAGCCACGAAAGGGCGATTGAAAGATATAAATAAAGAATTAGCCGAGTTGAATCAGGAGCGCTCAGGACTGCGCGCGCATTGGCAAAACGAAAAAGAGCTTATTCAATCTATAAGAAAAATGAAAGGTGATATCGAGAACGCAAAAAATGAAGCTGAACAAAATGAACGGTCGGGAAATCTCGCGCGTGTTGCTGAACTGCGGTATGGAATAATAGCTTCTCTTGAAAAAGAATTGCAAAAGGCAAGCATCAAGCTTGCAGAAATTCAACAAGATAAAAAAATGTTGAAGGAAGAGGTCGATGCCGAAGATATTGCCGAAATTGTTTCTCGCTGGACAGGCATCCCGCTAAACCGAATGTTAGAAAGCGAGCGGACGAAACTTCTTCACCTCGAAGAGCGACTTCACGAACGGCTTGTCGGTCAGGAAGAAGCCGTGCATGCCGTTGCCGACGCCATACGCCGCAGCCGTGCTGGTTTGCAAGACGAAAAAAAGCCGATTGGCTCATTCATATTTCTCGGCTCAACAGGTGTCGGTAAAACTGAGCTTGCACGCGCACTTGCAGAGTTTCTATTCAACGATGAAAGCGCGTTGATACGAATTGATATGAGTGAGTATATGGAGAAATTCTCCGTTTCCCGGCTGATAGGCGCACCTCCTGGTTACGTTGGTTACGAAGAAGGCGGTCAGCTTACAGAAACAGTTCGGCGAAAACCATATTCTGTTGTATTGCTCGATGAAATAGAAAAAGCACATCCGGAAGTTTTTAATTTATTATTACAGGTTTTGGATGAAGGACGTTTAACCGACAATAAAGGTCGAACCGTCAATTTTAAGAACACAATAATCATCATGACCTCAAATCTTGGATCGCAGTTGATTCAGGAAAGATTGAGTGGTGATATTATTTCGAACGGTGAACTTGAAAAGATTTATAGCGAGTTGCGGGTTACATTATTCGATATGCTTCGTCAATCGATCAGGCCGGAATTTTTGAACCGTATCGATGAAATAATCCTCTTCAAACTTTTAAACCGAAACGATCTCAGGCGAATTATAGATATCCAGATAAAACGTTTACAAAAAACGATTGAGCAAAAAAATATCCGGATCGAATTTACCGAAGAAGCAAAAGATTGGCTCATCAAGCTCGGTTACGATCCTACGCTTGGCGCCAGACCTTTGAAGCGTGTGATTCAAAAATATATAGTCAACAAATTATCAGAAGAAATACTCGCCGGCTCAATAAGCGATGCCGATACGGTTGAAGTATCACTTGATAAACGCGGACTCATACAGTTCGTTAAGAAAACGACCGCTGAAATTATAAAATAACATGTATTGTGGGGACGGTAGAAGAATCGCCTCCGTTAGGTAAATAACTGTCCCCATGATACTGTTAAATATTTAAAATTAACTTTCCCTTCGTTTGTGAGAAATATGTTTAAGGATATTAGAATCCTTGATGTTCCGTCCTCGCAATAATCTCGTCTTGCAGCGTCTTGCTCAAATCGCAGAAGTAATCACTATAGCCTGCAACGCGCACAATTAAATCACGGTGTTGCTCGGGATGCGCCTGTGCTTCGCGCAAGGTTTGTGCGGTGACAACATTAAACTGAATATGATGTCCGCCCATTATGAAATATCCGCGTACAAGATGTGCAAGACTATCAAGTCCTTTTTCGCTTTCTAATATTTGAGGAGTAAACTTTTGGTTCAACAATGTTCCACCTGTACGTACATGATCCATCTTCCCCGCTGACTTCAACACAGCTGTCGGACCTTTTCTATCCGCACCTTGCACGGGAGATATTCCTTCCGAGAGCGGAGTCCAAGCTTTTCGTCCATCTGGTGTTGCACCTGTGACTGAACCGAAATAGATGTGGCATGTCGTCGGAAGTAAATTAATCCTGTACAGACCACCTTTAGTATTTGGTCTACCGTCAACAAGTTTGAAATACATCTCGAACACCTGCTTCATCAAATCATCAGCATAATCATCATCGTTACCGTACTTTGGAGTTTTGTTTAATAGAAGCATTTGTTCTCGTTCGAATCTTTCAAAGTTTACGGCAAGCATTTTCAACATATCTGTCATTGAAATGATTTTTTTCTCAAATACATTATATTTGATCGATGCAAGACAATCGGTTATCGTACCTATGCCGACACCTTGAATATAATTCGTGTTGTATCGCGTTCCGCCTTTATTATAATCTTTTCCTTTTAAAATACAATCATCAATCAGGATTGATAAGAATGGTACCGGTAATTCTTCGGCGTATAATCTTTCGATCGAATGATTCCCTTTCATTTTAATATCGATGAAATGCTTCATCTGCTTTTCGAAAGCAAACATTAATTCATCAAAAGATTTAAACAGTTCAGGATTTCCGGTCTCAAGACCGATTTTCCTTCCGGTTCGTGGATCAACACCGTTGTTTAAAGTTATCTCGAAAACTTTCGGAATGTTGAAGTATCCGGTAAGTATATAACTTTCTTTTCCGAAAGCACCTGTTTCCACGCAACCACTTGTTCCTCCATTTCGTGCATCTTCGATAGATTTTCCCTGCCGAAGCATTTCATCGACGACGGTATCAGCATTAAAAATGGATGGCTGGCCGCGGCCATTTTTGATTATCTTCAAAGCATGTTTCAGGAACTCATCGGAATTTTTCTCACTAAGCTGAATGTTCGAACTAGGCTGAACTAATTTCATCTCGTCGATAACATCTAGAATAAGATATGTTAATTCATTTACACCATCACTGCCATCGGACATTATCCCGCCTGAATTAATATTTGCAAAGTCGGTGTAAGTTGAACTTTCTGCTGCAGTTACACCGACCTTCGGCGGTGCCGGCTGGTTGTTGAATTTTACCCAGAAGCATTGGAGTAATTCCTTAGCTTTTTCTTTTGTAAGAGTTTCATTCTCCAATCCTTTTTTATAAAACGGATAGAGATGACGATCGAGATGTCCCGGATTGAACGCATCCCAGGGATTTAATTCGGTAACCACTCCGAGGTGAATGAACCAGTAATATTGAAGCGCTTCCCAGAAATTTTGCGGAGCGTTAGCTGGGACCCGACGACAAATTTTTTCAATTGCTTCCAACTCCGATTTTCTAACCGGATTAATTTCTACAAATGCGAGTTCATGTACTTTATCTGCATGACGGTTTGCAAACGAGATGATTGCATCCGCGCAGATGTTCATTGCTTGCAACTCATTTTCTTTAGATTTTGCTTCCGGGTCATTTTTGAAATCAATCGACTTCAGGCTTTGTTCAATATCGTTTTTAAGGTCGAGCATCCCCTTTCGATAAATCTTATCATCGAGAACCGTATGTCCCGGCGCCCTTTGCTCCATGAACTCCGTGAAGATACCAGCAGAGTAAGCATCTTTCCATTCATCCGATACAGCGTTAAATATTTTTTCACGAATGGTTTTCTCTTTCCAGAAAGGAATAAATTCATCGCGGTATAATCGCCGGGTTTCTTCATCAACTTTGAACCAAACCTTTTCGCGGTTGTGAAGTGTTTCTAAGTCACTCAACATGTGACAACAGATTTCCAGATAAGTGTAAGTCGCTTTGGGGGCTGGTCCGCGTTCACCAACAATCAGCTCGCCATGATTAATGCAAATAGTTTTGTTTTCCATTATTGTTTTGAAAACCAGCGCTCTCTGAATAGGTATGGGGAGTGATTCTGAATTTTTATAGAAATTGGTTACAAGTTTTGCCCGCTCTGATGAAATTGTGGGCACAGAGTTGATGCTTTGTTCCCGTAATTTTTTTACACGGTCGTTCATATTATCCGCCTATCTTGACTGTTTGAACATATTTTTTCATCTCAGCGGCAATAAGCTCCATTGCTGTTGAATCAGGTGGTTCATCATTCATTTCAAATTTTATCCCTAATCGTTTATATTTTTCCGTTCCTGATTTATGATATGGCAATAAATGAATTTCGGAAATATTTTTAAGTGAATCAACAAACTCACCTACTAACTTCATATCATGAAGATTATTGTTAAATCCCGGTATTACGGGTACTCTAATAATTATATTATTCCCTTGATTTATCAAAAACCTTAGATTATCAAGAATTATTTTATTCGATCCGCCGGTGAACATGCGATGCTTGAAATCGTCAACGGTTTTGATATCATATAGAAATAGATCGATCAAATTTTCAAACCCGTTTAAAATATTTTCCACGACAAATCCAGCTGTATCTACTGCCGTATGAATGTTTTTTGATTTACAATTTTCGAGAAGAGACTTTAGAAACAAATGTTGAAGAAACGGCTCGCCACCTGAAAATGTAACTCCACCTGTCGACCTGTTGTAAAAGATGATATCTTTTTCAATTTCTTTCACTACATCTTCCACAGACATCTCTTTACCCGCAATCTCCCGCCCGCCGGCATAGCATACCTCAACGCAGTTTCCACATCTTATACATTTCTCACACGATGTAACGATAAGGTTGCTTTCATTCCGGATTGCATGTTGGCTGCAGCATTCAATACAGCTTCCGCAGCGGATACATCTATCTTCCCGCAGAACAATTTCTTGATCGGTGGAAATTGATTCAGGATTATGACACCACAAACAATGAAGCGGACATCCTTTTAGGAAAACGGTTGTACGAATACCTGGCCCATCGTTTATAGAATATCGCTGAATATTGAATACCATGCCTTTCATAAATCTTTCTGAATATGCATATTTACGAACAAATTTCAAATCATTAGACGGGTAAGAATGACAGCTCCATTCTGTGAGTAGTTAACATATCTTCATTTAATTGCCAGTATTTATGCCTCATATTGTAAAAGAATCCTCCATCATTGATGACAATTATTACTAATCCTTTTTCCTCTCCAGATTTATATAATAAGGAAGCCCATAATGAGGTCCGTCCGCAGCATGGGCAACTGCATATCCGCGAAGTGTGTCTCTGTGTAAACCAACATATATCCAAGTCCAATGATTATGTTCTTTGGTATCATGTACAGGAATATGAATTGGGAAATATGCGGAGAAAATTCCTGCCGAATAATTGCCCCGGAGTGTAAACATCGACTCCATCCATCTTCCCCACGATCCATCAACATTCTGACTACGCATCATTGGTGTATTACCAAGCGATAACTCAACTTGTAGTTCCCACTCATGAGTGACGATAGAACCTTGCCAGATACCTGCAAGTGCAACCCGAGATAAAGTTGGCGGTTGAATTTTTTTATGTGTTCGAATTTTTGTGGGGAGTCGTTTAGACTCATCGAAGTCATCAAGAATTTCATCAGCAATCCATTTGCAAACCTTCGGTGTATTCGCCTGCATCTTATTTGCAAGGACAACAATTGCAAGGTCTGCTTCAGGCAGGAGTGCTAAAATTGTTCCAGATGCACCTGTGAATACCAACGTCTTATATCCTTCATATTCCCAGACCCACCAAGGGAGGCGGAAATCGCTGTAAGGATCAATAGATGTTTGCATCACATCGATTGTCGAATCGCTAAGAATTTTCCTTTGATCAGGTAGATGATTTTTGAGATGGAACATTCCAAAACGGAGAAGGTCATCCGCACTTGCATAAAATCCTTCGTTGTATGTCCACGGCTTTCCGCTATGATCGTATTGTTGTGCATATTCATCTGTTGATGGTGGAGTAGTAAGTCGAATGGTGTATGTCAATCCAAGGGGAAGAAAAATGTTTTCCTTCAAAAAGTCGCTGTACGATTTACCCGATACGTTCTCGATGACATAAGTTAGCAGACCAATACCGACGTTCGAATAAAGTTCTCTTTCTCCAGGTTTAAAAGCAAGAATCGCAAACCTATCGAAAATTTCCTTCTGCATGATTGGGAAATTTGTGTCTGTACCAGCCGGTTCGCCCCATAACATGGGTAGCCCTGATGTATGTTGAATGATTCGCCTGAGTGTAACGCCGGATGCATCTACCCCGAATGATTTTATCTTTACATCACCAAGATATGATTCAACCGGTGCATCGATATCAAGAAGACCACGCTCTTGAAGAATCATTAGCGCCGTTGTTGTGTACACTTTTGCAATTGATGCTATCTCGTACATCGTATTTGGTGTCGCTTTGATTTGTTTTTCACGGTTTGCCATGCCGAACGATTCCTCCCAGATGATTTTTCCATGTTGAGCTACTGCGACAGAAACAGATGAGACGTTCTCGTCTTCCATGAAGTCTTTAATTTTCGACCGGACACTTGAGAATCTGTCTTCACCAACTCGATGGGGCCTGCAATTGGGTATGAGAAGTAATAAAATACATATTGTAGGAATATACAATATTTTAGATCTCAAGATTTTCATACAATATCTAAACCATTTATCACTTTTTAATTTACAAAAAACACAGGCATCTCTTCATAAAGTTTTCCCCATTGCATTTAGATTAATGTAATCCGTTACAATCTCAATAATATCTTCAAGCATCCTGTTAGGGCATTGGGGGTGGAAAAAGTTGATCATGACAACAACACTCACATCATAATCAGGCAGGTATGCCATGTAGGTAGAGGTGCCAATGTTTCCTCCACCGTGCCCGTATGCCAGTTTTCCATCTGTAATCTTCTTCTTGAATACCTGTACACCTAAACCGTAACCATCACACCATGAAGTCGATGCTTCGGTATTGAAATTGAGCATTTGATTCAAGGAGTTTGGTTTTAGGATTCTATTTTCAAAAAGAGATTTACACCAAAGCGCAAGTTCTTCCGCCGTAGTGAACACACCCGACGATCCGTAAGTAATACTTTCGTGCGAAGTTCTTGGAAGAAATGTAATGTCTCTATTGGAACCATTATTCTCGAAATTGTCTCCCCACACATGCGCGAGTTTTTCTTGCGGTATTATCTCTTCTATAGAGAGGAACGTATTTTTAAGCCCGAGTGGTAGCCAGAAGCGTCTTCGAAATTCCGCAGAGAGTGTCGAGTGAGTTGCTCGAGTAGCAATCATCGCGAGTAAAAGATAGTTTGTGTTCGAGTATCTGAACCCTTTGCCAGGAGCGAAGTGAGGTTCTTTCAAATAAGTGAGGACAACTTCTGGAGTAAATACGCTATCGCGGTACTTGATGAGATCATCCCACAGTTTTTGGTTTTCCCAGAACATGAAGATACCACTGGTGTGGTTTAGCATCTGTCGGATGGTGATTGTACTGTCAACGTGAGGATATGGAGGAAGCCATTTATGCAGTGGATCATCGAGCGAAAGCAACCCTTCCTCAGCTAATTGAAGAATGAGCGCAGCGACCATGTTCTTGGTAATACTTCCAATGGCGAAGAGCATTGCTGGCTTCACCGCCACTGTATCATGCGATATGCCTGCACACACACGGTGTATGGTTCCATCCGGAAGTATGACAGCCACTGAAGCACCCTTCACATCGTACTGCTCGAGCCGGTCGGTTAACGATTCCCGTATACAGACGTCTAAGGGATGTTTGTTATGGGAACATGCGGCAAAAACAATTAGAAATGCTACAAGCCATCTGATATTTATTTTATTGAATATCTTCATGTTTGTCTCAGTAATATCCCAAAAATCGCCAATGTTAGCCCTGAAATCATAGATATTACAAACGAGTAGTACCATCCGCCTGGCTTACCAGTTTCTTCGAGTGTAATTTTCCGATACTGTCCGACATATTTTGGTAAAAGTAATCTCAATAAGAAGTAATTGATTTTCACACCGTGATTCGATAGGAAGGAAACAATTACTATAGATGAAACAACTCCCCAGAGAACACAGATTATTGCAACAGTTAAAAAGATATTACTCATATATCCTTATTCCTTTCTTATATATTTTTCCGTTCATACAATTTTATTGATATCATTGCAGATATAATTGGTAAAATTAATATAAGAGGAGTAATTAAAATAATTTTTACAAAGTCAGTATCTAAAAAATATGGCTTGTACGATTGTTTGGTAAAATTAAAAATCAGTACCATCGAGTGCATTGCTAAAGTAAATCCAATGGGAAGCGTGAATATCATACCCATAATTCTGAATTTATAAATAAACGGGAAAAAGAAACTGACTGAAACCGATATAATATAAAGTGCAATAAAAAACGATTTCAGATTATACGTTATAAAAAATTCTGAAATCGGTATTGAATAGATTAAATAAGTTGCGTATGATGCACAGTATAATATTACGAATCCAAAAATAGCGACACAAAGAGCAAACAGGTACCGCGCTATGACAAATGACCTTCTCGAGATAGGTAAACTGCAAATGAGGGTTTCGAGTCTCTGCTTTTTCTCCGAAAAGGCAAAATAGGAAATTGCTGCAACTATAGCGGCAGTGGAGAATATTACATTACCTCGAGCAGGGAAATGCGGTATAATCAGTATCGAGATCCAAAGAGTTGCCGGCAGAAAGATAGAAAATATTATATATCTCCAGTAACCCCGAATATCCTTCAAAATCAAATTTAATATCATACCGTTGCCTCAAATATCTTTTCTTTTAAAAAGACTTAATGAAACTACTAATGAAAGCGCCGGCGCTGCTACCATTATTGATGTTAAAATGGAGATAACAACCAATTCTCCTTCTACAAAATATGAATTGAAGGAGCGACTGTAGGGCCTGAAAATCAAAACTACAGTTATTACAGCCGCAACAAGAGCTACGACAAATGTTAGCACTGTTCCGATTAATCTGAATTTGAATAAAGCAGGCAGGAATATACTGGTTTGTAGCACTATGAAAAATACAGCTATGAAGAGGACTTTTAAATGTGCAGCTCGATTAAAATCTGTTGCCGCATCTGTGTATACAGCTCCTGCAACAAATCCGTTTAGATACCACAGTGCAAGTCCACCGAACATCAAAACAGCCGATGTGAGATACCTTGCAATTACAATTCCGGATCTGCTGACAGGAAGACTGCATGTCAGAGCTTCAGCATTCTTATTTATTTCAATAAACGAGAAAAAAGTGCTAATAAAAACAAATGCCAAATATCCATACATCATATAGACATGCCAAGGATAATAACGGAAGATAAAAATATTGCCAAGAATCATGAATGCTAAGAAATTCAGGATGATGTTCTTTTTGTAAGCTGTTAAATCTTTCAGGATTAATTTGATAATCATCGTTTCCCTCTAAAATTCTTTTCGTTTATAGACAAACAGAGATATCGTAAATGCTATAACCAGTATCAAGATGGCAAATAAAGTTAGAGTTGAAATTAAAATTGAATCATTTGTTCCAAAATATGGATTAAAATCCAACCTGTAAGGTTTAAATATTGAGACGGTAATCAATATCGTCGCGAACATTGCTATAACAAATGCCAATATCGAACCGAGAAATCGGAATTTCAACATTACAGGAATGAATAATGCATTATGAAGTAACAAGTAAAACGTCGCAATGAACAAAACTTTTGGACTGTTGATATTTTCAAAATTAGTCTTGGGATTAATATATATTTGGTTGACTATGTAAGTACCTATGTAATAGAAAATCATTCCAATGATCGATATGGTGACCGAAGTTAAAAATCGAGCTATCACAATTTCACTAATTGTTACTGGTAGGCTACGAGTCAATATTTCAATATTCTTTTTCTTTTCTGAGAATGATAAAATGGAGCAAGCCACTGCAATTACCATACACCCTGCTATTATAAATCCGCCGACAGGATAGAATCTTAAACTGAAAAGAGAGTTTAAAATCGCCATTGGTAAAAGAATCCAAAGAAATATTAAGCTACCATATGCTCTTATATCTTTTAATATTAATTGCAATATCATCATGTTTTTTATAAATCTCTCTTGTTGTAAAATCGAATTGATAAGGATATTGAAATGATATATAAAGTCAACACGATGCCGAATACAAAGAGATAAGCATAAATAGCGGGCAAAGTCATTATCCAGTTTAGGAAGTTATGAAGTAAATTGTAAATGTAGGTAATATCAAAATCCCAGATATCGTTCAATACGTTCATCAAAAAATTATAAACCGGGCTGATTATCACAAGACTTATTTGCAATATCAGTGCGGCTATTACTCCTTTGCCCGGACCAAATTTAAATACGAAGGGGAGCATGATTGTTAAAATAAAAAGTAAAAATGAAATCATACTCGTTATACCACGTGGACTTAGAAGCAGACGAAAAGCAGGATCGGATAGATTGAAAATATATACCGATGATAGACATGCTAAAATCACCAAACCGAAACCTGACAAGGTAATAATAATTGATGACATGTATCGGGCAACGATTATTGAAGATCGTTTAACGGGTAAACTTGCATACGTCATCTCTGTTCCAAATGAAGTGTCAATCGCTATAAAAATAAAGGAAGCACTGATACATAAAGCGGTAACGATAAAGGTGAATATGCCAATAATGATTCCACCAAAATCGTCTATCATTGCAGCTATTGCAATAGATGCAATAAAAGGGATAACGATGGCTACACCTAAAAGGAATATCGCTCCGGCAATAAAATCTTTTCTTATAAGATTAAGAATTTCCATTTTTCAAGTTACTATAGTACATAATATCTTCCAGCGTTGCTTTTTCAATTACAATAACTGAACCGAAAGTCGCTTTTATCTCTTCAACATTATTTGTTAATGCTTCAAAACCGAATTCATTTTTTCGAATCCCTTTAAAATATTTTTTTGTTTCCTCGTTTAGAAGATCGTTCCCTCCTTTAATCACCGCATAAGTCTCCATTATTTCATTTTTGCTTGAAGAGAAAATGATTTTTCCATTCAGTATGAACGTAATATAATCAGCTATACGCTCTAAGTCGGATGTAAGATGTGTGGAAAACAGAATCGATTTCTTCTCGCTCTGAAGTAGGTCATAAAGTAAATCTAGCAGTTCCCTTCTGAATATCGGATCTAATCCTGAGGTCGGTTCATCCATAATGATAAAGTCGGCATGATGTGAGAGTGCAATTGCGATCGCTGCTTTCATAACCATACCGCGTGAGAATTTCCTGATATTCTTTTTCAACGGTAATTCGAATTTATCAACAAGATTCATGAAAACTTTATCATCCCAATTCTTATAGAAGGGACGAATGATATTTTTTACTTGTTTAAGATTAAGGTGTTCATAATAATTCGGATTGTCGTATACGAATCCTATCCGGGATTTAATATCTACTTCATGTTCGATATGATCTTTACCAAATACCCGAATGCTGCCACCCTGCTTTATCAAAAGATTCATTATCAATTTTATGATTGTTGTTTTACCCGCACCGTTCGGACCGATTAATCCCATGATATAACCTTCAGGCAGAGAGAACGTAACATCTTTTAAACGAAAGTCTCCGTAATCTTTTCTTAAATTATTTATCTCAAGAGCATTTTCCATAATGTTATTCCTCGTTATGATATAATAGTTCCAACATTTCTTTTACTTCTTTAAATGATACCCCAAACTTCTTCGCTTCTTTAACTGCATCACTTAATAACTCTTCTACATTTTTAATTTTTTTCTCGCGAAGCAGTTCCTTATTCTGCATCGCGACAAAACATCCTTTACCCCCAACGCTGTCGATGAATCCTTCTTTTTCAAGTTCCTCATAAGCTCGCTTTGTAGTGATGACACTTATTTGTAACTCTTGTGCCAATTTTCTTATAGACGGAAGAGCACTTCCTTCTTCAAGAGCTCCGGATATGATTTGTGCCTTTATCTGTTTACAAATCTGCTCATAAATCGGATCTTGTGATGCATTTGAGACTATAATCTTCATGAAAACCTTTGATATTTTACTATATTTTGCATGTTTTTATGTTATATTGTAATTATCGTATATACTGTATATAATATACAGTATTAATTCCCGTTTGTCAAGTTTTTCTGAAATTATTTAGACTTAACTGTTCCTTTTGAAATTACTGTTCGAAGAGATCTAATTCATCCCAAAAATTTTGTTTTTTGATCAGGCTTGAAGCGTGTGAATCCGTGAGATTTCAGTAATCTTAATATTCAAATTACTTAACTTTACTAATGCAACAATACACTTTTCAAAATATCTCAAGATTTGATATAACGGGACATGCTTTAGCTTTCTGAATATCTAACTTAATTCTATTGACGGTTGTTGGTGGAAATTTAATAATCCGTTTATGTCCTATAGTAGTTCCCGAATCGAGCTTCTTCCACATCTTTCCATCACATCCTTCAATCGTAAATGATTCAACACGTTGACCGAGTGCAATATATTCCTGCAACAATATATACTTTATCTCTGTTAGTTTTCCTAGATCAACTATAAGTGATGCGCTTTTTACTGAATCATCCGTTGCCCAGTATGAACCTTTGTCTCCATCTACAATATTACTTGCCGCAAATTGTTTCTTGTTGCCACGAACGTTTGATGCGGTCGCCTGTCCAAGTTTTGTCAAATTGTTGGCGAAAACTGATTCACGGAGATGTTTGAATCCCATCAATGACTTTACATCGTTGTCACTAATTCTGCCTCGGCGGTTTGGCGGGATATTCAGAAGCAGCGAACCATTGCGACCAACCGATTTCAGATACAATCTGAATAAATCTTCCGGTGACTTCACAAGTGAATCTTCATTCGTATGGTAAAACCAGCCAGGTCTAATTGAAACATCACATTCAGCAGGTAACCAATTTTTTCCATCGCGGTGTCCTTCAATGCCCTCTTTATATTTTGTATAACCGGGTGCAGGCGTGTCATAATTTTCCCCATTCGGAGTATACATCGACCAGCATGTTTCACCTGAATAACCATTCTCATTACCAACCCATCTGATATCAGGTCCGACATCGCTAAAAATTACCGCGTTGGGTTGAAGCTCGCGGACAATCTTCCATGTATTTTCCCAGTCATAATATGTTTTACGGTCGATAATTCTTTTTTCGCGGGCTCCGCCGTAGTAACCATCGCCGCCATATGCTCCGTCGAACCACACTTCAGAAATTTCACCATAGTTTGTCAACAACTCATGTAGTTGATTTCTGTAGTAATCGAGGTATTCGGGTTTTCCGTAATCTTTATGATTACGGTCCCACGGTGAAAGATAAACACCGAATTTTAAATTATATTCGCGGCATGCATCCGATAACTCTTTAACAATATCTCCTTTACCGTTTTTCCACGGACTGTTCTTAACCGAATGCTCTGTATATTTCGATTGCCACAAGCAAAAGCCATCGTGATGTTTAGCTGTGATTATCAGTCCGGCCATTCCGGCATCTTTCGCGATGCGGACAATTTCATTTGCATCAAAATCGATAGGATTAAAAACTGATTCGGGCTCATCGCCGTAACCCCACTCTTTATCTGTAAAAGTATTAACTGTAAAATGAAGAAATCCGTAATACTCTAAGTTTTGCCATGCGAGTTGACGTTCGGATGGAATAGGATTGATCGGAACCGGTGCACCTATATTTTGCGCGAACAGAAATAAAGGCGCCAGACCATGAAAAAGTATAAATATTATTAATCGTAGTATCATATCATTTTCTATAAATCATTGATCGGTATCGGTTACTTAACAAAGACCGGTTGCGTAATTGCAAAATCTCCGGAAGAGCAAGTCACTTTCGCACGAACATATTTTTCATCTCCCTTGAAACGGTATGAAGCTCTATAGCCATATTCTTCTTTGAGGATTTTTCCCTCATTACCAATAAATTGAATTGTATATTTCGCATCCCGAGATGGATCAACTTCAATAGCATATTCTTTATCGGTAATATTCAATTCCTTCAAATATACACCATTGGTTCCGTAAAAATCTCCATTATTCAGCGCACTGAGTATAGCGTCAGTGGTCAACTCTTTCGCTCGCACCATAATCCATCCTGTCCCTGGTGGCGATTTTTCCGGCATGAATTCTCCAACGTAATCGTGAGCGTCATCGGATACCACACCGTACAAAACCACACCCTGTGATAATACTTTATCCCAGATCTCTTCAGTACCAGAGAATCCACCTGCAGGATAATTATTGTTTTCTTCGCTAACATTGTAGACTTCAATAAGTTTGGCATTTTTGATTTTTGTAAGAACAGAATCATTAAATGAATACCTCCAGTTCGGATGGTTGATTTGAGGAATCCCTCCTGCTGCTATAACTGCATCAACATTATTCTGAATGGTTTCAAGTTTCGTATTGCCATGCCGGGCATCCACGATATTTTTTATTCCAATTCCATTTACATGAACCGGCTTACCCTCGGCACGATCGGATACTTCTTCTCCCGAAATAAGAATAAAATCATCGTTCTCATCTGCATCAAGATACTTTATATCTGTAAACCGGTCATGATCGGTTATCACAAGAAAATTATATTCATGATCAAGATACCATCTCACTACACGTCGCGGCAATTCATCGCCATCGGAATTCGTAGTGTGCGTATGAGTGTTTCCTTTGTACCATTTGGCTTCCTGTGAAACCGATGGTATTGAAAAGATTAAAATGATTGGAATAATTAACAATAATTTTTTCATATTTTTTCCTTTTTAATTTTTACTTTTGCATTTAATCAAGATAACGCCGTGATATGGAATATCAGCTTCAAATTGGTTTTCAAAAACTCCAATATCCTTCTGCCGCCAAACATCCCTCACGCTGAACTTACCGTTGATTCCGATATCCGATCCTTTCAAAACTATTTTTGTTTTCTTGGGTTGAATATCCCACTGAAAATAATCTACAGGTTCCCGCTTGCCTGCGTCTGCGAAAAATAAACCGACAGCTTTCGAGTCGTCTTCCATTTCTTTTATCCAGATTTGTTTTCCGTCTTCATTAAATATTCTTCTTGCCTGAATACCGAGAGGATCCTGATTGATTTCTATTACCTCATCATTCGTTAGAAGATTCAATGTAAAATCATCAAGCCGGCTCATATCGGCACCGATAAGAAGCGGCGAACAGAGTAAAGACCACAAACTGATATGCGTATATTGTTCATCCGGAGTCAATTTTGTTGGATGAAGATTGGGTCCCCAGCCGACAAGTCCGACCACAAGCATATCGGGATCGTTCCAGTGTCCGGGTCCGGCAAATTTTTCATGTCCCGCCTGATTGAAACCGATGCCCGACATACTCGACCAAGTATCCGTAATATCACCGGTAGTTCGCCAGCAATTACCGCCAACTTCCTCGCCCCATTCCCATACGTTTCCCATTCCATACTGACATAAACTGTAAACAATATCTCGCGGCACTTTGTCTAAAGCATCACGCATAACTTGATACGGTTTTTTTAGCTCCGGTAAACTCTGATCTTTTGCAATTTTTCCGTAAGAGCACCAATCGTATTTCAAATAATCGATACCCCATTCGGCGTACTGTTTAGCATCTTGAATTTCAAATTGATAACTCGCCGTAAAACCGGCACAGGTCAACGGTCCAGGCCCGGAATAAATCCCTAGCTTTAATCCTTTACTGTGAACATAATCGCCTAACAATTTCATGTCAGGAAATTTTTTGTTTGTATTGATCATGCCATCTTTATTGCGCAATTCGCCTTGAAGTTCAGGTTCTTTTGCATCCGGTTTTATCTCCCAGCAATCATCAATATTGATGTACGTCCAGCCATGATTAATCAACCCGGAAGAAACCATCGCATCGGCAGAAGTACGAACCTTCGCGTCATCAACCGCACAAGCCCAGCAATTCCAGCTATTCCAGCCCATTGGTGGAGTAAGTGCGATTTGTTTTCCCACCTTTATGCGAAGCTCCCGCCTAGCATCACCAAGATCGTTCTGTACAATCAGGGTTACATTGTATTCACATTCTTTATCGACTTTTCCTGTAATGATTCCCGTGGTATTATCAAGTAATAATCCAACGGGAAGATTGTTGGCGAAAAATTTCATCGGTCGTTTTCCTGTAGCTGCAATTGTGTAGAGGAAAGGATTGCCCGGTCTAACACCAAAAATTTTTGCTCCATTAATTTTGGGTGAATCGGAAGGTTTCGGAGTAAGTATATACGGTTCAATAACAGTTTTAACTACAAGCTCATCCGGTTTGCGTTTCGATGTAAATTCAATCTTCGCATCACACCAATCGGCGTGGTCATAATCTATATCATCACCGCCATCTGTAACAAGCAAACCCAACAATTTGATATTGGTAAGATCGACGTCTGCAAATTCTGCTTTATCTCCTTTTTTCATAACCGGACTTTGCCAAAGAATTTTCCTGTCACCGATAATAAAAAACTTTATCGTTCCTTTGCCGTCAGCCACCTCATCATCTAATCCAAAAGATGAAGTGAAACGCTTCCCTTTACCGTCTAGGTTCATCAGGAGAGTGCTTACAGCATGAGTCCCCACGCCGCGGTTAAAAATTTGTCCGCCTACTTTGAGCGAGTTCCCTCCCACCGATTTGTTAGCTTCCGGCGTTCCCCAACCACATTCCATGGCAGAGAGATTCAGTTCATCAAGATAAATGGTTTGTGCAGGCAGAAGAATCGCAAACAATATTACACAGAGGAATAACCATTGTATTCTCATAAAATATTACTCCTATAATTTAAAATAGAAAAAGCAAAAATTGGACTGATGGAATATTGGAATTATGAAATTCATTGATCTACCTTTCTAACAATCAATTACTCCATTTATCCGTGACGCTAAAACATTTATTTACTTGATGCAACTTATTTTTATTTCGCCAAGTTTCAAATTTCTTCTCACTTCACCTGGAGACCAAGGCAGCGGCGGCATCGGTTTAGATTTTATTTCATTCTTCATTTCAAAAGTAATTTCTTTTATTTTCTGCTGTTGTTTTCCGATTGCCCAGACGGAAGCAGTACCCTTCCATTCCTTTTCATCCTTACCGGGTGTTACCCGAACTGTTACATCATGCCTGCCATCAGAAACATCTATCATAAACCACTGTGACTTTCCTTCCTGCGGTTCAGTCTTTACGGAATCCAACTTACCGTCGATTAACACCGATAAATCCGGCTTCGCTTTCGGAGCTAAAGATTTGTCGGGAGTTAATAAGATTGCAATCATTCCATCTTTTGTGAAATTAGAAATGTTTAATCGAATGTTGATTTTAGATTTTTCGTTTAGATCCGATTGAACAGAACTTTCAGTCACCATTTTCGCGGAATTCTCTTTTTTGATTGAGAATGATTTTGCGGTTGCATTTTTTACGATAGATGGATTTAATAATTTTGCATCGGAAGAAGAACTATGATAATTGATTTTGTATTCATTTCCTTTTTCGTTTGTCGCATCGAATACAACTCCGGATACGAGAGGAGTGGTGGCTTCTTCAAGCGGATACATTTCGTACACTGCGGTTTCGAATCCATCCAGCGGCAATGAAATTGTTTCTCCCGACCTGTAAAGTTTCGGAGAAATCCATCTTGTTGGATAGATTCTTTCTAAAACCAAAGAGGATGATTTCGGATCGAGACCGAAAGTGGGGTCTAATTTAATTTTTAATACCGATGATTCAATTACCGGATTGCGGGCAGCAATTATCGCATGAGAATCTTTAAAATGCACATGAGCGTATGCTTCACCCTTCAGAGGATTTCCGCCCACCATTTCTGAGTTCATCAAAATCGGAAAACGGTCTCTTGCCCATGCCATAGATTTTGAAATCGAAGTCCACTCTCCTTCGGTGAGAATATCTGGTGAGATGTAAAGCTCATACATCGCAACGCCGCGGGCAAAGTAAAGCAAAACATCATCGGTAAATTTATCGAGAGGTTCTGTTTCAATCCCGACAGATTCATGTTTCCCCTTTATAATTCCATGTGTCATCAGGTTTGCAATCGGGAACCAGAAATTCTGCTGTTTGAAATCGTCATATAAAACAAAATCACGGTATGTTATTGCGCCATCGCGCTGGCTTATTGAAGGGACATCGGAAAACCCGTAATCCATTCCCTGCATCCAGATTGTATTGGCGTATTTTACCCACCACGGACTTAGCCACGTACCCGAAGTGATGTTTAGGAAAACATCAGGATTTTTCTCACGCACCGAATTACATTTTTCAACAACACTTTCCATCACTGCGCGGCGGGAATAAATATCAACCGGATGTCCGTGCCCGGGTTCACTGCACGAAAATTGAATTCCATCCCATTTATAATATCCGACTCCGTCGTTTGCTACAAAGTCCGTAACTCGCTTTCTAAAGAGGTCACTGTAGTTTTTTCCCGCAAGGCAGAGCATTGAGTTATTTCGAGTTTTGCCAACAACCTCGTAGCCATGCTCTTTCATCCAGTTGACGCGTTTCATCCTAAAAGAATAACCACCCGTAGGACCGAACCAAACACCGAGCGACGTATTTGTCTTTTTAAGTTCATTGGCAAGAGGCTTCAAACCATTGGGCCACTGTTCTTTCCGCAGCGCCCAATCACTTTCATAAACATCCCAGCCATCATCCAACACAAACGCATCGAGCTTTATATTATATTTCTCAATCATACTTTTTCTGAGAACATCGACCATTTGTAAAGAGGTTTTTTCGCTCATCACTTTCTCCGGAGACCAGCGGGGATATTCGGGTGAACGGAGATCGTACCAGGTATTGTATAGAGAATATGGTCGAAGAGGCGCGACACGGATATTGTCCAAATATTGAGAGAACCAATTTTTCACGTATGAATTCGGTGTAATCCCCTGGACAACCCAATCGCTTTTCAACCAATCATTTCCTATTATCTCACCAAATTCTTGTCCACATTTTATTTTGTAACCGTTACCGGATTTGATGATTGAATTTTCAGCCGCAGGGTATTCCACACCGAAGAAACCGCCGCCGCTTTTAGTCAAGAATGCAACCGGCTGACCAAATCCGCCATCTTTAATTATTGTTGTGACCCCATTGAGATCACCGGTGTTTGGCCAGAACCATCTTAAGAAATGATGCCCGAATGCAGTATCCATTACCGCAAGATTTCTTTTTATATAGAAATCATCATTTGATAATTGATATGTAATCCGTAAGTCAATTGTTGTTTCGTTAGACTTAAAATCGAAAACAAGTTCTCTAATCCCATCAGGTTTTTCATCGGACGCGGAATTAACCAATTCAAAATTATTTTTCGATAACAAAACAGGATTATCGGCATTGTTGATCTTGCCCGGGGCAGACCAGTCGGTATACATAACATCAAGCCCAAAATCTCCATCGGTTCTGATAATAATTGGAGTCGTCCCACCGTAAGATTTTGCCCAACTGCTTTTTACTTCAAGTTGATCACCTGTAATTTTATTGTTACGAAATGTGACCGACAATTTAATTTTATCGTTTTCTAACTGATATGATTTTACACTATCTGCTTTTGAGACTGCAATGAGATCTGCCGGACTCATTAAACCGAAGCCGATGATAATCAGACTGAGATAATATTTTATTTTCTGCATTTCTGCCACCTTTTAATTGAACAAATTATCGGGAAAATTTTTTTCTAAAAGATACTTATAATAGAAACGATAGTTTTCATTTCGTAAATGTGTTGCTTTGGGTCCACCCCATCCGTGTCTTCCACCAGGATATATCATCAACTCGAAATGCTTTTTAGAATCTTCGAGCTTGCTGACTAATTGCAAAATATTTTGCATATGAACGTTATCATCCATCGTTCCGTGAACAATCCTCAGTAATCCTTTGTATCTATCTGTCCATGTGAGCACAGATGTATTTTTATATCCGTCCGGATTTTCCGAGGGTGAATCCATAAACCGTTCGGTATAATGAGAATCATAAAGTTTATAATCGATAACAGAATAAGATGCAATTCCGTGTGTAAAATAATCCGCGCCATATGTCAGCGCCAATGCCGCAACATAACCGCCATAACTTCCTCCCGTGATGCAAATTTTAGAAGTATCAATAAACGGCTGAGTGCACAGCCATTTGGCAACTTCGATATAATCGTGCATCTCCCACGTCCCTAACTGACGGTGCATTTTTGCACTACCCTCTTTGCCGAAATGAAGGGAACCCCTATGATCGATTGACATCTGAATTATACCCTCCATCGCAAGCCACTGTGAACGTATACCATCCCATCTATTCGATACATCATAAGAACCGGGACCACCGTAAACACTGATCAACACCGGATATTTTTTCGTTTCATCAAAATTTATCGGAAGTGTCCATTTTACGGGTAAATTGTAACTATCCGATGATGGAACATGGAATAACTCGGATTTTGATATAAGGTAGTTGTTGAATTCTTTGGTCTGGCTGTTTGCAATTTTTCTAACTTCATTTCCTTTGTTGTCAAAAATTGCCATGCAAGATGGCGTGGAAATATTTGAATATGTTGATATGAAATATTTTCCTTTTGGAGAGATATTTACGGAATGCGAATAGTCACCCGATGTTAATCGTGTTAATTTTTTCCCGTTAAAATTAATTTTATAAAAATCTGTGTTTGTTGTTACTTCCTTACGTGCTGTGAAATAAATTATTTTTTTCTCTTCGTCGACATATAAAATATTTGCCACCGCCCATTTACCGTCGGTTACTTGATTTATTAATTTGCCATCGATGGAAAAATGATATATATGCATCCAGCCGCTTTTATCACTTTGAATAAAAAACTCTTTACCGTTTTTCAGGAAGGTAATCTTTTCAACCCAATCAACCCATGTCGGTTGATGTTCGGTATAAATGGTTTTTCTCTTGCCGGTCACAAGATCGATTGAATACAAGATTAAAGTATCCTGCTGCCGGTTCATCCATTGCGTAATCATGCGATCTCCATTAGGAGTCCAGAAAGGTTCGCCGAAATATTGATCATCTTTTTCATTGAAATCACCCCAAACAATTTTTTTATCTTCAACTGTAATAATCCCGAATTTTACTTCCGGATTTTTATCTCCCGCCTTTGGGTAACGAGTATTTTCAAGCGAACCGTGCTGTCCCTCCGCATTGTATAGCGGAAAAACGGGCACATCCTTTTCATCGAAACGGTAAAATACAATATGTCTGCTATCGGGAGACCACCAAAATGCTTTGTACTTAGACGGGCGACCGAAAATTTCTTCATAATATATCCATGCAGCCCAACCGTTATAGACAACATCGTTACCATCGAATGTATATTGCGTTTCAGTTCCGGTTTTAAGATCAATTGTAAACAGATTGTGATCGCGCGTGAAAGCCACAAAGTTTCCATCGGGAGAGATTGTTGGATTTTTTTCTTCGACGGAATCGTTTGTTAGTCTCTTAAACAATTTATTTTTCACATTCAAGTAATAAAGATCGTTTTCTTTAGCATATATCAATTTATCATAATCTTTATTGTTAGTTGCGGGTTGATCCACAACGATTTCAGAATCAACCATTGTCTTGTATTGATTGATATCTCTGTACAAAGTCTCCTTTCCTGTCAGGGCATCAACCGAATAAACTTTTTCTATACCATCTTTTTTCTTCGTTTCAAGATAATGATCGTCGTCAGCCCAACTTGAGATAGTTGGTAACAATTGAATCAATTTAGGTTCACTATTTTTAAAAATCTGATCGAATGTAAGCGATTTTTTCTCCTGTGCTGTTGAAAACGAAACGACACACAATACAATTAATATTAATCGGGCATTTTTCATATTTTTTTCTCTTGAATGAATTAATAATTTAAGTTGATTCACTGATTATCATCGTTTTTTATTCCATACAAAATCGCCTTTTTCTAAACTCCAGTCAAGTCCGAAAAATCCTGCCATTACTACACCCTCTTCACCATGGCTAAGAATATCTTGATTCATAATTGTGCAATCCGGAAGACCTATTCCCGGATTCATATATGGCAACCTGTTACTCAACTTCATGCCGATAATGCCTGTTCCTGAAATAGCTGCAACGCTCGCGATATTACTTCCGGCCCTTGGTCTGATGAAAATACAGCACAGGTCGTTTTCTGAAATTTTCTTTTCACCGATTTTTACAAAACCCTTTCCAACTTGCACGGGACTATCGGATAAAAGTTTGCCCCAAGCTTTGTTTGTATTTCTATTTCCGTAGAGAACTATATTTCTGTCGGAAAATTTTGACGGATCGAAATCTTTGTCGGCATAAATATCAATCGAACCATTACCCTGGTACCAGAATTTCTCCGCATCATAGCGGGCTTTATTGAAAGCCCATTCATTTTCTTCTTGTGTGCCATCCGTACCATATACAAAAATCATCTGGTTCCGGAATGCTTCCTTAAAAGCCCCGTAACGGTGCGCCCCTTTTTCTAACAAAGACGGCTTTCCATCTATAATCCATTGTCCACCTTTTTTACTTATCCACATTTTTCCGTCATCAGATTTAACTCCGGCAGTAACAACTTTTTGACTGTCTAACTCTATTATAAGAGTGTCTGTCGTTTTGACCATATCGAGATCAAAAGCGAGTCGTGCGATATTGTCTGTTGTACCGACAAATCGATTCATTCCCGGATCGAACCGAATATTTGCCGAACTGATTTTCAGTTGCTCAATCTGTGCATCTATCGTGATCCAATTATTTTTTGACGACACTCCCGGATTAGATGTTTTAAAATTTATTTCTCTGATACGTTCTTTCTGCGGACGCGCATGACGTGCAAAAAAATCGAACATCGGTGCCCAATCTACACAATCCGCACCTGGTTCATCGGATAAATCCCACCAATGACCTACACCTTTTTGCTCGTGATAAATAAAATCTTTATAGTTATGTTTGTTGAGTTCATCAACCATCATCCTTGCTTGTTCGGGATAAACATTATCATCATCAGAGCCATGTAAGATGTAAGCACCGAGCTGTTTATAATTATCGACATGCATAAATGTCTCGCTAGGTGTTGTTGCCCGACGAATCATTTTCCTGATATCAGTTGTGTCTAAAACATTTTGTCCCCGGAAACGATATGTCCAAAAACTAATCCATCCGGCGCTTGGTCCAATTGCTGCAAATTTATCCGGAAAGAGTGAGCCGATATGCCAAACTCCATGACCGCCCATCGAATGACCGGTGAGGTAAATCCGATTTTCATCAATTCGATAACGTTGTTTTACAATTTCCATTGTTTCCATTGCATCTAATCTTCCCCATTCCTCCCAATTATATCCGTATGGTCTGCGATTTGTAGGTGCGACGATATGTCCCCATGTTTTTGGATAATAGGAACCTGATTGATTCACCGCATCAACCCCCGCTCCGTGAAGCGAAAGAAAAAGTGCTGTAAATTTTTCTTTGTTCGATCCGACCGCGGGATTAATCCCGTAATATTGTACACTGCCATCGATTTTACTGATGAATGTTTCTTTATGATTATCCGAAAAATTCAGCACCCTTAACGGAATATTTACAGTATCAATAATAATGTTTTTACCAGAATGTGTTTCGAACAAAGTAACACAAACATCGGTAACTCCTTTCTGATTAATCGCTTCCGAGATCAATGGAAATCCTACTTTCCGAACACTCATCGGCTGAATAATTGGAACCTGAATCGACTTTCCTTCTTTTTTTTCAATGGTTGTTTTAATCTTAAGATTATTAAGTGTTTTATCTGAAGCATTCACGATTACCACCGAACCCCATGTGTCAATTTTCTCTCCGACTATAAAATCGGGTATTGTTATATCGCGAGTATTGAACATTATATTTTTTGATGGGTTATAAAGTTTTGCTTTGAAGCGGCCTCGCTGACAGCGGAAAAGAAATTCATTCTTTCCTTTCTCAAGCTGCAACGGAAGGCGTGAGTACTGGAAATTTGTTTCCCATGATTCGTATGTGTCTTTCAATCCATACGGATTACCGGAACGGGGTACACCGTTGATGTACACCATTTCATTTCCCATCGCTTCGAGAATCATAATGGTTTTCTTTTTCATCTCGACCGAAAAATAAAGATAGCAGCCAGTTAAGACCGAATCTTCAAACCAGCCGGATGAATCGGCGTTTAACATTATCCATTGATGCTCTTCGCCATTAACAAAAGTTACGCTTTCCCCTTTTGATGGTGATTCCCATTTTCCTAAAGCCAAATTCGCTTCGACAGGATTTGGAGCAATGATTGTTTCTCCATATCCTCTTAATAGTTGAAGCGCCATCCCTTGACGGAGTATTAACGTATCGGAAGTCTGTGCAAAAATAAAATTTATAAGGAAGAAGAAAATAAAAATAATTTTCCGAAATATTTTAGAGTGTGTCATGTTATTTTTAGATGATTAATTTTATGTTTGAATTTAATTTCGATGAGACACATACAAACAGAGGAGTTATTCTACGACAATCTCATCAATGAATAACCACACCTTGCCACCTTTGCCAATGTGCCAATCCGGGCACTGACCGATATTTTTAGCAATCACTTTAATGAAACGTGCTTTTGCATCTTTCAATTCAAAAGAAAATTCTTTTATCTCGACTTCCCGATGACCCGTTGCAACAGGTTGATCGAAGTGTGTTATCGCACTATATGAAACGCCGTCTTCAGAAATTTTGTATTCGACAAGCGAAGGGAAAAATATCCAGGAATTCGTATTTTGAAGAAAACCGGTTGAAATACTATTAATTTGTTTTACATAACCGAGATCAATTATCGCTTCTAAATCGTTTTGTTCGAATCCCTGCCAATTGCCGTCGTTATAAGATTTTGTGCCGCGAATTCCGTTCGTCAATCCTAATTCACCACCGCCGTTATATTTATAGTAAGGATATTTTAATGTTACCGGTTTAAAAAGTGCTTTGTGTAAATAAACTTTTTGTTCCGAAACAACGCCAATCGCCTTTCCCTTATGAAACGCAACTGCTTTTACAACTGTTGATTTATTTACATTGAATGGCTTCACATATTTAGTGGAATGAATAGTCGGTTCTTTTCCGTCGAGAGTATAGCGCATTTCTTTCGATTGCATTTCGTTCGATAATTCAAAACCGAATTCTTTTTTTACAGAATCCAGCGATGCAGATATTGAAATAAGATAAGCGCTTTTTGCATGGTTATAATTTAATTTATTATAACGCTCAATTTGCACTTCAATCCTTGGAATAAATTCATTCCAGTCCCGCATTTGTTTTGGCGACCACAACACTTCAGCCATTGCCGCCATTCGAGGTAAAGTCATATACTGAAAATGTTCCGGTGTCGCAATAAATTCAGTCCAAACATTTGCCTGTGCGCCTAATATATGTTTAGATTGTTCAAAAGTTAAACTATCCGGTATCGGTTCAAATTCATAAACCTTCTTTAACGGAGTATAACCGCCGATTGCCAACGGCTCAAAATCGGGTTTACCTTGATAGTAATCGAAATAGCAATGCGAGCCGGGAGTCATAACAACATCATGGTTCATTCTTGCGGCGGCGATTCCTCCATCCATACCGCGCCACGACATGACTGTTGCTTCCGGTGCGATGCCACCTTCCAGAATTTCATCCCAACCGATTATCCGTCGGTTTTTTGAAACAATAAATTTTTCAATACGCTTTATAAAATAACTCTGAAGCTCGTTTTCACCTTTCAATCGTTCAGCTTTGATCCGTGCCTGACATTTCTGACATTTGCTCCATTCAGTTTTATCAGCTTCATCACCACCGATATGGATAAATGTTCCAGGGAATAAATTTATTACTTCATCTAAAATTGATTCAATAAATTCAAATGTACTATCGTTGCCCGCACAATAAAGAGTAGTGATGGGCCAGACACTACCGGGAGGAACGGTGAACGGTCCTCCCGTGCAAGAATATTCCGGATATGCCGCAAGCACTGCACCGGAGTGTGCCGGCAACTCTATTTCAGGAACAATCGTGATTTGCCGTTCAGCAGCATATTTTACTATCTCCTTGATCTCATCCTGAGTATAAAAACCACCGTAAGTTGCTTTTTCCCCTTCATGCTGTGGTTCACGGTCGTTCCATAACCGATCTTCGCGATCTACACGCCATGCACCGATAGATATAAGTTTAGGATATTTCTTTATTTCAACTCTCCATCCCTGATCGTCGGTAAGATGCCAATGAAAAACATTCATCTTGTGCAGCGCAAGCATATCAATATATGTTTTGATAAATTCAGCGGGGAAAAAGTGTCTGCTGACATCCAAATGCATCCCTCGCCATTGAAAGCGGGGTTTGTCCACAATAGAGATACACGGAATTTTCCATTGAACATGTTTAACTTTTTTCCGACCATAAATTTCCGAAGGTAGTAATTGTAATATCGTTTGAACCGCATAGAAAAAACCGGCGCTGGAATTTGCACCAACACTTATTTTATCTTTATCAACATCCAGTTTATAACCTTCCTTGCCAAGATTTTCATCGTGAATGTAATTGAAAAAAATATAATTCTTTGATGGCATTTTAACGACGTCTTTAACCGGTAATTTAAATTCGGTAGAACCTCGAATAATTTTTGCAATATATTCAACAGTAAATTTTGATTCCGAGTTATTTCCAGAATAAATGATTTTTGTTTGAGGGTTTAATAAAAAATATCCTTTGTGAAAATTAACCTGTGAGGGTGTGGGAATAATTGAGAGTTTTTTGTTATCAGGTTCGGAAAATACAATTCCGGAGGAAAAAATAAAAACACCTATTAATATTATCAAAAATTGCTTGAGGACTTTTTTCATATGTCGAATATCATTGAATCAACTTAAAAGTTAATGTATGTTTATAAGGTAACGATTTTCTGAATTTGTCGGGGATCTCAACCAAAATTTTTTCTTTCGATCCAACGAGATGTTTTTTAATTTTCAACTTGGATTCATATCCCAGCAAATATATTTGTTTACCTTTTGTGATTTTATTGCTCGGCAAAGTAACCATCTGTGGTATTTCTTGTGTCTTGTCATCACCTAGATAGATTGCATAGATTAAATCGTCTTTGCCGGAAGTAAAGCAAACATTTTCTGTCTTGTATGGGTAAACCGGTTTAGTGGAATAGATTGCTTCGTTATTTAGTTTCATCCATTCTCCAATACCTTTAAGTCTTTCGTATGCAACGGAATCCCATTCACCATCCGGAGATGGCGCAATGTTGAGCAGCAGATTTCCTCCTTTTGCAACAATATCAACCAGCAAATGAACTAATTCCCTTTCAGACTTGTAGCTATCGTTCTGTTTGTACGACCAGCTCGTTGCTATCGGGATACATGCTTCCCATGGAACAGTCATCGCCTTTTCAGGAACTTTATTCTCGGGAGTCAGATAATTTTCATATTCTCCGTTCACCCATCGGTCAACGATAATCAATCCCGGTTGATGAGTTCGCGCCATTACGGCAATGCGCGGAATATTCACATCCTGATTGAACATATCTTTTTTTGCCCACGATTCAAATTCTTTCGGCATATTCTCGAGCGGGCGCACCCACGCACCATCGAGCCAGAGAATATCAACCGGCCCGTATCCCGTCATCAATTCTTCAATTTGATTATGTGTGAAATCCTGAAATTGCTTCCATCGTTCAGGATGTTTTGACGGATTATAATTTATATGTCTATCGGGTGTAGGAAAGTATGACCACCAGTAATAATCGGAGCTCCAATCCGGTTTGGAGAAATATGTTCCGGTCATCATTTCATTTTTTCTGAACTCTTTAAAAATTTCTTTTGTGATATTCGATTTAGGATTTGAACTGAATTGACATTCACCCGATGTGATTTTGTAATCGGTTGTTTTTGTATCGAACATACAGAAACCGTCGTGATGCTTCGTTGTAAAAACAACATATTTCATTCCGGCATCCTTTGCGGCAATAGCCCATTTTTCAGGATTGAATTTTATCGGGTTGAATGTCTTTTTCAAATCGCGGTAAGCTTGCTTATATTTTTCATAATCATCCGCATAAGGACCCGTTCGCTGACACCAACCTTCATCCTCGCCGCAAAGCGACCATGACTCAACAATCCCCCATTGACTGTAAGTCCCCCAATGCATCAGCAAACCAAATTTTGCATCTTGCCATTGCGCAAGTTTTTTTTGCACTTCTTTGTCCTTCACCGGAACATAATGAGCTTCATCTTCCTGAGATAAAAGTATACCGGCACAGAAAACAAGAAGACTCGAAATTATTAAAATCTTGAAATAATTCATATGATTGTTACCAATAATGAAAATATGACTACTATGATGTAAAAGTTATTTGAATAATACTGAATCAGGAATAACTTGTTTATTAAGTCCCGGTCCTTTATATGAGACCTTCAAGTCATCGCTTCCGGTCTTTTCGAAAAATGTTACCCGTATCGGATGAAAACCTTTTGCCAATGCAACAACTCCGCTTTTTTCTGACATGCCGTGCAATCCGTCGTTATCAACAACAAGTTCACTGCCAATATATAATCGACTGCCATCATCTGAAGAAGTATAAAAAATATAAACTCCGTCTGTTGGAATTTTGATGTAACCATTATATTCGAATCCGAAATATTCGACTTCTTTCCGCGGTGTGAAATTATAATTTGACAATGTCCCACTACATAAAGGCTCAAGGTTTCTGAAGTTTGGCAAACTGTCCCAATCACCTTCAAAATAAGCGAAATTTATTCCATTTGTAGGTTTTTCTAAAGTTTCAGAACTCCTTGGTTGAACCTTAACAAAAGTGGCTTTTGAAGTTCCACTTACTACTTTTCCATCACGAAAACATTGTGCCGAGATCGTTGTCGTTTCTTTTATCTTAACGTTCTCTCTGACAGTCGGTGAATACACAGTAGGAATTGTTCCATCTGTTGTATAATGTGTTTCATCATTCTCACGATTCGATTTAACGGCAACTTCATGTTGATCAACAAATATTGTGAACTCAGTATCGATATTCGGCGGATCGTTTACATCTGTTCTCCCTTCCACATCCAGCACAACAACTGTATTAATTGTATCGGGAGGAATTGTTGGAACTGTTATTACCAGCGCATCTTCCGCTCTATTGACAGTCAACAATTTTCTTTGCGGATCTGAAAGAAGAAAAGCTTGCATCGGTTTATTGAATATGCCGTGCACAATAAATTTTCCGTCTACCGGATAATCGAGGATGTGCATATATAATCGAGTGCCTCTGTCAATCGATTTCTGTGTACATCGAGCACCGGTCAGATTTTTAAAAGGACTTGCCTCGGTTCCATAAATTGCTTCGCCATTGATTTTCATCCATCTGCCAATTTCCTTCAGCCTGTCTGTGCTTGCCTGCGGGAAAAGACCTTCGGAGGTTGGACCAACATTCAATAAAAAGTTACCGCCTTTCGAAGCAATGTCGGCTATTTTTTGCACTAAATCTTTTACCGATTTCCAGTTCTCATCATGACTGTTATATCCCCAGTGATCGTTCATCGTCATGCACGTTTCCCAATTTACATCCGGCAAACCTGTTGGAGGAATTTGCTGTTCAGGAGTTCCAAAATCACCCGCGGATTCTTCACCTTCGGAAAATCCTTCCATTCCTGATCGTCCCGCACCTACACGATTGTTAATGATTATATTCGGCTGTAATTCTCGGACATAATTATAGAGATCTCTGCCCCGTTCGCGGGTCCATGTGCCCTCCCACTCACCATCGAACCAAAGCACGCCAATATTTCCATAGTTAGTTGTGAGTTCCTGCAATTGATTTTTCACATACCGGACATAACGATCATAGTCTGCGCCTTCAGTCGAGCGGATTTTTTCCCAATCTCTTCGAGGTAGATAATCGGGATGATGCCAGTCCATAATCGAATGATACCAGCAAACTTTTATTCCTTCTTTGCGGCAAGCATCCGACAATTCTTTCATTATGTCTCGTTTAAATGGAGTCGACATGATATCGAAGTCGGTGTATTTCGAATCGAACAGACAAAAACCATCATGGTGCTTTGTTGTGATGGTAATATATTTCATGCCAGCATCTTTTGCCAAGCGAACCCACTCATCGGCGTTGAATTTGACCGGATTGAATTGTCCAACAAACTTATCATATTCTTCGAGTGGGATTTGGGCCGATGTTCGGATCCACTCACCATATTCCGTCTTGCCTTTCCACTCACCTGCCGGAACGGAATAGAGTCCCCAATGAATGAACAGTCCGAAGCGCGCTTCTTTCCACCATGCCATGCGTGCATTATATTCGGATTTTGTTTCTGGTTGAATAGATTGTGTGTACGTAATCGTGTAAATATTTGTGAAGAAAAACGTGATTAGGAAAATTTTGCAGGATAATTTCATTTTGTATTATTCTCCATTCGGTCTTAGTTTATCATTCAGGAAAACGCTATTAACAGTTAAAAACTACAATATTAATTTCTATTCAAGAGTCTTCATCCCCTTTACAGATTTTGCTTCGTTTTGGAGAAGATCAAAGATTGTTATCTCATTCTTCCCGGTTATCAACCATGGCGCGGGACAATATAAACGTTTTTGGGGACCGATTTCCCAATATCGTCCGAGATTGTGTCCATTGATCCAGACAATTCCTTTTTTATAACTCGCTAAGTCGATATATGTATCCGCTACGTTATTCAAGCTGAATGTTCCTCTAAAAAAAACTCCCCTGCGCACGGTATCGATACCAGAAGGTACAAGGTTTTGTATATAGCTTTGGGAAAACGGGAGATTATAAACCTCCCAGTTCATTAATGTCATTCCGTTGAGTGTGACCCTTTCAGTAATTCCCTTTCGATCGATTAGATGTTGAGCAAAATTAATTCTACCCATTCCTTCTACAAAAATTTCAAGTATAGGATCCTTGAATTCACTTTTAGGCAATTCTATAGTTTTCTCACCATCTCCTCTATACAACTTTCCGATGTATTGACCATTCAGAAAAACTGTTGCGTAATCATGAAGATCGGTAATCGTCAGCTTTCCGCTTTTGTGTCCGATCAGTTTTGTTTGATAGAGAATGAATCCGTAGTCCTGATTATAACTCTCAAACGGTTTGGGTTGAATTGATGTAACCGGTTCCGGCAAGTTATTCCATACAGAGGTTAGTATTGAAAGTTTGATTTCGGGAATTTCAATTGCCTGAATAGGTTCCGGAATTTCCGGCAGTTTTCCGACATACTGTGATATCAAATTCCTCAGCGCAAAATATTTATGAGTCGGTTGACCCTGCTCGTTTATCGGTGCGTCGTAATCGTAACTTGTTAAATCAGGTTCGTATCCTTTACCGCCCGAATTTGCGCCGGCGGTAAAACCGAAATTAGTCCCTCCATGAATTACATAAAAATTAAACGAGCGTTTTGTATCGAGTAAAAATTTTACTTCCTGCATTAAATCGGCGGTATCCGGTTTAGCCCAGCTTTCTCCCCAATGAGTGAGCCATCCGGTATAAGTTTCACTGCTGAATGCCGGTATTTTCGGATTTCGTTTTGCTGCTTCTTCGAATGCCTTTTCATCCGAGCCCGAATCCAATCCTATTATCGCACCATCGATATTTCCCGCCTCAAGCATATATGGTGTAGGACCATCAGCGGTGTAGAATGGTACATCGATTTTATTCTTTCTCCAAATTGTTCTAAGTTCTTCAAGATAATATTTATCGTTTCCATAGCTACCATATTCATTTTCTATTTGCACCATTAATATCGGACCGCCTTGTGTTACTTGATGCGGATATATTAACGATGCAAGTTTTGAGAGATATCTTTCGACAGCGGACATATATCGTTGATCCATGCAACGCACTTTTATGTCGTTGATTCGTAACAGATAAGGTGGCAATCCTCCGAACTCCCACTCGGCGCAAACATATGGACCGGGACGAAACAGAATCCACATATTTTCCTGTTGAACAATTTTAATAAACTCAGCTATGTCACGATTATCTGTTTTGAAATCAAACACTCCCGGTTCTGACTCATGGTAATTCCAAAAAATATATGCCGCAATGGTATTGCATCCCATAGCTTTTGCCATTTGAACGCGGTGCCGCCAATATTCTTTGGGAATGCGCGCAGGATGCATTTCTCCGCTGATTATCTGGAATGGTTTTCCGTCGAGCAGAAAATCCTTCTCACTGATCGCAAACGTATGCGTAGGCGCCTGCCCGTAAAGTAAAGGATACACTCCGAAAAGGAGAATACATAATCCGAAAATCGATAATCTTTTCATACTATTTCTTTCTATCAATGCGAATGAAACGAGATCCGTATGCAGGAATCTGGATTGGGGTTTGGATTTTTCCACCAAATTCTCCGTTAACACTGCTAAGACGCATCTCTACCGGTATCGATTTGTTCCAGTGAATAGATGCGTTCTGTGTTTTGGCGCTTGCGTTATAGATTTCAGCAAGCCAGCCGTTGGAAATTGGATATGGTTTGATAGAATTTATAATGACACTTGATGGCTCAACAGTGCAGAGCGAGGAGATACCTTTTACCGAGGCAGGTGCGACAATCAAAGTTTGTCGCTGTTCAATCCCGAACCTGATAGCAGCTTCAGGTTTGAATTGGGCATGCGGCATAATTGAATACCGAAATGTTACAGGACCTTCCTGATCAGCTTTGTAATTAGTGTGCCAGTAGTTATTCATTACGTACGAATAAATAGTTTGAGATGGTTCTATCGTTTTCATCCATGGTTTCTCCGCATTAATAGAACCGATCTCTATCAGCGAAGCATCCGGAGAAGCCAACGTAACTCCTAATTCTTCATTCGAAATATCTACGAAGCTTTGTGTAGAGAAAAAATTCTTACATGAACCCGGAATCTGATCTTTTTCGGGCTGAACAATTCCAACTGCAACGTCGTAACGCAATTGTCCATCGGAAATATTGAATGGGAATTCAAAGTGTACTCCTTCTTTTTCGCGGATTGCAATCTTGTCGATATTATTTATTATATCGATCCTTTCGATACCATCGATTATTCTTATCTCGGAAGAATATTTTCTGCATCCGGGGGCATCACCGACTACAACAAGCGATACCATAACCGGTCCGCGCTCTTTAACCTTGATAGTTATGTTTTTCAGATATTGCACGCTGTCCGGATTCTTTCCGGGAACATAAAGATAACGGTTCAAACCTGATGAGCCATTAGCGCGAACCAACTGCTTGCCGTCTCTCTTCCGGATCAGTTCATCGATTGTTCCTCTGTTTCCATTTATTGTTGCCGAGAGCAATTGATTCTCAATAGAAGTTCCGTATATTTTCGTATTTCCTTTTTGGTATGCTTTTCCGGTTTTAACAAAAAAACGTTTTGCTGAAAAGGGTGGAACATTATCCGCAACAAATGCGAGCTCACCCGTAGTGAGCCGCTGCGATGCAATCTTTTTCCCTTTCTCATTAACCACAAGGTCGCCTGCCAAATTTTTTTCTTTGGGTAGAACAACCAAATCGGTTCTATACCATGAATTCGTGTTATAAACATCGATTGAACCATTCTCCTTTTTCGAGGTGCCGAAAGCTTTCTCCAGTAATAAGTTTGACATGCTGTCTGCATCGGTTGCAAATTGTTTTTTAATATTCCACTGACCTTTGACAAACGAAGAATCAGGATTTGCAACGCTATTATGCGCACCCCAGGTATGTTCATCGTACAGAACGACTTGCCGCCACGCATTATAATAATCTTGGCCGGGGAAATTATCCGGTGATAGCATTGACCAAACGACTTCACTTTGAATTAACCTATCTGCTGCGTGACGATTTTGAAATGTTTCTTTCGAAGTAGAAAACGCACCGTCTTCCCAATACGGTGTCAAATCGCCCTTAAGTATTGGAAGAGTTGAACCGTACTTCTTCTCAAATTCATTGAACATTTGATTATGAATCGAGATGATTAAACGTGGCGACACATATCTTTCATTCCATCGGTTTACAAAATCAGAAAGATTCGGATCGGGTGGACCATTATCACCCCCGATCGTGTACGGAAGCTGAACGATATCATACGGATAGTTATTTTCATCGAGCCGTCTCATCATTTTCAAAATCTTTTCATCTCCGAGCCGGGAAATATCTCCCTCGTGAAAACTCGCATAACTCGCAGCAGCGATCCACGTCAATACTTTTTCTTCCCCCGATTGAGATTCCCAGTAAAATGGTTTGTCACCCATCTCATAAATATGACCGACACGATCGAAACTATTAGGTGCGCTTGAAAAATATTTTACTCCGCTTTTTGCAAGCGTTGGAACAAGCCCCCATGTGAATCCAGGGATGTCTGAAACGCAGGCAGTTGTTATCGGAACGGAATATTCGCCCGACAATTTTCTCGCATATTCCGTAAAGTGCATCATCTCGACACTGCTTGCGAGTCCTGTCAAGACATTTGCATAGAGCGCATTCAATCCGAGTTTTCCATTTTTTATCGCATCGACAACTTCTTTTTGTTTTTCTTCAGAAGCTTGCTTCATATAACTTTCAAGCGCCCAGATCACTTCCATGTTCCACTTGTATTGTGCTTCGGGAGGATAGCCTTTCGTTTGTTCCATCAACCGTAACGCCTCATCAAGATTCCGCATTTGTTTTTTCTCGATATTAGGTTGTAAGTCGGTGTATCCGATATCGTTATGAGAATACGATAAAAGATATATCTCTCTTCTAATTACCGGTTTCAACGTTACGTTCTTGCGTTCAACTATCTTTCCATCGATTGAAAACAGTACAGGGATTTGCGTTTCTGATTTAACTTCATCAACGGGTATGAAGAATATATTTCCTCCGACTTTCAAAGTTTCTTTTATAGATCGTTGATCATCAGCAATTATTTCTATCGACCTTCCATGCAATAAATTATCCAGCGATAACCGGATAACTTGAGAAGGAACAGAATTTGTACGAAGGAGCGCGGGTTCCAACCGCAATCGGGGTGTGAAGTTAAATGAATATTCGAACGCCATGAACCAATCCGGACTCTCGGCATCTTCACCTCTTACTCCGAAGATCAATGGATAACCGGATTTAAAATTGCCTTTAGGTAATTTCAATCTCATATATCCGAATAAATCTCCGAACCTATCAGCTATACTCGACTCGAAAGATAATTCACTTCCGCTATTTCCCTGAACATTCCAGGAGGATGCCGATGAGTCTTTAAAATTTTTAAACGTAAACCATTTCTCACCATTTATATAAAAATCAAATTTGTGAGGAGTGCTTTGCTGCCATCCGCTCTTTTCGATGCCGGCAAGCCAGATGAGATTATAGAAATTACTTCCATCTTCCTTTAGCGTATCACTTTCCCACGAAATTGATCCAACATCACGCTTCGCTCTTACGAGTAACGCTTGATTTGCATCGGGATGATTGGAATGGTACTCAATGGTTTGACCGGAAACCGATTTTCTGAAACCATTCTGATAATTAGCCGGCAAAATATATCGCACAGTATCGACATTTTTACTCGAAACATTTATGATGATCTCTTTTTGCTGTGAATAACAAGCGAAGGTAGATAATAAACAGATGAAGAAAATTATCATTAACAACTGAATGAACGATTTCATAATATTTACATTGGGATTTGAATTAATGAGACAACAGTTAGATTAAAAATATTTTTGGGAACGTCAGTAATGATTATTAAAAATTCGGATATTCCTTTTTAAGGTACTCTTTTACATCGAAGATATCGGATTGACTTGTCAAATCTATTACATGCTCGGCAAGAGGAATCGTGTACATCGAACCTGGATATTTCTCTATCATCATTTTTACCGCTAAAGGTAATTCTTTTTCCTTTCTTATCGAATGCATCGGTACATCTTCAAGAAATGGAAATATCATGTCGTATGAAAATCGAAATATATTCATACTCACACCGATTCTTCCTTTCTCATCTTTAGCTTGTTCTATATCCTGAGGAGATGGTTTTTCTACAATATCCATTAAAAAACCATCGGCGTCTTTACGAATAACCGAGAAAGCTTCGATGCGTGCCCGATCGAATCGAAGCACTGATCTATCGTAATCGATCATTCCATTTTCATGATAGTCATCCATCATCGCTTTCAAAGCTCTCACAGAATACAGGTTATCGCTATTACAAACCGTGAAACTTTGTCCACTCCATTCCGGTTTTGACTTAAGTGCAATCATTAAAGCATCCGCTGTTCCAAGCGGTTTTACTCTGCCTTCCGGAATTTTTTGAACTGCATAAGAAATTCCCAGTCGTTTAAATTGATTTTTCCCTTTATTATTTTCATAATAATCATAAATACCGGGATCTCTTTCACCAACAACAATAACCACATTCGTGTAGTTTGCTGTTTCAATATTATAGAGGAGGTAATCGAGGAACGGACGCGCGTTCCCTCCGACACCCAGCATAGATTTGGATGTCGTATGAATATCCTTTAGGATAGAAGAATCGATATTTTCGACCGGTTTGATCGGTTTTTTCATTCTGGAAGAAACACCGCCTGCAAGAATAACAATGTTTGGTTCTTTCATTTTCATTCTATCATTTGATCAACACGTGTTCCTTCATCAACACGAACAATGTAAGCTTTACCGCCTGCCCTCTTTATGGCTTCGGCGATAACTTCTGTATTTTTCGGCGCGTATACAAACATGCAGCCACCGCCGCCCGAGCCGTTGATCTTTCCGCCGTACGCTCCTGCTTCCATCGCGGCATCGAGCATTCTATCAATCTTCTCCGTTGATATTTGTAAAACATCTCTCAAAATTTGTTGATGATCGTTAAGTAATGCTCCAAGTTTCTTTCCATCAAGCGGAAAAGTTTCTAAGAGCTTTAATGCTTCTATGGTGATATCGCGATTACGGATTGTTCCTTCAAGCAACTCCATTTCATCATTGTTTAATTCTTTCCTGAACCGATCCAGCTCCAGTAATTGAATCGATTGCAGAGAGAATTCAGGATAATGTATGGAAAGTTTTTGTACAATTTGAATAATACGGTTTTTAACCCGTGACAGTATACTTTTTGTATCTTTAGGTGATTTTGAATCACCAAGCACATAATCACCCATTTTCACGTTTATCGGTTTGATTGAAATTACCGGATAAAAAGAGAGATGGATTATTCCACCGAGCGCTGTTGAATACTGATCCATCATGCCGCCGGGTTCTCCAAATTCCAGCACCTCGGCCCTATGGGCAATCCGTGCAATTTCACCTGCCGATAAGTCTTTTGCTTGATCGCTCATCCGCGCCAAAAAATTTGTCCACGAAACAACTAGTGCAGATGAGCTTGAAGTGCCGGAACTAATCGGTATTGTTCCCTTCACAATACCGTTCAACCCGGATGAAAATGTGAATCCCTTTTTTTGTAATACATTAAAAACGCTCCGGAAATAATCTCTATCGAGAACATACTCAATATTCTTGGTGATTGGAAACCGAATTCCAGAATTAATATCCGGTAACTTTAACGTAATTTCAGCATCTTTACGCCTCTCTCCTTCAATGCTTATCCTTAACGATATCGCAGCGGGAATTACAGGTAACAACAGATAATCTTGATGTTCACCAAAAAGGCATATCCTGCCGGGTGTTGATATTTTTAATTTTTGAATTTGGTTCATTCGATTTTTGTTTCACCACCATCCGACCACAATTTTCTAATTACGAATATAAGCGAAATGCCGCTGACAATAAAAACTACAAGTAAACCGATTGCATAATTCAATCTTCCATATAAAAAATTTCCAACTGTGAACAAAGATGACCATATCACAATGCATCCTGTAAACCAACCCAGAAGTGCAAGAGGTATATTCCCGTTCGCACTTTTGATATCTGAATCTGAAATCCCAGCCTTCTCTTTTATTCTCTTCCAACCGGGACCGAATGGTTTAACTTTTTTGTAAAAATCGATAAGAACTTTTTCGTCGGTACGGGGACCGAGAAATGCAGCGGTAAGCCAGCATGCCGTCGTGAAAAAGATTGTAGTCAGTAACCCTATATGAACGCTGATTTCAATTCCTTGTTTTTTCAGAATAAACAATATCATTGAGATCACGAATGAACTAATCATAGCGACAACTTCCGACCAGGCATTTACACGCCACCAAAACCATCGGATTAAATATATTAATCCGGTACCCGCGCCTACTTGTAATATCATATCGAATGTGTCTTTTGCCGTATCAAGAACAAAAACAAGTCCTGCCCCGCATAAAAATAATCCGATAGTCACTAATCTACCTACCAGCACATAATGTTTTTCATCTGAATTTTTACGTATGAACCTTCGATAAAAATCGTGCACAATATACGAAGCACCCCAATTTAGGTGAGTGAGTATGGTCGATGAATTCGCAGCAATAAGTCCACCTACCATCAACCCGATAAAACCGACAGGTAAAAATTTTAACATTGCGGGATATGCAATATCGTGACCGAGAAGTTTCGGGTCCAAATTCGGAAATGCGTTTTGAATATCTGATAATTGCGGATAAATAACAATAGAGCAAAGCCCAACAATAATCCAGGGCCATGGACGAAGGACATAATGTGCAACATTGAAAAATAAAACCGCGCCGAGTGAGTCTTTTTCTGATTTTGAAGCAAGCATTCTCTGAGCGATATAACTTCCGCCGCCGGGTTCGGCACCCGGATACCAGACAGCCCACCATTGAACTGCTATCGGCATAATAAAGACAGCCAACGCAATATCCCAATTACTGGTAAAGTCGGGAAGAATATTAAGATAATTTATTCCATTAGGTCCGCTGGTGTGAGAAAGTTTTTCAACAAGGCCGCTCATTCCGCCAATTTCAGGAAGTTGAAGAGCAAAGTATGCTGCTGCAATTACTGCAGTCATCTTGATAAAAAATTGAATCATGTCGATGACAAGAACTCCCCACAAACCCGACTGAGCAGCAAACGCGACATTAAGTACACCAACTATCATCAGCGTTTGCCAGCGGTCAAGCCCGAATAATATCCCGGCAATTTTGCATGCCGCTAAATTGACTGTCGCCATTATCATGGCGTTAAAAAACAAACCTAAATAAATCGATCTGAATCCTCTAACAAAACTCGCCGCTTTACCTGAATACCTCAGTTCATAAAATTCAAGATCCGTCATTACTCCCGATCTGCGCCAGAGTCGTGCATAGAAGAAAACCGTTGAAACTCCTGTCAACACAAAAGCCCACCACACCCAGTTCCCTGCGACTCCCTGGCGTCGTACAATATCGGTAACAAGGTTCGGCGTATCGCTGCTGAATGTAGTTGCAACCATCGAAAGTCCTCCCAGCCACCACGGGACAGATCTGCCTGAGGCGAAAAATTCAGAAGTATTTTTTCCGGCGCGCTTGCTAAAATATAACGCCGGTAGAAAACATATTATGAACGTACCAACAACGATAATCCAATCGAGCACTTGCAATTTCATCCATTAAATCCTTACTAAAAGTGAAATCGACCATTCACAGCAGCTAATAACAACGCTGTTGATAAATAGAATAAATATATCATTAAAGGGAATGAATTTCAATTATTTCATAATGATCTCCTTTAGCGATCAAGATTCACTTTTATTCCGCAATGTCATTGACAGCAGTTTAATATATTCCGGTGTTGTGCCGCAGCATCCTCCAATAAATTTTACGCCGAGAGATTTTAGAACACGCGAGTATTCAACAAAATTTTTTATCGTAGTCGAATATACAATTTTATTCCGAACAATGGATGGAATTCCAGCGCTTGGTTTGAACCATAAAGGAGCTTTGGTGTATGTTCGTATTTTTTTTATGTGAAGAAGACTATCTTCCACTCCGGTTCCACAGTTGAGTCCGACTATATCCGCTCCGGATAATTTCTCTTTGTATTCGTGCGTTGCATGTAAATCATCTTTTGAGCTTAATAAATTTTCTTTATCGAAAGTCATAGAAAAAACAACCGGTAATCCTGTGCGTTTTACCGCTTCCAACGCAATATATCCTTCGTTCAAATTGAAAACACTTTCAATTACAATCGCGTCTGCGCCGGCGTCTGCCAGAATGATCGCCTGTTCGTAAAATATTTCTTTTAGTTCTTCGTCGGGAATTTTATTCGTTTCTAAAGAACTGCCGATCGGACCGATCGATGCAAAAACAAAACCTCGATCGCGGATCGCATGTTTTGATATTTTCACACCAGTTGAATTGATTTCTTTAATTTTCGAATCAAGATTAAATGTTTTAAGTGTTATCCGATTCGCCCGAAATGTATTTGTGAGTAATATGCAACTGCCGGCTTTGGTATATGCGCGGGCGATTTGTTTAACTTTTTCGGGATTATTGATATTCCAGCTGTCTGCGCATTCACCGGGTTTTAATCCTAACGCATGAAGCACCGTACCCCATGCACCATCTGTAATAATCAGCTGATCATCTAAGATGTGATTAAGAATATGATTCATCGGTCGCACACTTTCAATTAACGTGGCCCCAGGTAATTAAAAATGATTCCATGAAAATTTATAACCATACACATCAAAATTATCTTTTCCATCTGAAAATACAACATCCTGAATATACAAAATAATGCTTAAGAATTTTTGTCACTCCTAACCATCTTCATTAAACGATAGAACGGATAACCGGTTATTAAAATTCCAATTCCGATGTAAGTATCGGTTGGCTGGTTTATAAATACATTTATCGAAATTCCTAATAAAAACAATATAAATAAGAACGGCATCACGGGAAACCACGGCATTTTGTAGGAATCTGTTTCGGAAGTTATTTTTGATTGCTTCCTGAGAACAAATATCGTCGAAGCAACGATGGCATTGTTCAGATTATCGAAGAACATAATATAATTGACAAGTTTTTCGAAGGTCCCCAAAAGAAAAATCGACAATAGTACCATACCACCGAAAAATATAAGCGTGAATTCCTGTGCTTGTGTTTTGCTATTTATCCTCATAAATATTTTAGGAAGTGCGCCATCCATTGCCATTGCATAATATGTCCTCGGTATCTGCATTAACGTGACGTTTACAAATCCCATTGCCGAGAGAAAAATTGTTATTGAGATAACGGTTGACGCTGAATTGCCGAAACAAACTCGAGCCACTTCCGCTGCAACAAGTTTTGATCCCGACACACCTTCTAATCCGAGCAGATGAATGTACGCCCAATTAATAAGCAGGTATAAAATTATTATGATTGCGATACCGAAAAATATTGCACGCGGTATGTTCCGCTTCGGAGATTGTACATCACCGCCGAAGTTAAGAGTATTCTGATACCCGCCATAAGTGTAATAGACAGAAACCAATCCTAATGCAAATCCCATCCACCAGGAATGTGAGGCCGGAATTTCTTGAACTACAGGTGATGACTGATTGCCCAAGTAAAAAGCCGCGGCTACAATCAACAGCATCATGCCTATTTTAAATATTGTAAGAATATTCTGCGTCCACGCACCTGTTTTGATTCCGAGGTAATTTATAACCAGAAGAAAAAGTGTTAATCCGGCGGCAACAAGTTGCGTTGTGAATGTTAGATCGGTAACTGAAGAAAACAAAGTCGGGGTAAGATACTCGGCTCCTATCATTGCAACCGCTGCAGTGCCTGCGGTGTTTACAATAACAACGTTCGCCCAATTCAGCATAAACGCTGCTGCTGGGTGATAACATTCTGCCACAACTTTATAATACGCACCCGGCTTCGTAAAACGCGAACCAATTTCTGCAAACGTAAGCGCACCTATGAAGCTAAATATTCCTCCGCATATCCATGCGGCAAAAAATAATTCAGTACTATTGACTGATGATGCAACAATTGCTGGCGTGCGGAAAATTCCGATGCCAATCACCAAACTGACAACAATCATTGTCGTATCGAAAGTATTTAGTTTTGGTTTTATCGTCATTCGACTTTATCGATAAAATATTTATGGTTGAAAACTCTATTTAACAATTTCTTCTCTATTATATCTTCCTTGAACAACCTCGAATGTCGTACAATACGCAAGTTTCGTAATTTTTTCAAACAACGACTTGTTCAGCGTTTCCGGTGTATCAGTCATATAATGTAAGTGTGCATAGCTATTTGTGGTAACAAAATATGCTGCCGGAATACCTTTATCGTGAAACGGTCCGGCATCAGCTCCACCACCCTTCCACGTTGCTTCAACCATCATCTTTGTATATAGAGAATCCTGATGTTTTGCAATTTTCCAAAGATTCGGTGCACTTTTTCCATTCCCGATCTGAATGCTGTCGCCATATCCAACGCAATCAAGATTTATCATTGAAGTAATTTTTTCTAACGGTACGGGAGAATGATCTACAAAATATTTCGAGCCGATTAATCCAAGCTCCTCGCTTGCTAAGAGAACAAAAATTATTGATCGCTTAGGTTTAACTTTACTCTTCACGAATGCCCGTGCAATTTCTAGAACTGCGGCAGAACCAGAGGCATTATCGTTCGCACCCGGAGCGTAAATCTCACCCGCCTGCTCACCAACATGATCAAGATGCGCGCCAACGACAACGTATTCATTTTTCAATTTTGGGTCGGAACCCTCAAGCTTGCCGACAATATTCATCGTGGGTTTTTCTTTCGTATATTTTGAATGAACTTCCATCTCTATGATAGAAGCAGTTTGCACGGCAAAGGATTGTTTTGATGAATCTATTTTAGTCTGTAGATCTTTTAATGTGAAGCCACTACCTGTCAGAATTTCATCAACGACCGGGATATCAATATGAAACTGCGGAAAATTTTCATCCTGCTCTCCGCCACCCTCAAGCACGCTGATGATTGCCTTTTGTGGTTTTGCATCGTTTGGCAACGAGACAATGAGTATTCCAACCGCGCCATGTTCTTTCGCAAGCTTTGCTTTGAATCTGGGATAACCGTTTCCCCAGTTCGAGGTGTCGTTCATTTTCCACGGAGGGTTAGATTTGAAAACAATGACAATTTTTCCTTTAACATCAACTGCAGCATAATCATCATAACCGAATTCCGGTTTGGACAATCCATAACCGCAAAACACAACTGGCGCTGTAACATGTCCCGATCCTGTCAACTCTCTGCAAACAAAATCTTTTCCAAGTTTATATTCTTTCTTTAAATTTCCATCCTCAATCAGATTTAGTTTCACCGGAGAATAAATCTCATTGTACTCAACATTCAAATTCTGATAGTACGCGCTATCACCGAACGGGTTCAATCCAAGCTTTGAAAACTCGTTTGCCATGTAAGATGCGGCTTTATTATATCCTTCGCTACCCGACAATCTTCCGCCAAGTTCTTTTGAGGCGAGATATGTAACGGTCTTCATCAGATATTTTTGTGAGATGTTAGATAAACCCGGCATATTTTTAGCGGGTTGACTGAAAATCGAAACGGAATAGAGAACTAAAACTAAAAGCACTGCGACATATTTCATTTAAATCTCCATAATTGATAACGGAATGTAATTTACATTTAATATGATTTTGTATCAAGTTGAAATATATATTTTATATTCAGATATTAGATTACTATTTCAGATATGAAAGGAAAAGATTTGAGACCTGTTGTCAGTTTCTTGGAAAACAACCTAAAAGAACGCATTATCTCAGAAGCCCGCGATATAATGTGTAAGCTCGGGATCGAAATTCACAACGAGCGAATACTCACTTTGCTTGCAGATCACGGAGCGAGAGTTGATAAAAACACACAGAAAATATTTTTTACTCAATCTTTAATCGATAAAGCAATCGCTGCCACACCACACTCATTCAAGTTATACGATATTCTTGGCAACGAATCAGTTGATCTTTCTGGTTTCAATGTGAACTTCACGCCCGGCTCGGCGGCAATTTATTATCTTGACGGGTCAACCAGAACAGTCAGGAAGCCAACCACTACCGATTATATCCGTTATGCAAAATTGATGTCGAAGATGAAAAATATCGCATCCCAATCAACCGCCATGATTCCATCCGATGTACACGAAAAAATTTCCGACAGCTATCGCCTTTATCTAAATTTGCTTTACTGCGAGAAACCTGTTGTAACAGGCGCGTTTACGATTGAAGCTTTTGAGATTATGAAAAATCTACAGCTTGCTATCCGCGGCACCAAAGAAAATCTAAAAGCCAAACCACTTACTGTATTTTCATGTTGTCCAACTTCTCCATTGAAGTGGAGCAAGGTTACATCGCAAAACCTGATCGATTGTTCCGCTTATTCTATTCCTGTAGAATATATTGCGATGCCTCTTTCTGGTTTCATGTCGCCGGTGACAATTGTTGGAACACTTGTCCAGCACACTGCGGAAACTTTGAGCGGACTTGTAATAAGTCAGATGTTTAATCCGGGAACACCGGTTTTATACGGCGGCTCACCGGCTTTCTTCGATGTCCGATATGAAACTACACCAATGGGTTCAATCGCAACAATGATGATAGACTGCGCTTACAATGAAATTGGAAAATATCTTGGCATACCAACACAGGCTTATATCGGATTGACTGATGCGAAGTCGCTTGATGTGCAAGCCGGATTTGAAACTGCAACCGGCGCAACACTTGCTGCTCTTGCAGGTATAAATAACATCTCCGGTCCCGGAATGATCGATTTCGAAAGCTGCATCAGTTTGGAAAAATTAGTGATCGATAACGAAATTTGCGGAACAATGCTTCGATTAGTAAATGGAATTGAACCGAAGGAAGATTTTCCTTCCCTACCGATATTCGAAGAATTGCTGCGCGACAAACATCTTCTCATTGCCGACCATACGAGAAAATATTTTAAAGGAGAAGATTATCTTCCGGGGAATGTAATTAACAGGGCAAACCGTTCACGCTGGGAAGAAGACGGAAGCTTAACCGAATGGGATCGAGCAACTCGTGAAATAGAAAAACAACTCAAGTCGTATCAGCCCACACGACTTGCAGAAAATATTCAATCCGATTTGATAGAACTAATGTCGGCAGAAGCGCATAAATTTGGAATGAATGAATTGCCAAAAAGAGATTGATGCGAAAAATAATCAACATACCCGTAAACTCTGTTATTCCACGAGTGAATACAATCCTCCAACGACAGGGGATTCCGAATCACATTAACGTGAATGGACGCACGGTTAAACTTGCCGAGGAAGCAATCTCAATTTTTAGTAAACTTGCATTTCCTATTGGTGTTATACAAGAATTATCAAAAGAAGAATTCAAAAATGTATACTCGGGAGAAGGAAATAACGAAACCGATTCACCTGTAAAAAATATCTTCGAAGCATCCGACGATCTGGCTCTTTTTGCTGTTACAATCGAAGATGAAGTGTGCGCAGAAATATCGCGATTATTTTATACAAACGATTTTGCTCTCGGCTCTATGCTTGACGCCGTTGCCTCGGAAGCAGCAGAAATGACCGCCGAATCAATTGAAAATTACTACCGATCCCACCTGAATAATATCGGCCGTTTCAAAGCAGAAAGCGGTGTTCTTCGCTTCAGTCCGGGATATTGCGGCTGGCATGTAAGCGGTCAACGAAAATTATTTAAGTCTCTTCATCCTGAGGATATAGGTATCAGTCTAAGGGAAAGCTTTTTGATGGAACCGTTGAAGTCGATAAGCGGAGTTATTATTTCGGGTAAGAAAAAGATTTTCCAATTTGACGATACTTTCGCATTCTGCGGTAGTTGTGCAACACATGAATGTAGGGAGAGAATAATAACGATGAAGGATGAATGATGAAGGATGATGGATGTTATGTACAATCATACACTTAATAATATTTATATCTTAGGATTAATTAGTTTATGAATAATCTTACTAGTCGGATAGTTTTGGCAATATTCATTAATCTACTAAACGGATGTTCCTCAAAGAACGTTGTATCTACTGAAGCGTTAATACCTTTCGAGGAGCAATATGTCAAGGGTGATATCACAAAACTTCAAGATTCGTTATCAGGGGTCACCTTGAAGGATTCTGTGTTAATCGTTCCATCCTCTTCATCTCCTTTTTCTCCAACTACCGACATAAGTTTTCATGTGTTTCGGGAGAATACGGTAACGATTTCCTTTTTAGAATTAAATCATAAATTTATCTGCGAAGCTTTCAGTGGTTATCTATTATCTGGAAACTACAAATTCAAAGCGACTGATTTCCATATCAATACGGGTGTCTACTTGCTAAAATGTCAGGTTGGCAATAGGAGTGCTCTCTCTAAGATGATGATAATGAGATGAAATTAAGAATTACATTTACTATCAACTCGTGCATGTCCGCGTATAGCATAGGATGAAGAATAATGTAGGATGGAATATTCAAGATTTAGAAAACTCAATACTTAAAACAGAGAACATATTGGAATTAACATGAACATCATACAAAAACTTTCTGAGCAACTTCAACAAGGTAACTCGAAGAATGTTGCCGAGCTTACTCAACAGGCAATCAATGAAAACATTGACACTAAAACTATTCTCGATGAAGGACTCATTGCCGGCATGTCTGTTGTTGGAGAAAAATTCAAACAGCACGAGATTTTCCTGCCGGATGTCCTACTTGCGGCAAAAGCAATGTACACCGGCATGGATTTGCTGAAACCATTGATGCTTAAGGAAGGAATTCCAACTATCGGCAAAGTAGTTATCGGAACTGTTCAAGGAGATTTGCACGACATCGGTAAAAATCTTGTTGCCATTATGCTTAAAGGCGCTGGCTTCGAGGTTATTGATTTAGGCAATGATGTTTCTCCTGAAAAATTTCTCGACACAGCGGAAAAAGAAAATGCAGAAATAATCGGCATGTCTGCACTCCTCACCACAACGATGCCGGTTATGAAAAAGGTGATTGATCTTGCAAGAGAACGGCGGATTTACGGAAAGAAAAAATTTATTGTCGGCGGAGCGCCGCTTTCTTCTGAATACGCAAAAGAGATTGGCGCGGACGCTTATTGCTTCGACGGTATGAGCGCTGTGGAATCCGTCAAACGCATTTTAGGACATTCATGAAAAGATAATATCCGAAAAACAAATGTTAATAGTCAATGGTTAATGCCTAATAGCTAATGACCAATAACTAATGACAAATAACCAACAACTAACACCGAACCATTAAGAAATAATTATGATATCTTTTGTCGAAAGATTAAAGCGACCAGAAGTAATCATCGCCGATGGCGCGATGGGTACAATGCTTTTCCAGCGTGGATTAAAGCCGGGTGAATGTCCGGAGTTGATGAACCTTGACCATCCTGAAGTTTTAGAAGATATCGCTCGTCTGTATTTAGATGCGGGGGCTGAAATAATCCAGACAAATACATTCGGTGGTTCACCACTTAAACTTTCAGCATACGGCCTCGACGATAAAACAGAAGAAATAAACTCAAAAGCCGTGCAGGCAGTAAGAAAAGTGGTTAAAGACAAAGCTTATGTTTCCGCATCATGCGGACCATCTGGGAAACTTTTAGAACCATTTGGCGACACGAAATCGATTACGATATTCGAGTCTTATCTTCGACAATTGAAAATATTGATCTGCAACGGTGTAGATTTGATTTGCATTGAAACCATGACAGATTTAAACGAAACAATTCTTGCCGTAAGAGCCGTTAGATCAATTTCTTCAGAGATACCTGTTTGTGCAACAATGACATTTGATAAAACTCCACGCGGGTTTTATACAATTATGGGTGTCTCGATTAAGCAAGCGGTAGATGGACTTACGGAAGCCGGTGTTGATGTAATCGGATCAAATTGCGGTAATGGTATTGAGAGGATGATTGAGATCGCCCAAGAATTCCGCAAGCACACCGATCTTCCGATAATAATTCAATCAAACGCTGGACTGCCGGTAATGAAGAACGGTGAATTAATTTACAATGAGACACCCGAGTTCATGGCAGAAAAAAGTCGGGAGTTGCTGACTGTCGGTGTAAAAATTATCGGCGGATGCTGTGGGACAACTCCGAATCATATCGCGGCGATGAGGAATGGTGTATTTGGTTGACTAAAAACAAGAAAAGGAGTCATTCCGAACTTGTTTCGGAATCTGAACATCGCTAAATGGCCTCCTTTGTATAGATGCTGAAATAAATTCAGCATGACACAGGACTTTTTTTGAGATCCCCCGCGAGAAACACCTTCTCACAATTTAACTTCTATTATTACAAACTTTGACTTTTGGTATGATAACCTATTAATTCAATACACTTAATACGCTGCAACTCTTGGGCGGCCATGTTAGCTTGAATCTTATGAGCATTTAACAACTGACAGATTACAAAAATGAGATGGACACTATTGAGGATTATAGAACAAAGCTTAAACAAATTGCCGATTATGCTTTCGGGCATGGTATGGATGCAGTTGGCATTGAGCAACTGAAAGAGGGTCCACCTAAAACTTGGAGCAAAGATGTTCAGACAAAATTCTTCAATGCTTGCAATAATGGATTTAAAATTGCTCAAAACCTACTGATTGAGGAAATCAAAAAATATCAGACCTTACTAAGAGAAGCAAATGTTGCGTTAAAAGAATTTCGCAGACAAAGAAACAAAACCAAAGAACAGGAAACACAAAACAAGATTAAGATTATTGAGCAGCGACTTCATAACTTCTCTCATATTGCGGATGGAATTGTTTGGCAACTCATCGGAGGACAGATTTGCATAGCCCGTAGATTTCATATTCAAGAGAAATCAGCAAAGTTTCTTGATTCATCCAACCTTGAACATGCGATGCAAGTTGCCGAACAAATAAATAAAACACCAAGTGACTTTGCTTTGATTTCTGATTTGACAAGCTTTGTTCAGATTGGTGACTTATTGGTTCGTCACGGAAAAGTTTTCGGGATTATGGAGTTAAAGGAAGGCAAGGTTAACGACTTAATCGCTGACTTCTTTAAAGAAGCTGGCAAAACAATCGATTCAATAACTGATGAAAGTTTGAAAGAAAAGTTTGACGAGACAACGGTCAAACAAATTAAGTGAGTACAAAGACAACAAGAACGAGCAATCCGTGCGGTTGATGTAATTAACAATGATAAAGGTATTGACCCCGTTTCAGGTAGCAATATCACCGTATTCACACCTATTGTAACAACAGAAATCTATCACAAAGAACTTCGCAAACTGTATGAAGATTTAAAAGAAAAAATCTGGGCTTACAATGTTATTGACTCTTGCGTTCACATTGGAATGTATCGTGACAAGGAACTAATAATGGCTGGCTTTGCAATTGAGCAAATACTCAAAGAACAAACAGAGAACTACCTCATTATTGACTGGCTATCCATAACAAGTAATCTATCGGAACCATTGTTTGGCAAACCATTTCCCCCTGACTTTATTATTGACATTCTTACTGGAAAAGTGAAAGTGATAATTGGGATAAATGCTGATGCATTGATTGACACATTTAATTCCTTTGGCTTAAAAGCAAGGTGGTTGACTGAAAAAGAAACTATCAAAAGAAAACAGACAACAGTTAGAGAAGGTTTTGTTGTGATAAATAATAAAGGAATAGTTGTAACCCTTCCGAGTGGGAAGGAAGTTTTAATTTTCGGTGGCACTTTTTCCAAAATTCTTTACGACAGCATTAAACCAAGCTGGGTAGCACGATCAATTCTTTCAACAGATAACGATTACATCAAACTTGAAGACGACAATGCGAACGAGAAGTATAGTAACAGCTAACAAGGGCTTAGCAAAAACGGGTGGACAGTGGTTAGTTGAACAGTTGTGTTTTTTATTTACTTTTTACTGGTCGAAAGTGAAGTGATATTAATTGCCTTCCTTTACAAAGCCCCGAACGTTATCAAAAATAATCACAACATACTTCCATCTTCCCCATCCCACTAAACATATCTGGCTTATCCTACCAGTTTTCACGGAATTTCCAACTTTTACTCAATATATTTCCCAATTTATTTCACTATATTTTTTAACCATAACAACTTTCAGTCGTATCATTATAAAAGAATATAAATAGAGTCAATGAGGAATTCACAGAAATCGGAACTGCAGAAACCTGATTTGCCGGAACTTGTCCGGAAAAGCTTGGACGGAGATATCGCGGCATTCGCATCGCTCATGGACTCGCAGAAACAATATGCATACGCGGTCGCGTTCCGGTTATTGCATGACGAAGAGAACTCAAAAGATGTCGTACAGGAAGCATTTATACGTGTCTGGAACAATCTTGGAAAATATCGCAAGGAAATTAAATTCACCACATGGATCTATAAGATCGTTGTCAATTTATGCTATGACAAAATAAAAATGAATTCACGGCAGAAAAATATTTTTGGTTACACGGGAAGTTTATTCGGGAATAACGATGTTGCCGACAGCCGGGATTTCCATTCTGAAGCCGAGAAATCTGATCTTTGCGATCATGTCATTTCCGAATCAAGAAATCTGCCTCCGAAAGAATATCTTGTTTTTCATCTTCGCGATATTCTGGATTTTTCAATTGAGGAAATAGCGGAAATGGCTGGTATGTCAATCGGTTCAGTAAAAACAAATCTCTGCTATGCACGGCGGAGAATTCGCATCGCTGTAAATCGATTGCAAGGAAGTGAGCAATTATGAATGAATGCAGAAAAATAGAACCTCTGATTTATCTTTATCGAAAAGGTGAGTTATCGGCTGATGAAAATCAGAAGGTGATTGAACATACCAAGAACTGTTCTCAATGCAGGGATATTATAGAGCAACTGCATTCGATTGATGTTGCTCTTTCTCCGGTTCGGGAAACTACTCCGGATATGTCGGATGATATTTCTCTTGTCAACGAGATGATCAATCGGATTGTGAAAACAAATGGCAGGAATGCAGTGAGCAAAAGGAAATCTCTGAATTTAGATGTAATATTCGGGTGGCTGAAACCGGCATTGAGCATCATGGTTTTGTCTGCAACTTTGTTGTTTGTAACACAACAATCGCGGGATGCACGAAAAATTTCCGATCTGGAAACGCATTTGCGCACAACGAAAAGAAACACCGGATCGGATATTTCTTATACTAACTCCGATGCGAGGAACATTCTCGGCATAGTAACACCGAAAGTTAAAGAAGGTTTTTCATCCTCATTAAATAACGCTGGGATTAGCTTGGATCCTATGCGAATGATTGGTTCGGAACTTTTGGAATTATTCAAAAAGCAAAACGGACTTTTTGATTATCTATCATCCCGGTATCCGAACCTATCGGAGGTTAACATCGAAGATGGAATCAATGACCGCGAGCGAAAGATTTTAGCTACAGAAGGCAAAGCACTCATGAAAGATCTTGAACAATTAACGCAAGAAGGAGATAAATAATTATGAAACCGAACAATAAAATAATAATCACATTATTACTGCCATTGCTGATTTCTCTGACAGGATGTCTCGAAGAAAAAGTTAAAACCATCATTAGCAGCGACGGATCATGCGTGCGAACAATTTCAATGAAACTGCAATCGAAAAACGTACCTGAGAAAGCATTCCCGTTGGGTTCCGACGGATGGACGGTTGAATGGAAAACAAGCGATGACACAAGTGCACCTTATGAATACACTTCAACCAAATCGTTCAGAACACCTGAAGAATTCCGTGCTGAATATTTATCGGAGAGTGTTTCCAGAGCGATGCGAATAGATGCTTCAATTGAAAAACGATTTCAGTGGTTTTATACTTATATCGATTACAACGAGAAGTATCTGTTTAAAAATCCATTTGGGCATGTACCCGTTACAGATTTTCTGACTACGGAAGAGATAGAACAATTCCAGCGCGGTGAAAACGATGAAGTTTTGAAAAAGAAAGTCGAGGCATGGATAGAAAAAGATAGGTTTGAAGATATTTATATGATATTTATCGAAAACGCAGAAAAGCTGAATGATCCTGCGATTACAGCCTCTCTTCTCCGTGAAAATAAAGAACAGTTTTCATATCAGCTTAGCAAATACGATTCAATATCGAAAGCCAACAATAATTTTGTAGATAAAACGCTTTCCGAAGACCAGATTATGCTGACCATTTTCTCGAACATTGCAACAGAAATTTTCGGCAAAGCGATCACCGAGAAACTGCGTCCGGCTGTTCTACAAATCATAAAATCATCCGATGCCAAAGAAAAACTGATAAAATTTCCCGACTCATGGGAATATACTACAACCATGACGGGATTGCTGTTAGAATCAAACGGACATACGGTACAAGGAAACAGTGTTACGTGGAAGTTCACACCCGATCAGGCAAAAGTCGCCCCTTATGTTATGCATGCTTCGTCGCGTATTGTTAATGTCTGGGCTTTTATTGTAACAGGTGGAATAATATTATTGCTCATCATTTTATTGGTTGTTTCTATTATAATGCGTAAGCGGAAAGCGGTATAGGAAAATCAACCCGTGTCATGGTCCATACCATGACACCCACAATGATATCACTTATGTGTCACGAAATCCTGCCCACAGCATACCTGCCGCAGGTATGACAGGCGGGGGTTCGTGACACCGACTATAACTTCCTCATCTCACAAAACAAACTCGATTCATCTACTTCTACAATTTCCGCCTCAACATTCAAACCGGATACCAAAGATAAAAACTGTTCCGGTTGAGCAGTTGTTGCCATAAATCCATCTTTGCAAACAATTACACCGTTACGAGTTTTTTCATAATCGATCTCACCTAACAATCCAGCTTCAGATTGCAGTTGAAACCATTCGAGCCGGTGGTTCCAGAATTTTTCCGAATATGTTGAAAATAAAATCAATCCGCACCGCTTTGTTACGCGGATGCTTTCTTTGATTAGTTCTTTCTGATCGATGTGGAAAGCTGAAATTCCGTTTTGAATACAAACAACAACATCAAAACTATTGTCGCGGAAACCGAGATGCAACGCATCCATTTGCAGCAGGTTATAATTTGAAATTTCAGAAAGCATTTCTTTTCCCATCAGCAAACTAGAAAAGGAAGTATCGATACCAACAACTGATCTTGCCCGCTTCGAAAGAGACGGAATAATTCGTCCGTAACCGCAGCCCAAATCTAAAACTATATCACCTCTGTTGATATTTTTTAAAACGTGATTTACTTCCGCAACAAAATATTGTTGCACACGCGGCGGAGCTATTTCGTAAACCTGCTTCAGCCGATCGGCTGAAAGTTTGTCAGCGTAATAATCATTCATAATCTAATCTTGCTCTGTCGGGCAAGAACTTAATTAACATATCGTGCCATCGCATATATGCTTCAAGGTAAGTTTCTCTCTTCTTGGAGTTTGGTTCAATAACTTTCGCCGGCTTCAATCCGATGAATGCTTCATCGAATGAATTAAAAATTCCGGCACCTATACCCGCACCTCGCGCCGCACCTTCCGATCCGTCCGTATTAAAGAGTGTTACTTTTGTATTCATGGTTGTTACAAACGCTTCACAGAAAACGGGACTGAGAAACAAATTTGAATTCCCGGCACGCATTTCTTTTATCTCCACACCCAACGCCGACATAGTTTCCCTCCCGTGCTTCAACGCGAAAACAATTCCTTCCTGTCCCGCTCTCAAGATGTGTGCTTTCGAATGTATGTTCAAATCGAGATTGCATATCGATGCACCAATCGATTTGTTTTCAAGTGTTCTTTCGGATCCGTTTCCGTACGGAAGAACAGTTAACCCTTCGGAACCTGCGGGAATCAGCTCGGCGAGCCGGTTCATCTGATTATACGAGAGCGTGTCGCTTCCGAATGTAACAATATTTTTTTTCAACCAGCTATAAAGAACGCCTGTGGCATTTACTTCAATCAGTATTCCAAATCGTGGATCGGTTTTGCGATGATTAACATGCAGAAAAGTATTAATCCTCGATCGCGAATCGCCAAGCGATTTATCGGTTACGCAAAAAATGGTTCCTGCAGTACCGGCAGTTATAGAACATTCGGCGGGCTGTAACACATTTAACGACAATGCATTGCTGAACTGGTCACCCGCACGGTAAGTTACTTTGATGCCGGGTTTCAATCCCAACTCACCGGCAGCTTTAGCAGTAAGCACACCGTGATCATAAAAATTCGGAACAACATCGGGAATTACTAATGGGTGAATGTTGTACTGTCTTAAAATCATTTCTGCTATTTTATCTTCGGTAAAATCCCACATTATTCCTTCCGATAGTCCCGAAGGTGTTGTCAAAATTTCCCCGGTCATCATCATGCCGATGTAATCGCCGGGAAGCATCATCTTATGAATTTGTTTGTAAATCTTGTATTCATTTTCCATCACCCATTTTAATTTTGATGCTGTGAAGCTGCCGGGAGAATTCAGCAACCGCTGAATGCAAATCTCTTCTCCAAGAGATTCAAATGCCTGCCGTCCGATTTCTTCCGCACGGTTATCGCTACCAAGAATAGCAAGACGCAGCAGTTCAAGATTTTTATCGACAAGAACCAAACCGTGCATCTGATATGATATTCCGATTGCCCGGAGATCATCGAGTTTTGAACCGGCTTGCTGCTTCAGTATCGCAGTTACAAGTTTTACATTTTCCCACCAGAGCACCGGATCTTGTTCAACCCACCCTTGCTCAGGTGTTATAGTTTCCAGTTCTCTCTCAGGTGAAACAGCAGAAGCAACTACGCTTCCTTTCTCACTTTCAAGAAGTGTCGCTTTGATGAATGACTTGCCTATATCGTAACCGAGGAGGTAACCGTTATTCATGATAATTTCTTATTCTCAATTTATTTATGATAAGCATTAACAATTATCTATTAACAATTAATCATTGACAATTATTAATGCTTCAAAATGTATTTTAAATAATCCTCCTGCGTGTCGATATTAATCAAAACACCTTCTTCATTTACGGGAACTTCGCAAACATCATCAGAATGTTTATGAATAACAGACCGCGCTCCGACATCATGCGAAGCAGACCGGAGTTCGTCAAAATATTTTTTATCAAAAATAACCGGGTGTCCGCGTCTACTGTTGAATGTGGGTATAATAATTTTCTTCTTCGATGTCCAATATCCCTGAAGTAAATCTACCAAAAGTGATTGTATAAGAAGCGGGTGATCAACCGGGCAAATCATTGCTCCATTAATCTCTTCCGGTTCCGTTGAATTTAAATCCAACGCATCGATTCCTTTTATGATCGAAGTTAGTTGTCCTTTTTGCCAATCTTCATTGACAACTGTTTTACCATCGAACCATGAAAGAGATTTCCGAATTTCTTCCGCCTCTGCGCCAAGTATTATAACGATATCGATAACGCGAGCAGAGTGAAGAACATCGACGATATGTTGCAAAAATGTTTTCTCTCCGATTTTAAGGAGAGATTTCGGACTTCCCATCCGTCGGGATGAACCCGCAGCGAGTATAATTCCGGAGATCATATGATTAAGAATTCACGTTTCAAGATTTAGGATTTAATTTGTAGGAAATATAATCTAAGTAAGCGTGATGTCCAAAAAGGGATGAACGATCGAGGAAGCAAGATATTTGTCCGCATTCAAGTCGCGTGTGTGTTGATGATTCCCCGATCAGATATTTAATAAATAAGTAACCTTGGCAATAATCGTCCGGTTATTGATATGCGGTGAATGCCGAACATTCCATTGCTCGTTGTAAACAATATAAATATCGGAATTAGGAAGATATTGATAATTAAACAGCAGGTTCAGGTTCACATCTTTATCTGCGTTGTTCCATTGCATAAACAACTTGCTGAATACCTTCGTTGTCATTGCCCAGTTGATTCTGCCGATCAGCAGGTTTGTTGCAAAATTTCCGTTAGCTACTGGCAATTTTAAGTCGTTACGCTGATAACTCATATTGAATTTCCAATTCATGTTGGGCTTCCATGATGTACCAAATTCGAGCGTATTGATTGTCCCGTTATAAAAATTTCCGAATTTTTCAGTAATGTTGCCGGAAAGCGGTCGGCTCCTGTCGGAATAATAGTCTGCAACGAATCGTGTAAAATTGTATGTACCTGCCGGAATAATTGTTTCATCACGTATATAGAAATCTTCAGTTAATATTTCTTTTTGCCAAGGAACACCTATAAATAACTCGCTTCCGTTTTCGAAAACAGTATAACTTGAAAGCAGATTGTAACTGGATTGAAGCGTCCAATCGGGATTAGAGTGATAAGCAAATTCACCGTAAAGGTAAGTTTTTCGAATACCCAGAATTCCGGGCCGAGTTGCAACGGCGGAACTAATATAAATTTTTCTCACTCCGGTGCGCGGCATGTAACCTACTTCAGGATTGAAACCGTTATCTATCGTCATGTATTGAGCTTGGAGTTCAATTTCATCAGTCATATAATTTAAATCTATATTCGCAGCGCCGTTATTACTAGTAATTCCATAATCGAATGTTTTGGCAGCGAAACCGCCGACTTGTAATTGCTCGGTCAGATAAACATTCCAATCAGCTCCTGCTGTTCTGTTGTATGCTGTTTTTGATGCTTGTTTATTTATTCCGATAAATCCCACACTCGATTGACCACGTATAGGCTGTTTCACCCTGAGAATAGAAATGTTTGTCAAGGGTATTTCAATTTCGCTGTTATCATCACCGGTGATTTTTTTCTTATCTGTTACTATGCTGAGCAGACCCAGGTCGGTTGAACCGATTTTTCCGGTAGTTCTCAGACCTCCAAGCAGGGGAATCTTAACGCTGCCATCTTTCGATAATCCTATTCTTCGACTGAAGAATAACAACGATGCATCATAATTGCCGGAAAATCTTTCGCCGAACCAGAAAATGCCTGCTCCTTCTAAAAAGAAATCACGTTTTTCGGGATAATATAAATCGAAGCGGGTGAGATTTATTTTTTCCTGATCAGATTCAACCTGTGCGAAATCGGTGTTTAACGTAAGGTCGGCAGTTAGATTAGTGGTAATGCTGTACTTTAAATCAATCCCGGCATTCGTTATACTTATATTTCCGCTAAATTTATCATCCTCTAATCCACCTGCCACATAAGGTTTTATTTGAAGTCCTGTTCCCTGTGAAATATTTTTGAATCCTGAGAGATGTCTGAATTTTGAAACCTTATACTGTCCCAGAGGTCCGTAGTCGCGCAAAATTGGTGTTGAAAATATTTCTTCCCTGTTTCGCAGAATAAATCTCGCGAAATTGATTCCCCATTCACCGGTTCCGTTCTCATCGAAGCGAAGAGTTCGGAAAGGAATAGCAAACTCGGCTGTCCAGCCAAGAGAATCGATTTGAGTTTCGCAGAACCATACTCCGTTCCAGTCCCAGTTTAAATTTTCTCCTTCATTACGAACAAGACCATCACGCTGAACACCGAGAGGATTTGTTGAAAATAAAAATGCATTTCTGTCATCGTTGAATGTATCGATTAGAATTTCGATCCGGTCGTTCTCGGAAAGATCGACATCGTATCTCATTTCATTCGCAACAAGCTGATCTACCTGGGAATCGTAGCATCGGATACCGATGTATAAATTATGTGTGTCGAACGAAATAGCAATATCTGTTTTCTCCGACGCAGGCATCCCTTCTTCCGGTTCGCGCTGGGTGAAATTCGTAATGTGAGATGCGGCTATCCAAATCGAGTCGTCTAGAAATCCATCAATGATGGGTGTCTTAATAGATTGTGAAATGGATGTTGCGGGGAAAGAGTTTTCCGTCGTTTCTTCCTGAGAAAAACATAATTCAATCGGCAATAAGAATGATGATATTATTACAGTGGTAATAAAAATATAAAACAATTTTGTATTGAAATTATATCTGGATTTCGATTTCATGATACCTCTGGAATATTTAATTAATACCTTGAGATACTATACGAAAAAATAACTGAAGATGTTGCCGGATAAAATTGGAGATTTCACTACAAATTAGAATCCGAGATCTTCTTTTAAATGTCGCGGTGGTTTCAAAGAACCACGGCGAATTCGCACAAGTTCTGCAGTAATGCTTACCGCAATTTCCTCTGCCGTTGCAGCAGCGATATCGATCCCGATCGGTGCATGGACACGTTCAAGTTGTTCATCTTTGATTCCGCATTGGCGAAGATGATCATAAGTTTTCAGCACCTTTCGTTTACTCCCGATCATACCGATATACTTTGCAGGAGTTTTTACCGCTTGTTCCAGAACTAATTCATCGTAACTATGACCGCGTGTGACGATAACAATATACGTGGTTGGTTTGATTGTTAATTTCGAGAATGCTTCTGAAAAATCGGACACAATAGTTTGAGCCGCTTCGGGGAATCTATCGGGATTTGCGTACTTTTCACGATCATCAACAATCGTAACGCGAAACCCAACCATCACCGCCGATTGCGAAACGAACTTAGATACATGTCCGCCACCGAAGATTATCAAGCTTGGTGTGCTGGAAATTGGTTCGAGAATGATTTCACCTGATTCGGTTTTTAATCTAATAATTTCATTCTTTTGATAAACCCTGGAAATGGATTGTTGGATTAATGGAGTAATGGAGTGTGGAAGTAGTTGAGTAGTTGAGTTGTTGAGTGCGTTGTCAACAATCCATTCATTCATCTCTCCACTATTCCGCTTGAAGATTATTTTGCTCGCTACTGTATTATCCTTGTTTAAAAGAGTTCCAACAATACAATCTTCTTCGTCATCCCGGAGTGTTTTTAGTTTCTGAAATATTGGAATAAAATTTTTCGTGATCGGTTCGATAAGAATATCGAGATTGCCGCCGCAAATCAATCCGCTCTCTATATCATCTTCATTCAACTCGAATGTCAGAATTTCCGCTTTACGTGCGTTGTACAACCGGTTGGCATGGAGAATCACCTCACCTTCCATGCATCCACCGCCAACAGTTCCAACCGAAACCGTTCCACCATTTTTGATGAGCATTTTTGATAAAGCAGATGCCGGTGTGGATCCTGATGTTGAGATGATAGTCGCAAGCATGATCGACTCTTCATGCTCGAGCGCGGAGAGAATCTCTTGATAAATATCTGAGGAAATTGGAGATTTAGGATTTAGGATGTAGGATTTAGGGTGCATGAAAATCGTTAACTGAATAATTAATTGAATCTTCTCTTAAAAAGAGTGGGGTTTCGTGTTTGGTTTCAACTGCTCTAATAAAATGAAAAACCATTGAACTTAATCTTTTATATTCACTCAATAATTCTTCACATAGTTGAACTTCAATAGAAGATTTTGTTTCAACAATTAACTTTAAATGTTCAATAGTTTCTTCCGTTGAGGCGTGAGCACGATACAGGTAATGCGAATACTCATTCTTATATTTTCTCAGAACATAACCCTCGACAATATTTGCGGCAATAGATTTTGACGATCTTCTGACCTGACTTCCCTCCTCATATGTTTCATGTTTGGGTAAACTCAATGTCAATTTGTGAATCTTAACAGCTAGATCGTGTGCAAGATGATATATATCTAACCTATTGTAACCACCATTTTGTTTCTGAGCCATTTCTTCCTCCTATCTCATAAATCCTACATCATATATCAACTTTGTTTTTACATAGTCAATGCCATAACTGCTTTACAAGTATGTAGCCTGTTTTCGGCTTCCGGAAATACTCGTGAATGTGGACCGTCTATAACCGCGTCGGTAACTTCGTATCCGCGGTCGGCGGGTAGACAGTGCATATAGATGGAATCTTTTTTTGTCAACTTCATTTTCTTTTCATCGCAAATCCAATATTTGTATTTCTTCGAGATCTCCAAAGCTTTTTCAGGAGTATGGAAAAGAGATTCTATTCCCCACGATTTTGGGTAAACGATATGAGCGCCTTCGAATGCCTCATCCATCGAATCTACTATTTCAAACTTTGTTCCATTCTCTTTTGCGGCTTTCTTCGCGTACTCGACTTCACTGTCCATCAATTTATATTCCGGCGGATGAGCAAGAACAACGTCGAGCCCGAAACGCGGCATTAGTGTAATCAATCCCTGCGGCACCGACATCGGCTTGGCGTAACTTGGAGCGTAAGCCCATGAGACGGCAATCTTTTTACCGCGGAGATTTTTTCCGAACTCTTCACGAATAGTCATGAGATCGGCGAGTGTCTGGAACGGATGATCTATATCGCACTGCATGTTTAAAACAGGAACGGTTGCATGCTCAGCTACTTCGCGCATATATTTATTTCCCTCACCCGGAACAAGATCATGCCTGATTGCAATTGCATGTCCATAACTCGAAAGAATTATTCCCATATCTTTCGGCGATTCACCGTGTGCAACCTGAGAAGTTTCCGCAGCGATAAAGTGCGCGTGACCTCCGAGTTGTGTTGTACCCGCTTCAAATGAATTACGAGTTCGTGTCGATTTATCAAAGAAGAAAAGAAAATTCGTTTTATCGGGTAGGTAGCGGTGTGGCTGACATTTTTTAAACATCTTTTTCAAATCGGCTGCGACTTTGAGCGCTAATTCGATTTCTTTGACTGACCAGTCTTTTGTTTCGATGTAATCTTTTCCACGAACGATGTTCGGGAGCTTTGGTAATTTTGCCATTGTATTCCTTTAAAAATAATGATTGAATTTATTTGCCAATATCTTCGTTCCACAATGAGGGATGCTCTTTGATGAACTTATCCATCATATTGAAACATTCATCCAGATTAAGATTGATTACTTCAACACCATGTTCATGCATAAATTTTTCCGAGCCGGGGAAGGTTCTCGATTCTCCAACTACAACTTTCGGAATATTAAATTGTACAACCGCGCCACCGCATAAATAGCACGGCATCAATGTGGAATATAAAACTGTATTGTGATAGCTACCGACTCGTCCGGCATTTATGAGGCAATCGATTTCCGCATGTTTCATCGTGTTGTCTTCCTGCACTCGGCGATTGTGTCCGCGTCCTATTATTTTTCCATCGCGCACTAACACTGAACCGATCGGAATTCCACCTTCCGATAATCCTTTCCGCGCTTCGGCAATAGCTTCTTGCATGAAGATATCCATATTTATTTTCCTAAATAAATCTTCGGAAATGCTGCATACCATGCACTTGCTTTTACGAGATGTTCGACGGGAATCTGTTCTGTCGCCATGTGTGCATAGATTTCATTTCCGGGACCGAAGCCGATACACGGAATTTTGTGCATTCCCATAACTGCAACACCGTTTGTACTGAATACCCAGCGGTTTACAACCGGTTTCTCCTGAAACAACCCTTCAAATGTCTTTACACCACTTGCAAGCACAGGATGATTTTCCGGAAGAAGCCATGTTGGATAATATTTCTTTGTCGGATAAGTTAAACCGCGCCAGCTTGGAACGGCATAATCCAGCACAACAACTTCGGCATTTACTTTCTTCACACTTGGTAATTCCTGAATTTCTTTGACGGCAGATTCCATCGTATCTGTTGCCGCGAGCCGTCTATCAAGATGAATTGTGGATGAATCTGCAACTGCACAAAGTGACGGAGATGTTGAGCGAATTTCTGCAATTGTAACTGTACCTTTTCCGAGGAACGGTTCACCCTTCAATCGTTCATTCAGTTTTTCAATATCCTGTATAATCGGAGACATTTTGTAGACAGCGTTATCACCACGTTCCGGTGCAGAACCATGACAGGAAATTCCTTTTACTCGAACTTCAATTTCCATTCGTCCGCGATGGCCACGATAAACTCCAAGATTTGTCGGTTCAGCAATCACAACTACTTCTGGTCGTATTTTATCTTCGTTAATAATATACTGCCAGCAAAGTCCGTCGCAGTCTTCTTCCTGAACACTTCCGACGATGTAAAGCGTGTAATCGTCTTCAAGTCCAAGATCCTTGATGATTTTTCCGCCATAGACAAGCGATGCCATTGCACCTTTCATATCGCATGCACCGCGGCCATAGATGATTCCATCCTTCATCGCACCTTTGAACGGATCGATTGTCCAGTTTTCAGGGTTCCCGACATCGACCGTATCAATATGTGCATCCATTGCAATGATATGTTTACCTTTACCGATGCGGCCTAAAATATTTCCCATCGGATCGATAGTGATCTCGTCGTATTTACATTTCTCCATTTCTTCTTTAATGCGGTAGACGACTTTTTCTTCCTGTGAACTTACGGATTTTATTGCAATAATGTCGCGGAGAAATTTCGCGACTTGGGATTCGTTTTGTCTGGCAGATTTTAGGATTTGTTCAAACATAAATTTTATCATTTAGGATGTAGGTTTTAGAATTTTGATAATTGATTATTGACGATTGTCGATTAATAATTAACTATTATACAATCTCCGACAACAACTCTTTCCTTGGTTGTGGAATTACAACTTTATTAACAAGCAATCCTTTTGATGCGACAACCGCAGCACCGGCATCAACCGCAGCTTGAACGGCGGCAACTTCACCGGTCAAGGTAACAAACGCTTTACCGCCTAAAGCCATTGCAAGCCGAAGCTCGATCAATCGTACATTAGCAGATTTAACAGCAGCATCAGCAGCTTCAATCAGGGATGCAACCGAGAACGATTCAACGATTCCGAGCGCCTGAAGCAAATCGACTTTACTTGTGCCTGCAATAGCCGGAAATATTGCATGATGAACATTTGGAATAATAAACACATCCACAATAGAACCGCGTCCCGTAATACCCCCCGACTGAACAGCAGCCGATACAGCAGCAACGTCACCGCCTATCAACACCATGTATTTGCCTGAACAGATTGAACGCGAAAGAATAATTTCTACTTCGGCGGCTTTTAACATTGCATCTGCCACTTCATAACCGGCGGCGATGCTTGATAGTTCTATAAGACCGATTGAATTTTTAACCATGGTTATTAGCTTTTAGTTGTTAGCTTTTGGGAGTTAGAGATTTTGGTAATAAGCGCATTTATCATTTTTTGTTCTGATGAGAGCAGTGCAAAAACATCAATAAGATTTTCTTCATGAGTGAATCCTATTTCTTTTAATAAGATAAGTTGTGTCTCAAGTTCAAATGTTGAACCTATCGCCATTTCTAGATAACGCCTAAATTCAATATCACTGTTACGACTACAACCTTCGGCAATATTTGAAGGAATAGAAACTGCGGCTCTACACATCTGGCTTTTCAAACCATACTTTTCTTCTTTTGGTAATAACCCTGAAAGCAGATAGACTTCCTTCACATGTTGAATTCCCTGCTGCCAAATTGTTAATTTTCTAAAATCTCTCATTCAAACATTCTAAAAGCCAACAGCCAATTGCTAATAGCTTTCTATTAAAATAGTATTTTCTACTCGTCTAACAATCCCATCAACACTCGCGTGCACTCTCGCGCCCATTTTTCCTTCCGGAATTTCGCCGATGCATTGTCCGCGCTTCACAGATTCTCCAACACTCACAATCGGTTGCGCAGGCGTTCCGATATGTTGGGATAGCGGAATATTTACATTTTTGGGATTGAGTTTTTTTTGTTGAAATTTCGATGGACGATTGTACTCTTCAACTCCAAGTCGTTTCATCAATTGCCTCAATGGAGTTCTTCTTCCTTCGTACATCGGATGTGGAATAACCTCTTTGCGCCCGGACCATTTAACAGCATTGGTTTTCAAATCGGTTTTCGCTGTATCGCATGCTTCTTTAGGATACAACCCTTCCGGACATGCATAAAGCGTGCAAAGTCCGCAGGCACAGCAGAGTGATGCGTATTGATTCCAAATATGCTCACCTGTCATTGTGAAACCAAGACTCCGCATTACTTTATGAGGCTGAACATCATAGCCAAGTATGTATCGCGGACATAATTCTGTGCAATAACTGCACTGATCGCAAGCAGATTTGCCGATTCGCCGCATCGATTGTTCAGTTCGGCTCTTTCGCTGGATTAAAATATGTTCTTTTGGAATAACAATAAATCCGGCAGTTGTTTTTGTAATCGGCTGATCAAGATCGAACTCCAATTTTCCCATCATGATTCCACCGACAAACACGCCGAAATCTTTTACACTCACACCGCCCGCAAAAGCAATCGCATCCTTAAAACTCATACCCACCGGTGCAACAAAAGATAACGGATGATGCACAGCACCTGCAACCGTTACAAATTTTTCAATTACAGGTTGATCGTCAGCAGCAAGAGAAATATTATAGAGCGTCTCGACATTGCTGACTACAATTCCAACATCGAGCGGAATTCCCTGAGGAGGTATTAATCTTTTTGTCGATTCGTAAACAAGAATGAATTCATCGCCGGACGGATAAAAATCTCCAAGTAAATGAATCTTGATGCGTGGATCGTGAATCGCACCTGAGATTGCATCAACAGCGTCTTTGTTTTTTTCTTTTATTCCGATTATACCTTTTTTTGCACCCGTAGATTCCATTAGAAGGATTACGCCGTGCACAACTTTTTCCGGGCATCGAACCATGATTTCATAATCTTTATGGATCAACGGCTCACACTCGGCTCCATTGGCTATAACATATTCAACTTTCGCACCGGCTTTTACATGTGTGGGGAAGCCGCCGCCACCCGCACCGACAATACCTGCATTTCTTATTTTCTCTGAAATATTCATTCAATCCTTTGTTACCCTCTCCCGTTCCGATAATCCTTCGACTTCGCTCAGGATATCATCGGAACATCCCTCTCCCAAATTGGGAGAGGGATTATAGGGTGAGGGTTACTTACCTACCTGATTATTAAATTCTTCAATCAACTTATCGAAATATACAACTTCTTCTTCAAATAAACTTGTCCAATATTCAGGATTCCATTGCGCTAAAATTTCTTCGTACGTTTTTCCTTGCTGTTCGACCCAGGTATAATATTTGAGGTTGTGTATTGCTTTTCGATCATAGTACGTTAGTTCTTTAAAATAATCGATACTTTGATGCGCAATCGGAGCGGCATGATCTTTTGCGGCTTCAATCAAAGAATATTTTCCGCGCTCTTGCTCTAATTCTTTTATTCGTGAGCCATACATGTCCGCTGAATCTGTAAACATTGTGAAGATAACATCGTCCTCATTCAGTTCGAAATACTTCGCAGTCTTTATCGCTGCAAGCATATTAGCAATACTCGAAATACCAAGAAGCGACAGTTCCTTGCTCTCAGCTCTAAGCTCCTTGCTCAAAAAGTTTTTACCTACTTCCTCATTGAATAATCTCAAAACTCTCATACAATCTTCATCATCGATTGCGGCAACTGCATCGGTGTTTCGGACGTTGTGTACCCACGGCACATGTTTATCTCCGATTCCTTCAATGCGGTGACCGCCGAAGCCGTTCATGAGAAGTGTCGGACACTGAAGCGCTTCAGTTGCAACAACTTTCAGATGTGGATATTGTTTCTTGAGATAATCCCCCGCAGCAATCGTGCCAGCTGAACCGGTTGCAGAAATAAAAGCAGATGCTCTTCCGTTTTTCATTTTAAGTGATTGAAACACTTCCTCAATCGCAGGACCGGTAACATTATAATGCCAGATCGGATTGCCGAATTCTTCGAACTGGTTAAAGATTATATTGTTCGGATCCTTTTTCAGTTCCCAGCATTTGTCGTAAATTTCCTTCACGTTTGATTCGCAGCCGGGAGTAGCGATTACATCAGCGCCGATTTCTTTTAGCCAGGCAAAGCGTTCTTTCGACATTTCCTCAGGAAGTATTGCAATCGGTGTGCAACCTAACAATACGGAATTAAACGCTCCGCCTCTGCAATAATTACCCGTCGAGGGCCATACAGCTTTATGTTTTTCAGGATTGAATTCTCCGCTGACGAGCCGCGGTACAAGGCAGCCAAACGCAGCACCTACTTTATGTGCGCCGGTAGGAAAATATTTTCCTACGAGCCCAATAATCCTCGCTTTGACTCCTGTAATTTCTTTGGGGATTTCGAGATAATTTACTCCGCCGAACAATCCGGTTTTGATATCATTCTTCCATGTTATGCGGAAAAGGTTTAGAGGATTAACATCCCACAAACCGACTTTCGGAAGAATGGATTTAATTGATACCGGAATCGTTTCAGGATTTCTCATCTGTTTGAAAGTTGGAACAACAATCCCTTTTTCTCGACATCGTGTTGCAGTCTTTTTTACTACTTCAGAATTTATTTGTTTGATTATCTTTGACATATGTTTTTCCTAGTTATTTTACCACAGATGACACTGAAACAACACGGATTCTCACCGATCGCTTATCTGTGTTCATCCGTGCAAATCAGTGGTTAAATACTTTCATCTCAATACACCCATCCACCGGACAAACATGTTCACACAATCCGCAGCCAACGCATCTCTCCCAATCAACTTTTGGGATGCGGTTTGGTTTGCGGTCTATTGCCATATGTCCGCCATCGCGGCAGGCAAGGTAACATGCTTCGCACTGGATGCATGTTGCTTCGTTAATATGACTGCGAATCTTCCTGCGCGGCAATTCATCATGAGTGGCAATATGCGGCAATGCTTTTCTGTAAATATCCATAACTGATTTGAATTTCATCTCATCGAGATAATGAGACATACCGCTCTTCAAATCGTCAATGATACGGAATCCGTAGTGCATCACCGCCGTACAATACTGAACAACACCAGCGCCAACCGCCAGGAACTCTACTGCATCGCTCCATGTTGAAGCTCCGCCGGTACCGAGAATAGGAATATCAACATTGCGGGCAATCTCGGAAATTGTTCGCAGAGTCAGCGGTTTAATTGCCGGACCTGTCATTCCGCTGTAAGTAGATTTACCATTTAATTGCGGATATGGAACAAAGGTTCTAATATCAACACCCATCAATGCCTGAAGCGAATTAGCCGCAGTCAACGCATCAGCTCCGCTTCGCTTCACCGCTTTAGCTACATCCACAATATCTGTAACGTGAGGTGTAATTTTAATAGAGACAGGAACTCTTCGTGCCGCTTCCTTCACCCACTTTGCAGTCAACTCAGTTGCGCTGATACTTTGAGCCAGCATCTTTCCCGGATCTTCGCCGATGTTTCCCTGCGGGCACGAGAAGCTGCACTCGATGAAATCGACTCCTGCTTTCTCCAATCGCTCAACTAATCGTTGCCAGTCTTCTTTTCTTCCAGCCATGATACTTGCGGCAATAATTTTTCCTGGAAATTCTTTCTTCAACTTTCTGACATTATACTCAACCTTATCAATATGATGTTCCGAAATCAAATCGATATTGCCCATGCCGAAGAGTTTCTTTCCATCATGATTGAATGTACTCATCATCGGATATACAAGATCAACTACATTCCCTTCGATTGAAGTAGTCTTAAGAATTGCTCCCGCCCACCCCATCCTTAAACCCCTACTGACTATTTCTAAATCATCCGTCGATGGAGCTGCGGCAAGTATAAATGGGTTTTCCCAGTGAAGTCCAAGAAAATCGTACGATAAATCGCGCTGCGAGTAGATAGGGATTTCTTTATAAACTTGTTCGATAATCTTTTTTGACTTTTTCATTTTGACTTTTTAATTGATAAAGATTTATGAATAGCATGTGCCGCCTGTTTACCATGTGCTACCGATTGTACGATTGTCCCTTCGCCTGATATCGCATCACCTCCGGCAAAAAAAGATTTCATGGATGTTTGATAATTTTTATCGACAGCAATAAATCCCTTGCTGTTACGTTTGAACCGGTTGACAATATCAGAACCAATCGATTGTCCGATGGCGATTATAACTGTATCAGCTTCAAGTATGAAATCGGATCCTTTCACTTCAACCGGAATGAGGCGGCCAGATTCATCTTTCTTTTTCGAAAGTGTTGTACGTCTGCATTTAATGCCCGAAACTCTTTTCGTTCCAATAATTTCAATAGGATTTGTCAGGAAGCGGATTTCAACACCTTGTTTCCTTGCTTCTTCGAGCTCGCTCTTCCAAACCTTCATCTCAGATTCACTTCTCCTGTAAATCAAAATGACTTCTGAAGCGCCGAGCCGTTTGGCGGTTGCCGCTGCATCAAGTGAAACGTTTCCGCCGCCGACAACTACTACCTTTTTACCAATAGACATTTTCTTCTGTTTTACTTTTGCTGTTTCAAGGAACTCCAGAACAAGATAAACTCCTCTCAAATTTTCACCCTTCAATCCTAGAGATCTGTCTTTACCAAGTCCGATACCTAAATAAATTGCATCAAATTTATTTTTAAGCTGGCTGAACTTCGCATCGGTTATTTTTTCTTTCTTCACAGAAAAATGTGTTGATAAAAATTTTAAATCATCTTGTAACTCACTTTCAGTCAAACGAAATAACGGAATGCTGCTCTTCGGAACTCCACCCATTCCTTTTTCATCGAACAAGGTAACTTTGTACCCAAATTTTGAAAGCTCAAACGCACATCCGATTCCCGTTGGTCCTCCACCTATAACGGCAACTTGTTTACCTGATTTGGGAAATGGCTTCAGTTCGCTAAACTTCTTACGTGCTTCTGATTGTGTCGCGAAGAAATGAAGTTCACGAATTTGAATTGGCGTATCTTCTTTCGCACGGTTGCATACAGACTGACAATAAACTTCTTCGGGGCAAATTTTTCCGCAAACATTTGCCATAGCGTTTGAAGTTTTTACAACTTCCGCAGCACCGCGTATGTTACCGGATTTAATCATCGAGATGAAAGTCGGAATTTGAATATGTGTGGGACATGCATGCACACAAGGCGCATCGAAACATTGCAAACATCTCTCTGCTTCTACACCGGCTTGTTGATTAGTCATTTGCGATTGATCAGTTGTCATTTGTGATTTGTTGATTGTGTTATTGAAATGTTTGAATTCAATTACTTAATTAATGCCATTATTTTCATTTGCGAATAATCTCCTGCCCTCAACCTGTAAACATACATTCCGGAAGAACAATCAGAAGCATTCCATATTGCAGTATGTTTCCCGGCAGGTTGTATATCGTCAACAAGAATTGCTACCCGCCGACCGAGCATATCAAACACCTCAAGCATTACGGATGTCAAAGACGATAACCGGTAATCGATGGTTGTCACCGGATTAAATGGATTCGGGTAATTTTGACTTAAGATGTAATTAGAAATAGTCCCTTCTGTAACCGAGACTCGAGTTGCTTCACGGACACCAGTGAGAGTTGCAATAGTACCTAATGCTAATTTAGACATTCTATAATAGAACGCATTATTGAATGCGCTTAATAAATCACTTGTTTTATGATAGTAAAGATTGAAATCGGAAAAAGATTCAATCAACATTATTGCACTATAATTATTCACCCAGAAAGAAGCATGATCACTTGCTTCGCTGCCAGGATTTTTTACCACTGGCAACACTCCGATGTTGTAAGTTGTGTTTACAAAAAGAACGGTATCTGTTAACTTTAATGAATTGCCTGTCGATGATGTGTGAATATCCATAGCCATGTCGTCATTACTGTCCCATGAAATCATATCAAGATTGATCACACCAAGAATTGTATCACCCTTTGCCGACGCAAGATTTGAATAATATTCACTTCCCAGAAGTCCCTGTTCTTCTCTATCCCAAAGAGCATAAAGAATTGTGTAAGATGTTTGATACTTGCTGAGAATTCTTGCCGCTTCAATAACAGCGGCAGTACCGCTGGCGTTATCGTCTGCCCCGGGGGCAACAGTACCTCTAGGCATATCATCATAATGAGCGCAGATAATATACATTTGACCGGGATGATCGATACCGGTTTGAACGGCAAAAACATTCCTTCCGCCGGAAGGGAAGTCTTGAAATTGTGGATTTAATCCGTAACTTTGCAATTTCTGATTGATGTAAAGCGCGGCAATTGCATTTCCCGAAGCAGTATCGTAGCGTGAGGCAATTGTATACTGTGTGTCGTTTACAGTTACAGGAATTTCCCCGGATAGCTCAGAAACAAAATATGTCAACGAATCAGCATTGACATTGTTTATAACCGCGGCAACTGTCGGATCTATTTCTTGTGCAAAGAGCGGAAATGTAAAGCACAAGATTAATATTATTGTTAGTACGTTTTTCATTTTTTTATTTTTCTGAAGCATCATTGATCGCCTCAACAATTTGTACATAACCGGTGCATCGACAAAGATTTCCGGAAATTGCGGTCCGAATTTCTTTTTCGCCTGCTTTGGGATTTTTATCAAGCAACGCTTTTGCGCTCATCAACATTCCAGGCGTACAGAAACCACAGTGAACTGCATCATGATTCATAAACGTTTCTTGTAGGGGATGAAGTTTGCCGTTGATCGACAATCCTTCCACCGTAACGATTTCTTTTCCATCGATTTGTGGAACAAGCACGAGACAGGAATTCACCGCTTCACCGTTGAGTAAAACTGTGCAAGCGCCACACTCACCGATTTCGCAGCCGCATTTTGTTCCGGTTAGTCCTAATTCTTCGCGGAGAAAATGTAGCAGGGTTTGATTTTGGGAAACGGAAAATTCGTATTTACGATTGTTTACGATTGTCTTGATTGTAAATTTCTTCATGATAATCTCCATTTAACCCTCTCCCAGTTCCGATAAATCGGAACTCCCCTCGCCCAATTTGGGAGAGGGGTTGGGGGTGAGGGTACATTGCTCCAACGCTCTCCTCACCAATACTGCAATTACCGGTTCTTTATATTCCGTCGACCAGCGCCTGCCTGTATGTGAAATCAGAACTTCAGATACTTTTTGTCCCGCAGCTGTGAATAATTCTATTGATGGTTTTTCGCCGATCAATATTTTCTCAGCTTCGGTAACTCGTTTCCATACCGGAAGTGCTGCACCGGGAACTATTCGGGCATCTGTAATTTTTCCGTTCTTATCTTGAGTTAAAATCGCGGCAACACTCAAGCGTGAAATTGCCAGAGCATTCCTTCTTCCAAGTTTTATGAAAGAACTTTTAGCATTTGGTGGAAGTTTTGTAAAATGAATTTCAGTTAGGATTTCTTCGTGTTTAGCTTTTGTTTGATACGGCTTGATGAATAGATCAGAAAGATCGAGCTGTCTCGAACCAGCTTTAGATTCTAGTGTTACTTTCGCTCCAAGAGCGATTAATGGCGGAACCGTATCTGCACATGTGGCAGCATTCATGATATTGCCACCGACAGTTCCCCTGTTTCTAATCTGAGGTGAACCGATAACCAATGCAGCACTCGTAAGAAGCGAAGCATATTGTTGGACAACTTTTGAATTTACGATCTCTGAATGCGTGACTAAAGGTCTAATGATAATTGTTCCATTCGGAGATTCGATACTGTGTATTTCTTTTATGAACGAAATATCGATAACAACTTTTGGAGTTCTAACATTTTGTTTGCGAAATTCGATGAGCAAGTCTGTACCGCCGGCAAGTATGCGCGCATCTGAACCATATTCAGCTAAAACCGAACACGCTTCTTCGACTGAGTTAACCGCTTTGTACTCGAAAGGTTTCATCTTCCCTCCGGTCTAATCTTGCATGAATCTGACAAAACTTCTTCCTTCTTCGCTGAACCACGTTCCCCTTTTCTCGTGAGCTTATGTCCGAGCAGAACTCTTTCGAGAGTTGCAGGAATTTCATAAATGCGTTTTCCTGTCGCGTTGTAAATTGCATTTATGATTGCAGGTGCAGCTAATTCATTCGACGGTTCACCGATTGACTTTGCACCGAAAGGTCCGGCGGCATCATCATTCTCAACAATTATCGGTATGATATTCGGAACATCCATCGATGTTGGAATTAAATATTCGTCAAAGTTCAATTGTTTCGGAATTGAATCTTCAAAATCGAATTCCTCCATCAATCCGTAACCGAGTCCCATCGCAACACCGCCGTAAAATTGTCCGAGAACTGAATTGCGGTTGATTGCTTTGCCAACATCATGACAAGAAACAAAATTCAGAACATCAACTTTACCTGTTTCGGTATCCACTTCCACTTCGGCAATGTTAGCTCCGTAAACGAAAGTGAAATACGCTTCACCATGACCGTGATGTTCATCCCAAGAAGTTTGCGGCGACTTATGCCAGCCGAATCCGTACATAGGCCTGCCTTTATTAAAACATTCCGCAGCAATTTCATTGAATGATGCAAGTCGTTCACCGTTGTTGGTATCAATAAGATAATTGTCTTTCAAATCCAGCGACATAACATCAAGCCCCGTCATTTCGGATGCAGTTTTCATCAGAAATGCACGAACAATTTCGGCACCCTTCTTCGCCGCAGCGCCGCCCATGATTGTACCGCGCGATGCAACAGTTGGTCCGGAATCCGGAACACGACTCGTGTTCGTATTCAAAAATTGGATTCTATCCATCGTTATGCCAAGAACTTCAGCGGCAATCTGAGACATCTGAGTCTGCGCTCCCTGTCCCATATCTGTAATACCGGATGAGACAATCACGCTGCCATCAGTTTGAACCGACACAATTGTACCGGCGGCATCGGTTCCTTCAGCACCGAGCGAAACACCGCGATAACTGCATGCAAGCCCGATGCCTTTGCGCTTCGAAGTTGTTGATGGTGTGCGATATTGATTCCATTTATTCAGAAAATCAGCCGCTTCTGCAGATTTAGTCAAAACTTCTTTCAAACTTACACGATGATCAAGCTTCTGTCCTGTTGCAGTAACAGCGCCGGTTTCAAATCCATTTTGTAAACGAATCTCGAAAGGATCTTTTCCAACTTTTTCGGCAAGTTCATCCATCATCGATTCAATAGCGAAGTTCACCTGCGGTGAACCGAAGCCGCGCATCGCGCCTGTATAATTATTGTTTGTGTAAACCGCATAAACATCTGTCTTAACATTCTCGCAATAGTACGGACCTGTCGCCTGCACTACCGAGCGCCACGTTACAAACGGACTCATCGAAGCATACGCACCGCCATCTGCAATACATTTTATTTCCATCGCGGTTATCGAACCATTCTTCTTACAGCCCCATTTATAATAGAGAACGTACGGATGCCGTTTGTAACTTTCTATCATCGACTCTTCACGTGTATTGACCATCTTCACGGGCTTACCCGTTTTCATACAGAGTAAAGCGGCACGACAGCACATCGCCGTCATTACTTCATCCTTCCCGCCGAATGAACCGCCGAGTGTTGATTGAATTATCTGAACTTTGTTCAGATCGAGTTTGAGAGCAGATGCAACCGAGCGTCTGCTTGAAAATAAATTTTGCACCGAACCTGTAACTCTCACACCGCCATGCTCTAAAGGTTCTGCCAATACTGCTTCAGGTTCAATTGCTGAGTGTTCTATAAATTGTGTTTTGAATTTTTTCTCGATTATAAAATCCGCTTCGGTAAAACCTTTCTCAATATCTCCTTTTGTTACATGATGATGAACGAACTGATTATCATCTCCATGAATTTTTATTGATTCAGGTTTGAGCGCTTCTTCGGAATCCGAAATTACCGGCAAGGGATCATATTCGACTTCGATTAATGATACGGCTTGTTCGGCTATCTCTTTTGTTTTTGCCGCAACCAGCGCTACACCATCACCGAGATATCTGACTTTATCGTGAGCGAGTATTGCTTGATTTCTAACGACGACGCCGAAAACTTTGTCGCCCGGAATATCGTTTGCGGTAAGAATCGCCTCAACACCATCTATTTTTTGCGCCTTCGATGTATCGATCTTCAGAATTTTGGCGTGAGGATGTTTCGCGCGCAGTACTTTGCCGTACAATTGATGCATGACGTTAAAGTCCTCGGCGTACTTCGCCGCGCCGGTTACTTTACCGATTGCATCTACTCTGCGTTCTCCCTTACCAATTATTTTGTGTTTCATTTGCGATTTTTATGAATAAGTGTATCAATTTCGGGATTTTTGAGGAGATTTCCAAGGATTGGATTTTCAAAAATAGATACTATATTATTTCTATGGCATTAATATTATCAAACAATTATCCCATCACAGCCTCATTGCGTGAGCACGGAATTACTTGCATTGAAAAACAAATCATAAAAGCATACGATAAACACACTCTACGCATCGGCATATTCAACGTCATGCCCGAAGCAGAGAAGTATGAGTTCAGTATTTTACGTTCAATTGGAAGATCGGATATCGCCGTTATTCCGATATGGATAAGAGCGACAAATCATAACTACAAAAGCAGCGATAAAGATCATATCAAAAAATGGTATCTGACGTTTGAGGAAACAATTAAAAACGAACCGTTAGACGGATTGATTATAACCGGCGCTCCGGTTGAAACGATCCCGTTCGAATCGGTTACTTACTGGAATGAGTTGCTGGAAATTTTTGAATATGCACGCGTCAACATAGCCAGCACATTTGGAATTTGCTGGGGCGGACTTGCAATTGCAAAATACTTTGGAGTAGAAAAAATTAATTACACGAAAAAATTATTTGGTGTTTATCGTTCAAAAAATTTAAATCGCAATCATCCTGTAACCGGAGGGCTGGGAGAGAATTTTTATTGTCCTCAAAGTAGATATGCCGGCCTTAACGAAAGCGAGTTCCGCTTGGCGGTAAACTCCGGAACAATAAATCCTCTGGCTTATTCCGAAAAAGGCGGGCATTTCATTTTTGAATCGTCCGATCACCGGTTTATAGGTCACCTCGGACATCACGAATACGATACCGACCGGATAGTTTTTGAACATTACCGCGATTTGCAAAAAGGATTGGTAAGCAATCCTGCAAATTTCAATACGAACAATCCTGAAAATGTTTGGCGGGAAGAAGGAAACGAATTCTTCACTCGCTGGTTACGGTATATCTATTCCAAAAGATACGGCAAGTTGTAACAAGAACGCTCCTTCATTCATCTCTCATTTACCGGAAACGGTAATCCAATTATCTCAAATTTACCCGATATAACTCCTGTTGTAGCTGTGTCCTCACGCCCAACAAATCCCGGCTGTTTGCCTCCGACGCTGATTTCTATTTTCCCCGCCTCAACTACACGTTTATTGTTAGCGTCAATTACTGAAAGTTGCCGGGGAGTGAGTAAGAATTTAACTGTTTTTACCTCATCAGGTTTTAAAAAAATCCTTTGAAAGCCCTGAAGCGACCGCAAAGGAACAGGAACAGATGCATTCAAATGTTTTATATACAATTGAACAACTTCATCACCTGCTCGTTTGCCGATATTGCTAACATCTACTGAAACCGAAAGACTCTCACCGGTATTTATATTCCCGGTCTCGAGTTTTAAATTACTATAATCGAAATTTGTATAGCTTAATCCGTACCCAAACGGATAAAGCGGCTCACCTGTAAAATATTTATAAGTTCTTTCTTTCATCCCGTAATTGCTAAAAGGCGGAAGTTGATCGACCGATTTATAAAAAGTAACCGGTAACCTGCCCGCCGGATTGTAATCTCCGAACAAAACATCGGCAAGCGCCGAACCTGCCGCCTGTCCCGGATACCATGCCTCAATGATCGCGGGAATATTTTCATCAGCCCAATTTACTGCAAGTGCGCTTCCGTTTAAAAGTACCAGCACAATCGGTTTACCTGTTTTGGCAATGTCTTTTAATAAATCTTCCTGTATCTTTGGCAGTCCGATATCCACACGGTCACCGCCTGAAAATCCCGCAACATCAATATTCATTTCCTCCCCTTCAAGTCGCGGTGACAGCCCCAGACACATCACAACGACATCAGCTTGCTTCGCCGCTTCAATAGCTTCTTGTTTCAAATGCGGATTCGGTTTCGACCATACAAACCGCACGCTCGCGTCTGCCCGCCTGTCACAAAACTCGATTTGTATTTTGTATGATTTACCGGCAAACAGTTCAATATTTTTCCAATCTGTCTGTACTACATGCGAGTTATTAATCTCAACCAACAACGAATCATCCAAAAAAAGTTTCGAACCACCGAATACGTTCAAGCCAATTGAATATTTTCCCGAGACGGGAGGAATTAATATGCCGGTCCATCGGACACTGAAACTATCTGCTTTCAATCCGGTTACAGCGGGCTTATCCCACCAATTAAAATCGATTGCGGAATCAATGCGCGTAACCGCAGGGTTCTCCAAAAAATTATTAATGTTGAAATACTCGGCAGCTAAACCGTTCTCGTTACCTGTTCCCTTCTTATTAAAAAGGACTGAAGACGGGACAACCTCAAGTAACGGAATATTTTCCGCAACATTGCAACCCTGTACATAAAATATTTTCGTTTTCGATTTTACCTTATTCAGGATACCTGCCAGAGGAGTTACAGGATCGGTTGGGGTTCCATTATAGTTGCCAAGCAATACTTCAACATCATTGGCATTTGGACCAATGACTGCAATCGATTTTAAATTCTTACTCAAAGGCAAAAGAGCGCCATCGTTTTTTAAAAGCACTATCGATTTCCTTGCTGCCTCAAGCGCAATCTCACGATGTTCCTTACTGTCATTAACTGTGATCGGAATTTTGGCAAACGGCACTCTTTCGGGCGGATCGAACGTACCGAGTTTAAACCGTGATTGAAAAATCCGCTTCACAGAACGATCCACAAGCTCTTCGCCAACAAGTCCTAACCTGACTGCAATTCCAAGACTATCGTAAGTAACGCCGCAATTCAGATCCGTACCGGCTTTCAGTGCCATAGCCGCTGCCTCCGGTCCCGATTTCACGATCTTGTGAGTGTCATAAAAATCTTTTATCGCCCAGCAATCCGAAACCACATATCCGTCAAAATCCCATTCATCATGCAAGATTTTTTGCAGCAGTTCATTACTTCCGCAACACGGCGTTCCCCTGAACCGATTGTAGGCACACATAACAGACTGTGCGTTTCCATCCACAACTGCATCGCGGAAATGCGGCAGATAAGTTTCGCGCAGATCTCTCTCATCAACGACCGCGTTAAAAACGTGGCGCTCCGGCTCGGGACCGCTGTGCACTGCAAAATGTTTTGGCGTTGCAATTGTTTTAAAATAGTGCGGATCATCTCCCTGCATACCTTTAATAAATTCCACTGCGAGTCGTCCGGTAAGGTACGGATCTTCACCGTACGTTTCCATACCGCGTCCCCATCGCGGATCGCGGAAGATATTTATATTCGGCGCCCAGAAAGTTAAACCTTCATAAATTCCCCTTCTGCCGTTTCGCACTGCATCGTGATGTTTAGCGCGTGCCTCATCGGCAATAACAGTGGCAACCCGATGCATCAGTTCGGTATCCCACGTTGCTGAAAGTCCGATAGATTGTGGAAAAACGGTAGCCCTTCCCGCCCGTGCAACACCATGAAGCCCTTCATTCCACCAGTTATATTCAGGAATGTCTAACCGGTCAATTGCTGGTGCATTGTAGAGCAGTTGTTTGATTTTTTCATCGAGCGTCATCCTTGACACTAAATCGTTCACCCGATCTTCTATCGACAAGTCAGGATTTTGAAAAGGCAACAAGACATTTTCAATTTTCTCCTGTGTGTGAGAAGTTGATACAGAAAGAAATGTCATCAAGAGATATGAAAGGAGAAAATGTCTAGTCATTCTAATCATACCTTGAATAGATAAATAGATTTTTGATCAAAATAACAATACACTAATAATAAAACATAATATTCATTCTTAGATCAATTTTTCCATCTTCTCCCATAACTTCTTTGCTACTTTTTTCGATTTTTCATAAACCGATTCAACATCGAACCCCACCAGCACATGGTTCTTCACAACCCATTTACCGTCGATCATTACAGATTCAACCATCGATGAGTTCATGCCGAAGAGAAAATGTCCTGCCAGATTTTCTACCGTCATCGGTGTTGGCGGCTGGTAATCGAGTATAACTATATCGGCGGGAGAACCCTTTTTAAGCGATCCGAATTTCTGACCGAATATTTCCGAAATCGTTCGCTGTCCGTTTTGCAGAAGTTTAGCCATGTTTACGTTTCCTTCTGCTCGCGAATCTTGCCTCTTATAAAATCCTATTTTCGATTCTTCGAACATATCTGCGGGGAATCCGTCTGTTCCCAAGCTGACCCGCTCACCGAATAAATGCAGCGGCGCGTACCCAACACGGTTGTTCATGTTGGAACGCGGATTGTGCATCAACCAGCTTCCCGCTTTCTTAACTTCATTAACTTCCTTTTCATTCAAGTGAACGCCGTGAGCAAGGATCGAATCTTTTCGAAGAATTCCATTTTCTTTCAAACGATCGATTACTCTGCAACGATAGTTTTCTTCCGCGTCGGTCATGTCTGCTTTGTCCTCAGCGACATGAATATGAACCCCAACATCGTGTTTTTTTGATAATTCACCGCAGAGGCACATAGTTTCATTGCTCATTGTGAAAGCGGCGTGCGCACCGACCATTCCGCGAAATTGTGAATTCTTTTTGTTGTCTTTGATAAAACGTTCGTTTTCTTCCAAACCTTTATCGCGTTCTTTCTTTCCGCCCCGGTCTGTCACCTCATAACACAATACTCCACGCAATCCGACTTCCCACATCGCTTCTTTGATTATGTCGAGCGAACCGGTGATCGATTTCGGAGATGCATGATGATCGATAAGCGTCGTGGTTCCGCAACGCACCGCATCTATCGCTCCGACGAGCGCACTATAATAGATGGCATCTTCATCGAGAGCGCGGTCAAGCTTCCACCAGATTTTTTGCAGGATTTCAAGAAAATTCTGCGGCGGCTCTTTAGGATAAGCCATTCCCCTTGCAAGTGCCGAATAGAGATGCGTATGCGAGTTCACCAGACCCGGCATGATGATTCTTCCGGAAAGGTCGTGCACTTCTTCGCCTTTCTTTGGCGCTAGGTTTTTTCCCTTCTCTATAATATTACAGTTGAGAAGACGAATGTCAACAGATTCAATCGATGGTGGATCAAGAACTATGGATGTTGTGTTTTTGAGTAGCATAATTTTTCCAAAGCGATTTATAGTTTCAGTTGTTTTTCAAGTAGATCTGCAACGGCATCAAGGGTTGGTTCGACTAAATATTCTTTCCCAGCAGCTTGTTTTGCAGATTGAATATCTTTCAAACCGTTTCCGGTTATAACTATCACAGCGGTTTCATTAGATTTCACAATTTTCTGTTCAACGGCTTTTTTCAAACCGGCCGCACCCGTAACACCTGCCGGCTCGCCGAACACGCCGCCAAGCCGTGCTGTAACTCGCATAGCTTCTAAAATTTCTTCATCCGATACGGCGATCATTTCACCGTGTGATAATCGGACTTGTTGGATTGCTCTTCGCCAGTTTCTCGGTGTGCCGACTGCTATGCTGTCGGCTATTGTGTTCGTGTCGGTTGGAATTAAATCATTCCCTGAAGTGAAAGCATCAAGAATTGGTTTCGCACCTTCGGCTTGAACTCCTAACAGCCGTGGAACTCTGTCGATAAGACCAAGTTGTTTCATTTCCTGCAAACCTTTTCCTATTCCGCCGATTGTACAGCCATCACCAACAGAGACGACTACCCAATCAGGAATATTCTTGCCAAGCTGTTCTGCAATTTCCAATCCGGCAGTTTTTTTCCCTTCAACAAGAAAGGGATTCGTTCCGCTGTTTCTGTTGTACCATCCGAACTGATCGCACGATTGTTTACTGAGATCGAATGCCTGCTCGTATGTTCCTTTTACTCTGAACACAGTCGCACCGAAAATAAGTAGCTGTGTAATTTTCGGTTCCGGCGCGCGCTCAGGTACAAAGATGTAGCTCTTCAATCCAACTGCGGCAGACAATCCGGCAAGGGATGATGCTGCATTTCCTGTTGACGCACATGCAATGGTATTGAAACCGAATTCCATTGCTTTCATAACTCCAATTGAGCTTGCGCGGTCTTTGAACGAGTTCGTCGGATTACGCCCGTCATCTTTCAAAAACAATTTTCTGAGTCCGAAATAACGTGCAAGCCGTGGCACGTCGTAAACCGACGTCCAGCCAACATGCAAATGCGGGAGTGGAATGTCGGAAGAGATCGGAAGCAAATCTTTGTAACGCCAAATATCAGAAGATTTCGGATTGCGGATTGTGGATTTCGGATTTTGAACTATTGCCTCATAATTATATTGAACATCGAGAATGCCTTCGGTGCCGCAGTGAGGGCAGGTGAATATATTGCCATGCGGATACGATGAACCGCAGACAAGACATTTTAAACCCGTTACAAATGGAGGTTGAGAGAATTTCATTTTTTATTTACCACTGATGACACTGATTATACAGATTAACACGGATAATTCAAATCTGTGGATATCCGTGTAATCCGTGGTTAATTATTTTTTCTTTAATTTCTCAATTGAAAGCAATATCGTTTCATTCGTTGCCGGCAATGAAAACTCCGGTTCAAACTTATGATTGCCAACTGCAGAGATCGCATCCTTGATAGCAAGCCAAACAGATAGCGCAAGCATAAACGGCGGCTCACCTATTGCTTTACTTCTGCGGATTGTACCGACAGGATTCGGAACTCCCTCCATCAGCTTAACACGAAAATCTTTCGGTATATCCTGCACAGTCGGAATTTTGTAAGTGTCGGGAGAATGAGTCATCAAGTTTCCTTTTGCATCCCACTTAATTTCTTCAGTTGTACACCAGCCAACGCCTTGAATGAATCCGCCTTCTACCTGCCCCATATCGATTCCGGGATTGATAGAATCTCCAACATCCTGCAAAATATCCGTTCTCAAAAGGGTATGCTGGCCCGTCAGAACATCAATTATCACTTCAGAAACTGCCATTCCGAATGAATAATAAAAGAACGGTTTCCCCTGTCCTTTAATTTTATCCCAGCCGACTGTCGGTGTTTTGTAAAATCCTGCCGCACTCAAACTCACCTGACGTAAATTCATTTGAAGCATAGCATCGGAAAAAGAGATTTTTCTTTCAGGATGATCGGAATCAAAAATGAAATTGTCTTTGAAAATTACCGATTGTTGGATTGTCGGATTGCTGGATTGTTTCTCAGTCCAAAACGATGCTAATTCTTTTGAGATACGTTCTTTGATTGTATCAATTGCATTTTTAACCGCCATACCGTTCATATCGGAACCGGATGAAGCGGCAGTTGCCGATGTGTTCGGGACTTTGGATGTATTGGTGGCATTTACTTTCACACGATCTATGCTCACACCGAATTCTGCCGCGGCGATCTGCTGAATTTTCGTGTTGAGTCCCTGCCCCATTTCCGTACCACCGTGATTGACAAGGATTGTCCCGTCGGTGTAAACATTCACGAGGGCGCCGGCTTGATTGAGAAATGTTGTGGTGAAAGAAATTCCAAACTTCACGGGAGTAAGTGCTATGCCTTTTTTGAAAAATTCATTTTTAATGTTGAAATCATTAATCTCTTTGTGGCGTTTCTCATATTCAGAAGATTTTATTATCTGATCATAAATAAGGTAAAGCCGATTATGCTTAACAGTTTGTCCGTAATGAGTAATGTTGCGGTCATTCATTCCATAGAAATTTTTGAATCTTATTTCGGCAGGATCTTTTTTGAGATAGCGAGCGATCTTGTCTATTATAGTTTCGATTGCCGCCATGCCCTGCGGTCCGCCAAATCCTCGAAAGGCAGTGTTCGAGGGAAGATTCGTTTTCCACACTGATGCCTTAACCGACATGTTTGGAATGTAATATGAATTATCGGCGTGAAGCATTGTGCGTTCCATGATTGCGCACGACAGATCTGTTGCCGCACCGCCATCGCTGTTGAATTCAAGCTTTACCGCATTTATCAATCCCTCATTATCAAAACCGGCTTCATATTTTGTAAGATAACGATGACGTTTGCCGGTCATAATCATATCGTCATCGCGGAACAAACGGATTTTTACCGGACGTTTTGTAGCATGGCACAACAAAGCCGACCAACATGCGATATGATTCGCCTGCGTTTCCTTTCCTCCGAAACCTCCACCCATTCGTTTTACTTCAACAACTACTTCATGTTTCTTTATTCCGAGAACTTCCGCTACTAGCGCTTGAGTTTCGGATGGATGCTGGGAAGAACTAAAAACATTTATTTCTTTTCCTTCTCCCGGAACAGACAAACATGCCTGCGTTTCAAGATACCAGTGCTCTTGCGCACCGGTGCGGAGTTCTCCGCTAATTATATGTTTAGATGATTTCAAAGCAGCGTCAGCATCACCGCGCTTCATTTCTCTTGGCGGACCCAACAAATTATTTTTTTCTATCGCTTTTTCGAGTTCAAGAATTGCATCAAGCGGTTCATATTCAATTTTAATTTTTTTCTCCGCTTCATGACATTGCTCATTGGTCTCGGCAGCTATTAGAAACATTGCCTGTCCGATGAATGTCACCTCGTTTTCCGCAAGAACCGGCTCATCTTTAATAACCGGTCCCATTTGATTATGTCCGGGAATGTCTTTGTAGCATAGTATTGCATGAACGCCGCGCACTTTTTTCGCTTCGCTTAAGTCGAACGATTTTATTTTTGCATGAGCATGGGGCGAGTAGACTACTCGCCCTATAAGCAATTGTTCGTTGACCAAGATATCATCGATGTAAACGGCTTCACCGGTAACATGCAACTCTGCGCTTTCGTGTGGTAATTTATTGTTCATTCTAATTTATCTATTTTTGTACTGTCAACTGATATTTCAGAGGCACATTAACCCAAACTAAAGCTGTGGTGCTATCGGGCTTTAGCGGTTTTGTGAATCTCCATTTCATTACGACGTCAATCGATGGTTTGTGAAATAATTTCGCATACTTCGGATCAGGTACCGGTGTGTCGGGTTTTGCTAATGCATCTTTCATGAAAGATGTTTTTACATTCACAACTTTAATGTTTTTCGGCTTACCATCTTTGCCGATTAAAACGCTGAGCATAATTTCGGCTTCAACATTATTTTGCCTGGCAAGCGTCGGATATTCGGGTGGAACTTGTTTCGTCGGCTGGGGCCAATGCTTCAATGATGTGAGTTCAACAGTATCGGAAGGTGCGGATTGTTTTTGTCCCACCGCATAACTTTGAATACAAAGAATCGAAGCAAGAATAATAAGAAAAATAAAGTTACCATTTTTACAAACCGTAAATTCCATATTTAATTTGTTCCTTTTGTTTCGATAAAAAATTTCAACAACAAATTCTGAGCAGCTTTCAATCTGAACTCCGCACTGCCGCGTGCATCAGAGATCGGAGTAAAATCTTTTTCAATCAATTGCATCGCTTGTTCTAAGGTTTTTCTTTCCCACTCTTTACCGAGAAGAAATTGTTCAACTATGGACGCACGTTTAGTCCGCTCTGCCATTCCACCATAAGCGAGAATCACCGACTTCACAATATTACCGTCAAGGCCAATCTTGAAACATGCGCTGAGCGTTGATATGTCTAAATCCTTACGTTTAGATACCTTGTAAGATTTTACTATTGAGCCGTTGGTTAACTTCGGTATTATAATAGAAGTGATAATTTCATCTGGCTTGCGGACTGTTTTTCTGTATCCGGTTATATACTCGTGAAGCGGTAGCATTCGCCTGCTGTTCAAACTTTCAACAACAACATTTGCATCGTAAGCCATCAAAACCGGAAGTGTGTCCCCTATCGGTGAAGCACTCCCAAGATTACCGCCAAGCGTGGCAAGATTTCTGATTTGATGTGAACCGAAAACTTTTAGTATTTCGTGTAACGCTTGAAAATCTTTTTCAATCGGCGAGAGAATATCATTCAGCGATACACCGGCGCTTATTTCTATCGATGAATCGGTTTTAGTAATTACTTTTAGTTCTTCGATGCCGGAAAGGTCTATAATTTCTTTCAACAATTCATGATTCTTCGTAACGCGCAAGGCAATATCTGTCGCACCATTAATTATGATTGCTTCGGAATGTTGATGCTTTAGTGAAATTGCTTCGCCCAAACTTGCAGGACGGAAATATTTTTGTTCACCTGCTTGAACATGAATCGACTCTTTAGAAATCGATTTTAGAAGTTCTACGATTTGCTGTTCATCATCAGTAAAATGATCAACACGATTATGAACACATGATTTTTCTGCCGCTTCAACAATCGGCCTGTATCCGGTACATCGACAAAGATTACCGGTTAACGCGTTATCAATTTGTTCGCGGGTCGGATGCTGATGATTTTTATAGAGCGCAAACATCGTCATTATTATTCCGGGCGTACAGAATCCACATTGACTACCGTACGCATCAACCATCGCTTGCTGAACCGGATGGAGTTTGCCATCTAAGGTTTTCAGGTTCTCAACTGTTATTAATTGCTTCCCGTGTATCATTGGCAGAAACATCAGACAAGAATCGACTGCTCGGTAAGTAAGTTTATTACCGACAAGTTCTGCCAGAACCACCGTACACGCACCGCAATCGCCTTCGGCGCATCCCTCTTTGACACCTTTATGCGTGGGTAAACTTCTAAGAAAATTTAAAATGGTTGATGTAGGAGAAAATGTTTTGGAATTCTTGAGATCAAGATCAGTGATCCTTCCATCAAGAATAAATGAAATTGTAGAACGCATAAATACCTGTCACTAAAATTGAGATTTCTAAACCATCTTGTTTAGTTTAACAATTTTAAAGGCAAGTTTCAAGTTTGAGTGTTTCTTAATTTCATCATTTTATGAAAATAAAAATCCCCACCGATTCGGGAAATTCCGAACTTGCGGGGATTAATTGCGGGATTTTATTATTGAGGATTAAAGTCGGGATGATTGAATCAGTTCAATCCGCACATACCACCGGCACAACCTCCGCCGGTGTATGGTCCGCATGATCCGTCTGAACAACTTGAACCGGAATCAGAACCCATCGACATCTGAGTAACCGACATCAATTTCTTATGATTCGATGATCCGCATGACGGGCAGACAATATCATCTTTCACTTCCTGAGTTTTATGATAGACATCGTATGTCTTGTTGCAATCTGTGCATCTGTAATCGTATACTGGCATAATATCAATCCAAAATTAAAAAGTTAAAATTTCCGCCAGAGGCGGATGCGCCTTCGGCGCAAAAAAATGTTTTATTATTTAGAAATTAAGGTTTAGAATTTAGCGGTATCAACCTTGTTCAACAAATTAATCTCTTCCACAAATCGCTGAATCTCGGAATCGGAAAATCCTTTTTCTTTCGCGGTGCTTTCAAGCGTTCCCCAAATTGGTTCACCGCAAGCGAGGCATTTTATTCCGTTTTCCATCAAGTAACGGACCGAGTCGGGCTTGTTGCGGACTAAATCTTCGATAGAGATATCTTTTGTAATCATTTTTCGTTCCAATGATTTTTGTATATATCGCGTACATACTGTTGAAGGAAAGAACGTATGACATCGCTTTTGCATTCTTTCTCCAATCCTTTACAAACATCGTTAACAATTTTATTCGCGTCACTCTTCGCGGTTACCGAGCTTATCCGATATTTTATTCCCGCACAATATTTCGCGATCAGTTCTTCTTGCTTCGAATGAGATAAGTTAAGGTAATTCGTTTCTGAAACCAGTTCTTCAATCATAATCAAGCAAGGTGAAAATCAATTTATGCTGACTTGCAATATGTATTGATCGATTTTACTTTTCAGCGTTTTCTTTGGAACAGCACCTATTATGGAATCGACCATTTTGCCATTGACAAAAATTCCTATTGTAGGAATACTTCTGATGCTATAATTGAGTGCGGTATCCATATTTTCATCCGTGTTTAGCTTTGCAACTTTTAACTTACCCGCATACTCATCAGATATTTCTTCCACTACAGGAGCGATCATCCGGCACGGTCCGCACCAAGGCGCCCAGAAATCGACTAAAACCGGTATATCTGATTTAAGCACTTCGAGTTGAAAATTATCATCTGTTGCTGTTAAAATATTTTTACTCATATTGAATCCATTTTACCTATTATTGCGTTCGATATTCTTTATAGTTGCATCAATAAATCAGATGCATTGATTTATCAAAAGATTCATCCGTTAAAATGGTTTTTCTGCCATAAAGTATCCATTGCATCATTGCATAAGCTGTCAATTTTTTGTACTTTCATTCATGTTTATATAAACTATTTGTATTTATGATATCAATTATTGTACATGGCGGGGCGTGGGATATTCCGGATAACGCGGTCGAATCGCACCATAAAGGTGTTGAACAGGCGCTTGAGGTTGGATGGAGAATTCTTACATCGGGCGGCAGCGCTATTGATGCTGTTGAACAAGCCGTAAGAGCCATGGAGAATGACGAAACATTCGACGCGGGATACGGTTCACATCTAAACCAATTAGGAGTGGTAGAACTTGATGCAAGTATCATGGACGGCAAAACAATCCGATGCGGTGCGGTTGCGGCAGTCCATCATATTAGAAATCCTATTACAGTCGCCCGTAAGATTATGGATGAGAGCGAGCATATACTTCTTGTTGGAAACGGTGCTGAACAATATGCTAAGGAACACGGTATTGCTATTTGTGAATCTGCAGAACTTGTAACGAAACGAGAGCGGGATCGATGGGAATCGCTACGGACCAAAAAAGAATTCAAGACTAAAGACACTTTTCAAAAATTAAAAATATCTTCCGATACGGTTGGTGTTGTTGCACTCGACCAATTCGGGAATATCTGCACCGGAACATCTACGGGTGGAACACCGAACAAATATCCTGGTCGCGTGGGTGACTCTCCTCTCATCGGCTGCGGCACTTATGCCGATAACGAAGTTGGCGGTGTATCTACAACAGGATGGGGCGAAGCGATGATCAAAGTTGTAATGGCTAAAACCGTAATCGACCTGATGGAAATCAACGGCGGTGATGCTCAGGATGCTGCAGAAAAGGGAATAGAAATACTTCATCGCAAAGCCGACGGTTTCGGAGGTGTAATAGCGTTGAATAAAAACGGCGGTTTCGGGATATCTTTTAACACACCAAGAATGGCAAGAGCTTATATGAACACCGATATGAACAAACCATTCATTGCCGTATGATTGCCTCTTCGCTCGTTGGACATGTTATACAGTTACTCGAAAAAATTGATGCCGAGTCTCAGCCGGCAGATAAAATTACCGCGGAATTTTTCCGGGCGAAAAGATATTTAGGTGCGCGCGACCGGCGTTACATTGCTGAAATGGTTTACGGCATGATACGTCATCGGAAATTGATCCGTACTTTAATCAAGGAGTATGTTCATCAACATCCTTCATCAATATCTCTGGAAGGACCGCATGTCCGCTACTTATCGCAGGTGGTGGCATATTCAATGGCAATTGAAAACAATTCATTCATCGCACCGCACCTCTGGAAAACTCAATTTCCAAAAGTCGATCTTGATGAATTCACTCAATGGATTAAATCGAATTCAGCTCTTCCTTTTTTACCGGAAGATCCGGTAATACAATTAAGTAATCGTTATTCGTTTCCTGAATGGTTAGTGAAAGATTTGTTCGATAAGTGGGGCAGCGAAACCGAACAACTGCTTCAATCAATGAACATTCCCGCGCCAACCATTCTGCGTGTCAATACTTTTAAGACAAACCGTGATGATTGCATGACCCGCCTTAAGAAAGAGGGAATTGAAACGGTACGAACCATTATCTCGCCAGACGGACTAATCGCATTGAAGCGGTTTACCGCAAAAATCAATCCTTCGTACTTAGACGGCTGGTTTGAAATTCAGGACGAAGGAAGTCAACTTGTTTCTCAGATGATCGCTCCAAAACCGGGTATGACAATTATTGACGGATGCGCGGGTGCGGGTGGTAAATCGTTGCACATGGCGGGTTTAATGAATAATGAAGGGAATATTTTTTCGATCGATACCGGCACAGAGAGATTACACGAACTGATGACACGATCTAAGCGGGCAGGGATAACGAATATCCGAACGATTGCCCGTTCACATCTGCGCTCAAATGAATTAGTTGCAAAAGCTAATATTGTGCTCGTAGATGCGCCGTGCAGCGGCACGGGAACCATTAGACGTAATCCCGGATTGAAGTGGAGTTTGACAGAAGCCGTGATACAAAGATATGTTGAAAAACAGCAGGAGCTTCTTACTTTTAATTCTCAATTTGTAAAACCGGGCGGCAGACTTGTATACGTTACTTGCTCCATACTCAAACGGGAGAACGAAGATGTTGTGAATACGTTTTTGTTAAAGCATGCGGAATTCGAACCTGACAAATCCGAAAATATTTTTAGCTCAGGCGGATATTCATTTCAACTTCCGTTTGTTTCGTTGTTGCCGCATCTTCATAATACTGATGGATTTTTTATTGCGGTTTTGAGGCGAGTTAATTAGTATTTTACGATTCAAACCTCCGATACCTTCCAATGATTGAACAGAGAAGATCATGGTGTTTTTTATTTGATATCTTTCAGCCGGATTTGTACATTCTTACATCTTAACCTTTTACTATAATGCCATAAGGAGCTTCTAATGAAATATATTTTGGTTGTTCTAATACTGTCCATTCTGGCAACACAAATCAGTATCGCACAAGATGATAGCTTATGTACGGTTATTCCCAATGAAGTTTCATTCGGTATCGGGACCGTGCACTCGTTTGAAAAATCTTTGTTCAATCTTCAATATGATGTTGCGGGTAGAACAAACCTCGGTATTCACCTTGGATATCTCCGGCATTTTTCAGAACAATGGGCGATAGGCATAAACATGTACGGCTATTTTAAAACCATCGACGATATTTGGATCGTCAATGGAGGCAATACTTCAAAATCATCTATGGATTTTACATTTCTCAATCTTGCTGTTGAGGGAAAATACTTTTTATTACGCCAACTGGTTGAGTCGTATTTACTGATTCAAATTTCATATTCGAGCGGATCGCTTGAGCATAAAGAGTTGGGGAAACTCAATCTCAACGGTATCAGCGCGGGCATTGGCGGAGGTGTCGGATACCCGATCATTGAATCCATCGTTGTTTCGGCTGAAGCGATCATCTCTGCAGGAACCGCACAGTGGAAAGAACAGCCGTTTTTGAATTCGGACGGAAAGTCGTTCAATCCTTTTCTTATTGCCGGTTTTGTGAAAATTGCTTATCGATTTGAGTGATCCGAAAAATGTTTTTTGCTCAACGAAACATATGTCGATATATCTTCGAACAATAAACAAACAATAATTATATTTCATCAATTATATAACAATTTAGATGAAAAAAAGATTTAAGCGTTCCTTACTGATTTCGTCTTCAATTTTATTACTCATTCAATTATCGGCCAGTCAGGATATTTACACTATTCGCGGAATTGTAACCGATGCTTCAAATAACGATTATCTGGCTGCCGCGAACATACGTCTGCTTGGAACATCAAAAGGAACAATCACAAACGTTCAGGGCAGATACAGTCTATCGATTGGAGCGGGTACACACACCCTGGTATTCAGCTACCTCGCCTATCAACCCGAAACTTTAGCGATAAATTTAACAGAATCGGTTGTGAAAGATATACAACTAAAGCCATCGCCTATTCAATTGCCTGAATTTTTAGTGCTTGCTGAAGATCCTGCAATCGAGATAATAAGGAAAGCTATCGCAAATAAGCGATCGTGGATGGATAAACTTAAGTCGTACAAATTCGACGCATTCTCACGTCAGGTTATCAGGCGTGACACAGCGATCGCGAGCATCACCGAATCGTACTCAACAGGTTATATGCTGATCGGCGATACACTTCGCGAAGTGGTAAAACAGAAAAGGCAAACCGAAAATATACCCGGCACGGAAAACTTTGCCGCAGTTCACCGGATTATCAACTTCAACGATGACGAGATTAAATTATTTAACGTCGGTGTAAATAGAAAGTCAACCTCTTTTACTTTCGTCGGTCCAACAGCACCGGATGCACTCGATTATTATGATTATAAACTGATGGGCACGTCTGTTGTAAACGGTTTTGAGATTTATAAAATTAGAATGATACCGAAGTCCCGTCTTCGTCCCCTCTTTGATGGGATTATTACAATTGCCGAAGGAACTTATGCGGTAATGGGTGTAGATGTGAAACCGAACGAGACATTCACTTTTCCTTTCGTGAAAGATATCGACCTGCGTTATAAACAACAATTCGGATTGTTCGACAGTTTATTCTGGATGCCCATAGATAATCGGATCAGCGGCGGATTGAGTGTCAGCATTGTTGGCATCACCATGCCGAGATTCGGGATTGAAGCAACATCTTCAATTTACGATTACAAAATAAACATCACAATACCAGATACCGTTTTGAAAAAACCTCGGCTTGCAGTTGATTCGTCATCGATAAAATTTGATTCGACATTTTGGGCGCAAAACGAAGTTCTTCCGTTAACAGCGGATGAACAAAAAGCTTACAAATCGCTCGACAGCACTCAAACTCTTGATAAACAATTTAAACCCTCCGGACCGCTTATGGCATTATCGGATGATGGTGTGGGCGGAATATTGAACTACCTTGATGTGCGATTCAACCGGGTTGAAGGATTTTTCTTCGGGGGACGATACGAAATGGATACTGTCACGAATTTTCTCTCCCTAAATGGTTCCGGTGGTTATGGTTTTTCAGACAAACGATTTAAATATGAAGTTGGAACTACGATATTTTTATCGAAAGACCGAAAATTAAAAGCAGGCGGTTCGTACTATTACAAACTCGACAATGTCCCCGACGACGGATATTTTGGCTCGTTCGCTATAACACTTATGTCGCTGATAGATAAGAACGACTACCGTGATTATTTTCTGACAAAAGGATGGAATGCGTTTATTGAATATGAACCACGGCGGACACTTAGCGGGACAATAAGTTTTTTAAATGAAAAACAATCATCGATGATAAATAGTGTAACGCGGGGCTTATTTTCATCTCAAAAATCTTTCCGACTTAATCCGCCTATTGCTGAGGGTAATTTCAGATCGTTGCAATTCGATTTTCGGTTCGGCGATTCACCTGCTCCCCTCGATCTCGTACCGCGCGATGCTATCGAATTAAGAATTGAACATTCTTCATCGAAATTATTGAAGAGTGATTTTAATTTCACACGATATCGCGTTGACGTTGATTTCAATTTACCTACTTACGCACAGAGTTTACTTTTTCCGCCTTCTTTGAAATTTCGGGTTAGCGGCGGTATCAGTAACGGAACGTTGCCTCAGCAAAGGTTATTTGTCCTCGATTCACGCGCCAGCGGTGTCGCTCCATTCGGTGTTTTGAGGGGAAGCGGTATAAAAGAATTCCGCGGAGATCGCTTCTTAAAATTTAATATCGAGCATAATTTCCGCAGTACACCGTTTCTCGCTATGGATATACCGTATTTTTATCGCAACGGGATAGAGATCATTTTACACGGTTCATTTGCGCAAACCTGGCTCGCGAATGCTACGACATCGAACGGATGGTATTCTGAGATGGGAATCGGAGTAAGTAAAATTTTCGACATACTTCGCGCCGATTTTACTTATCGAATGAAGGAACCAAAACAGTTTTACTTCACGCTGAGCGTGGCTAACATCTTTTAGAAATTACCTTCACCCCACATCGATAGGAAGAATATAGCTGAAGGTGCTTCCTTTTCCGATCTCTGATTTCGCCGTCATCTGTCCGTGGTGAGCTTCAATAATACTGCGGCAGATAGCCAGACCCAATCCTGTTGTCTTCTTTTCCGACGATTTACCGGTGAGCACTTCTTTATATTTATCAAAAACAAAAGGTAATAGTGCCGGAGGAATCCCATTTCCTGTATCGGTCACTGAAACTTCAATAAACTCGACAGGTTTGCTATCATGTTCTTCAATAATAGTTGAAATTGAAACTGTAATGCTTCCACCTTCGGGAGTGTACTTAACCGCATTGTCGAGAATGTTATTTGTAACCTGCTCGATCCTCGCCGGATCAACGGTGATAGTTGAAATATTTTTCCCGATGTTTATATTTAAGGTGATATTTTTAACCGATAACTGCGGCTTGAAACGAGCACATACCGATGGAACCAGCTCATCCATATTGGTTGGAATTTTTTGCAGATCGATTCTCCCCGATTCGAACATTGTCAGATCGATCATATCGTTCAGCAAGGCATCCATATTTCCGAGCATGGAATTTATTTCCAATAAAACTTTTTTCTGAAGATCGGTAACGGGGCCGCCGAGCCCCCCTTCCAAAAAGTCTATTGCCGATTGAAGTGAATGCAGTGGAGAAAGCAAATCGTGCATCAGCTTTGAAGTGTAATCTTGTTGAACTTCCGTTATGTGCGCCTCCGCCCTGTGGGCGCGCAATACGTTGTTGATGCGAATCAGAAGCTCGTCAACACTTTGAGTTTTTCCAAGAAAATCTTTCGCGCCGTTTTTAATAGCTTTGACCGCCAGTTCGATATCTTGAAAACCGGTAAGCATGATGCAATCGGTGGTTGGCGAATTTTGTTTGATTTTTTCTAACACTTCCATTCCATCTATACCCGGCATTCTTACGTCAAGCAATGCCATATCAAACGTTTGTTCATTGATAAATTCAAGAGCGCGCTCTCCATCGGGCGCGGTCGCTACTTCGAATCCTTCATCCTCAAGTGTTGCCGCCAACAGCATGCGGAAAGCATCTTCATCATCCACAATCAATATTTTCGGTGCCTGTGTCATTTCAATTTTCATCATATCATACAGGCATTATATTAGATAAAAACATCTTCAAAGTCAAGACGATGGTGATTCGTTGCATTTGATATTCTTCCTTTGTACATTAATTCCACTATTTTTTAAGAAAAATCCGAAAATACGACAATTTTGAAAGAAAATCAGATATGAAACTTACCGAAAAATTTCTCCACTCTGTTCCAAAAGTTTTGCTTCACGATCATCTCGACGGTGGACTCAGACCTGAAACGATTATAGAGCTTGCTAAAGAGATCAAGTATAAAAAACTTCCAACCAACGACCCCGGTGAATTGAAGGAATGGTTTCACCGCGGTGCTCAGCGCGGAAGTCTTCCTTTATACCTTGAAGGTTTTGCGCATACTACTGCAATGATGCAAACACCCGAGGCTTTGGAACGCGTGTCTTATGAAATGATGGAAGATATGCACAACGACGGGGTTGTGTATGTTGAAACTCGCTTCGCTCCAATTTTCTCCACCAATAAAGGATTGCACGGGGATGAAGTTGTCGCAGCCGTTCTGCGCGGTTTGGAAAAAGGTAAAAAAGATTTTGGCGTAGAATTCGGTTTGATTATATGCGCAATGCGCAATATGAAAATTTCTCAAGAGATGGCTGAACTCGCGGTTGATTTTCGTGAGCGCGGCGTTGTTGGGTTCGATTTAGCCGGTGAAGAGGGCGGATTTCCTCCGAAGAAACATGTTGATGCATTCCACTATATACAGCGCGAGAATTTCAATATTACAATTCATGCCGGCGAAGGTTTCGGCAAAGAATCTATATGGCAGGCAATTCAATGGTGCGGCGCCCACCGCATCGGTCACGCGACAAGGTTGATAGAAGACATGAAAATTTCTGACGACGATCCGACTGAAGTTGTGAGCATGGGATATCTTGCCCAGTATGTGCTCGATAAAAGAATACCGTTGGAGATGTGCTTAACAAGTAACGTTGATACGGGCGCGGCGAAGAGCGTGGAAGAGCATCCGTTCCGAACATACTTCCGTTATAAATTCCGTGTAACATTGAATACCGATAACCGCCTTATGAGCGATACATCGATGACGAGAGAATACAAACTGGCACATGATGTATTTAAATTAACATTGAATGATCTGGAAAAAATCACCATCAACGCGATGAAAAGCTCTTTCATTCCGTACAAGAAACGCATTGAAATCATCTACGACGTCATCAAGCCGGGATACCAGAAAGCAAAATTGAAGTTGAAGAAAAAATAAATTTGCAAATAAAACCTCCGGTATCTTCTTAAGTAATTTAAAGTCAGATACCGGAGGTTTTGCAAGTCAGCCATCAATCTCCCCATTGGAAAAGGCATGTCCTTAGCGGAGTGAAGGAGGAAGATTATAGTGGGGGTCAAATATAATTGCTAGAACAAATCTCTGAAATTTTCTTCAGTTCAGCGAAATCACAAGTCACTGATTTGCTTCTTTAAATTTGCCATTCTCCCGAATCGTTCTTATTTTCATACCATAATGAAACAAACTCTTTTAATCCTCAAACTGTCGCTTTACGCGTATCTGACGTATCTGCTTTACATTTTATTCGCAGATTACGATCCAACATCGGCAAGCTTCCGTCCGCCATTCATTGTTTGGATTACAGATTGGATGAACCTTTACATACACGAGGCAGGGCATCTTATTTTTAAAATATTCGGCCGCACCGTTTACTTTTTAGGCGGCTCGTTGACACAAATTTTAATTCCGCTTGCTTTGGTCCTCGTTATAGCGAAACAACGAAATTGGTATATCGGCGCCGCGGGCTTTTGGCTTGGGGAAAATTTTGTGAATGTAAGCATATACATTAAAGACGCGCCGTTTAGAAAACTGCACCTCATCGGGCGTGGATTGATCCACGATTGGAACTGGCTGCTGTCTAATAATCTCGATATTGCCGAGCCGCTGGCAGATATCGTTTTTATAATCGGGCTTTTAATTTGTGTGACTTCAATCGTTATAGGAATTAATCTTAGCGTACGTGATTTTAAATGGTATGACGAAGCGGTAATCCCTGATTGATAAATTCTAATTTGTTTAATCAATAAATAATTATCTTAAAATAAAGGAATACAATTATGTCGGCTTATGTTATTGTTGATATCAACGTAAAAGACCAGGTCAGGTACGAGGAATACAAAAAATTGGCTGAAGATACAGTTCATGCCTACGGGGGAAAGTATATCGTCCGCGGGAAACCTGTAGAAGTGCTGGAAGGTGATTGGATTCCCAAGCGACTTGTTGTGTTGGAGTTTCCTTCTGTCACTCGGGCAAAAGAATGGTGGTCGTCCGCAGAGTATGCAAAACCCAAAAGACTGAGATATGATACCGCTGAATCTAAAATGATTGTTGTTGAAGGAACATAAACACAGATAAAAAGTTTAGAAAATTATTTTGGAAATCGAATCGGAAATTTCTTATCTTTAACCTGAAATCAAACAACTTATATGAAAAAACCCGCATAATGCAGCGTTTCTCCAAATCAGTTTTTATCATCTTGCCGGTAATCTTTCTTATGTCGTGTACAAAGGAAGTTAAGCCGCGGGTGGAATCTAAAGATGGTTTATATCTTTTTCTCGACACTCTGGAACAGCGATATGAATCTGCGTGTTCAGCAATGGAGTTGGCACGCTGGAACTTTGCGACAAAAGAGGCCAAGCCCGATTTCAATTCCGCCCGCGAGTTGCTTGCAGAAATATTTCTTGATACGAGCATTCGAAATATAATTTCAGAATGGCGCGGCAGATCGGGTTCTCTCGCCGATAAACCGTTGGCGCGCCGACTCGAATTATGGCACCGCGCTTTTCTGGGTGGTAGTATTGAGTATGATGATGAAGTCACATCCTCAAAAATAAATCTCGCCAATAAATTTTCTAAAATTCAAATTGCAGTGAACGGAAAAAATTTGACGGGCGAAGAAGTTCTTAGATTTCTCCAAACCGAGAAGAATTCAAAAAAACGTAAAATTTATTGGCAGGCATATTTAGAGGCAAATTCAAAATACCTAAATGAATACCGAAAAACTGTTCAATTACTAAACACAAAAGCTCAAGCGAAAGGATTTCCGAGCTATTATTCATTCGTTCTATATATGGATGGAATAGACGAGGGAAAGTTGTTAAAAACATTCGCGATGCTCAAAGAATTAACATGCATACCGAGTGAAAAAATCACGTCAACAAACAAAAGAAAGCAAAAGTCAAATAAAACAATCGCACCATGGGATGCTTATTACTTTGGACAAACGGCTAAACAACTTCCAGAAAAATATTTTCCGACAGATTCTCTTGCTACTAAAGTTTATCATTACTTCGACAGCACCGGTTTCAATCCAGACAGCATAAGAATACTAACACATTCGAAGAATAATCACGCGAAAGGTTCCTGCTTCCGTGTTGCGATACCAAAAGATATTCGCATAACATTCCCCATCAAAGCCGGTCAGCTAAATTATGCAGACGCATTTGCGGCATATGCTTACGGATTGAAAGCGTTTTTTACGCAAACCGATTTTCCGATATTAAAATCGTATACAACTGTTCCCGGTACATATTGCTCGGTGTATAACGACGGTATTGCATTGATGATGCATGATCTTCTGCTCGACTCGTTATGGCTGCGAACTTTCACGAAGGTGAAAGAAAAAGAGCTCAAACAATTTTATTCAAAGCGGACAGAGCCGCAAATAGTAAAATTAATCCAAGAGATGAAAGCTTTCGAAACAGAATACGAATTTTTTAAGAATCCTTCCCTCGATACAGATTCTTTGGAACGTGTGATGCTGGAGAAATATTACGACCTCAGCATCGACAGCGGCATAACGACACCGATGGAAATTAACCCGACTCACACCGATAAACCCGGTGGATCATATAAGGCGATAATTATAAAATTAATTGCCGCTCAATTGGAAGAAGCACTTTTTAATAAGTTCGGCTCACGCGAGCACACAGATTCACTTGTTGCCGCATGGATGATAGATCGACTCTTTTTATCCGGTGAAAAAATAGAGTGGCAAGAAAGAATGAGGAACGCTACCGGGAAATCGGTGGAACCCGGCCCGTATTTACGCAAAATCGGAATTGAACATTCAACTTTACTTTCAAACAACAATTTAAAGTAGTTTTTGCATGAAAAACATATTTTTATCGGCATTACTCATTACATTATTGGGTACCGTAACGCAGGCATCTGAAAAAAATGATATTACAAGGTTTTATCCTAAAGCAGAGTCAATAGCATATTACCCTAAAATCGAGAAATCGTTAAAAATAATTTGTCAAAAGAAAATCGATAACTTATGGGTTTCCTTCATCGGATACAACGGCAGGAATGAAATTGTCATCGCGGCAGTAACAAACGATATGATTCAGAATCCTAATAAAGAAATATATCGAATTCTCGATTTTGATGAAGGAAGCCCTATGCTTGGAAAGGTAACCACGTGGGGTTATGTATTCGACCGAAACAAAGACGGTAAAATTGACTACCTGGCGCTTGTAGATGGTGCCGCGCCGTTTCTCGACAACAGAGTTCCGGAAAGTTATCCGGCACGCGGACAAAAACTGAACCGGAATGATTTGGAATTATATATTAATAAGTGTAAAATTATTTTTAATCATTGGGCAGATGATAATTATGATGATAAAATTGATGCCGTTGTGCATGTCGATATAGATCCGCTTCGCGATTGGGTGCGCAGAAAAATTTTTGCCAGATGCACAAAGTTTAATAACAGGTTCAACGATGTTTTTGCTTTCAAAAATAAAATTTCCGGAGAACACGAAAAGATTGACTACACTTCTGTGAAAGTCCCTTACCGTCCATTAGGATCGATATCCGGATGGATCACAAAAGATGTATTACAAAGGCAGACAGATATTTTATATATGATTAACAGGGCAGTTAAGGAATGCAATGCGGGAAAAACTCTAGTGGGTGGATAGTTTTTCCATTCGAATCAATTTTGAATATTTTTAATTTCATCGGATTGCAGTACTAACCGGAGTGCGCCATTTCCGGCAGACACCGAATCCTCAAGATGTATAACAGCTATCCCTCCTTTTGAAACAATAAATTTTCCATACCGTGTACCGGTTATCAACAGTGAAATTAATGTACTTAGATGTGGCTCATGCCCAACTAACAGAACCGTTTTATGTTGCAATGATCTGAGTATTTCGAAAATATGACGGTGATCTGACGATGGTGTTAAGTGTTCGGATGTGATCAAGTCGATCCCCGGAAAAAACTTTCCTACCTCCACGGCAGTTTGAATGGCGCGGCACAAAGGGCTACTAATGATAACATCTGGAATCAATTGTAAACCAAGTAATGTTTGCGCGGCGCGAACTGCCTGTTCAATTCCCAGATCCGAAAGCTCTCTGCTCGCATCATCGATACCGGGTTTTGCGTCACCGTGTCGAACGAGTATTAATTTCATAAATTTTGTAGCCTGTACAAATAAAAAAGTGCGATGAATATTTTCACCGCACTTTGATAATCTTAAGTTACTTATCAAAAAAACTAATTAAAATCGTAATCGCAATCCTGCTGTAATTGGAAAATATTGCCGGGGTCTGTCGAACGCTCCTATGACGGATTTTGCTTGAACAAAGCCAACGAACATTTCGTTAACCGGAATATCCACACCCACTCCGAACGACCAAGTAATGGTCGACAGTGCATCACTTTCAATTGATAAAATATTTTTATTATCGACCAAGATACTGTCGGATCGAAAATATATATATCCTATCCCGATAGTGAAAAAAGGTGCTATACTTGTTTTCGAAATGGCTAACGTTCCTTTGTAATTTGCGGTAACCGTAAATACTTGTGTCTTTCCACCAGTAACAATTTTTGTTGGATCTGTGATCTTCATACCTTCGCGGAATGCCGATTCCTTAAGTTCGAATGATCCATAATCAGCAAGAAGCATTAACGAACTGTAGCCGTAATCACCGGGTGTAAACGATAGACCGTACCCAACACCTGCGTGCATTCCCGGGTTCCAGTATTTCGAAAATTCGTACGGGAGATAAGTATAAGCCAAACCGCCCGATACAGAAATTTCCTGCACAGGCGGGGGACTTGTTTCGTTTGATGCCGCTGAATCTGTTTGACAGATCAAGGTTGCAGAAAAAAGCAGTAGTGAAACGAACAAGTAAACAAACTTCATAAATTTTCCTTTCGTACGTGAATTGTTAATAATAATCTGAAGATTGTATTGAGTATACGAAGAATTTTTGGAATTTTCAAGGAAGCTTGGGGGGGACAAATATCACTTCTTCCCGCTCAAGATAAACGGTTCCTTCCGCAACTCCTTTCGGTTTTCGCACATATTTTCGCTCACAATATGCAACCGGAACATTTGATGCCTTCCGCATCTTGCTGTAATACGCGGCGATGCTCGCCGCTTGTTTTATCGATTCACGTGGAATATTCTCCGTTCCTCTCGGTATTTTTAATACCGTGTGCGAACCACCTGCCCCTCGCGCGTGAAACCACAGATCCTGCGGTTTGCAGAATTTTGTTGTCAGCAAATCGTTATTAGCGCTGCTTTTCCCTACCCATACTTCAAAACCACCCGCGACTGTAAATATTCTGAACGGAGGCTTTTCCTCTTCTTCTTTTTTATTGACTGTGATATTCATCGATTTTAATTCGGAATAATATTTTTTTTGAAAGTTCTTAATTTCTTCAGAAGAATAAATTTTTTCTAAATCCTCTATTAACGGTTTAATGGTATCGATTCGGATTTTTAACTCATTTACTCGACGCACTGATTCGATTCGTCCTAATTCAGCTCTTTTACCTTTTTCAAAATATTTTTCTGCGTTTCGGGAAGGTGTTAACGCCGGATCAAGATCGACTTCGATTGAATTTCCATCTCCATAAATATCTTCAAGAACTATTTTCTTCATCCCCTTTTTAATTTGATGGATGCTTGAAAGTATAAGGTTCCCGATTTTTTCCATCCGTGACGGGTCTACGCTTAAATGAGCCGAGGCATTTCGAATTGAACGTTCGTTATGCTGTAACAGCGTTCGAAGTTTATCCAGATAAATTTCTTTCTCGTTTTCAACTCCGGTTTCCCGCGAAGTGATGGAAATATATTTTTTTACAGCATCGTTCACTGTTGGAAAGGTAATGTTTTTTGATCCGTGACGATGACTCAACTCTGTAACCGATATAATTCTGTCACCATCGGAATCAACATATATATACGGAGAAGGATTCTCGGATATTTGGAATATGGTTTTTATTTCATTGGAAATTCTATCGATTTCGTTTTCCGATAATAAGTGTGTCTCCTTATTGCAATCAACGGAAGATTTGAATAAAATCTCGGTGATATATTTATTATCCAGAATCGGAAATACTTTTTTCAATGAAGCAGTGATTGAAAGTTTACCGAATGCCGTCAGATCCTGATATAAATTTTCTGTCGAATTCCCGATTGTTGATCTAATCTCCAAAACAGTATCTTTAAATTTCCGATCGTCTTTGAACGCTTCCACTATCTTCATGTTATCGTCGATAAGATAAACATTACTCGTCGCTGTGTTGTATAGTTGAATAACAAATTGTTTTGAAGAATCGAGAGTTACAAAGACTGAACGATCTGAAGAATGGACATAGAAATCACTGATAACCGAACCAATTGAATCAGTGAATAAATCCACCGAGTTAGTTTTAGCTCGCGATATACCCATCCTATAAAAGATATAATTATTTCGAGGTGAAACCGAAATACAAATTGTAATCTTGTTCCCTGAGGAGCGGGCATCTCCAATTTTACTCAACCCGATTAATAACTCATTTTTTTGTTGAGTAAAAACAGTTCTGATAATTGAACCTTTAAATAAGGTACGGAATTCGTTGGATAACGCTTTTAATGTAAAATAGTGAACAGGCATTCTGACTATTAAATAATTATCAACAATATATTGAAATCGATCTCATTCTCAAAGATTCTTACAGAAGAGATGTCGATAAAACGGTGCAAATGTTGTGGAAAGGTTTTCCTTGACGTACGAGAGAATATTTCGTACCTTAATATGGCAATTTATCAAAAAGTGGACGATTTTAAATGATTTCAAGCATGACAGGGTATGGACGAGGCGAAGTAACAGATGGCAAAATAACCGCTGTTGCCGAATTACGCTCTGTGAACAATAGGTACTTCGAGGTTTCAGCCCGTCTTCCGCGCACGATGACTTTGCGCGAGGGAGAGGTCAGGGAGATTATCCGGAAACGTTTAAGTCGCGGTAAAATTAATGTCGCATTGAGTATCACACACGAGAACGCTAACGAAATTCCTTTGAAAATAAATTCAACTGCCGCAAAGTCATATCATCGGTTATTGACCGATCTTGGTAAGACCGTTAAAATTCGGGAAAAGATTACTCTAAACCATCTGTTGCAGTTTCAGGATATTATTGAAGTCAGCGATTTTGAAAAAGGTGATGAAAACGAATGGATGCTGGTTAAGAAGGCACTTCTCATTGCTCTTGACGAGGCATCCGTAATGCGTAAGCGAGAAGGAGCGGAACTGATGAAGGATCTCGTTATGCGTATCCGCACTATCGGTGAAGCTCTCACAGACATAGAAAAACTTGCTCACGATTCGCTTCCCTTGGCACGGAAGAATTTAGAACAACGCGTAAAAGATCTTTCTGTTGATCCGGTAATAATCGATATGAAGCGTCTTGAAACCGAGTTCGCGTTACTCGTAGATAAATTAGATATAACAGAAGAAACAGTAAGATTCCAAAGTCACAACAAGTTTTTTTTGAACGCTCTCAAATCGGATGAAGCCGTTGGAAGAAAATTAAATTTTTTGGTGCAGGAGATGAACAGGGAAGCAAACACTATCGGCTCTAAAGCCGGCAGTTCCGAAATTGCCCATCGAGTTGTTGGAATAAAAGAAGAGCTAGAGAAAATTCGCGAGCAGTTACAGAATATCGAGTAGCCCTCGATCTCTTAAATTATAAATAAATGGACAATCAACTGAAATTATTTGTTCTTGCCGGACCAAGCGGATGCGGCAAAACGACTATTGCAAAATCAATTTTACAAAAATTCCCGAACACTGTTTTTTCCATCTCGGCAACGACCCGCGAGATGAGATCGACCGAAACGAACGCTAAAGATTATTATTTCATTAAACGTGCCGAATTTGAAGAAAAAATCAAACTAAACGAATTGATCGAGTGGGAAGAAATTTATGGCGATTATTACGGCTCATTGAAAAGCGAAGTTGATAATGCTTTCGCGAACGGTAAATCGATAATATTCGATGTTGATGTTAAAGGTGCTCTTTCGATAAAAAGTAAATACGGCAATAATGCAAAACTAATTTTCATAATGCCGCCAAGCATCGAAAAACTTATTGAACGTTTACGCAACCGGAAAACAGAATCGGAAGAAACATTCAGGCGGAGAATGGAGCGGGTTAAGATGGAAATGACGTTTGCGCCCGACTTTGATTATCGGGTCGTAAATGATTTGCTTGAAAAAGCTATAGAAGAAGTCAGCGGGATAGTTCAAAAAGAAATTGAAACACACAACAATAAAAACGGAAAATCATAAAATATAAAATAAAGGAAAACAGTAATGCCAATTAAACCATTAGACATAGAAAAGTTGAGCAATCAGGCCGAAAACGTGTACGAGGCAATAGTCGTTCTGCTCAAGCGCGCAAGGCAGATAAATGAAGAGATGAAAATCGAATTCAACCAGCGCATTGAAATGCTTCAAACAAAAGTGTTCGAACCGGAAGAAGAGACAGATCAGCCGCAAACCAACCCGGATCAAATTCTGATCGCGCAAGAATTCGAAAAACGTCCAAAACCGACTGAATCGGCTATTAATGAATTGATGGAGAAACGTCTCGCACATCGTTATAAAGACGACGAGCACATCACTCCTGCTTAATAAAAAAAATTCAGGTGTTGCGGAATAGAAAAATATTGATCGGGATAACAGGCGGAATCGCAGCGTATAAGATTCCGCAGCTTGTAAGAGATTTCAAAAAAAGTGGTGCCGACGTCAAAGTTGTCATGACCGATTCCGCAACAGAGTTTGTTACGCCACTAACACTTTCTACGCTTACACAAAACGAAGTGGTTGTAGGAAGTTTTCCAAGATTGACTAAAAACATATTGCAGGCAAGTACATGGCATATTGATCTTGCACAATGGGCAGATGTAATGTTGGTCGCCCCTGCAACTGCAAACACGATTGCAAAACTTGCATCCGGTATCGCCGACAATTCAGTAACAACACTCGCCCTAGCAATGCGGGCTCCGGTAATGCTTTCACCTTCGATGGACGTCGATATGTGGAATCATCCTATCACTCAATCGAATATTTCTCAGCTTCACCAACTAGGTTACCAAATTCTTCAACCGGCAGAAGGAGAACTTGCGAGTGGTTTAACCGGTACAGGTAGATTACCCGACCTCCCAAAGATTCAGCAGGCAATCGAAATTTTGCTTACAGATGTACATCAGGATCTTCAAGGGAAAAGAATTCTTATCACTGCCGGGCCAACATATGAGCCGATAGATCCGGTACGTTTTATCGGAAACAGATCATCCGGAAAAATGGGATTTGCCCTCGCGGCAGCCGCAGTTCACAGAGGTGCAGAAGTAACCCTCGTTACCGGCAAAACGCATCTCACCACACCACGCTCGGTAAAACGAATAGATATCTTGACTGCCGAACAAATGTATAAGGCTGTTATGAGAAATAGAGACAATAAAGACGGAATCATAATGGCTGCTGCAGTTGCCGATTATACACCAGTAAAAGTCATTAATCAGAAAATTAAAAAAAATATTCAAGACAAAAATCAATTCGTTATACAATTAAAACCAACTAAAGATATTCTTAAAGAGCTTGGCACCCGAAAAGGCAAAGCCATTCTTGTTGGATTTGCCGTTGAAACCGAGAATGAAATAAAAAATGCGAAAATGAAATTACACTCGAAAAACCTTGATGCAATCATTCTAAATAATCCGATGGAAGACGGAGCCGGTTTCGACGTTGAGACAAACATTGCCACATTCATCCCGAAGAATGGGAAAATTGAAAAATTCCCCAAGATGACGAAATATCAACTCGCTCACCAGATTCTGCAACGGATTTCTAAACTGCTTGGATAACGATTAATTATGAAGCAGAACAAAATGATGGATTTGTTAGATAATACGAAACGTTATTTTTTACAACAAAAAGATTTATTTGGAAATACAATTTATGTTGAGTCCGATGTGAAAAAGAAATCAAACAGCGCTCATGAAATCTCGATGCCAACCGATGAACCATGGACGGAATCTGAAAATTTAGTTGAGCTTGATAAATCGATCAATAAGTGCTTGAAGTGCGGACTCGGGAATACCCGCACAAATTTTGTTTTCGGTGTAGGCAATCCGAAGGCTGATGTAATGTTCGTTGGTGAAGCGCCCGGAGCCGATGAAGATGCACAAGGAGAACCGTTTGTAGGCAGAGCTGGGCAACTGCTTAACAAAATTCTTGCGGCAGTTGACCTGAAAAGGGAAGATGTTTATATCTGCAACATACTAAAATGCCGGCCGCCGAATAATCGCGACCCCGAAGCGAACGAAATGGAACTTTGCACTCCTTACCTTTATAAACAAATTTCTTTGATTCAACCGAAATTCATTATCTGTTTAGGTAGAATCGCCGCCCAGTGGTTACTTCAAACGAACGGTACATTAAGTTCGATGCGGGAAAAAATTCATGACTTCAGAGGAACAAAATTGATTGTAACGTATCATCCAGCCGCGCTTCTGCGGAATCCAAACTGGAAACGCCCCGCATGGGAAGATATGAAGATGTTCCGCGATGAATACAATAAAATTATTAAACGATAATCATGCCCAGAGATAAAAAAACAACAACACAGAATTTTTCCGATAGCGATCTAAATTTTTCTGGACGCATACCACCGCAAGCCGTAGATGTTGAGAAGGCGGTTCTTGGAGCCATGCTTATCGAGAAAGAGGCCGCGCCGAAAGTTTTAGAGCTTCTTGACTACCAAAGTTTTTACAATCCAACACACCAAAAAATTTATCAAGCAATGTTGGCATTGTTCGAAAAGGGTGATCCTATCGATGCGGTTACGGTAGTTGAAGAATTGCGACGACGTGGTAAACTCAACGATGCCGAAGACCCTGTCTACATAACAGAACTTACATTAAACACTCCAACTGCAGCCAACGTTGAATACCATGCCCGGATAGTCCTAGAAAAAGCGCTGATGAGAAGTTTGATTTCGGCATCATCTGAGATAGGAACCCGGGCATACAGCAATACTGAAGATGCTCTTGATCTTTTGGATGAGGCGGAGTCGAAAATTTTTCAGATTTCCGAAAAGCGCATGCGCCGATCGTTTACACCTATCAACCGCGCTCTTCATGAAACGTTCGAGATGCTTCAGGAAATTCATGGTAAACACAGTGGAATAACGGGTGCTCCATCAGGTTTCCCAACTTTAGACGAAAAAACCGGCGGATTTCAAAAATCGGATCTCATTATTGTTGCCGGACGTCCAAGTCAGGGTAAGACTGCATTCGCATTATCGGTAGCGCGGAACGCGGCGCTTCATAAAGAAAAAAAATGTGCTGTCGCGATATTCAGTATCGAAATGTCGGAACGACAATTAATAATTAGAATGCTCTCGTCCGAAGCACGCGTGAATGCACACGAACTTCGCACCGGTCGTTTGCATGAGGATAAATGGAAAAATCTCAGCCGCAATGTTGGACGGCTGGCAGAAGCAAAAATATTTATCGACGACACACCCGCGCTTACGATGTTGGAACTGCGGGCAAAGGCACGTCGATTGAAAGCTGAACATGAAATCGGTCTGATCATAGTCGATTACCTGCAGTTAATACAGGGTCCTAAAAATTCTGAATCTCGTGAGCGGGAAATCTCAATGATCTCCAGGTCTCTGAAAGCGCTCGCAAAAGAAATCGATGTTCCGGTCATCGCGCTTTCACAGTTAAACCGTGGAGTTGAATCGCGTGGAGATAAACGACCGATGCTTTCAGATTTGCGCGAATCCGGAGCAATTGAACAGGACGCAGATGTCGTGATATTTGTTCATCGTCCGGAAACATACGGTATCACAGATATTAAAGATGACGATGGTAATACAATCCCATCCGAAGGGATTGCCGAGATAATTATAGGAAAACAAAGAAACGGACCGACCGGCATGGTTCGACTACAATTCCACAAGGAGTACGCAAGTTTTGAAAAACTCGAATTCATGATCGCTCCCCCCAATTTATTACCTGATGATTCACCCTTCTGATTGACTCGTTCTAAGAATAACTTTAATGAGACATTAATAAAGTTATTATTTCTTGATCAATTTTCTACCAAGATCAATTCGGATGTTATCCCAAAATATATTTTTTAGGATGATCTATACCTATAAGCGCAATTTAATGAAGAGAATGAATGTCAAAAAAATTCGCCGAGATGCTAAAACAATCGACAAAATCCGGCGTTACTACTATCCTTAGCAATGTCGGTAGACTGGTGTTTGTTTTCAAGCTCAGATTTTGTTAACTTGAAATAAATATTGCCCCATAATTAGGGGCATCTTATTTTATGGCGAAGAAAAAAAATATCTGCATACTAGGATCGACAGGTTCGATCGGGGCCAATAGTCTTGATGTTATTGCCCGTTTCCCCGACAAATTCAATGTGCAGACGCTGGGTACAAAAAACAACATTAATCTGCTTGAAAAACAGATTATGAAATTCCATCCTAAAACGGTTGTGGTTTTTGATGAGATAGCGGCTAAATCGCTCCGGCAAAAACTGAAAAACTCCGTAAGGGTTTTATCCGGAACAGACGGTTTGAAAGATATTGTTTCCGCCAAGGATGTAGATATTGTAATTAATTCTTTGGTGGGATTTGCAGGTTTACACCCAACCCTTGAGGCGATCAAACATGGAAAAACAGTAGCGCTGGCAAACAAAGAATCACTCGTTGTGGCAGGTGAATTAATTATGCCGATGGTTAAAAAGTACAACGCATCTTTGATACCTATCGATAGTGAGCACAGCGCGATTATGCAATGTTTAATCGGAGAAAGTTTCGGAAATGTAAACAGAATAATATTAACCGCATCGGGCGGTCCGTTCTTAAATACCACCAAGAATAATTTTTCTAAGATAACAATCAAGCAAGCGCTAAACCATCCGAATTGGAGCATGGGGAGTAAAATAACCATAGATTCCGCAACAATGATGAATAAAGGTTTGGAGGTTATTGAAGCGCGGTGGCTTTTTAATTTACCACCTGAAAAAATCGATGTCCTTATTCATCCTCAATCAATCATACACTCGATGGTGGAATTTGTTGACGGTTCAATAAAAGCACAACTTGGTGTTCCAGATATGAGGATACCAATTCAGTATGCACTAACATACCCCCAACGGTTCAAATCGAACAATGCAACAGTGGATTTTTTTTCGTTGGGGCAAATGACATTTTTTAAACCGGATAAAAAGAAATTTAGATGCCTTCAGCTCGCATATGATGCTATCAAGATTGGTGGCACAATGCCTGCGGTTTTGAATGCCGCGAATGAAGTCGCTGTTGAAAAATTTCTCTCCGGAAAACTTCCATTTCACAAAATTCCGACCGTAATATCAACAGCACTGGATAAAATTAAGTGCGTTTGTAAACCAACACTCTCCGATATCGAAGAAACCGATCGAGCAGCGCGAGATGTTGTATTAAGTATTACACGATAACCAAAGGATTCTTAAATGCAAATCATCAATATGTTATTTTATACCGCAATCACACTTGGCGTGCTGATATTTATTCATGAGTTCGGGCATTTCATCACCGCTAAGTTGACGGGTATGCGTGTTGACAGATTTTCAATCGGTTTTCCTCCAAGAGCATTCGGGAAAAAAATTGGTGAGACAGATTATTGCCTCTCGTGGATACCGATAGGCGGATATGTTAAGATTGCAGGTATGATTGATGAGAGCATGGATACAAATTTTTTGACCAAAGAACCTGAGCCATGGGAGTTTCGTTCAAAACCTTTATGGGCAAAAACAATTGTTATTTCGGGCGGAGTGATAATGAATGTGTTACTCGCATTAATAATTTTTTGGGGACTACACTTTTCGCAGGGTTCTTATACCGCCGAGACGACTCAGGTTGGATACGTTTTTCACAATTCTCCTTTTGAGAAAGCGGGTCTACTTCCGGCAGACAGAATTCTATCTATAAACGGTGACAATGTAACTCATTGGGATGAAGTTCAAAACTTACTCTATGTAAAGAATGCGGGTAATGAAATTGATCTGGTTATTGATCGTAACGGTCAACAAATACATCTCAACATACCACAGTTAAAAGTTTCAGCAATGTCCGATTCCACGCCCGGATTACTTGTGGCGCATACAGCAACAGTCATCGACGGGGTAGAATCGAGTCTACCCGCAGGCAAGCTTGGTTTGTTGCCTGGTGATACGCTTATCGGTGTGGGAGATAAAAAAGTAAATCAGATTGAAGCGGTATCAATGATTCGAAGTAATGCCGGAAAAAATATTTCAATCACATGGAAACGCGCTCAGAATATTTTAACAGATACTATCACTGTTACACCTGAAGGTAGAATCGGCGTCAGGCTAAGCAGTCATTATGTCGGTCCTTCGAAGAGAATTCAATATTCTGTTTTTCAATCTTTTACCATCGCATTGAACGATGTGAAAGAATCTGTATATCTCTTTTATCTGACATTCAGTAAAATATTTGCAGGCAAAACATCGATGCGCGATTCGCTTGGTGGTCCTATAGCGATCGCTCAGCTTGCCACTCAGAGTGCTGAGTACGGATTCTCGATGTTTATCTGGTTCATGGCACAATTAAGCATGAGTCTGGCAATTTTAAATATATTACCTATTCCCGCCCTCGATGGAGGTCACCTTATGATTTTCCTCATAGAGAAAATAAGGGGAAAAGAGATCCCGAATAAGGTGAAGATTGTAATACAGCAGGCGGGTTTTATCCTTTTATTGATTTTTATGGTTTTTGTCATATATAACGATATTGTAAGATTTTAATGACGTGATTCGAGCCACACATGATTTTTATATTTAACGGATAATCTGTTTATTATCTTAATTGAAATAATGAGTACAGAACATAATTTGTAAAATATTTAAACATCATAGTATCATCCAAGGAGTTGCTATGAAGAACAAAAATTTATTTTTAAAGATGCTGACAATTTGTATATGCATCTTTCTTTTTTCACTAAATCAAAATGTACGGGCTCAATCGGATTGTCCAATTTCCGAATTTTCGGTTTCATATGCCGATATTCAACAGTTGACCATTTCCGATGTCGATTTTGAACATTTTGAAAGTAGAACCCTCTTATTTACTCTTCGGATAAAGAACGAATCTACATTCCCTGTCACTGCAAAACTTACACTTACGGTAAACATTAAACTGGCAAGCGGCAAAAGATACGAACCGGCTTATATTTTTTCGCATGATAATTTGATTATCAACCCGGGGACTCTTATGCTGACGAACATGGACTTGAATAGAGCAGAGTACCGCTTAAATTCAGAAGAAACTCCCAACAAGGATGATGTTCGGGTGAATATACAAGATGTCGCGATGGCTACCGGAAAATTTCCGGCCGGTAAATATTCGTTTAACTTTACATTAACAAACACCCGGTGTGGTGTTGTTTCATCAAAGCCTCCGGTGGGCGAGTTAAATTTGGAAAATCCTACGCGTGTTGATTTGCGTACGCCGTTAGACGGTGAAACAACATCACCGTTTCCGCTATTTGAATTTTATCACGACGGAGTTAAAGCCGAGTTGACAGTTGCGGAGCTTCGATCCGAACAATCGCGCGAAGATGCGATAATCCAAGAACCACCGATGAACAAGGTTGAGATCGCAGGGACAAATTCATTTTTATATGGCGGTGGTCGTCCGCTCGAATCGGGCAAAACATATGTTTGGCGGGTAGTTAGCAAAACAGCCGGACCAGCGGGCTCTGAGATAGAAGTATCAAGTCCGATCGGATTATTTTATGTATCAAACGAAGTTCAGGTCGGCGGTGCCGGCGATCAAAATTCTCAGGATAAATCCATTGATGATGTTTTAAGAATGTTGGAAGAAATGTTCGGTAAACAATATCCCGAACTTATTGCTTCGTTAAAAAAATCTAAATTCACTTTCGATAACGGATTGCTTGACGGAACATCTTTATCGAAAGATGATCTTCTGAAACTGCTGCGGCAATTACAATCCGATGCAGTTGACATGAATTTAAATGTTGAATAAAAATTATCGTCTCGAAGGAGATCGAATATGAAACGGATATATTTTTCTGAAACGATTAAAATAATCGGTACGATGGTATTTCTACTCGCACCGCTACTCAATTTAATTGCAGGAGAATCAAACGGCGTTGCCATCGTCAAGAAGGCATATAACGACGTACAAAAAGTTACACAAGAAGGAAAAACGGAGAAAGCGCAAATTAGCACGCCATTATTTCCGGAAGATAAATTAAAAACAGGCCGCAAAGCGTTTGCTCTGGTAAAGTTTACGGAAGATAATAGTATAATTCGTGTACGTGAACAAGCAGTATTAACTATTAAAAGCGGCGGTCTAAGAAACTCTACCATGAAAGAAGCATTTTTGGAAAGGGGTGGAATTGGTTTCGATGTCACCAAACAAAAAAACAATCAACAGTTCCAATTAACATCACCGACTTCAGTGGCATCTATCAGAGGAACAAAAGGAAAGTGGTGCAGGAGTGAACATTCTGACACGCTCATTTTGATCGAAGGAAAAGTGTTATTGAAAAACCGATTATCAAATAACGAAGTGGAACTGGAAGGCGGATTCATCGGCTTCTCGAACGATGACGGGACTGTCGAAATGCGCACAGCAACTGAGAGCGAACTTGCGGATGCCGTTCGATTTGCATCTACGGATGAATCACGCCGTCAATTGAAAATAGAGATGAAAGATCTCAAAGGTACAAAAAAAACCTTAAAACTTGATTACAAAGAATAACCAAGCAGATTATTCTTAAATTTTGTATCTTGCTTCCGGTAAAATAATCAGGAATAAGTATCGGTTTGCCCGTTATGAAAAGAATATTTGGCTTGCGCTGGACAAGGTTCTGGCTGTTAGGAATTCTGACTATAGTAATATCCAATCCGGTAGTTCCACAAATTAGCGGTACTGTTTCAAAGGTCGTCATCGGAACTCCACAAACAGGAATGCCTTTATCGGTTCAGGTTGATTTTTTTCAGTCGAGTAAAGTGGAAAAAATCGAAATCGCATTCAGAAGATTTGGTGAACAGGAATTCAAACAGAACGAAATGTCACTGGTCGGTACAACTGCGACCATCTTACTCCCGGGAGAGGTAATTGAACCGCCGTTTGTTGAATATTATTTTATCATTACAATTGATGGACGTCCGGAACCGGAAACCTACCCCGTCGAAAATCCAAAATCTCAACCGTTAAAAATTAGTTTCGAATCTGTTGAATCGATTGATTATAAATTGATTGTGCTTAGCCCTGATCGTGATGAGGTTTTACGGTCTGATGAATTATTAATATCATTCTCACTCGCTAACCTTGATACTACTGTATCAGAGTTACCTTTAAAAATAATATTCGATGAAACCGATCTATCTGCGTTGATTATACGCTACGGTGATTTGGTTGTTCTTCGTCCCCAAAACGCCCTTATTGGTATACAACCCGGTAGGCACAAAGTAAGAGTTGAAATTATTGACAGCATGGGTGTTACTCAATTATCTTATTCTTGGGAATTCACACTGGAAGGTCCTGTGAGTCCAGGGATGAAAGATACATTTGTTATTTCTCCCTGGCGGTATGGCGCTTTCCTTCAACTTGAAACCAGACAGGAACATATTTCTGATAGAACTACTCCGTACAATCGAGCCACATTATCGGCAAACGGTTCATATAAAGAATTTGAAGTAAGAGGTTTTCTGTACAACACGAACGAAGAACGTGCCATTCGCCAACCGCAAAATCGATATCATATTATCGGAGAATCACCTTGGTTGAAAATCGGTTACGGAGATGTATTTCCGGTTTTTCCCGATTTGGTAATGAACGGTAAGCGAGTTCGCGGATTCTTCACAAATCTCACGCTCAATAAATTCAATCTCGACTTTGTGAAGGGAGCCATCACACGAAGGGTTGAAGGCAGCATAGGTGAGCCAATCTTAGATAGTTTATTGAATCAATCACAGCAATCAGACCCGACAGCCGTATTTCGTTTTTACGATTCACTTAACGGTTTTGCGCGTTGGGTTAAAGTTAAACCGGGTATTTTTTCGCGGGATATTATGGCGGTTCGCCCAAGTTTCGGAAACAGATACGGCTCTCATTGGGGAATCAGCTATCTGAAATCGAAAGACGATCCAACTTCAATTTTGTTCGGCGCCAGACCTCAGGAAAATGTTGTCTTCGGTTCAGATCTCAATGTGTCAATTGACCGGGATAATTTTGAATTAACCGGGCAGGTTGCCTTCAGTGCAACAAACAATGATATAACTAACGGTTCGTTCAACGATTCGGATATCGATAGTCTTTTTGCAGACAGCGACGAAAAAGAACGAGACGACATGCGGAAAATCCGCGATCTGGTTAAAAACATCATTACTGTGAACGAAAATTTAATTCCGCTGAACATAAAACATTTTCCAACCCTCTCTTATGAAACAGGTTTGAAGTTGAATTATTTTAATAACAACTTTCGGTTAACTTATCTTCGTCACGGAGACGGGTATGAATCGTTCGGTCAATCTTTCCTGCGAACGGATGTTCAGGGATATTCATTATCGGATCGGTTGAGATTGCTGGATAACAGGTTATTTATTTCTGGTGGTTATGAACGACTTCAGGACAACACATCATTTTCTAAACCAGCAACGACAACTTTTTCAACAATAAACGCAGGTGTCAGTTATTATCCTGCTTCAATATCTATCCCGAACATATCGATTGCGTTTCTCCGATCAACGAATTTAAATGATTTACCGAATACCGACACAACTGCGGTTGTTGGTGAAGGTACAAACAGATTTATTATTCAACTTCAAAAAGGATTTTCTTATATAATCGAACATAATGCACAACTAAATCTCAGTACTTCTGTGCATGATGATAACACTCCCCGAAATTTCGACACGAAAAATTTATCGCTCGGCTTGAGCGTGGTCTCCACGTTTGATATTCCTCTACAAACCATATTTAATATCAATGTCAACTCGAGCAAATATTATTCTTCCCGCGGAACAGAAAACAATGTAACATATACAACGCTTTACGTCAACGGTCAATACAAAATGTTAGCGAATAAACTCAATTTGAGCGGATCGTTTAGTCCAACCTTTGGCAGCTTACAGAGAATCTTACTGGCAACAAGCGGCCAGTATTATTTTCTCGAATATCTAAGCGCCCAAACTTCGCTGAATTTCTATTTCAATAATAAAATAACCGGAATGCCGGCAAATCAGACAGATATTATCTGGACATTCACACTCCGTGCCGATATTTAAACCTCCTATGGCATTTCGAACCTCAAAACCTTTTCGTTTATTTATTTTGCAACTTAGTATAAGCATGGTTGTTGCTATTGTTGTTTTATTCTTGACCAAGCTTGATCCGGTAAAAACACTCGAAGAAAATTTAATCACATACCGCTTCCGCCAAAAACCGGTCAACAAAGATATTCAAAAAAATAACGATGTTATTCTAGTTGAAATAGAGGAAAGCACATTTAAATCTTTGCCCGACGATTATCCGTTCCCAATTTCATATTATAACCGGCTTGTCCGGAATCTTAACCGTGCGGGAGCGAAAGTTGTTGCGATTGACATCCTGTTCTCATCGCGCAGCCGTTTGCATGTTCAAGAAGAAAACGAATTTCAGAATATCATCAATCAAGAAGGAAATGTTGTACTGGCGGGAAAAGTAAAGTCCGACCTCACGCAATATACAATACGAGTTGCCGAGCCACAGTACGGCAACCGGTTCATCGGCAGATTTTCTAACTTCGGAATTGTAAATGTCATAACCGACCTCGAAGGAACAGTTAGAGAATATTTCCCGGGCGTTTACGATGAAAATCAGGGAACAAGTCTACCAAGTTTTTCGATGGCGGTGCTGAACAAATATTTTCAATTGCCCGCGATGTACATCGCACCGACATTAACCGGTGGCGGGAATATACCCGCTTTTAAATATTTCGATAAGGAAATTCCAAAATACAAAAACTCAACATTCCTAATAAACTATTATGGCGGATCAGGTACATTTCCGCGTGTACCGTTTGAACAGGTTATCGACGATAAAGATTTTAAGACGAGAGAAGAAGTAGAATTTCCCGGCTTGGAAACAAACACATTCGATGAACCGGACGGTTATTTAACGAACGGCACATTTAAAGATAAAATTGTCATAGTCGGCGCAGGTCCTTCCCTTGCCGAAGAGAAAGATATTTTCCCCACACCGTTCGAGAAAATGAGCGGTGCCGAAATTCATGCGAATGTCATTCAAAGTATTATTGATAATAATTTTATTATTCCACAGCCATTACTGATCACAATTACTCTGGTAATTGGATTAAGTTTGTTCACGTTTGTTTTTATCGCCGGGTTGAAAACAATTAAAATAAAATTTAGCGTTCTTATCGATATTCTGGGAGTAGCCCTTATTCTTTCTTTGCTGTATATAATTATTGTTATTTCAACATGGTTATTCATTGAAAAAAACTATCTTGTGCAAATGACAAGCGCTTTGTCGGCTGTGATATTAAGTTATATCGGAAGTATAGTGTATTATTATGCTGTTGAACGGCGGCAGAAGGTAATGATAAAAGGGATGTTCAGTCAGTATGTAAATCCGACTGTTGTAGACGAATTGATAGCAGACCCTGAAAAGTTGCGGCTTGGCGGTGAGCGAAAAGAGTTGACAATATTCTTCAGCGATATAGAAAACTTCACGAAAATGTCGGAGCAAATGCGTCCGGAAGACCTTGTAACGATATTGAATGATTATCTTAGCGAGATGACAAAGATACTGCTTGAGAATAACGGCACGCTGGATAAATATGAAGGAGATGCGATTGTGGCGTTTTGGGGAGCGCCAATCCCTCAGAGCGATCATGCGTATCGCGCATGCAGAACCGCCGTACAAATGCAACGCCGGCTTGAAGAACTCAGACCAGTATGGCTGCGCGAAGGGAAGTCGGATCTTCGTGTAAGGATTGGTATTAACACGGGTGAGGTTGTGGTTGGTAACATGGGGGGTGCCGAGCGGTTTGATTACACGATTATCGGAGATAGTGTTAATCTTGGTGCTCGCCTTGAAGGCGCTAACAAACAATATAAATCCAATATCATGATAAGCGAAAATACTTATCAGTATGTAAAAGATAAAATTATCGTCCGCGAATTAGATCTTCTAGTTGTGATGGGTAAAAGTGAACCGATAAGAGTTTATGAGCTTATTGGATTGGTGGGGGAATCATTACCTGAAGAAAAATTGCAGTTGGTTAAACAGTATACCGAGGCATTGACACATTATCGTCGGAGAGAATTTGATGATGCGATTAAAGGATTTGAAAACGTGTTACAAATAGTCGCTGATGATTTTCCATCTCAGTTATACATCGAGCGATCCTATCTTTATAAAAAATCACCTCCTCCTGAAAATTGGAACGGACTTTTTATACTTCAAACAAAATAATTTTAATACCCGATTGAACCGAGAACCGATTGTTGTACGGTAAAGAGGTTTTTAAAATCTTCCTCCGACCATTCACCTTTCAATTTATAAGCAGTACATTCGTAATAACGACCTTTTGCCTCAAACAATACAATCCTTCTGGTTTCGTCATTCTTCGGTAATTCGTAACTGCAAAAATCTTTTGCTCGAAGTCTGAAAAGCATCGGCTCAAAATCCGAATCCGGAATGTCTTTACCGTAAGCTGCGGCGCTGAGTTTGGCAAGAATATCCAAACCATCTTTCGCAATCAAGTTGCGCGAAAAATGATCAAGCTTTAATTCATTGACAGTGATTGTACATGTAAAATCTTCTTTAAGAAGCCAGACTACAACAGCGGGACCGAGAGTATCATCGCTCGCCGAAAACCATCCGACTGGAACATTTCCATAGAAAGTACCGTCGCGCGAATGAAAATATTGTTCACTCAACGGATAAGTTGAAAGATAAGGTAGTTTTACAGCACAACCGGAGAGAAACGTAATAATAAATAGAGGTATGATAAGCCGCATCGGTTATTCGCTAAGGCGTTTATATCGGTCTGCTTCGAAAGTGAATGTCAGCGAAATACGGTGAGTATCTCCTAACTGTTCATCCGAACTGAATCGAGCGAATGAATAATCTAATCCGAGTTTCGGAAGCCGGATACCCGCGCCAACATTAAAAGTGCCAACGTCACTATAACCAAGTCGTAACGAAGCAAGTTTTTTGTATTCAAACTCAAGTCCCTCAAGGAAATCCAAACTCATACCACCCAGATGCAACATGGATGCGGAGCGTCGGTTTTCAAATCGCATATCGACGTCAAACACCGGCGCGAATTTGCCATCAAATGCTTCAATGAAATATGCGGTTCCGATTTTGAGCGTGGGAATTATTAATTCGTTTGTTCCGTTGCTCCATGCAACCAGTGTTGTTGTTGCGTCTTGAAGAACCGCACCGAGATAAAAATTATCAGCCGCTTCATACCTTCCCCCGATATCGAATCCCACCCCGGTTGCTGATACTTTATCAAGTGACCGGTAAATCAGCTTGATATTTGCGCCATAAGAAAAGCGATTGGAATGTTTGTTGGCATATGAAAATATAAATCCCCAATCAGCGGCATTAAAATAGGTGATTTTATTTTGATCGAGACCGGCGAGATTCTGCCATTGATCAAGCGGTAACGGATTACCATTCGCATCTATACCGGCGTTTTCCGTATTTGGTATATTATCGACACCTAACCGAATTACGCTGATCGCGAAAGTTGCCACCGCATCAAATGGGTACGCCGCCGCCACATAATCATAATTTACTATTCCTGCAAATCGTTCGTCGTGCATAAGTGAAATCTGTGGATATGTTAATGATGAAAGTCCTGCGGGGTTCCAATATCCTGCGGTAACATCACCCGCCAGAGCTGTATAAGCGCCACCTAAACCGAGTGCTCGCCCGCCAATCCCAATAGACAGGAATTCGCCCGCATATTTACCTTTCGAAGCTGCAATGCCTTTTTTTGGGCAGAAAAATATTATTGAGATCGCCAATAAGATGCAAGTAAGCCATTCTATATTTCTAAATGTTTTCATGACATGATACCTTTTGAAATATTGAGAAAATCAATAATAAAAGCAAATGATACAGATGCTCAATATTGAATGATAAAAAGTATCAACGGTTGATAGGTTTTACTCCGAATTCTTTGACGAGCGCTTGAATAACGGGATGTTGTTGAACTGATGATTGGGATTGAGTCTCTTGCGGTGGTTCTGTTGTTTTTGGAATTGAGAATGATTTTGTTTTCGAAGAGAGAATTGTTTCGAGTTGCACTTTCGCGCCATAAACTCGCTCTGCAATGTCTTGAAGATATTGACGATTTTTTGTTACGTTAAGTGTGTCGGCGTGAAAATCGTCGGGACAACCGATACAAAGACGATCGTTGTTAATATCGATAAAAGATGTCTCACTTAACATCGTGCCTATTGCGATACGTTCTTTTCTTGCTTCGGATACAAACACAGACCATTTTTCTAAGATATCATTTTTTGTAGGTAACCGGATTGGTTCTGCAACAACTGGAATTTGAGAAAGCGGTATCGTAGGTTTAATCACTTGATCCGGACGCAACGTTGGTTGAGTTGCTTTCACGCTTCCTCTAATAGGCGCATCTTTTAATTTTAGATTTGATGTTTCATCATGTAACGATTTGTTATTCGATGAGTCATCACCGGAAGAGTTTGATAAATTTTCGATCCGCTCAATTAAAGAACCGATTTCAACTGAGTTATCAAGCTTTATCATCTGGACAATCGCAATTTCGAAATTCAATCGTGGTTGTCGATTCCATTTGAGCGCACTTTCAGTTTCGGAGGCAATTTTTATGAGGCGCAACAAATCGATTTCCGAAAATTTATCCGCAACCGTTTCAAAACGTTTTTTAACCGCTTCGGATGCTTCTATTAATTTGTCTGATTTAGTTGTTTTTAAGATCAGGATATTTCTAAGATGTTCGATGAATCCGTTTAGAAATTCTCTCAGATCATGCCCCATTTTTATTATCTCATCCGCGAGTAATAGCCCTTCTTTTATTTCTTTCGATCTGATAATATCAACAAGGCGGAAAAAATATTCTTCATCAACGAGATTAAGCATTTCGATGATTTGTTGAGATGAAATTTTATTTCCGCAAAAAGAAATAACCTGATCGAAAATACTCTGTGCATCTCTCATGGAACCATCGGCGCGTTTGGCAATCAGCAATAACGAGTCGTGGTCGATCAATATTTTTTCTTCTTTCGCGATGAAATGCAAACGGGATATTATTTCTTCGATGGAAATTCTTCTGAACTCGAACCGCTGACAGCGTGAAAGTATTGTGAGAGGCACTTTATGAATTTCAGTCGTAGCAAAAATAAACATAACATACGAAGGGGGCTCTTCAAGCGTTTTTAGAAGGGCATTGAACGCCTCTTTTGTGAGCATGTGCACTTCATCGATAATGTATATTTTGTATTTCCCCTTGGCGGGTCCGTATCTCACCGCATCGCGCAGATTTCTGATCTCTTCAACTCCCCTGTTAGAAGCACCATCGATTTCAAAAACATTTACGCTTCTTCCTTCTGTAATCTCGGTGCATAGATCGCACTTGTTATCGGGATTATGTTTGTCCGGAGAAGTACAGTTGACGGCTTTGGCGAGTATCCGGGCAGTTGTGGTTTTCCCCACACCGCGTGGTCCGCTGAAAACATAGGCATGAGATAATCTATTAGCGGCGATGGCATTTCGTAGAGTTGTGGCAATATGCGCTTGTCCAATAATGTCATCGAACACCATCGGTCTCCACTTACGCGCGGTTACAAGATATGCCATAGGTTGCTTATTGATTTAGAATATTTGAATAGTAATATAAATTTCTTATCGCAGAGATTCAAGAGTTATTAAAATTATTTTTCAAAGACATATTTAATCGCGTCGGCTATCGTATCAATCGGTATTATCTTTACCCCTTCTTTTACTTTTGCCGGTATCTCAATAAGGTCTTTTTTGTTTTCTTTCGGAATAAGGACTGTTTTGATGCCGCTTCGCTGAGCGGCTAAGAGTTTTTCGTTTAATCCGCCGATTGCTAAAATATTTCCACGTAATGTGATCTCGCCGGTCATAGCCACATCATTCCGGGCAGGTTTGTGCGCGGCGGCTGAAATAATTGCCATCGCCATGGTGATACCAGCTGATGGACCGTCTTTGGGAATAGCACCTTCAGGAAGATGAATATGAATTTCTCTCTTCCTGTAAAACTCGGCAGGCACGCCAAGTTTCTTCGCATTCGAACGTATGTAGCTAAGCGCCGCTTGAGCAGACTCTTTCATTACATCCCCAAGTTGTCCTGTAAGCGTGAGTTTTTCAAGTCCGTTCATTATGGTTACGTCAACATTTAATATGTCCCCTCCAACACTCGTCCAAGCCAAACCTATAACTGAACCGATTCGCTTTTCACCGTTCGTTGTTTTTTGTCTGAACTTTGGGACACCTATCAATTGTTCAACTTTTTTCTCATCGATTATTATTGGCGCCTGTTTGGATTTTTTGCTCTTCGATTTTCTGTTCAAGACAATTTCTTTAGCAGCTTTGCGGCAAAGCGATGCAATCTCTCGTTCCAGATTCCGAACTCCTGCCTCGCGCGTGTATTCTTGTATCACTTTTGTGATTGCTTCGTCTTTAAATGAAACATCTTTCGATTTCAATCCGTGTTCTTCAAGTTGTTTCGGAATAATATGCCTTTTGGCAATTTCACGTTTATCATATTCGAGGTAACCCGGCAGTTCAATTATTTCCATCCTGTCTTGCAGTGGAAGGGGAATGTTGTAACGAACATTCGCGGTTGTTATGAACATAACATGTGAAAGATCGTAATCGATATCAAGATAATGGTCGTTGAATGTTGTATTTTGCTCGGGATCTAAAACTTCGAGTAATGCGGCAGACGGGTCACCCCTGAAATCCATACTCATTTTATCTACTTCGTCCATAAGAATAACGGGATTAATTACACCGGCACGCTTCATTGATTGTATAATTTTACCCGGCATCGAGCCGATATAAGTGCGGCGATGACCGCGAATTTCGGCTTCGTCTCTTACACCGCCGAGAGATATGCGAACGAATTTTCTTCCAAGCGCGCGTGCGATTGATTTCCCGAGCGATGTTTTGCCCACGCCCGGTGGCCCGACGAAACAAAGTATCTGCCCCTTCATCTCTTTTACCAAATTCAGCACGGCAATGTGCTCAAGAATTCGTTCCTTAGGTTTCTCCAATCCGAAATGATCTTCGTCCAATATTTTTTGTACATGCTCTACATCAAGATTATCTTTAGTGCTTTTCGACCATGGAACAATGATTAACCAATCGAGAAAATTACGGCTGACACCAAACTCCGGTGATTGCGGTGGTGTTTTTTTCAGCTTGTTAAATTCCTCAACCGCTTTCTCGTAAACTTCTTTCGGCATTTTCGCGTGATCGATCTGTTCCTTCAGTTTTATAAGTTCTGCCGAAAGAACTTCTTCCGATCCTAATTCATCCTGCAAAATTCGCATCTGCTCTTGAAGAAGAAATTTTTTCTGCGATTTTTGTATGCTTTCGTGAAGTTTTGAATCGAGATCGCGTTCAATTCTTAAAATATCAACTTCCGATGTAAGTAATCGCGCGAGTTCAAAATATTGTTCCTTCAGAGAATAATGCTGCAAGATGAGTTGTTTTGCCGTCACTTCTTTTGAGATATTCGATGCGATATAAAATAATTTTCGATGCGGATTTTTTAATGTCTCAAATGCCGATAATATTTCTTGCGGAATATTTCGACTGAGTTGAATATATTCAGTAAAAAGCGCTGATGACTGTCGCACTAACGCAGAAATCTCATTCGATGGAACCTCCTCCGGCGGATGATACTCAACTTCAACATCCATGAACGGTTCCGCTTGCCGAAAATACTTTATTGTGGCGTGCATTATGCCGTCAACCAGTATTTTCATAAGACCGTTCGGCATCTTCATGGTCTGGATAATTTTTGCTACCGTTCCGTCTCTGTAGACATCGTTTTGCCCCGGTTCTTCAAGCGTTGGATCACGCTGAGAAACGAGAAACACAAAACGATCGTGTTCATTGGCATAGGCCGCAGCCCGAAGTGATGATTCGCGGCCCAGCAGCACCGGATATATCATATACGGATAAACAACAATGTCGCGCAGGGCCACAACCGGCAGCGATGTTGGGAGTTTTTCTGGAGATGGGAGTTGGTCGTCGGAAATATTAAAATCGATGTTATTCATATTCTTTTGAGGGATAAAAAACGCCCGGATGGGCGGTAATTTTTCAATATCGTTGCTTAATGAGTGAAAATATACAAAGATTGAAATAGATAAACAAAAGACTGTTTTATAATTTCTTGATAGGTCAAAAGTTTTTCTTATATTATCGATCGACACAGTAAGGATTCTGTTTGATGAAGAAAGAAGTTCTGGAATTTTCCCGTTATTTGTTCGATAATTACCAAATTTTCCGTGTACCCGATTTCCCGCAAAGAGATTTTGTACCTGAAATTTTATCAAATGTCATTTCAAAATTATTAGTAAATTTATCCGGAATATTTCAGCGCGAAGAGATCGGCCGCTCTTTCGAGGATAAACCCATACAACTAATTTCGGGTGGTAACGGGACAATAAATATTTTATTTTGGTCTCAGATGCACGGCGATGAGTCAACTGCCACCATGGCACTTTGTGATATCATTAATTATCTCACGCGAAACAAGGAAACACCGATTGTTCAAAAAATATTTTCGGCTATACGTTTAAATTTTCTTCCAATGTTGAATCCCGATGGTGCAGCCCGGTTCCAAAGACGAACGGCTCAAGGAATTGATATGAACCGCGATGCCCTTGCTCTTGAAACACCAGAAGCACAATTATTAAAATCACTGCAGCATAATCTTAAGCCGCAATTTGGATTTAATCTTCACGATCAAGAACTGAGTTCTGTCGGATCATCGAATAAACTTTCTGCAATCGGCTTGCTGGCGCCGGCATTTAATTCTGCAAAAACCGATAATGAATCAAGAGAACGAGCTAAACATCTTGCCGCAGTATTTGCAACTTCAATGAATGAACATATAAGCGGTTACGTTACAAAATACGACGACAGTTTTGAGCCGCGGGCATTCGGAGATAATATGCAAAAATGGGGAACGAGTACGCTCCTCGTTGAGTCGGGTCATACGATTAACGACCCTGAAAAAGATTTTATACGTAAGTTGAATTTCGTCGGAATGCTGACTTCCATTTACGCCATTGCATTAGATTGTCTTAAGCAATTCGAGATTGATGAATACAACAAATTACCATTTAACGGTAAACGTGCTTATGATCTTATAATACGCAATGTGATAATCCGTTATGAGAACAGAAAACAATCAAATGCCGATCTCGGCATATCATATCAAGTAGACACTCATTCTGAAATGCCACCCAAACTTGTTGATCTTGGCGATCTTCGTCCTTTCGTCGGTCTGCGCGAGATTGACGGTTCCGGAAAATCCATCCCCGCGGAGCTATTGAATATCAATCAAATTTTTAAATGGGAGAAATTATTTCAAATAAATAAATAGATAAAAGAATGTCCTCCGCGAACTCAATTCAAATAACTGTTCAGGTTTTGCATGGAACTTTTATTAAAATTATTAAAATAATTCCCTTACTATATTTTTAGAATATTCACTCTCAAATTCTAGATAATATTTTCCTTGGAAATGCATCCGAAAAAAGGTATTTTGTTTACCACTATGAATATAATATTACACAAACACAGATTAAAACATATTTCTGAACTGCGAATTGATACTTCGATTTTCACAACTAAGTATCCATCGTCATGCTCTATGAAGAATTGCACCGGTGAATGCTGCAAGTGGGGGGTTTTTGCAGATATTAGCGAGCGAGATAATATTCTCAATCATGCACAGATAATTCAGAGGCATCTTGAACCAACACAAGAAAAGAATCCCGAGAAATGGTTCGAATCGGAACCATGTCAAGATATCGATTTTCCTTCCGGATTAGCTATCGGTACGCAGGCGACTGAGCAGGGATGCGTTTTCCTTGATTCGAGCGGATTATGCGCCCTTCAGAAAACAGCTCTCGCAGAAGGACTTCACCCTTTTGCTTTAAAGCCCTTTTATTGTATCGCCTTTCCGTTAGTAATAAGTCAACATACATTGATGATTGATGACCTGGAAGTAGAGAATCAACCAAAGTGCTGTTCACAATTTGAAAGCGGGACAAAAAACATATTGGATATATGCGCGACAGAACTAAAGTTTATGTTAGGTAGGGAAGGTTTTGAAGAATTTCAAAAAATATTCAATCAACAAAATTGTTGATGATTCTACTTTATAAGTAAATCTTTAATTACTGCAGTATAATTCGAATTGTATTAATAACGCCCCAGAACAAATACGCGGTAATCGCAACTGCTACAATCCACCAAAACGTTATCGACACTTTTTCTTCTACTGTTATTACCATTTCAACAACACCTGAATTAAATTATTTCACGATCTAATATACAATTGCCATTTATTAATTGCAAGGATAGATAAAAGAGAACAGATATATTGGGCGTGCAGATAGGATGTTAATTAGGTAAAATGAAAAATATTCACTTCTCTGATTTTTCGACAAGCGTGCGAATTGCCTGATGGATTTCGTGCATATCCACACGCCCTTTTCGCATATAAGGAATTCCATGCACTTTCAATTCAGTAATATCCTTGATCTCGAGATCCCGTCCGGTAATTACGACAACGGGAATCTGTTTATATTTTGTGCTCCCTTTTAATTCTCTAATCAAATCGAATCCGCTCATCCGGTTAAGCGCCAAATCCATGATAATGGCAGATGGTTTTTCTTTTTCCACCCATTTAAGAAAATTTTCTTCAAGCGGAAAAATAACACCTTTGAATCCTTCATCTTCAACCACATACTTCATTAACTCGGAAAACCCCGGGCTGTCTTCTACAATAAGAACTGTTTTTTTCTTCATGATTTATTAATAATATTCAAACACAAAAATGAAGTAATTAACCATCAGCATATAATCGAGTGTTTAATTACGATCGATGAGTAACATAACATATTGAGATTTGCAATAAAAGTCAAACAAAATTTTAAATAATTGCTGATTAAGTATCATAAATGGGGTTTTGACATTCCAAAAAAAATTCGTACATTGTTATGCATTCGATAGAAAAATCACTTAAAATAAGGTAAAATCAACATGTTTGTCGTTGTCGACATCTCAGGTCAGCAGTTAAAAGTCAGTCAGGGCGAGAGGATTTTTGTTCCCCGGCTTAGTGCTGAAGTTGGAAGCACAGTAAAATTCGAGCGTGTACTTCTTAAAGCCGATGAAAAAAGCGTTCAAATTGGAAATCCATTTATTAAAAATAGTACCGTTGAAGCAAAGATTCTTGGAAATATTAAAGATGATAAGGTGATAGTTTTTAAGAAGAAGAAAAGAAAAGGATACCGTTTGCGCCGCGGACATCGTCAGCAGTACACAGAAGTAGAAATAACAAATATTGGGTAGAAAGAGAGAATAGTATGGCTCATAAAAAAGGCGGCGGAAGTTCAAGAAACGGACGCGATAGCAACGCGCAGAGATTAGGTGTGAAAAGATTTGGTGGCGAAAAAGTTACCGCAGGTAGTATTATCGTCCGACAAAGGGGTACCAAATTTGCACCAGGCACAAATGTTGGAATCGGAAGTGACGATACCCTCTTTGCTCTTACCGATGGAGTAGTGAAGTTCAACGATTATGGAAAATCAAAAAAAATTGTTGAAATTCTAACCGCGTAAAATTCAACTGAATTTTTAAAAATAAAAAGCCATCTCGATTTATCGGGATGGCTTTTTATTTATGCTATAACCTTAATATGAGTTATCAGCTTCCTCGCTGTCCACCGCGTCTGATCGCGCTTGTTCCACGAAATGATCCGCTGCTTTTTACCAAAGGTATTCCAGATCTTCCCATTTCTTGAGTATGAAAATCGTCACCGGGTTTTAGAATTCTCACTCTCAGTGGTTTACCTTGAATTTCTTTTCCGCGCAAACCCTCAACCGCATCGCGCGCTTCAGATTTAACCGACATAACAACAATTCCGTAACCTTCCGATTCATTCGTTTTTTTGTTACGCCCAATATTCGCTTCTTTAACCGTACCGAATTCTTCAAACATCGATTTCAATTCGGCATCAGTGTATTCCTTCGGTAAATTTCCAATATAGATTTGCATAATAATCTCCTGGTTAAAATAATTTGTTCTAACTTCTATTAGCTGAAAGGTAGGAAAATTCGATATTAGATTCAACTAATTGAATAGTTATCAAATTTTAGAGTTTGAATATTCCAGAATATGCAAAAAAAATCCCGATAGTTAGATCGGGATTAATTTTGCTCCGCAGACAAGACTCGAACTTGTAACCCTCCGGTTAACAGCCGGATGCTCCACCATTGAGCTACTGCGGAATCATTACTTCCGTAAAAATTAAAGGATTTTTCATTGGAAGTTGTATAAATATATGAAAATTCAAGCGGAAAGTCAATCATTTCTCTCCTTGCGTAATCATACCCATTTAAGTATATTAGAAAAGTAAGGAATACTTAGTTTAAAATAATTGTTATAGAAAATAGACAAGCAGATTGGATAATATCAATGGAAGGTAACTTTTCAAATCGCGTACAGGATGTAATTCGATTAAGCCGCGAAGAAGCTCTGCGACTCGGTCATGATTACATCGGGACCGAACACCTTCTCCTTGGAGTGATTCGGGAAGGTGAAGGTATCGCAGTTAAAATTCTCCGCAATATCGGCATAGATCTTTTCAAATTAAAGAAAGCCATCGAAGATACCGTAAGAACATCAGGCGGTACTCTCACCATCGGCAATATCCCGCTAACCAAGCAAGCTGAAAAAGTTTTAAAGATAACTTATCTGGAAGCAAAACTTTATAGGTCAGATGTCATAGGAACAGAACATTTGCTTTTATCTCTTCTTCGGGATGATGATAATATTGCCGCTCAAATTCTTCATCAGTTTAACGTTCACTACGATGCGGTCCGTAATGAACTTGATAATATCATAAGTGGAAAGCCTTCCACGATTCCCGTTTCAACTCCTGCAACCGAGAGAGCTAAAACCGAAAAATCAAAAACTCCCGTGCTCGATAACTTCGGCCGCGATCTTACAAAATTAGCTGTTGAAGATAAGCTTGATCCGATTGTCGGGCGGGAAAAAGAAATTGAACGTGTAGCTCAGGTACTTAGTAGACGAAAGAAAAATAATCCGGTTTTGATTGGCGAACCGGGAGTCGGCAAGACCGCAATTGCCGAAGGACTTGCAATTCGCATAGTTCAAAAGAAAGTTTCGCGCGTTCTTCACGATAAGCGTGTGGTAACACTTGATCTTGCCGCTCTTGTCGCCGGCACAAAATACCGCGGACAGTTCGAAGAGCGAATGAAAGCTGTCATGAATGAGCTTGAAAAATCGAAGGATGTTATTCTTTTTATAGATGAGCTTCACACGATTGTAGGCGCGGGTGGCGCATCGGGTTCGCTCGATGCATCGAATATGTTCAAGCCCGCGTTATCGCGAGGTGACTTGCAGTGCATTGGCGCCACTACGCTTGATGAATATAGACAATATATAGAGAAAGATGGCGCGCTTGACAGGCGTTTCCAGAAAATCATGGTCGATCCTACAACTGTCGATGAAACAATTCAAATATTAAAAAATATCAAATATAAGTACGAAGAACATCATACTGTCAGGTATAGCGAAAAATCGCTCGATGCCGCCGTGCGTTTAAGCGACCGCTATATCACGGATCGTTATCTGCCCGATAAAGCTATTGACGTACTGGATGAAGCCGGTTCACGCGTTCACCTTTCAAATATTCATGTTCCCAAAGAAATATTAGACCTTGAAGGAGAGGTTGAAAAAATCCGTCAATCTAAAAACAGCGTGGTGAAAAATCAAAATTTTGAAGAAGCCGCGCGGCTTCGAGATCTGGAAAAGAAATTATTACACGATCTTGAAACAGCTAAAAAAGATTGGGAACAAAAAGCCCACCATGTGGTTCACGATGTTGACGAAGAGACCATGGCAGATGTTGTCTCGATGATGACAGGTATACCGGTGAATCGTATCGCTCAATCTGAATCGGAAAAACTTCTGAAGATGGAAACGGCGCTGAAGAATGTAATCGTCGGGCAGGATGAAGCAATACAAAAGCTTAGTAAAGCTATACGACGCACACGAGCGGGATTGAAAGATCCGAAACGTCCTATCGGTTCGTTCATTTTCCTCGGTCCAACTGGCGTTGGCAAAACTGAAATGGCAAAAGCGCTCGCGAAGTATCTTTTTGATTCCGAAGAATCTCTCATCCGCATCGACATGAGCGAGTACATGGAAAAGTTCAGCGTATCACGGCTTGTTGGCGCACCTCCCGGATACGTTGGTTACGAAGAAGGCGGACAACTGACTGAAAAGGTTCGCAGGAAACCTTATTCGGTTGTGCTTTTAGATGAAATAGAAAAAGCCCATCCAGATGTTTTCAATATACTCCTGCAAGTTTTGGATGACGGTATACTTACCGATAGTCTTGGACGGCGAGTCGATTTTAAAAACACGATTCTAATAATGACATCAAACATCGGTGCACGCGATATAAAAACCTCGGGCGGTTTCGGTTTTGGCGTTGAGACTCCGAAAGATATTTACAAAACAATGAAAAACACTATTGAAGATGCTGTCAAACGCGTTTTCAATCCTGAATTCCTGAATCGTATCGACGATACGATAGTATTCCACAGTTTGAGCCGTGAACATATTGACAAGATTATCGACATTCAGATGCATGAACTTGTAAAAAGAATGGCGAATCTCGATATCTCAATTCAACTCACTAAACAAGCAAGGGAGTTTCTTGTAGATAAAGGATACGATCCGGCATTTGGTGCACGACCATTAAAAAGAGCTCTGCAGAAATACATTGAAGATTCGATTGCGGAAGAAGTTTTACGCAATAAATTCGGACAGGGAAGTATTATTAAAGTAAAATTAAACCCAAAGACCGAAACTCTGAAATTTACCGAGGGTAACCGATCTAGGAAAATTAAGAAGGAACCCGAAGAAAAACAGAGCGAAGCCAGCGTTACGTGAGTTTGCCAATATTTTAAATTCAACCCCTGTATGCAGATTTATGTTACAGGGGTTTTCGATTTTTTAGGCGAGTATTATGGTATTATCGAAAAAAAATCCGCGGGTAAGAGAATTATCTTTTCAAACTCTTCTTAATAAAAGAGTGTGCGATCTTGAATTACGGCCTGAAGACACACTTCGTGAATGCCTTATTCAACTGAGACATGAGTTAAGTGAAAAAAATATTGAGTTCTTTCCGCATTTTTATTTCGGTGACGAACCTTGGGGATGCATAGACAAAACCGGCTCGGTGGAAATTCCATTTTATCTTGCAAATAATACGCTTCGAAGAATAGGTGAAAAGTATTTCCTCTCTTACACTAAGGAGGAAATCATGATGGTACTCCGGCATGAAACCGGTCATGCAATCAACTACGCTTATAAACTGTGGATTCGAGAAGATTCGAAAAAACTTTTCGGTAAAATAAATAAACGATACCCGAATCTTTATCATTTCAACCCAGCGAGTAAAGATTTTGTCAAGTATCTTCATTATGTCGGTCATCCGCATTACGCGCAAAAGCATCCTGACGAAGATTTTGCCGAAACTTTCGCTGTATGGCTCGACCCTGCTTCAAAGTGGAAACATAACTACAAAACATGGAAACCTGCAATTGAAAAATTAATATTTGTCGATTTTCTTTTCGGGAAAGAAAAACTTGCTCAGCGCCGACCGCTACGAGTTCGCTATACGGAGGCGAGCAGTTATAAAAATATTACCGGTACAGTTGCCGGATATTTTAATATTGAAAAGAAAGTCGATCCACGGTTGAAAGAATACACTGAAGACCTGCAAGATATTTTTCCTGTTCAAATAGACGGTAAACGAAAACTTATCCGCGCCGATTTATTCATTCAACATTTTAGCAGATATTTAGAAGAAGAACTTGTTGAATGGATTGCCAAAGCGGACAGACAGGGAATACGAATATACCTTCGCGAGTTACAAACCATTTGCGCTCTTAATAATCTTCAACTTCATCCGGATCAAACAACCGAAAAACTTGTTGAATTGGTAATAGTCTCTACATATCACTTGTTGAAACGTTTGAAGGTGATAAGATAATCCAAACGATTTATTCTTTCTCCCTCACCGAATAATTGCCTCCTGCCGATTCCCGATTGAAATTCTTCCAACATCATTGAAATTATTTTTGATTAGGAACTTGCCTTTATTAAAAATATAATCTATTTTATTGGAAATCTAACCATCTCCACGGTATAATTATCAAAATGGGCTGGAAAACATTTACCTGAATATGACAATTTTATGACAAATTTTTCTTGAAATGTAATAAATTTGATAAAAGACAACCAATAAATAGGAGATTTTTTATGAAGTTATTTAAACTTTTCTGGACAGTTGTATTTTTTTGCTTTAACCTATCTACCAACAGCTCGATAGCTCAGGTTGATACTTTGACATTTATCCACGTCAACGACACACATTCCGATCTATTACCTTATGCCGCCGGAAATTTCGGCGGGATTTCCCGTGCCGCAACAATGATTGGTTTACTAAAGCAAACAGAACCGAATCCAATCCTGATTCATACCGGTGATTTTATGGTCGGCAACTTGATGTTCAATACTTATTTCGGTGTTCCTGAACTTCAGATTCTAAACTCTCTTGGTTTCGATGCTCTCTGTCTGGGGAATCACGAGTTTGATCCCGGACCTGAAATGCTTTCTCAAATTCTATATCAGGCGAATCTCGATTCTTCCTTCGAAGTAATTTCTACGAACGCTTTGAATCTCGATTCAGTTCCCACGCTGAAACCGTTCATTCAATCTCATTCAATTGAACGACGCGGGAACATTAAAGTCGGATTAATAGGCGTTACCACTCCCGAAGCTAATCTCATCAGCAATCCGGCGCCGGTATTTATCGATACAAATATTGTGCAAGATATTCTCTTCAAAGTTTCAGAATTAAAAGCCGAAAGCTGTCAGGTTGTTGTGCTTCTCTCTCATTTAGGATTAACGCTCGACATGACCATTGCCCAATATCTTTCGGGTGTCGATGCAATTATCGGTGGACACTCACACTCGGTTTTAGATACAATCGTATATGTCAATAACATTCCTATTGTTCAAGCTGGTGAATTTTATCACTACGTTGGAAAACTTCAACTTATCTTTAATGGAACAGGAACCAGCGTATTAAGCTATTCCTTGCAAGAAATAACCAATGCAATTCCCGCAGACTCAACGCTCTCAATTTTGGTGGAGAATCTTAAAGCAGGAGTAACAGTTACATATTTTCCGTTGATCGGTGATCCGTATCGAACACTTTTTACTGCAGACCACTTGTACTATTATGTTCCCACATCAATCGATTCGATTAAAACTCCTATGGGTAACCTTGTGACAAGCGCGATGCTTCACAGTGCTTATGCTGTTAACGCAGATTTATCTCTTGAAGCAACTGGGCATATGGCAGATAAATTGTATCCGGGTCCCGTATCACCTGCAGATCTTTTCCGGGCTTACCCTTACGGTTACGATACGACTGATGGTTTAGGTTTCCGGCTGGCATTGTTTGATCTTAGCGGTGCACAACTTTATGGTGTACTGGATGCTTTGCTGGGATTTATTCATCCCGAAATTAACGACTATCAATATCTTGTACAATCAACCGGATTAGAATACAGTATCGATACGGTTGGCGGAGAAATGCACCTCGGTTATGCCTTAATTAACGGATTACCGCTACAACCCGAATCGTTATACACTATCGTCAGCAGCGATCAGATGGTTGGGTATCTGCAAACTCTTTTTGCCATAACGCCAACGAATCTCAATATCTATCCGGTTTCCGTATATCAAATAGTATTGAATCATCTCATCACCGGTGTGGTTGAAAATCCGCTAAGCCCAACAAGAGATTTCAACTTGATGCAAAATTATCCTAATCCATTTAATCCGATAACAAATTTCGGATTTCGGATTTCGAATTCTGGATTTGTGTCGTTGAAGATATACGATATGTTAGGCAGAGAAGTAGAAACACTTGTGGATAAAGTTTTAAACCCTGGGACCTACACGGTGAAGTGGGATGCATCAAAATACTCGAGCGGAGTATATTATTATAAACTTCAATCCGGATCGTTCACCTATACGAAGAAGTTATTGTTACTTAAGTAGTGAATAATCTGATATGAATTGTGATATATGCAGTAATTTATTATCGACCCCTATATAAGGCAATTAATAAATATTTTGAAATTGTTTTGAAAGGAGATCAAAGACAATGAACTATAAAACAATTGTCAAAATGAACATTTCAATAAAATTCATTCTTTTGTTCTTTCTATTTCTATGTTTTTATTTTCAGTTCGGTTGTAATGTTTATTCTTTGAAGCGCCTCACAACAACTCCCGACAGTGTCCAAAAAATTGACCCCAACATACCGTTTCTGAAGGCACATCTCAAAGACGGATCGGTTGCGCTTTTCACTAAATGGACTTTCGATGAACCACACAAACAAGTTATCGGACATAGTGTGTTTTTTAATATCGATCGTGAGATTGAAAAAGAAGGTCAGGACTCAATCGCTTTTGAACGAGTTGCCCTTTTTGAGACAAACGTAATTAATCCTTCTGGCGCGGCGGGTACAATGAGCGTTGTTACCGCTGGATCTGCAATCGCATCAATCATATGCCTTACAAATCCTAAAGCATGTTTCGGTTCGTGCCCAACGTTTTACGCGCAGGATGGCGAGGGATTATCACTTATGGCAGAAGGATTTTCCGCAAGCATTCTTCCATCGCTCGAAGCAACGGATATCGATCACCTCTACACCGCAAAACCATACGGTCAACATTTCGAAATAAAAGTTACAAACGAAGCGTTGGAAACTCACGTTATACGTTCCGTATCGCTGCTCGCATTTCCTCGTCCAGAGAGCAATCGTATATTCATTTCACCAGATAATAAATTCTATTCAGCCGAAAATATTACAGCTCCCAAATCTTGTATAGGATCGGAGGGTGAACGTGTTGATTTAATTCAAAGCTTCGATAAACTTGAGCGATTCAGTTTAACCGACTCATTTGATCTTGCCGAGCGTGAAACGTTGAGGGTTTCATTCGATACGGTTCCATCTGGCAATCTCGGAATTATCATGAGTTTTCGTCAAACACTTCTTACAACATATCTTTTTTATCAAGCACTTGCGTATTTTGGAAACTCTGCCGCAGCAATGTTGGCAAAGTGCGAAAGCTCTGACCTGAAAGATTATCTTGGTAACACTGGACATACTCTAGGGGGAATCGAGATCCTACTGCCCGATGAAAGTGGTAAACTTACGAAGATCGGTGAATTCGGTGAAACGGGACCAATCGCAACCAACATTCAAATGTTTCCGCTTCCAAATGAATTGCCACCTCCTCATACTTTATATATTCGAATGACTAAAGGAATGTGGCGAATAAACCATCTCGCGTTAGCATCAATCGACACTACTGCTGAACCGTTGCGTGTGATGCCTTCAGATGTCCAACGTGCGAATAATTCTGAACTCGGAACGCTGAAAGGACTTATAGAAGTAACAAAACCTCTTGTTACTTTTCCCGGCGACGAATACCAAATCGTTTTTGAATTACCTCGGGATTTTGATCGTTATGAAATTTTTCTCGAGAGCCGCGGATATTACCTCGAATGGCTGCGTGAAGAATGGTTGGCTGAGGAGAATATCGAGAAAGGAATAGAGATGTTCGCGCAACCGGAAAAATCTATGAAAACGGAAGCTTTACGCTTTAAAAAAATTGAACCAACAATGGAAACCTCATTCTGGGGGAGTAAATATGTTAAGTAAATCTAAGATCGCAATTTCAATAACAATCTTTTTAATCGGACTTTTGATTTGCGGATGTACTGCGAGTAAAGCACCAACCAACTGGTTATCTCCGGCACCAAAAATGCAGGAAGAATCATACGGTGGATGGATTTATATTGAATATATTGAACCGGCTCAAACATCACCCGCAAAGATAACCGGGGAATTTATCGCGCTGAACGATACCGCCATATGTGTGCAAACGCAAAACGACGGTATCCTCTTTATTCCCGCAAATTCAATCATGCGTGCTACGCTTGAAACTTTTGATAATAATTACCGGTCATTGTCGCTTTGGACATTGATTGGAGCGCTCTCCACGGCGAGCCACGGTTGGGCTGCCACAATTTCCGCACCGATTTGGATAATTATTGGCACCATTGTAACCGCAAACGCCTCTGATGAAGGTATCTACACACAAAAATATCCTGATATGGTATGGTGGGAATCTTTGACGCAATATGCGAGGTTTCCTCAGGGATTGCCTGATGGAATAAATTTAATAAACCTAAAGCTGAAAAAATAATTTGAATTTTAAAATAAAAATAACAAATATTTATTTCATTATTCACATATTAAATAGAGCATGTATTTCCTTGTTAGATAATACTCTGTTATAAATTCGAAATTCGTCTATCGCCCCTTTAAGCGGTGTATGTTCATATAGTTGCTCAAGACTTGACCCGATGAGCAGTGGATAAGAATTGATGTTAAAAGTAGAGTAAGAGTCGAAAATCTCTTTTAATAAAACACCATCAACATACATCTTCATTTTATGATTTATTCTGTCTACAATGAAAGTAAAATAGGTCCACTCACCTACGTTGAATGATTTTTCGTTGGAATCTAATTCCTGTTGGCCCTTTCCATCGCCGGCTGATTTGAATTGAGGATACCATAAATTGATGTTTTGTTTCCCGGCAAGATTGTATTGTCGGTTTTGGAAATAACCGTAGACCGGTCCACCTTTGGCAAATATATCGGTATAATTACTCTGGATCGAATCCAGTCGAAGCCAAAAAGAAAGTGTAATCTGTTTTGTGGGATTAAGCGATGAACTGTTAGAAACAGTTATGTAATTATTGCTGCCATTAAAAAGATACGCACTTTCCGGTGTACCATGAGCATCGGCTGTGTACGCTGCATTATTGGAGTGTGCTTGATTTCTGTAATTACTTTTATCTTGTATATCACCATCGAAAGGTAAAAACAAAACAAGGCCTCTAGACAAAGTATTACCACCCCATGAAACAATTATTTCAACTCCCGATGTTGATGGCTCTAAAACCAATTCGACTACACTAATCTCATCGGCAACAATTTCAACATCGGTCTCACCAGAGTATTTAATTATTCCATTTCCGTCAAAAGCATCAACCTTGAGATGCCATGTTCCAATCGTTATGTTGTTAAATGTTCCGGACGCGGTTTGATTCAAGCTGTCGATTGTGAGTGTAATTGATTTGGATCGATATTCCGGCCGAGAAAGAGTTGCGACCACTTCAACTATCTCGGCAGGAGTATCCTTAAGGGAAATAGAAATATTTCCGAAACCTTTTTGACTCTTTGAATTAGTAAGCATTATGTCGTCTTGGCAACTTAATGTCAATAATGACACAATAATCAGTAAAAATAAAATGATATTTTTCATGATTGTCTCTTTCTTATTATTATTTCAATAATAGTTTGTTGAGCGACGATTCTTACACTTTTCTAACTAAAGTAATCGATTTTCTTAATAAAGTCAAAGGGTTAACCAATATACATATCTTTTTCTGAATAAGATCCGGATGCCGATATCATTCTGAATTTTACTCGCGAAGCAGGGTGGAGACCTTAAATCCTCAACACAACACACTTTTTGATACACCTGTGCTGAAATCTTTTGGAAACTCTTCATCTCTCAAATTCCCTTCGTTGAAAGCGTCATAAGCACCCATATCGAAGTACCCGTGCCCGCTCAAGTTGAAGAGTATTGTTTTGGAAACTCCTTCTTCTTTGGCTTTCTCCGCTTCACGGATCGCGCTGCAAATAGCGTGTGACGATTCAGGCGCGGGGATTATTCCTTCTGTATTGGCAAAAATCCGTGCCGCGTTGAATACATCGGTTTGTTTATATGCAACAGCATTAACGAATTTTTCTTTTACCAACTGACTGACTAGCGGCGCCATTCCGTGATAACGCAAACCACCCGCGTGAATAGGCGGCGGCATGAAACCCGATCCTAACGTATACATCGGCAACAGAGGAGTCATCTTAGCTGTGTCTCCGAAATCGTATCCAAACTCACCCCTTGTAAGTGTGGGGCACGATGCCGGTTCAACCGCAATCGCGGTAAACTTTTTACCATGAAATTTATCTTGCATAAATGGAAATACAAGCCCCGCAAAATTACTTCCTCCACCAACGCATCCGATAATAACGTCTGGATAATATCCCGCAATTTCCATCTGCTGTTTTGCTTCCAAACCGATAATAGTCTGGTGCATCAGCACATGATTTAACACACTGCCCAAAGAGTATCTTGTGTCGTCGCGAGATACAGTTTCTTCAATCGCTTCACTTATTGCTATGCCTAAACTTCCTGACGAATCGGGATTTTTCTGAAGCAGATCACGCCCGAATTTCGTCTCCATGCTAGGACTCGCGGTAACCGACGCGCCCCACGTTGTCATCATCGCGCGCCTGTACGGTTTTTGCTGATAACTTATTTTCACCATATAAACTTTACATTCAATCCCGAAATATTTGCACGCTAAACTAAGGGCGCTTCCCCATTGACCCGCCCCTGTCTCTGTTGCTATCCGTTTCACTCCGGCATTTTTATTATAATACGCCTGAGCGACGGCAGTATTTAACTTGTGGCTACCTGCCGGACTTGCTCCTTCGTATTTATAAAATATTTTTGAAGCAGTTTGTAAAGCTTTTTCCAGTCTATATGCGCGATATAGCGGAGAGGGTCTCCATAATTTATATATGTCGAGCACCTCTTCGGGAATATCTATCCATCTTTCTTTGCTCGCTTCCTGTTTGATCAACTCCATCGGGAACAGTCGCTCAAGGTCTGCCGGTCCAACCGGCTCATGTGTTGCCGGATGTAGAGGAGGCAGCGGCGGCTTCGGTAAATCTGCCGCAATGTTATACCAGTGACGCGGTATTTTTTCTTCATCAAGTATTATTTTTGTGGTTCTCATAAAACGTTCCTTATTATTGATTGATAAATTGATTTGTCATTTTCGATATCCAGACACGGTCGATGAATTTCGTTTCTCGGACTGTGTATAAAAACAAAAAACCCACTATGACTGTCATAGTGGGTTTTAATTAAAATTCGATTATATAGAATTATCTATTTTTCATCTATAAGAAAATCCAACCCACTTGATAAAACGCGCCACCACCAGCACAAATTGCTTATGCTTGTCGTTTTTTGTGTGAGTATGGATTTATTGTATAACATTTTGTTTGTGATTATTACTAAATTTAATATAGAATAAATTTTGTCAAGTGTCAAGTGTATTTTGAAATGTTATAAGTGTAGGTTCGATCTTCTCGACCGGATCACTACTTATCGATTCGCAAAATTGTTATTCCTTAACCGAATCCTGCTTTACCGTAATCTCAACCGGTAACTCATCCCTGCTGCTCCAATCTTCAAACGAGCCGTCATACAGATGAGCATTAAAGCCAAGATATCTGGCAACAAGGTAACCAACGCTTGCCGATGCGCCAACACTGCAATATGTAATAACATCGCTCCCCTTTTTAACACCTGCGGTATTGAATATTTCTTCTAACTTTGGTAATGGAAGCAACTTGTTTGTGCTATCCACGAAAGTGGAAGAATTGATATTTACCGCCCCCGGAATATGTCCGTTGCGGGAACCTGCAGCACTGCCCGAACCGCTGTAAAGATTTGGCGGACGTACATCGACAATGGAAAAATTTGATTTGTTTAAATTCGATTTAACAAACTCAGCATCGACAAATACATTTTGTTTGAGATGCGGAGTGAACGTACCGCGTTTTACCGGAAAAATTTCTCTTGAAATTTGCCGCCCCTCCGATTTCCATGCATCGATACCGCCGTCGAGGATTGAAGTTTTATCTTCCATACCTAGATAACCGAGCGTGGCAAAAACACGCGCAACGGCACCAATATTTGCTCCGGTACCGCAAAGTATAATTCGTGAATCGTTTGAGACGCCGAGTCCTTCCAGCAGTGTATCGAGCTGTTCAACAGGCAACATCTCGTAACTCAGATCTGGATTCGACATAGCCATCCATCCGGGCCATAGAAATCGTGCACCCACAATATGACCTTTCTCGTAATCCCGCCGAATCTGCGCAACGTGAAGCATCACAAGCGATGGATCGTTGAGATGTTCCGAGAGCCAGGATGTTGTGACAAAGAGGGTGGGGTTATTGTTTTGTGAAGTGCTTTGTTGTGGGAGAAAGGCGACAGACACAAGCAGAATGAAAAAGAAAAGTATTTTGTTCATAAGAATTCCCTGAGATTTATAAATCCTAAAATTTCAATTTTTATAATGTTGTTTATTTTTAACACTATGTAATTCGACAGCTTTTTCTATTGCAGCCTCAAAAACTGTATCAATATCAGTTGTGAGCCCCCACTCCAAACCTTTTTTTACGGAAAGAAGTTCAGAATCAGTTAACCTGCGCTTGATTAATCTCCTTGCCTCTTCCTGAACCCATCCTACATCAACGTAAAATAGGATCTCTTCATTTTTCATCATAAATATTCTCCAAATTTATCAACATGTATTAACATTAATTTTTATACCATCGCAAATACATCTTTTTCCCCATTATTAATCACTAACCTTTAAACACGTTTTCCTGATGCCATTGAAGAAATTCACTTGCGGGTTGCTCGTCAACTCTCGAGGGCAAAGAAATTAATTGATTTCCATTGTACTTATAATAGTCTCTTCCGTTTTCATATTCTTCTTTTATGCGACGACTAATTTCAATCTGATATTTATTGGTTATTGTCATGTAACCCTGATCGAAAAGGATGTGCAAATCAGCCCTAAGCAATATTCCATTATGAGGTATGTTAGGTCCAGAATCAGCGTAAGGCTTTATATGAGATGCTTCAAGAACGGGTACTGTTTTCTCTCCCGATACGGCACACCTTCTTCCATAAGCATCTATCACCATTGTCCGAAAAGCGCTCTGACCAAAACGTGTTTCAACAAAGTGTTTTGTCCCATATCGGGGTTCTTGTTCAGCAACCCGATCATACTTTTTAGGTTGTTTTCCGATTTCCTGTCTAAACAAAATCGGTTCGACTCGACCCCATAATTCTTTTCCTACTTGATCTGAGGTATCATATCGTTTTCCACGGACTATGTTCGATGACCAATTAGAAGGTACGAGAATCCAGTCCTGACGCTCAAAAAAAAATGGCATCCCAAGAACAACACATCCAATTTCTGGATCAGATATTTTTTGCCTATCTACATTTAAATAAGAGAATATTTTCCTGATGAATACATCATGTTGATCTGTGCCGTTTTTCTCACCAAAAACTTTCCAAACCATTGATAATGGAAGTTTTGTATAACGAACAAAAAATCCTCCACCAACAATATAACTATTAGGTGTATGAAGTTTAAAAAGAAGAGGTTCTCCCATTGATAATGCGGAAAAGGTCTGACCTCCAGGACGCCAAAAATTTACCTCATCTGGTTTCCGTTGTTTCAGGAAGGTAAACCATTCATTATCAGTAACTGCAACGTAAAAGTTCATATAAATATTTTTACTAGAATTTAATGTAATAATTCAACAAGCAAAATACACAAAATTATTATCACCTTCAACCCAACCGGTCATAGTCCCCTTTTCATTTGTTTTATTCTCGACCCCTTTTTTATTTCCCCCTTACAAAGGGGGAAAACCAAAGGGGGTTAGACATTCTGTAGTTCTTCAATCTTCTCATATATTGTTTGAAGAACATCAACATATCCCTTCTCTCATCCTATGAATAAAAAACATCGTGAAACTTTTTTTATAGTAAAATCGTAAATGAAATATAGATGCCTTTGCGGATAAATTTACTAAATCCAACAAACGCTTTACGGGGTGTAATATGAAAACTTTTTTATTCCTTTTCTTGATTATAACTGTATTTATTTCTTCTACAGCTTTTTGCACGGATATTGTACCGCCTAAATACCGCCCGGTGATTAATATTGCAAAAGCGAATGACGAAATTAAAGTTGACGGAAATTTAAACGACCCTGTCTGGAAAATTGCCAACTGGATTACTCATTTTGTAGAGACGTACCCGGGTGACAACACAACGCCCGATGTACAGACAGAAGCTGCATTGATTTACGATGAAAATAATCTTTATATCGCGTTTAATTGCAAAGATGACCCGGGTGCGATTCGCGCTACTATGTCTCAACGGGATCAATTCAACAACGACGATGCCGTGGCTATTTCAATCGATACTTACGGGAATGCATCATGGGCCTATGAATTTTTTGTGAATCCTTACGGTGTTCAAAAGGACTATCTCTGGTCAAGTATCGCCGGTTCTGATCCAGGATTTGACGTAATCTGGGAATCTGCGGCTCATCAAACTGAATCTGGTTATCAGGTGGAAATAGCTATACCTTTCAAGAGTCTCCGCTTTCCCAATAACGATATTCAGACATGGAAAATAAATTTCGGGCGCATTCATCCGCGCGAAAGTTCAAAGAATTATTCCTGGGCTGCTAACGACAGAAACGAGAAGTGCGAACCATGTCAGTGGGGAACATTGACAGGTATAAGCGGTGTCCAGCCTGGTAAAGGGATTGAAATTCTTCCGGCAATGGTCGCTCACCAGTCAGGAAGCTTATCAAATATGCGTGATCCTACTTCAAGTTTTAGCGAGAAAAAAATCAAGGGAGAAGTTTCTATCGGAGCAAAATATTCTATTACCTCCGACGTAACGGCAGAAGCCGCGTACAATCCTGATTTCAGTCAAATTGAAGCAGATGCCGCACAAATAGATGTGAACTCTACCATATCCTTGATGTATCCCGAACGGCGGCCCTTCTTTCAGGAAGGAAGCGACATCTTCAGAACCATGTTTAATTCTTTTTACACAAGAACCGTGAACGACCCGCGTGTAACTGCAAAACTTACGGGCAGAGTTGGAAACACGAGTGTTGCGTATTTGATGGCACAGGATGAAAACACGCCCTACATTATTCCGCTGGACGAAATGAATCTGATGGTTAACTCAGGCAAAAGTTTAGTTAACGTTATCCGAGCAATTCATACAGTCGGAGAAGATTCCAGAGTCGGAGTTATGGTTGGCGACCGCCGGTTTACGAAGAACGGCTTCGGCACTGTTTTATCTTTTGATGGCGATATCCGTCTCTCCAATAATTACAGCTGGTTAGGACAAATCATACAAACATATTCCAAAGAACCAATCGACCCATCTCTCACGAATGATTTCGATGGTATTACATTCGGTCGTGGAAAACATACCGCCATTTTTGACGGTGAATCATTTAACGGCACGGCTCTTATTACCGAACTAAGACGAAATGCTAGAAATTGGAATTTCGTTATTGACTACAATCAGATACATCCGTTATACAGAACCGAGATCGGTTACGACCCGGTGGTGAACCACAGAACCGGCAGCATATACACAGGTTATACCTTTTATCCTGAAAATAGCATCTTCACACAAATAACTCCGCAGGGTAATGTTTTAAGCAGATGGAGTTTTGATGGAATCAAAAAAATTGAGCGTATCAATTTGGGTGGATACATAGGTTTGAAGTTCGCCCAAACAAATATTAATTTTAATTTCGGGCAAGGGTCCGAATTATTTAATGAAGTGATGTTTAAAAACCTCTGGCGAGTATCTGCCAACATCGGCAGTCGGTTTAGCAGTATGATCGGTTTAAATATCGGAGCAAACTATGGAAAGGGGATTGCCTACTGGGCAATGTCGAAAGGAAACCAAACCGGACTGAGTGCTACTCTCAACATCAAACCGATAGATAGACTCACAATAGATCAATCGGTAAATTATTCGAAAAGTACTGATATCGAAACTGGAGAGGAATTTTTTAAGGGATATATTACGAGAACGAGATTTCAATTTCAATTCAACAAGGAATTTTCTTTAAGGTTAGTTGGACAGTTCAACGACTTTAATAAGAAATGGGACATTGATCCGTTAGTAACGTACAGACTAAGTCCGTTTTCAGTGTTATATGTTGGTTCTACATATGATTACCAGCACTATGATGCGAATGATATGCACGAATCAACTTGGAAGATATCTTCAAGACAATACTTTATGAAATTGCAATACTTATTCCAGATATAAAGAATAAATATTACTCCATTGAAAAGGGATTAAGGGGTGTGTCGGTCCACGGCCACCCCCAACCTTCTTTTTCACTGCTTCTATAAGTCGGAACGTTTCGCTCTCACTGTGTTTGCTTCGTCCACATTATCTTCTCAACATCAAAACCTTTTTCCTTCATCCTGCCGAGAATTCCTTGTAAAATATTTTCATCCATTTTCGGAGTGCGGGAAAGAATCCACAGATATTCTCTGTCGGGTTCACCGATCACAGCATAAGTGTAAGAAGTATCAATCTCCAATATCCAGTAGTTGCCCCAAACAAACGGCAGGAACGAAAGTATTGCTGGCGCAAAACGCACTTTCAGTTTGGAATTCGGTTCATCGTCGCTTGCTCTTTTTGCCTTTCCTTCCGCCTCAGATATCTCTCCATTTTCCTTGCGGCATCGGTTCACTACTTTTATCTGCCCGTCATCGAGCAACGTGTAAGTGGCAACTACATCGCTTGCACATTTGGTTTGAAAACTGTTTGGTAACCGCGCAATCTCACACCATACCCCGCAGTATCGCGCAAGATCAACAGAAGGAACAACCTCAAGCGGCTGTTTGGATTTATCCTGCGCTTTTAACAAAGCTGAAATAATAACCATTGATAGTAAACAAATAATGAATTTCATGATATGGGTTCCTTTCTATTGAAGTTACCAAAATAAATACAAGCCAGCAAACTTTTAACCGATTAAAGAGATGATAATAATTGGGTATAAAACAAAAATGCCCCGCTCAATATCGAACGGGGCATCGTATATAACTTTATTACCTCTGGTCGAGCAAATGTTTTGCTAAAAACTTTTCCATAGCTTCGTAGAAATCGAAACGATTTTCTTCGTTACGGAATCCATGCCCTTCGTTTTCCTTTACGAGGTATGGAACATCGATCCCCTTCTTCTTCAACGCATCCACTATTTGATTCGACTCGTTGATATTAACGCGCGGATCCTTTGCGCCCTGCGCTACCAGAAGCGGCGCTTTAATTTTATCCACATGAAATACCGGCGATGATGAAGCCAGCATTACACTGTCTTTCTGCATATCTCCAACCATCTCGTAAAACATATCGAGATAAGGTTTCCAGTACGGTGGAATGGTTTTCATGAACGTGAACAAATTAGATACACCGACGTAATCAACACCGCAGGCATACAGCTCGGGCGTGAATGCAAGTCCTGCAAGCGTGGCATAACCGCCGTAACTCCCGCCGTAAATCGCAACACGTTTCGGATCGGCGATACCCTGACTGATGAGCCATTTCACGCCGTCGGAAATATCGTCCTGCATAGTTTTTCCCCATTCCTTGAAAGATATTTCCCAGAATTTTTTTCCATAACCGGTAGAACCGCGGAAGTTCATTTGCAGTACCGCATAACCGCGGTTTGCTAAAAATTGTACTTCTGAATTAAACCTCCACATGTCGCGCGCCCACGGTCCGCCATGCGGATTGACAATTACAGGAAGGTTTTTTGCATCCTTGCCTTTGGGCAATGTAAGATAACCATAAATAGTCAATCCGTCGCGGGATTTATATTCGATAGGTTTCATCTCAGCCATATCTTTTTCTTCGAGCCACGGAGAACGGTCTGCGAGTTTCGTAAGTTTATCCGACTTTTTCTCGTAAAGATAGAACGAGCCGCGTGTTCTGTCGCTCGATGTTGAAACTGTAAATACTTCCTCATTCTTGTCGCTGGAAACAACCGTTACTTCATATCCGGGAAGTTTCTTTTCAAGCTTTGAGTATAAGTCTTCGGTTTCTTTATCAAGAAATTTATGTTCAATCTTCCATGTTACGTAACCTATTTCGGTCAAAACTTTCCTCAATCGTGAATAATCCATACCGTTAACATCAACATCATCGCGTTCGTATAATACTTTCACTTCTTTTTTATTGGCGATGTCATACTCGACGATTGCAGTTTTATCTCTGCCGAGATTTGATACGGCATAAATATTTTTGTTATCAAAAGTAAAGAATAACGGTCCAAATGACTCCTTAAAATTTGTAGTCATAACATTTTGGAATTGATCCTTCTCGGTATCGCGGTAGAGTATGCTTGTGTTGACACCGTCTGTTGTTGTGGCAATCCTGATGTTCCCGTCATGATCGGTAACCCATCCTGTAATGTTTCCCGGATTTTCGGCTACCATTTTTAATTCGCCAGTAACCGTATTGAGCCGGTACACGTCGAATATTTCACGGTTACGCTTATTCATACCTATCAGCACATCTGTTGGATGATCTTTTAAATCATCAACAACGTCAACGCGCACACTGTCAAATGGTGTAAGATCTTTCATCTCTTTACCTTCACGGTCGACCGCGAAAAGATGGAAGTTTTCATCTCCGCCGAAATCTTTTACAAACAATAAACGATCGCTCCCTTTCCAGAAATATCCGGAAAGATCACGGTCGGTGACTGAAGTGATTCGTTTTGCCTTACCACCCGATATTGATTGTACGAAAATGTTCATGCGTCTCTCATAAGGTTCAACATGAGCGACATATTTACCATTCGGTGAAATCGTAAATCCTGATTTTTCAGGATTCTTGAAGAAATCCCGCATCGGAATTTTTTTTGGAGTTTGAGCTAATGATGAAGCAGTGAAAGCTAATATGCACATCATTAAAACGATGACAGTGAAATTGTTTATTAATCTCATAAAAGTTACCTTTACATTATGAATTGATGGTGAATTTATAAATTGAGTTACATTGTTGTGGAGAAGCGATTTTTACATTCCTTCATGTCTACGTTAAAATCGGCAAAGTGTTGCTGATTCACTCTTTACCGTTTTTTTCTATTTCCATATCGCTTCCGGCTTACCTTTCCAGAGCCATGCGATAAAATCCGTCAGCGGGGGATCTCCGCCTAACTCTCGCAAACGCGCTGCATTCTGCCCGCGGTGATAATGACTGTGCATCGCGGCTTGAGTGAGCGCTTGTTCGATCGTTATGCTCAGAGGCGGATCTTTGAACCATGGTATTGTAACATTCTCGGCAAATTTCTCTTCAGTTAAATTACATATAAAATTCTTCGATATTTTATGACAACTAATTGCCCACTCTTTAAGTGCCGCCATGTCGGGAAAATCTTCAAACTTTCTCAGATCATATTTTTCTTTGCCGACAATTCTCAAGAAGGCACGCTGTACCAGATGAACGTGGTACAAACGTTTGCGAATTGTTTCATCTTCAGATGCTGCGGGGTGTGCCTCCAGTGCTTTCCAGTGTTCAGCGTCTGCCCAGGCTTGGTGACCGTATAACTCATTCAGTTGGTTGATCATCAATAATTCCTTCTAATACTTTTAAACTCTGTAGTAATCTTCTTTCCAATTCTTCACCGCTCGCTTGATATCATCTTCAGACAATTTTTCTTCAACCGCTCTTTTTGCCAATACAACAAACTCATCATCCGGCGCGAAGCGCAAACCGATAATTTGCCTGACCGTTAGTTTCGGATCAAGCGGTTTACCGGTTAAAATAAAGTGGCGGAGATTCTCTTCAGCTCGAATGGCACGATCTTGCGCTTTAAGAGCGAATGAGCGTGAATAGAAAAATAACATCAGCAAGCAGATGCTCACCACAAAAAGCAACGAAGCGCTGTAAACACGCGTATGATCACCGAATGATTTCCACAGGTTTACTGCCGATCCGCCAAGAAGAAGAATAACGAGCAAAAATAGGATGCCGTGAAATCCAAACACCCAGCGTCTATGATTCTTGTAACTCTGTTTTTCCATTATAAATTCCCTTGTTTTAATGAAAGATTAATGATTATACTTTATCCGTGATATTGTAACGATATTTATTCATTTTATCAATAAAATAGATTTGTTAACATTGATGAAATTATTTACATTCCATAAGACGATATCAACATGTCAGGAGCAAATATGATTATGTTATTGATATTAAGTAAATCCATTCCCGACGTAGGCATCACGATAATATTTTTAATAGCCCTTCTTCTAATTCTGATGGCAATTAATGATTTAATTGAATGGCTTATGAAGAAACCGTGGAAAAGGAACCGCCCACCCGCTGTTTCTATTGAAGAGAATCAGATCAGTACCGATATTCAAGAAAACAAAACCGAAAATGAAGAGGATTTCAAAAGGCAACTCGCCACGACGAGTAACTAATTTTGCTTTTGACTTCCTGTAAACAAAAGAAAAACTTTAATTCATCGAGTAATTTTTTAAACGTATAAAATTATCTATATCAACACTCCATCATTCCACCCGAGTTTGAGTAGGTCGATTTTCTTCATATCTGCTACACCAACACCGTGCTTCTGTTCCGCCGCTGCTATATGTTTCGGTGCCGGACGTATCGGTAAATCTTCTTTGAAATACAGTCTACGTTTCGCTTCGATTATTTTTAAACCGACAGCATCGAGCGCCACCGGATCTGTGCCGACAAGTATCCCCTTGTACTGCCAGATAAATTCTTTATCGAAGTGATGTGGTCCCAAACAATTGAATTGCGGCGTCATCATTAAGAGAACATGTAGCCGTGTTTTACCTTTCACTATCGGAAGTTTAAACAAACTTCCAAGATCAACACACGAATCAGGGTGAAGATCCGACGGTTCCGGAGTGAACATGATATAATTTTTCAGACATCCGCTCACACCCGCCCAATGATGTGCCCGCATCGCACGTGCATTGATAAGCGCGGTAGCTTTTTGGAAAACCGGATTGCTCAACACTCCCTGATCGTCTATGCTTATATTTTCTTCTTTAACACCAACACTCTTCAGTCGTGCTTTTAGCGTGTTCTCAACTTCAGGCGGAGTGGGCAAATACTTCCATGTGTTAGATTTTATACCAACAATATCGGCCGGTTTGAAAATCTGTTTCCATGCCGCATCGGAAGTTTTAGTATCAAACAATTTTACCGTCGCCTCATCAAGCATCTGCCCGAAAATATTTTGGTTAACATTCCCGTTTTTATCGACAATACTTTGGTTACGGATAAGTATAACCTTTGATTTCTTTTCAACTGTTTGATTTGCGAATAATGGCGCTCCGGTTGTTGCTATTATTGCCGCGGCACCTGTTTTGCGGAGAAAATCCCGCCGGGTTATTATATGTGTCATGATAATCTCCTTTTGAATGTATCAATTATAATCGCTGCTTGTTCTTTTGTCGGTGAATCGAAATTTATGAGTAAATAGTTTTTCTGCTTCGAACAGGCTGTCCACTTTTTGTTTTCCGTTTCAATTACTCCCTTCTCTTTTGCATCAGGCATATAATGTGTGAGAAAACTATTGTAAGCTAAATCGGCCTGTGCATTATCCGGATAACTTATCAGCAAAAAAGTGCTTTTATCGTTCTTCAATTTTACAAGAACGCCATCGGTGCTGTCGTTCAGATTCAATATATTCTTATCGGCAACAAAAAAATGTATGTTCAGAATTTCATATCGGAAGAAATACCGGATGCTTTTTTCTTCAATTTTATTTATCGGTAGGTAACCGATGATTTCGGGCATTGTTCCATTGCCCGGTATCGCATTTGAAATTGATTTACCGATATCAAATACCATTTGCGATACTTTGTTGTTTTCTTTTTCGATTTGGACACAGACGAAATATTTATTTTTCCAGAAAGTTAATAAACCGAGTTTGTATTCTCCGCTCTGCCCGATTGAAACACCTGTTCCGCGACCCTGCATATAAGTAAATACTCCGTACGCATTCCGTGCCGAACCCATATCGAATATTTCAACCAGAATTTCTTCATTGCCCTGACAAGCATACCGCTGGACAGTTAGATTTTGAAAATTGTAGGAGCGGTATATTTCACCCGCTCCATCCATATAATCAAATATTTCTTCGCCGGAATAGTATCTTGCCGTGTCCGACATTTCCCATCCGTTTATTTTTCCCGGCAGCAATTCGCGTGTTTTAATTTGTGAAAACATATAATTCGGTAAAATTATGAGAACGATAAATACAATTATTTTAAACATGATGATCCTTTAATTCTTTTTATTCAACGGTAATATACTTTGATTGTTACAACACCATGTTTTTTTGTCGGCACTTTTATGCTGTTTCCGCTAACCGGTATGACGTCACCATTTTCTTCCATGAAATTAGAGACAACAGCTTTTTTAGGACTCTTCTGTAATGTCAATGTTGCTTCCGATTCTGCGCCTATTGCATCGTACCACTGATAAATCCAAGCCTCCGCACCTTCCGCTTTTTTTATGCTTGTAAGAATAAGATTGTCCGGTGATATTTTAACAAGTGCTTGTTCAGTTGATAGTTTTCCATTTTGTTTTTCAGTTATCACTGCAATCATCGGAGTGTTATATTCATACCCGCGCTGTACTGTTTTTGCATCTTCCCATTTTCCTGCGTGAGGATAAAGCGAGTATTGGATGGAATGTTTTCCTCTGTCCGCAGTCGGATCGGGCCAGACTGGTGAGCGAAGAAGTGAAAGCCGAATTACGTTTCCTTTAATATCGTATCCATATTTTGAATTGTTAAGCAAGCTAATACCGTAATCGGACTGAGATAAATCTGCCCAGCGGGATGCGGGAACTTCCACTTTCGCGCTGTCTAAACTGTTCCGCCACTCGGTTGAACGTCGTACCGTTCCATATGGAATTTCATAAGTCGCAATTTTACTTTGAACGTTGACCGGGAAAGCAACCTTGAGCATGGTTTTTTCTTCCCACCAATCTACGTTTGTTGTAAAATCAATTCGATCAATGCCATTGTGCAGCGATATATCCTGTGTAAAAAATGAATTCGGATATTCCGCTGCCGGATATTCTTTTTTAACTCCCGGCTTCAGATAATCGCGTGTAACTCTGATGGTTTTCTGCACCGGACCATTTTCAATCCATTCTATTTTTCTCAATTTTGTAGGATATTGAACCCCCGTTAAACCAACATTCCACGCATCCCAAGCCGCAGGTTTATCTTCCAACATTTGCAGTTCATTCCCGGATCCTGACATTAACTCTCTTCCGTTCCGCTTGTCTATAATACTCTTCAACCATCCCGTTGCATCATCAATCTTAACGATGAAGAATTCATTTTCAATTATATAATTAGAATTTGCAATTTTATTTTCTTTAATGATTTTATTTTTTACCAGTGAAAAAGTTTTATATCCCAAAGATGGAACATCTGTGGCTTTAAAAAGTATAGTTCGATGATATTTTTCTTTTTGGATAATCTGAGATTCTATTTCTTTTCCTGGTATCTCAGTAACAGCGTAATTATTATCATCGCCTTCAGGCAGATCAAGCGAAACAACATCCGACCGCGTCCACGAAAGTGGATTAAAAACAACAACCGGTTTGCCTTTCACTTTGGCTGTATTGATTTGTTTTGAAATATAACCGAGAGATTTTTCTAATTCGTACGATCCTGTTGCATCTGCCAATTTGTATCTTTCAGGTGAATCAATATAAACTTCGCGTATGCTCGATCCGGGAAGAATGTCGTGGAATTGGTTGAAGAGAACATTCTTCCATGCATCTTCAATATCAACGGAATTATAATTTCGTCCGTACAAAGAAGCAAGAGAAGAAAACTTTTCCGCATTGGTCAACAGCACTTCGCTTTTGCGGTTCCACTCTTTGCTATTCGCCTGAGTAGTAAATGTTCCCTGGTGATATTCGAGGTACAATTCATCTTTCCAAACAGGAAGAGTAGATAAATTTTGTCTTTTCAGCCAATCAAGATATTGAGTCGTTGTTCCGTATTCTATCGTCGGATAAATATCGAGCTTCTTCAATCTTTCAATGCGATCAATCATATCGTCAGTTGGTCCACCGCCATGATCGCCGACGCCGAAGAGAATCATCATCTTCGTGAATCCTGTATTCGCGTCGAACTGCCGCACCCAATCTACCAAGCGATGAGGATCGTCGACAGTGTTCACATAATCGAACGGAAAATAACTCAGCACTCGAGAGCCATCGGGACTTTCCCACCAAAACGCACGGTATGGGAAAACATTTGTCTCGTTCCAGCCGATCTTTTGCGTCACGAACGCGTCAATACCGGCATTTATATAAAACATCGGCATATTCCAATTGTAGCCGAACGAATCGGGATTCCAACCGATTTTAACATCAACTCCAAATTTCTCTTTAAAATATTTTTTTGCATAAAGTAATTGCCGCGCCCACGATTCCCCGCTTGGCAGGTTGCAATCGGGTTCAATCCACATACCGCCTATAATTTCCCACCGACCATCTTTAACACGCGGAACTATTCTTTTGTAAACTTCAGGATAAAGTTTCTCCATCCAGTCATAGTATGAGGCTGAACTTTGTGTGAATGTAAAATCGGGTCGTGCATCCATCATATTTAACACAGATGTAAAAGTATTTTTACAGACTTCTATTGTTTCTCTCTCACGCCACAACCAAGCGGCATCAATATGCGCATTCGCATCGAAGAACAACGTGTATCGTTTTGCGAATTCACCTATAGGTTTTAATTGCGATTTTACTTTATCGAGTGATTGAATGAATTTTTGCAGAGAACCTGCGGCAAGCGATTGAACATCGACATCAGCGGCAAGTTTTTGCAAAAGAGTGTTCAGTTTGATTTTTTCTTCACGAACCATCACTGACTTATCGGTGCCCGGATCTTGTTTTCTCCTCGCGTTTGTTTGATAGGTATCGAAACTCAGAAGTTTTTGTCCAACTTTCATACTCAGCATAAAATCTTTTATTGTTTTACTGATTTCTTCAGACTGTTTCGATTCTGCATATGCTCTTATGAGACGAAGTGGTCCGCCTGTATTGATTGCTTTTATCGCAATTAAAAACTTCTGTCCCGGCTTTGCATCATTGGTCAACTCAAAATCACCATCCCACGGAAAATATCCTTTACCTTCACCGTTCACCCAGAGATATCCGTAATCATCCACCGAAACGATAATTTTAATCGATCCCGAAACCGTTTGACCGAGAATATTTTCCGGTATCACAATTTCTTTTCGAAACCAACATGAATCGAAAGTGAGTCGATCATTCAGTTTATAGTTTCCCCATTGTGAATCGTTAAATTCTTGTTTGGTCGGATCTCCGACTACAGGAATTTTCAAATCGGCACTGACTTTCCAATTGTTGTAAGATAATATTCCAAGCGAATCGAGTGAAGTTGCTAGTATATCAACATCGGTCTGCGCAATTATCGCGTGTGGGACAAAACAAATCATTAAAAGAAAGAAAAATGTTTTCATGATAAATCCTTTCTGAATAAAAACAACTACACAATGATTATCTTTATTTTTCCTGAATTAATTTTTGCACTGCTGATCTATCAGGTGTATTCGGATTCATGTTTAAATATGATTTAATGTATATTTTCATATTCACGCTGTCGTTCATCGCTCTGAACGCGAGCCCCGCACTTAAATAAGAAGCGGGATTGTTATTGTCGATCGAGATGGCACACAGAAAATATGAAACGGCTTTCGAATATTGTTTGGTCTCAAAATTCGCTTCACCAAGTCTTTGGAATAAATCCCAATTTTTTGCCCCCGCCATAACAGCTTTTTCTAGGAACTTCATCTCTTCTTCTGTATTATTCATCAAGAAGTAAACGTGTGCTATCCCCTGCAGAATCCTTGTGTTTGACGAATCAATTTGTATATATTTTTTATAATATTTGAGCGAATTTTCCCCGTCCATTCTACCGCGATGATAAATCGCTAGTTCTTCATATCCTGCAAGCATCGCTTCTTTACTCCAGAATCGTGAATCCGATAGAGTTTCGAATCTTTTCAACGATGCGCTTTCGTTAGCATTAACCGAAATCCAGGCAGCAGTATGAATTATTGAAATTATAACAATCATTGTTAGCAATTTATTTTTTTCGGTATGATCAAATTCAATTTTGTTCCATGCGTATCCCGCTAAAACAATTATTCCGAGCAAGAAAGGAGCGATCAAATCCCAATCGCGACTCATCCCGATTCTAAAATTAAGAACAGCAGTAAAAACAATTCCGCCTGCCGCTATCACCGATAAAAACAAAATTATTCTATCACCTTTGAATATCTGTTTTAAAAGAGAAGGTAATAATATGATAACGGTAATAAGAGCAAAAGGAGAAATCAATATCTGAATATTGATATTATTGATTAAATGCCCCCAACTGATAAATTGATAATCCTGACCAGATGTGAATTGAATAAACCGGTTTGAACTCTGAAAAAGTTGATCGGTAAATATTTTGGACGAATAACCAAACAACCAAAGGAGAGCAGCGATGGTGATTATTGTAGCGCCAATTGAGGTGACAATTTCTTTTATTTTATTCGCTCTATAAGAATGATAATAAAGAACGATTAATGCCGGAGCAATAATAAATACACCGAAATGAGAGACAAAAAGAAAACCGTAAACGACCGACGGATAAAGCAAATCAATTTCATTTTCCAAATATTTAAGCGAGCTCCAGAGGAACAATAGCATAAACAAATATAGGAGAGAATAGTTTTCCACATAACCGAAAAACAATTGTGTCCCACCCGATGCGAAGAAGAATAAAGCTAATAATAAACGGGTAACAAAATCTGATGTAATGATTTTGGCAATAGACCAAATAAAGAATAATGATATCAACCCGCTTAATATACTGATTATTATGAATGGGATTTCCGGAATAATTGACGGGCTGAATGCGCGCAGAAATTGCCACAACTTTCCGACCAAAATAAATGGAAGAGGTTCGTTTCTGGTGAAATAATGATCGCTCACATTTTGAAGCGTCGGCAATATCCTAAGCATCAGATAGCCATCTCCAAGGAGAAATATTTTTTCTTTTACCATCCAGCAAATCAATGCGAATAAAAAAAATATCGTGGTTAATATCAATCTACGATAAAACCTTGAAAGAGAACTGAACTGTTTTATTGTATTATCCAATCGATAAATTATTTTTTGCTGAATCGATGGAAGCAAAGAAACCGTCATCATCAACCATCCGACAACAACAAACATAATATTTAGAAAACCGAAATGATGAAAGCCCCAATTCCAGGATGATGGAGCGCCAGCACCCATGAAATGAAATATTAATATCGTTCCTCCGATAAATGAAAAATCAATTGAAAGGTTCTTTGATTCAGATGTTAGAGGAGAATCCATTGGCGAAAAAATATTAAAACATTATCATATGAACGCCTAATATCACTCTTATTCCACCGAAATCGCCGAAAAGCTCCTTCCTTCCGGAGCGACGGTAATCGTAAACCGCATCTGCAAAAATCGAAAGATGTCCCTGCGGATCGAGCGGTTGTTCAATTCCGATACCCCCATAATATCCTAATTTTTTATCAGCATCCACTGTAATTTCCGAACTTCCGGAGCTTGAGTATTTTTGTTTAATCGTAGTATAGCTTATTCCACCGGATAGCCGTACAAAAAAATTTCCTGTAAGTGGTTGTTTATTCAAAACACCGATATGAATAAATCTTTCTTCCAGTTTTAATGTGCTGTCGATTACGGGATCGGCAATTCCTTTTACGTTAAAATATGAAAGATCGCCCGTGGCAAACAGCGTGGATGACATGGGCAATCCGATTCCACCACCCCAAATCAAATCGGAGTTTGATTTATAATTCGAACGAAAATCTATGTTCGACGGAAGGAATAATCCGCCATACAGCGTGAAGACGAACGCCTGACTCTGTGCAACTATGAATGAACTTGGAATAAATAATAATATGAATGTTAATGAGCGGAAGATTTTCATTTTGTCCTCATTTGATCTAATAGAACTGCCAGTAAAATTACCACGCCAAGTATCACCATCTGAACATACGAACCGACGTTGAGAAGATTTAGACCATTTCTAAGAATGCCGATGAGCATCGCGCCTAAAAATGTTCCGACGATTGTACCACGACCTCCGAATAAACTTGTTCCTCCAACAACAACCGCTGCGATAACATCCATTTCATACATTAATCCTGCGTTCGGCTGGCCGGAATTCATTCGTGATGCCAGCAGAATGCCGCTGATCGCTGAGAGAACTCCACTGATAACATAAACAGATAACAACGTGCGGTTTACGTTTATGCCAGCCAATCGGGCTGCCTCTTTGTTGCCGCCGACTGCGTAAACATATCTTCCGAACTTCGTATGCTTCAAAACTGTGTAAGCAATAACGTAAACGGATATCATTATAATCGTGGGAATCGGAATACCGAAAACTCTTCCGCTTCCAAGAAAACTAAATTCATCCGGGAATCCCCAAATAGGTCTGCCATCGGTATACATGTAAGATGCGCCGCGCCAGATCGTCATAAGTGAAAGCGTGACAATAAACGGAGTAATATTAAAGCGCGTAACAAACAATCCTGCTATTGAACCGGAGAATATTCCAATAGAAAGCGCAATAAGTACTGCTAAAGGAAATGAAATTGCGAACGGTAAATCAAGCTTCAAGAAACTCGTTGCAATCACACCGCTGAAAGCAACCATCGCACCGACAGATAAGTCAATACCTGCTGTGAGAATAACAAATGTCATTCCCGCCGCGATAATTGCTGTGATGGAAGTTTGTAATGTTACATTTAAAATATTATCAGCGGTAAAGAAATACGGCGAAAGTGAAGAGAATAAAGCGATTTCGGCAGGAAGTGCAATGGTAATTCCGAATTCACCGATTATGGTCTTGATTTTTTTTGAATGTTGTAATTGCTCAGTCATTTGCTAACTCCAAAGTTCCCCCAGTTGCAAGCGTCATTATTTTTTCTTGTGTCGCTTCTGAGCGGGATAAAACTCCGGTTAATTTTCCCTCACACATCACGGCAACCCGGTCACTTATGCCGAGCAACTCGGGTAAATCGGAAGAAATCACGATCACTCCGATTCCATCTTTAGCTAATTGGTTGATGAGGTTATAGATTTCGTATTTCACACCGACATCAATTCCGACTGTCGGCTCATCGAAGATGAGCAATTTCGATTTCGTGAAAAGCCATCGGGCGAGGACAACTTTTTGCCTGTTACCGCCGCTTAAGTTTTCAACCTCCTGCTCGATTGACGGGGTTTTTATCCTCAGGTCATTTGTAAATTTATCCGCTACCGAATTTTCTTTTGAGCGATTTATGAAATATCCTTTCACAACATCATGAAGATTTGAAAGAGAAATATTTTCTCTCAAATTCATCTGCATAATAAGGCCATACTTGTTTCGATCTTCTGTAAGAAGTCCAATCCCAAGATCGATAGCTTCGCGGGGAGACTTAGGATAAACTTCTTTTCCTTCCAGATATAACGAACCGTTTTCTTTTGGATCAGCACCAAAAATTATCCGGGCAAGTTCGCTCCGTCCCGCTCCAACAAGTCCGGATAATCCTAAAATTTCTCCGCGGTATACATTCAGATTGATATTTTTTAAAATACCGGTATTGAGATTTTCGATACGAAGAATTTCCTCTCCACGTTTCAATTCGATCTTTGGATATTCCTGCTCAAGCTCTCGTCCCACCATCCATCTAACCAAACTTCTACGATCCGATTCTGCCACATTGCAGCTATGAACGAATTTTCCGTCGCGCAACACAGTCAATCGATCACCGATTTCGAAAATTTCTTCAAGCCGGTGCGAGATATAAATTATTCCAACACCTTCCTGTTTTAATTTTTTTATGACAGCAAACAGATTTCTCAACTCGTTATCAGTAAGCGCCGCAGACGGCTCATCCATTGCAAGTATTCTTACTTTTTTCGATAACGCTTTTGCGATTTCAACTATCTGTCGTTTTGCGACACTCAGCGAACTGACGATCGCTGTTGGTGATATCTCCTCTCCAAGTTGTGCAAGCGATGCACGTGCAACCTTATTCATCTTCTTGTAGTCGACAAACGGAGATTTTCCTTTGGTCGGTTCATTACCGAGTAGAATATTTTCAGCTACAGTAAGTTCAGGCACTAATTTAAAATCCTGATAAATCATTCCAATTCCGGCTTTTTGAGAATCTGCCGGAGAGTGGAAATCGACTTCTTTATCATCTATTAAAATTACACCGCTATCTTTTTTGATCGCACCTGAAAGAACTTTCATCAGCGTAGATTTGCCGGCACCATTTTCACCGAGAAGACAATGCACTTCGCCGGCACGAAGATCAAAATTCACATCCGATAACGCCAACACGCCCGGGTACTGCTTGCGGATATTTTGCATTTGGAGGAGAGGTGTCATAATTATTTACCACTGATGACACAGATACAACACTGATTTGCGCTGATTATCAGTGTGAATCTGTGTGTTTTTCGTGTTATCTGTGGTTTCATCTTCCTGTAACTTTTTGTAATTCTTCTTTATCTACAATGCCAACCTCAACAGGCACGACTTTCGGTACCGATGCGCCGGAGAAAAACTCTTTTATTTTCTGGATGGTTGTTTCTCCGATTTTCTTCGGGTTCTGAATAACATCTGCTTTCAAAGGAGTGTCTTTCATTATCGCATCACGTGCGGGTGGGGTTGCATCGTATCCGACAATTTTAACATTGAGACGTTTGTATTGCATCACTGCATCTAACGCGCCGAGGGCGGAATCGTCGTTGATGCCGAAGATTCCATCAAGATCTGGATGTGCCTGCAAAACATCGGATGTAATCTGCATTGCTTTATCGCGGACACCCTCCGCATTCAAATCGGCAACAATTTTAATGTCGGGATATTTTGCAATGGCGTCTTTGAATCCCTGAGTTCTATCCAGTACTGAGGTTACAGTCGGCTGACCGATTATCGCAACTTTTCCTTTGCCATTCAAAACTTTTGCAAGATATTCTCCTGCCAATCTTCCGCCGGCAACATTATCCGAAGCAATGTGGCTGACGATTTCACCTTCTTGCGATGCAATATCGGCGGTGAAGACGGGAATCTTCGCATCATTTGCTTTCCTGATTGCAGGACCAACACCTCGCGAATCTACCGGACAGACTATGATGGCATCAACTTTCCGCGTGATGAAATCCTCGATCTGATTGCTTTGCTTCCCAAGATCGAAATCACCGGCAGTGACTATCAACTCGTAACCGTTTTTCGCGGCTTCGTTCTTCAAACCTTCTTCCAAATCTTTATAGAAGACATGCGCGCGAGTTAGAAGAGTTACGCCGATGGTTTTTGTGGATTTGACATCATCTTTCTTTCCACATGAAAAGATCAATAGACTCAACACTAATATAATGCAGATATTTTTTTTCATTTTTAATTTTTCCTTTTTAATTGATTCAGAATTTTCCGGTTTTCCACTTCATTGTATACTCTTCAACATTTTCTTTTGTAATAATATCGAGCCCGGAATCAATTACCGGTTGTGCCGGTGTTTTACCTTCTTTGTATTCCTTCAGCATCCGAACGCTTTCATAACCCCAGCCCCAGAGCTTTTGTCCCATTAAAACTTGCACATATCCTTGACGAACATAATCAAGTTGTTCTGGAAGTGCATCAATGGAAACAACAAACAGATCACCCGGCTTTTTTGCAGCGAATGGTCCGGGAGGCGGAGTGAACAATGCCCATGCGCCCGGCAAAACCCAGCCATTAAGATCGGGATGTGCCTGTATTGCCGCTTCCATTCCGCTCACACCTTTGTTCACATCGTCATAACAATATTCGGTTGCAACAACTTTAATATCGGGATAAGTTTTGAAGTACTCAAGAATTCCCTGCCGGCGTTCTTCAAGATTCGGCGCACCCGGCGTGCCCATCAGCATTGCAACGTTTCCTTTTGTTCCCATAAGCTTTACAAGATGCTCTGCCATTTGTTTTCCGCTTGGGAAGTTGGCTGTTCCGTAATAAGCGAACCGTTTGCTCTTCGGTGCGTCCGAATCGAAACAGACAACAGGTATTCCCGCATCAACAGCTTTGTTGATAGATTCAGTAAGGGCGTCTGCGTCGTTGACGGATACTGCAATGCCGTCGACTTTCTTTTCGATTAAACTCTCGATAATTTGTGCCTGTTCAACCGCATCAGATTTTACAGGTGCGAAACGTTGAACTTCTATTTTCCCGTTACCTAAATCTTTTGCCGCACCTTGCGCACCCTGCCATGCAACCTGAAAAACAGGGTTGTCTAATAATTTCGGTACGAACGCGAATACTAATTTTTTCTCTTCTTGCTTTTTGCCGCAACCGGAGAGAAACAGTATGATTGCGATAATTGCAACTAAATATTTTTTCATTTTATTCCTTCGATAATTATTTGAAGTTTCTTGCTTGACCCTCTCCTTGTCACTTCGTGACATCCCTCTCCCATTTTGGGAGAGGGATTATAGGAAGAGGGTAACTCGGGTTCACCGTTTCGTCTTCCTATCTAATATCACAGCTAACAAAATTACAAGTCCGATTGCAACTTGCTGCCAGTAAGCTGAGACATTCAGAAGAACCAAACCGTTTCGTAAAATCCCCATCAATAAAGAGCCGATAATAACACCAACGATTGTTCCCCGTCCTCCGCTCAAACTTACTCCGCCAATCACAGCCGCCGCGATAACATCGAGTTCATAACCGAGACCGGATGTTGACTGACCGACACCGAAGCGCGCAGTGAATAAAACCCCGGCAATGCCGGCCGCAAGTCCGCATAAAGTGTAAACAAAAATTTTCATTTTCCCAACATTAACCCCGCTGAAGAACGACGCTTCTTCGTTTCCGCCGATTGCATAAACATATCTTCCCCATTTTGTCGATTTGAGGAAGTACCCGATAGCGATAGCGAATATTATCAAGATTAAAATTGGAATTGGAATATTTAGTATAGCTCCTTGTCCGGTAGCAATAAATTCCGGCGGAAGATTTCTTATTGTTTCTCCGCCTGTTAGCGCGAATGCAAGTCCGCGCGCTATGCTCATCATTCCTAATGTTGCAATGAACGGAGGTAGTTTTGCTTCAGTGACTAATATTCCATTAACAAATCCGCTCAGTAGTCCGACGGCAAGACCCGCGATCGATGCTGAGAAAATATCAATTCCATTATTTAAAAGAACTGCGGTAACAACGCCTGAAAAACCGAGAATAGAACCCATCGATAAATCGATGCCACCCGAGATAATCACAGGAGCCACACCGATTGCCATTATCGCTATGAATGACAAAGCGCGAATGACCTGAGAAATATTAGACCAGTTTAGAAAAGTCGACTGGAATGAACCATCGCTTCCGATAGAAGAGGTGAGAATCGTTAAAAGAAGCACTTCCACGACCAGAGCGAGCCAGATGCCGAGACGTTGGGATTTCAAGAGTATAATTATGTTAGTCGATAACTTTTGAGTTGTAATATGTTACAAATAAAAGGTGGAAAAATCAATTGCTATATAGTAAATTATTTGCTTTTGTTTTTGTTTTATGCTAAATTTACACATGGTTCATGAAAAAGATATTTTTCTTAATCAGCCCGCTGTTAACATACATTTAACAATATTTTCATGGAGGATGATTCTATGAAGCTTTCTATAATTCACACTAAAACATTGTTAATACTTTTACTTTTTATACTGATAACCGTGGTTACCGTTGTTGCGCAGCCACCAAAAACAGGTGATGATGCACTAGGTACGAAAAAGTATGACGATTTTGAAAAACCGGAAGTTTGTGGTGCATCGTGCCACGTGGACTTCTATCAGCAGTGGAAGCAAGCGATGATGTCGCAGGCATACACCCATCATTGGGACGAGATCGAGTATTTCAAGTTAGCGGTTCCACATGCCGAAAAGGATCCGAAGGTCGCGGGCGTAAAAGCTGGCTGCAACGGATGCCACGCGCCAATAGCATTTCTCGCAGGTGATGTTCCGCCACCGAAGCCGGAAGCAAACAGCCGCGCGAATGAATCTGTCTCGTGCGATGTGTGCCATACAATCACCGGTTTTTCGGGAGACACACCGTTCAACTTTAATTTTATTTCCGAACCGGGTAAAATAAAATACGGACCGCGTCAAGCGGCAAGTTCACCTGCTCACGAAACGAAATATTCCGAGTTTCATAAGAGTGCGGACTTCTGCGGAGTTTGTCATAACGAAAAAGATCCATACGGCATCTGGGTTAAATCAACTCATCTCGAATGGAAAGAGGGTCCATACGCAAAAGAAGGCGTGCCTTGTCAATCGTGTCATATGACATTCGCTAAAGGGCATAATGCCTCGATGGGACCTGAATTGCCTGATGTTGCTCAGCATCTTTTTCATGGCGCGCACGATCCGGGAAAAGTACGAGGAGTCGTTGAGCTACGCATTCATCCCGACATACGAGATGTTGAACCTGGTGAGCCGGTAAAATTCACGGTCGCGCTATTCAATCAAAAGACGGGACATAAATTTCCAACCGGTTCTGCCGAAGAACGAATGCTTTGGCTTCACGTAGAAGCAACTGATGCGAAGGGTACTGTTTATCATCTGTCTGTTGATAAAAAGGGATTCCCCGGCGAAGAATATACGATTGCTGCCAATACGTTAGCATATCAAGATATGGGAATTGCTTTGAACCAACCAGATTTCAAAGGTGTTCAACGTGATGGCGTGCCTGAAGGAGATAGAATTTTTAGATTGCCATACCTAGATCCGCAGGGAAGAATGACGATACAGCAATGGAACACAGCATCTCAATCGACAGATTATCGTATCGGTCCGAGAGAAACAAAACTCGAAACTTTTACTTGGACGGTTCCTGCAAACGCGGCGCCCGGACCGATGAAAGTAAAAGCGGTTCTGAACTATCAGAAGCTACCGACTCCGATTGTTGAATTCCTTGGCGTGCCTAAAGATGAAGCTGAGATTATCGAAGTCAATTTTCATGAAACAAATATTAATATCGCTCAATAATAAGGAGGAATATATCATGAAAAAAATCATTTTTATTATTAGCATCATTATAGTTTTTATTAGTATTGTTTCCGATCAAGCATCGGCAATACCGGCATACGCACGGAAGTACGATATGTCGTGCAATGTTTGTCACTCGCCGATACCAAAATTAAAACCATATGGAGATGAATTTGCCGCGAACGGTTATCAGTTAAAAGATAAAGAACCGCCGCGTTTTGCGCGGGAAACGGGAGACGATAAGCTTTTATTGATGCGTGAATTGCCTATCGCTATTAGGTTCGATGGAGCTTTTAGGATGCGTCCAGGTAAAGATTCTGTCAACGCAAAAACCGACATCGAATGGCCCTTTGTTATGAAAATTTTATCAAGCGGTCAGATTGCTAAGGATGTATCGTACTTTTTTTATTTCCTGATGAACGAAAAAGGATCGCTGGTCGGCGTTGAAGACGCGTTTCTCTATTTCAACAATGTCGGCAATATCGATTTCGATATAATGGCGGGTCAGTATCAGGTTTGCGATCCGGTATTCAAACGAGAGCTTCGACCGATGTATGAAGATTACGAAATCTATAAAGCGAAGCCGGGAATGTCGATGGTAGATTTGACATACGACCGCGGATTAATGCTCAGCTACACCCTGCCAACAGAAACGGATATCATCGCATCTGTATCAAACGGAAACGGTATTGAAGCCGGCGAAGATTTCATGTTCGATACCGATCCTTACAAAAATTTATTTTTCCGTGTTGCGCAACCGATTGATTCAAATTTCTCAATCGGAACTCTCGGTTACATCGGGAAAGAAAAAATCGACCTGTTAAAAAACGGTATTGGAATGGCGGGAGTCGACGCCACATTATCGTACGATCAACTTGAATTGTGCGGACAGTTCATGTACCGCGAAGATTCTAATCCGTACTTCAAAGAGGAAAATCAGAAAATAGTCACACGCGGAGGTTTTGCTCAATTGATGTTCGCGCCGGAACTCGATAAAAGCGATTGGTATGTTTTCCTTATGTATAACCGGATTGATTCGGGACAGGAAGATTTAAAATACCACGCCGTTGCCGGAAATTTTACATACATGTTGGCGCGTAACCTGAAACTATTAGGTGAGTTTGGGTATGATCTAGAACGCAAGCAACCTAAGCTGACATTCGGGTTTATGACCGCGTTTTAATTCCCGGTTCTCTACGAGTCTTTACTGAAAAAACTCCGACATCTGAGCTTGGATGATTCAAGCAGATGTCGGAGTCTATGGTTGATAATTATTATATAATAAAAAATGCTGGAGAATCAGATAATAGATTCTTTATTCTCAGCAGACTTCTTATCGGCTTAGTACACGCGGATCGGGAGAATTACAACCGGCACTCCCTCATGATAAAATTTTCTCTGAAGCGAGAAGACCGTATAGTTATGCAACCAGCGAGATAAAATAGATTCCTTACCGAACACAAGTTGACCCCCGAAGAAAACCGCACTCGGATATTTTGCCAAAATATCTTTCGATAAATTAGAAATCTCCTCCACTACATCAATGCCAACACCTGTGAATCCCTCAGCGTAATATCCATTTTGTTTCATGTAATTGATGTATCGATCGACGTCCAGTTTGATCGCCGCTTGCAATCGATCGATTTCTGTTGCCCCTTTGAAATTACCCGCGTCAAAAATACCAACCTCAACAAAAAGATAATTTTTGTATGCATCACCAAAATATCTTATCACGCTGAAAAGTGTATGCAATCCGAGTCCGTTGAAACCATTCACAAGAATCACTGCCGTCTTAGCTTTATTGTTGAATGAGATTTTAGGCTTCGGATTTTTAATATCCTCCGGAGATATTACGCTGTCGGAGGTTTCAACCACGTTAACAAGAGTGTCTAAACGTTTAAGTAGTTTTTGTGTTGTTAGATAGTGCCGCTTTACATAAAGCACAATCACAACAAGCCCGCCGGTTACTAATAAGGTTATCCACCCGCCTTCAAAAAATTTCAATATTATAACAGATACAAGTATAAAAGAAGTAAGTATCAATCCCACTCCATTTATTACTAATTTTCGTTTCCAATACTTTTCCTGTTTTCGCTCGAGCCACCAGTGCCGCACCATTCCCGATTGAGATAGAACGAAAGTAATAAACACATTGATACTGTAGAGAACAACAAGAAATTGTACCGATCCTCGTGTAGCGACCATTAAAATAAGAGCCCCCACACCCATAATTACTATACCGTTTTGAGTTACAAGTCGATCGCTTAGCGTTGCAAACCTCGTTGGCATCCACCTGTCAAGCGCCATATTTGAAAGAACGCGGGGACCATCTATAAATCCAGTTTGCGCGGCAACGGTAAGCAGTGCCGCTTCAGATAAAAGAGCAATCAGAACCAAATAATATCCCCAACTACTTCCCCAAGTTGCCGTAATACTTTCGAACAATATTGCATTCAATGTTTTTCCTTGTTGAGGTTGAACTCCATACAATAGATAAGAGAACATCAAACCCAGCACAAGCAACGCCAGCGATATTGTCATATAACGCATTGTTCGTTTAGCTGTTTCGACTTTGGGTTCTCGCAATATCGGAAGACCGTTGCTTACTGCTTCAATACCGGTGAATGTACCCGCACCCATGCTGTAAGCACGCAAGATAAGAAACACAACACCGAACATTCCAAGCTCTGAAACTGAGTTATTAAAGTCAACCCTTGTCTCTGAAACTATCGCGGGAAGATTGAACAAATTCGCGCCCCACGCATAACCGATAAGTATTATGTGAGTTAAAACAAATAGTATAAAAATAGGTATCAGCGGTATTACAGATTCTTTAACACCACGTAAATTAAGAATAATTAGAATTAATAAAATAACCAAAGCAAATTCGAGGCGGAGATGATACCAGTTCGATGGAAGAAAGCTGAACAATGCATCTGCACCGCTTGCTATAGAAAGTGTTATTGTAAGAACATAGTCGATCAGCAGGGCACAACCCGCAACCATTCCTGCTTTTGGCGAAAGTAATTTGCTTGCAACTAAATACCCCCCTCCACCAGAGGGAAAAAGTTGTATGATTTGATTATAACTTGTGCTAATGACAAAAATTGTAATCGCTGTTCCTAAAGCCACGAACAAACTTAATGCATGATGACCGGACAGCGCACGAAATGCTTCCTCGGGACCGTAACTTGACGACGACATACCGTCGGCGCCAAGCGCAACCCATGCGAAAAAAGCGATTAAGGAAAGTTTGTGAAAGAGTGTTTTATCCTCGGGATCGCGGGAAGAGCCAATTAAAAATCTTCTGAATCTCTTCCCGGCACTTAGTTCTTCTTTTTCTTCCATAATAATCAATAAATTCTATAAAAACCGATGCAAATATCCAAAATAATAATAATAAATGCAATTCGGTCTTTTATCAAACCACTCAATAATATCTGTTAAACAAGTTGGATTATGGAAGGATCTGAGTTTATTTTACCAGCATCATCTTTCGAATTTTTGTGAATGCCCGCGAGCCATCAAACGGTTGAATTATTAAACGATAAAAATACACACCACTCGATAACTTCTCGCCGTTAAATCCAACTTCATATTTTCCTATCCTCTTATATTCATTAATCAATGTCATTACTTCTTGCCCGAGCACATTATATACATCTATCGTTACCCAACCATCAATTGGCAATTGATAATTGATTTTTGTCGATGGATTGAATGGATTAGGATAGTTTTGCGAAAGCTCGAATCGGTCAGGTATAAAGTCACTCGCTAAAACTACCGAGGTCGGGTCGCCGATCATCGGAATTGCAATGTATGCCGGATGTACTTCATCTACCATAATATTTGCTCCGGTCTGACTTAACATAGGCACAACAAACGGATAATCTCCTAAATATTTCCGGTTTGTTTTATCAATGTTTGTAATCTCTATTCTTATCCGGCTTCCCTTCAAGAATTTATGCGCATGTGCAATACCATCAATCTCAATCCACTTGCTTTCTCCCGGAATCCAATGCCTTGCGGTATAATTGATCCGGTTTATAAAGTATTTGTTCCCTTCGCTGTCAACTTCATATATCTGAATATGAAGAGGAAACTTTTCATAATCAGATTGCACGAAAAATTTCACTCTCGGTGTTCCGATCCATATTATATCTTCCCATAATACCGGTGAAGTGAACGAAATGGTTTTTTTAGGAAGCAGTACATTAAATCTGGAACCTCTGAATCCTTCTATATACGCCGTATCAAATGTGTAGGCAGGATTCAAATAGTTGTTCAAAAGTGTAAATGTATCTGAATGGGTTGGGGTTGAAAATAAAAGCATGGAGTCGGGGGCAAGATAAAATTTATTCTCAGTTATTCCCGCGGGAGGATAAGCAACTTCCTGATTCCTCGTCCATGAAAAATATCCGAGTGAATCCATCGGTAGATGACTGTACGCATAAGTGTAGGTTGGTTCATCAAGAATTCCGTTTTGGACATCCTTAAGAAAATAATCTAACCACCTGCTTACAATAGAATGCTGGTATGAACTTTCCATACTGTTCACATCGGAAAAATGTCCGTGAGTTCCCAAATAAAGTTTTTTCATCCCTCCATAATCCGCAAAAGACTTTATTCCATCATCAGCAGAAAAGTAGTGATCCTGCCATTTCAATAAGCGGAGAGATGGAATCGATTTATTGTTCAACTGAGAAGTGTCGATATCTCTTCCGGGAATAAATTTTGATGCAAAAGCATCGTAATCGTCTGTTCTAATATAGTTCCAGAGTGTATCTCTTATGGGATCAAATCGAACGCCGATATTAGATTGATGAAGTAAAAGAACTGTTCGCCGTATTGAACCGTTCATAAGCATGTCCGAAGCCCAGTGGGGCACAATTACATCGGATGAAACAGCCCGCACGGGAAGATCGTCGGCGATAGCCCATAAGCCATGCAGTCCGCCTTGCGAACCGCCGGAAAGTCCGATTTTATTTGTATCAACTTCCGGCAATGACTTGAGAAAATTTACAACATCTGCAAGATCCGATCGTTCTTTAGTAGACATGATGGTTGAACCACCTGTGGATTTTCCGTGACCGCGTACGCTGTAACACATTGTGAAATAGCCGCTCTTCGAATAAAACGAACAGTTCGAAGTATCCCAATCCTTTGATAAGCTGAATCCATGCACGAAAAGAATTGCCGGATAACCGTTTGCAGGTTTTGGTGTGGTCGGAACATAGTAAGTTGCATCAAGAGTATCTTTGTGTACCGTCTCAATATATAAATCTGTGCGTGTTTGGGAAAGCAAACAATTCGCAAAGATAAGCAACAATACTAAGATTGATAATTTTCGTTTATTGTAGAACGTCATTTTAAGAGAACCAATTTTTTCACATCATGAAACATCGAACCATTGTCTCCGGTTATTGTAAGAGAGTAAAAATAAATTCCGCTTGAGAAATCAGCGGCATTCCACTTTACAGACTTGAACCCTGCATCCTGAATCTCATTGACAAGCGTAGCAACTTCTCGACCTAAAACATCATAAACCTTCAGCATTACGTGGCTAACTGTGGATATTTGATATCGGATATCGGTAACGGGATTGAACGGGTTTGGATAATTTTGATATAAACGGATTTCGGAAGGAGCACTTGATGCAATGTTTTTTACATCCGTGACCGTTCCTTCGGATGAAGTTGTAAGTATAGTTCCGCCGTTTCCGATTGCGAAACCGTGGGTACTGTTTGTGAACGTCATACCGTAGAGATCGTGCGAATCGGCGGTGTACTGAGAGTACCAATCGATTCCGCCATTTGTTGTGTAGAAGATTTTGCCACCACCACCGGCAACGTACATTTCACCACTATTGAAAAACTCCATGTCGCGTAATGTCGCCAATGTCCCCACACTGCGATCAAAACTTTCTCCATACATAGATATGCAAATAACTGTTCCATTCTCACCTAATATCCAGTGAGAAATTCCATCAGATTTAACACAAGTAATTTTCTTTCCTGTTCCGTTTGAATCCGGAATCCACGTTTGTCCTTCATCCGTAGAAGTAGCAAAGTACCCATCTTCAAAATAAATAATTAAAAGATTAGCTCCTTTTCTTGCGATTCCGGCAATATTCTTTGTACTGTTTAGCGTTAACAACAACCAGTTTAAGCCGCCATCGGTTGTTTTCATTAGCTGTGCACTATCACCATACACCCAGCCGTTTTGTGGTGATTCGAAGAGAAATCCTCTAATATTTTTATTTTGTGTCAGTATAATTCTCGACCAACTTTTACCTGTATCGTTGCTTCGAAACATAAAACCATTTTCTGCCACGACAAAAATATTATCGAAAGAGGCAATTCCAATAGAAGTTAAAGGTAATGCCAATCCGACATTGCTTTCCACCCATGTTGATCCGCGATCAGTTGTTTTTAATATAGTACCATGCTCACCGACAATGAATCCGATTAAACTATCGGCAAATTGAATATCATACCACTTCTGCCAAAAATTCAACGGCTGACGGAACCACTTTTGCGTATATGTTTCAGGCATCATCAACGCGAAATGTTTTCCAGCGCCGCATTCATTTTGAGTGATTGAATCTACCGTTACAAAGTTACCAAAATAATTTACCTTCGACGATAAACTATTCCAGTTCCTTCCATCATAAGAATAACAACGGAGAAGTCGTTCATCCTGAACTCCAGTACCAACTTCACGATCGAGTGACGAAACATCGCTGTACATCCATTGAAGTTTTGCTGTGAATTGCGCAGTTGATGGGTATGGAATAATCTCGATCCATCGTTTAACGAATTTTTCATCACTGGGATTTACAATTCCCGGCGGAACTGATTCCGGGTGTGCCTGCACAAGAATACTATCCAATCCCTGAAATTCTGTAAACCACAGTGTGGCAATCTGTCTGCCATCGTAGGCAATAAAATGATAAGGTATCCCGATCTGAGAAATTGGAACTGTTACTCTATTATACTCTCCGCTCGGTGGGTTGATGAATGTTTTCTTTAAATAATTTCGCCGGGCAGTTACGTAATATTTCAATGCCTCTACATGGTCGTAGAAATCCTGAATTGTTCCCCATTTTTGATTATCAAGTGAGACATAATTTTCAACAAGCGTAGCTAAGCTGTCGATACGAGGAGAGAGATGTTCTTCAGTAAAAATTGTATTGAGTGAAGAATCTACATGCAAACGTAATTCTTCCCATAAAGACGGTGTTGTAATAAATCTGTCTTTGAGCACGTTTGAAGGTCCGGCAAGCGGCTCAAAAGTATAGGCGAATCCATCGTTAAGCAGTGAACCCGGATATGGAATAGCAAGATCACCGCTTCTGCCAAAAGATAAATCGTAATCCCACGGAATGATCGTCCATTGTTGAGTTACTTTAGATGTATCACGGTAGAGCAGATAATTTTTATTATAACTATCTCCCATCATCGTAAGTATGTTGCCCGTAAACCAATTAAGAATACTGCTGACATCGAAATATTTATAAACCGTGTCTCTGAAGGTTGCATCGGACGCAGAATTAATTGCCGATATTAATTGAGCAAGATCCGAATAATCGGCAGCATTGCCAATTTCTTTATCATAATACATTTTTAAAACATTATCCGGTTGAATCGTTAAATCGGCACTTATATATGTATCGTTTGCTTCATACATCGGGGCAATTTTTCTGCCGCGGTTCTGCAAAAAATATTTATCAACTTTCTCGATAAAAAGATAAAGTCCTTCGTTTCCATTCATCGAAAAACGTGCGTGCTCCGCATGCGGTGCAAGCTGATTCAATTCAGCGTATAATTCCCACGCAAGCTTTTCTCTTAGGTATGATTTATCTGTATACATCGCATTGAAATTGATGCTCTGCATATTTTGAAAAAGATTATTCTTGTTAAATTTTATTCGATATGATTTTTTAGGGTAGTAACGGGTTGAATGACCCTTGAATCGTATTTGTGCATCGTTCCAATAGTTTCCCTGATTTTCAAATGAAGCCGGTAGGAGGGAATCGCTGAAAATATCGCGGGTGAATAAAAGTCGATAATCGTCATTAAGCATGGTAGCACTGTATTGCTCAACCTGAGCAAACAGATTGACAGATATTCCGATCAAACACAAAAATATGTATCTCATACTCAATCCTATTTAAAATCTCAATTCAATATTATCAATATCTTCTCACGAACAATATACAGATTGACAATTCCAGATTCAAACATTCAAATTGCCTCGTCACATTTTCATAAGGATTTGTTGTTTTTACTTAATGAAAAGTATTTTTTTATATTAGATTATTCATGAACATAATCTGTTAAAAATTATGCCTGACACTCCGGTAACTGCAATTCAAGCAATTCAAGCGATTTTAGCGCCTGCCCTGGGAATTTCTGCGGTCGGTTTACTCTTATTAAGTTTAAGTAATCGCTATTCAACCATTATCAATCGCATCCGTTTGCTGAACGATGAGAAACGAAGATATTCCCGTCAAATAGGTGAGAAGGGAGATTTAACATATCCGGATAACATCCGATTCATGAGCATCTCAAAACAAACCGAAGAACTTTTGTATCGAAGCAAGTTCGTAAGAAACGCGATACTCTCACTTCAATTAGCGATAGGATTATTCGTGCTTTCATCGGTTATTATCGCTTTGAATTTATTCACATCGGCAGAATTTTTAAAAATCGCCCCGCTTATTGTCTTCATTATTGGAATGTGTTGTGTTTTGGTTGCGGTTTTGTTTTATGGTATGGATGTTTACCGCTCTTACAAGATTATTTTATTGGAAGTTCGGGGGGAAGAATAAGAATTGATTATAATGATTGATTATTGGAGTATTGAATAATTGGCAAATTGTTATGATTGATGAAAAAGAGTTTAAGCACTTTCCAAAATTTACTTTTTCACTTCTGCCAACTCCTCTTCAGAAGCTTGAGAATATTTCAAGGGAATTGGGAATTAACCTTTATTGTAAGCGGGACGATCTGACCAGTTTTGCATTCGGTGGAAATAAAACACGCAAATTAGATTATCTTATTGCCGATGCTAAAAACAAAGGGTGCGACACTTTAATCGCATCGGGTGCGGTACAATCGAATTTTTGTCGGCTTGCCGCCGCGGCAGGAAAATCTGTCAACATGAAAGTTCATCTTGTATTGGGAGGGGATGAAAGCAACGAATCGAAAGGTAATTTGCTGATCGGAAATTTGTTCGATCCGGAAATTCTCTTTATCAAATCCCCCGACTGGAATGAGTGGGAGTTGTTTGCAGATAATTTACAAAAAGAGTTGGAACATTCCGGCAAAATGGTTTACCGATTGCCGATAGGCGGTTCTACGCCTGTGGGAGCTTTAGGTTATGTGGATGCTTTCAAAGAAATTATGGATGATTGTAGGCGGATGGGAATATCGATCCGGAAAATAATCCATGCTACATCATCAGGCGGAACTCAAGCCGGTCTGATCACCGGAAAAGAATTGATGAATTGGAGCGGAAAAATTATCGGAATAGGTGTAGCTAAAACTGATTCGATTCTGACAGATGAAGTTTTTTCCCTCGCCGGTAGAACAGGAAAGCTTCTGGATCTGAAAATCGAAAAAAAGAATGTACTGATTGATTCATCATTTATGGGTGATGCTTACGGTGTTAAAACAGCAGAATCTACAGAAGCAATAAATTATTTTGCGCAATTGGAGGGAATAATGCTTGATAATGTTTACTCCGGAAAAGCAGCAGCCGCGGTAATTGAATATGCCCGGAAAGGTATATTCGAACCGGGAGAAAATATATTATTCTTACATACAGGAGGAAATATCGAGTTATTCAGTTGATGTTTTTCGGTTATTCTGCGTTTAATTCCGTTTGATAATCAGGATCGTGATATCATCCGACTGAGCTCTACCACCTGCAAATTTTTTCACTGCGTCCACAACCGATTCGATTATTTTTTCAGCAGGTTCATTTTTATATGCCGATAAAATCTTTTCAAGTCTCTCTTCGCCGAACATTTCATCTTTACTGTTCATCGCCTCCGAGATTCCGTCCGAATAGATTGTAAGAAAATCACCGTGTTGGATTTCAACTTCTTCTTCCTCATAGGGAAAATTATCCATAATCCCGAGGACAACTCCCCCCTTGTTAAGCCTTATTGTTTTATCTTTCGATCTTAACAGAATCGGGTTTTCGTGGCCGGCATTTGAATAGACAAGTCGATTCTGATCCGTATCCAGCATGCTGTAAAATAATGTTACAAATTTATCGGAGCTTGTACTTCTATAAAGCAAACTGTTGGAGCGATTTAAACATTTTTTTGGTGAACACTCTCCGAACGACTGTCCGCGTAATGTTGCCTGAAGATTCGCCATCAAAAGCGATGCCGGAAGTCCCTTGCCCGACACATCGCCGAGACAAATACCGATATGTGTATTATCAAGATTTATGAAATCGTAATAATCCCCTCCAACTTCTTTTGCGGGGATTGATATGGCCGCAATGTCATATCCAAAAATTTTTGGATTTGATTTAGGGAGAAGGTCAAGCTGTATCTTTGCGGCAAGCCGCACCTCTTCTCGCATTTGTTGATACGCTTTTTCAGATTCATAAAGACGTGCATTCTCAATCGCAATTGCGGCATGGATTGATAACGCGCGTAAAAATTGCTCATCTTCCTGCGTGAACCCTCCCTTTCGCTTATTCAACAATTGCAGAACACCGACAATTTTTCCTGCTTTATTTTTTAAAGGCATACATAAAATTGTTTTTGTTCGGTATCCGGTTTTTTTGTCAACATCCGGGTTAAACCGCGGATCCACATAAGCATCTTCAATATTCAGCGTATCACCTGTTGCCGCAACATACCCTGCAATTCCTTTGCCTATCGGAAGTTTTATAGTCACTCTTTCTTTTCCGACAAAAAGTTTCGACCACAATTCATTTCGATCCTCTTCAACAAGATAAAGTGTTCCCCTGTCGCCGTCAACAATGTTTAATGCTGTATCAAGAATGATTTTCAGAAGTTTATCAAGATCAAGCGTTGAGTTTACATTTTTTGTGGCTTCAATCAGTTTTTCTAATTTTTCTACTTCCTGTTTCCACTGCTGTGTATGTTTTTCAAGTTCGCTGATAAAATGGTTGTTCGTTGCGCGCAACCTCAAACTTAAAACCTGCATTACCCGCAAAGCGAAGGGATGGTTCTTGGTAAGAAGATCATCAAAGACAAATTTGTTAAGAGTATAAACCGTGCAATTATCGAACGCTGTAACTCGTGCTGAACGCGCACGACCATCGATCAATTCCAATTCACCGAAGAAATCACCGGCATGCAGAAGCGCGAGCATTTTCAATTCACCGGTTTTTGTTTGCTTGATAATTGATACCCGTCCTTCTACCAGCAGAAACAATTCATTCCCGTTCGCGTTGTCTTCGAGTATAATATCACCGGCTTGAAAATGTTTTTCCTCCATGTTGCCGGCAACGGTTTTGAATGCCGCATCTGAAATTGTTTCGAAAAGTATATTGTGTCGTAATCTTTCGTGATAGCGGGTCATTTTTTATTCCTGAAATTTTCGGTATTTAATCCGATATGACTATAAAACGTTTATCGGGTCGAAATCATTCCATTGGTTCGGTTTCATTTGTTTGATATGCTGCCTTTTTTATTCTTTTAAATGATGCGTGAGTTAAAGTAAGAAATTTTATCGGTAAAAAAAATCGTGGATAGAAAAACAAACCTCCTGATGGTTACATCGAAGACCTCCGGTTTTTTCGCTGAAATCAACTTGTAAAAACCGGAGGTCTTACAAACATCACCTCATATAAACCATTTTCTTAACGTAAGTAGAATTGTTTACATTCATTTTGTATAAATATATTCCACTCGGTAATCCACTGGCGATTGAACCGACATCGAAGTTAGCCGTGTAAGTTCCGGCTTCTTTATATCCATCAACAAGCGTTGTTATTTCCACGCCGAGTATATTGTATACCTTAATTGTTACACGGCTGGCAATTGGTAATTGATAATTGACCATTGTTGATGGATTGAACGGATTCGGATAATTTTGTTCAAGCGTAAATTGTGCCGGCAACGATGCGCTTGATTTAACAACGAGCGAAAAAAATGAAGGTTCCTTATCGAGAATTATTGAAGAATTATTTGACTGTTCGATATTTTTGCCGTCGATATTCAAGAGCACAGTGCCTTCTGGAGAATTGCTTTCCAACTTCACAGATAACGGATAAACCGCCGACTTTATTGAAACAGGATATTCTGCCGTACCGTTTGTAATCTCAACAAACCTGTTAGAACTGAATCGTGCATCAAAAATTCCTTCCGGTGGTAACGGTGGTGATTCAAAAAACGAATATGATAATCCTGCGGGCAGATTTCGAGCAAGATATAATTTTTGTTCCCGGCCTTCAGCGTCGCGCAGAATCAGTCTGTTAGAATTCTGCAACATTTGAGTTAACGAATTAATTTTCTTCTCGCTCTGCCCTCCGGGTACGGAGAATATCACCGAACCTGCCGATGACGATTTCACCCAATAACCGTGAGCGGGAATCAAAAAATCGGAATTCAAATAACCGTTATTATATCCGAAAAACATCGATGATATAATTCCTGCTGGAGATGATGCGACCGAACTTACCGGCACCGTATCGGATAACGCACCTATCAAGTTCCATCCCTCCGAGACACCAATCGTATTAGATGTAATCGGCTGACCGGTAATACTTGTGTTGTTGGAAGATGAAAATTTTAGCCAGTATCCTTTACCAAGAGTCAAAGAGTCGCGGGAATAATATCCGCCGGATGGTACGTATTCATAAGCATTAGAAACTGCAAAAGGAAATTGCAGATTTACAGCCGGATTATCAATTGACATCGGAAGTGAAATCAGATTCCAATTACCGTTGAATGAAAACATTGACGATGTTCCACTTCCGGTTGTGAACGACCAGATTGCAGACCAATCGCTGTTGCCGGCACTGTTCTTACTTCTAACACGCCAGAAATATTTTTGGCTCATATTTAAAAGTGTTGATTGAAAAGATGTTATCGTCAATAACGATTCATTTTTTACAATCGTAGTAAAAAAAGAATCGGCTGCGATTTGAACATTATAGCTAATCGAATGTAACGCAGCACTCCATTGTAATAACGGGGCTACGCCAATACCAAAAGTTCCGTTTGGCGGAGAGGATAGAAGTGGAATGGATGGTTGATATGAAGTAGTATCCGTTAGCCCATGTGGACCTGTGCCAGCCGGCGGAGTTGCGTGGCAAACAGAACATTTGCCGAGCGTACCAGCGTATCCTTGCAATCTGATATTCTGAAGATTATCGTTCGGTTGAATGGTCGGTTGAATCGCATGCGGACTGCCGTGACAGGCAGAGCAGAATAGTCCACCGTGCCCTTGTGATTCGCGGAAAAGTTTACCCGGCTGTTCTGCATGAGCACTGCCATGACAATCGCCGCATTTCGGCTCATCAAGCCATGGTCTTCTACCGGCATCAATCGTTGCCGCAACCTGTGCCATAGTGCCGTGACAATCCTGGCATACCATCGGGTTTGCAGGATTTTTACCCATAATATCACGAAGGCATTGAGTCTTCGGTCCGGGATGGCATTTATAACAAGTTTCGATTGCGTTCGATGGTCCCGCAATACCGCTATGCTTTTCATGAATTCGTAAGGAGAAGGGTTTCGCGGATGATGTTCCGGTTGTGCCAAGAGCATTCGAAGCGTGACACGACGCGCAAAGAACCGGACCCGAACGATTGAAACCTGTCACACCGGGGTGCGAGTTTAAGATTGATGTTTCTGATGAATGACATCCAGACTGGACACAGCCAACTTCATTACTGACGGGAATTACAACATCTGTAGTTGCTAATACAGCACCGTTAGATTTATTTTTCGCGACAAGATGAATTAGTTGAAAAGGTGCTTCATTAACATGGTCTGAATCTGCAAATGGAGTTATCGGAATACCATGCACAGCGAAATAATTACCGCTGCTATCAAGTGTACCTGTTAAATCTTTTCCCGTTAATCCGATATTATCCGGCAACGGTGAGGCAAGACCAAATAATTGCTGGGCATAACTCCAGAAATTTGTTTTCCCAACAGAATATGTGTTGTTGGGAATTGAATATTCTATCGCATAACCGGAATTAACGATTTGTGGTGGTTGTCCGTTAGCTTTATATATTAGCTGAGCGCTGACATTATTATATGGGGGCAGGACAACAACTTTGGCAAAATCTTTATTCGAACAATGCATACCAAGATCATTCCAACCTAGCAGAACGTATTCCTGGGCGCTAATTGAAAAAGTGAACAGAAAAAATAAAATAATCCAGAAACCAAGCGAAGCAATCGTGCGGGCATTTTTCATAATCTCTCCTTGTATTAATCATATCGCTTAGAGCTTATACATCAATTAATTATTGGGTTGATTTTAGAATAGATTAGGACTTCGATTTTATCTTTTTTGAAGATTCTAAAATGAACACACTTTTTTTATAGGATGCGATAATAATGAATAAGATTCGGCTATTCTTTGAAAGGTTTAAAAATAGCCTACAATAATCCCCCACATTTAGTAAAAGTATTACGGGAATGCGGGGGATAAATATTCAAAAATATCGTTTTCTAATGAGGTTTTAGGAGATTCTATTATCCGCCCAAGCTCCATTCCACGATATTTAATTAGAAACGTCGGCACATTAGTGATATTATTTTCTACAGCAATTCCGGCAGGTATCTGTTTTGTTCTGTCAATTGCTATCAGCGTTATCTTATCCGATGGAAATTGAACATCATCCATAATTTTGAAAAACCTGGGCATTTCACGCTTGCTATCACCACACCATGTTCCGTACACTACAAAAAACTCTACACTATCTTTCATTCTCTTAAGTTGATTAATTTTATCTACCGACGGAATATAGTTTGCGTATCCCGTATCGAACCATGCTGCATATACCGGAGATTGGAATACGGAACGCGGAGTCCAGCCGACTTCCATATGCTCGTTAGGTTTCACCGATACTTTATTTGATGAACCGCAGCCAATTAAAAATGAAGATATGTTTAAAATAAAAAAAAGAAATGCTGATCGAATTGACACAGTACTCATAGAAACATATTCCTACTAATAGTGTAAATGAGTCGATTTAGTTCATTTAATTTCTTAATTTTGCCGTTCAAATCCAAATAAAAATGCGTTTCACTTTTTTATTTTTGCGGATTCTTTTTCAGGAATAAAATTTAGAGATACTGAGTTCACACAGTGACGGGTATTTTTCCTTGTCATTTTTTCTCCTATAAAAACGTGGCCAAGGTGAGCACCGCATTTAGCACAAACAATTTCAGTTCTCATTCCGTCTTTATCAGGGATTCGTTTCACCGCGCCGGTAATTTCATCATCGAAACTGGGCCAACCACATTCCGATTCAAATTTGTCAGTAGATTTATACAATAGCGCATCACATCGTTTACAGATGTAAGTACCTTTTTCTTTGTGGTTAGTGTATTTGCCTGTGAACGGGTATTCGGTTCCTTTGTGGATTATTATTTTTTCTTCTTCTGGGGTGAGCTTATTGTAATTCATTTTATTCTGTGAGGTGCTAATATCTAATGTGTAAAATAAAAAGAAAAGAATTATTGTCGAATATATAGATAGCTTCATAAAAGGGGGATTCCATCAAATCGTTATTATTAATAACAGTCAACGGATATTTGAGGTTCCTGAAGAAATTATTGGCTATTGAAAAATTTATCGTTTGCTTCTTACTTTAAATAAAACGTGGGTTTGATTTTTCATAATTTTCGTTATTCAATCCCGATACATTTCACTTTCTTCGTTTACAAACCGCTGAATGTTTTCAATCCCTCTTCGTAGATAACTCTCTGTTTATTAATAATATCCTGAAATCGTACATCGGAACGCAGATTATCAAAAAAGGGGTTGTTCAAAAGAAAAAGATATTGACTATACCTTCCTTTTTTGATGTTTTGCTGCAAGATTGCGACGGCACTATCCTTTATCCCAAGAATTGCATACAGTTGATCGCTCGGCGTAAGAGCAAGCCTCATTGCTTTCTGGAACATTTTCAAGGCTAACGCAAAATAATCGCGTCTGTCATTCCATCGGAAAATTATTCCTGATCTTTTTTGGTGCTGAAATCTCAGAAGGGCAGCACGGCAACAGAATTTGTCCATTCCGATTCTTCTGGTTTTTGAACCAAGGTGTTGATATTTTCAGCATCTTGTCTGCTTGGAGAAAACAAATTGGATTTAATAATAATGACTAAGATTATAATAAATAAAACGGAAGCAATGGTATACAAAAAATATTTTCTTCTAGATTTACCGATAAAATTATATTTTTTACTATCATTAGTATCTCGTTGCGCTGATCGTAAGTCCGCTAATAATTCATCAATATGTTGATAACGTAAGCTACGATCTTTTGCCGATGCCTTATCTATTATCCTTTGCAGACAGTCGGTAACGGATGCTTTGTACCTGATCAGCGGTTCTGGGGTCTCATTCAATAGTGAATACATCATTGCCTCCTCGTGTTCACCACGGAACGGCAGATGACCCGTGAGCATCTTGAACAGCACAGTCCCAAACGAGAATATATCCGACCGTGTATCGACTTCACTACCTTAAATCTGCTCTGGCGCCATGTAAGCAAGCGTGCCTACAGTGCTTGAAGTCTTGGTGAGTTTGAGCGATCCCTTCAACTTTGCCAAACCAAAGTCCATTATTTTTACAAGATGTTCATCGGTTACCATAATATTATCTGGTTTGATGTCTCGGTGTACAATACCTTTCTTGTGTGCCGCGTTCAAACCTTCTGCAATTTGAAGAGCAATATCCACAACCTCCTTCAGTGATAATTCTTTCTCTTTCAGTAACACACCGCGGGTTTTACCTTCAACAAACTCCATATCTATAAATTGCTGCCCGTCATATTCTTCGATGGTGTGGATACTACAAATATTCGTATGGTTTAATGCAGATGCCGCCTGAGCTTCATGGATGAATCTCTGTTTTACTTCATCGTCAGTTGAGATGTGAGCAGGTAAAAATTTGAGTGCAATAATGCGATCAAGTTTAGTGTCGTGGGCTTTGTAGACGATACCCATTCCGCCCTCACCGAGCTTCTCAAGAATTTTATAATGTGATATTGTTTGTCCGATCATTTTATCTACGCTCTCTTCATATCAGACCGTGTGCTTGCATTGTGCACCGCGGGCGATTTGAAATTGGTAATTCGCCATGTATCAAACATCATACTAAATCATTGCATCCTGGTAATCGCATTGAGTATAACTTTTTCTGCCTTGTATGTAGGCACAATTGTGATCGTATCCCGCGTTGAGGATATCCCATTTGAAACGAGCCGGGTATCCGAGGAACCGGTATCGAATGACCAAATATACGTACCCTCATCGGGAATAGTGGCTGTGAACGTATAGCTGGTTTTGACCGATATCCTGGTTTTATCGTTTGCCACAGGGACTACGATAATGTTCATTGTCCCCTGCAAGTAGGCGTCTGCGTGCTGCACAAGGTAATCGACGTAGTCACCTGAGAATTCTGTTTTCCCTTTTGTTTCCCAATATCCACCCGAAATAAGCTCGGAAGGATTTGTCGAGGTGAAAGATAGCGTAATCAAACCCGAAGCTTTCTCGAAATTGTCGATATGAAAGGATGATGTGCCGACATATTGGATGACGGTAGACCAAGTGGAATCGAATGATCTATCAAATGTCTGCGCAAACGTATTGGGTGGCACCGCAATAATCGTTGGCGGAATGTACTTCGAGGACCCACACCCAATGAGGATGACAAGCAGGGGACTAACGAGTTTCAGAATTAAGTTCTTCTTCATAACGCTCCGCCATTTAAATTTCGATTGATAGATCATTTCTCCAATCCTATCTTCTTCAACAACTCATGATATCGTAGATCACCCCTGAGATTATCCCAGCTTGGGTCAACCTTGAGCCATCGCAGGTAACTATTCCGCTCTTCAGCCGCACGGTTGAGCCATTCGAATGCTTTCTCCATATCACCGAGTGCAACGTACACATATGCAATCTCTAGGGATAATGAATTGCCTTTTTTCGATAAGGCCAGGATTTCGTTGAGCGAACGGAGTGCCTCACTCCTCCTTCCCGCCCGTGCGTACGCCCAACCAAGATCTGCGATTCCCGAGACGTATCCAGCATCAAGACTACGTCTTTTCTGCAGCTCGGCAATGCCCTCATTGAACCTCCTGAGAATAATGTAGTTCATTCCAAGCGAGGTGTGCACATTTGCAAAGTTGGGGTCAAGATCGATCGTTTTCTTAAACTGATCGATCGCACTCTCGTACCGCCCTGAGCATTCATAAATATACCCCAAATTTGAATTTATGATGAGCGAAAGCGGGTCGAGTGACAACGCCCGTTGCATTTCCGTCAAAGCTTCGTCAAAACGTCCCTGGGCCAAGAACCAGAGACCATACCATTGATGAGCGGTGGGGTAGTTGGGATCAAGTTCAATGGCGCGCTCGTATTCTTTCTTCGCACCTTCCCAGTCCCACTCGAAATCCCTCTTAATGGTCCCTAAGACCGCATGCGGCTCGGCAAGTGTTCCATCAAGCTTTATCGCCTTGATTGCCAGGATTCTTGCCGTCGGCACATACTCCTTCCGTGGACGTCCAGCTAAGTCAGGATAAATGAGGTACGCTGCCGCCAGTCCAGCGTAAGCGAGAGCGTAGTTTGAATCTTTGTCGATGGCTTGCTGGAAATAAGTCATTGCTTTTTCTACATCCTCAGCCCGTCGCTTGTTCCAGTAGAATCTCCCTTTAAGGTATAGGTGGTACGCCTCGGTGTTCTCGGTCGGTGCTTTCTCGATGTTCAATTTCTCATCGGCAGATAGTTTAGCCCTCAGAGCAAAGGCAATCTGCTGGGCAACATCGCTCTGGATGGCAAATACGTCCTTCATGTCACGATCGTACGTCTCAGCCCAAAGGTGTCGATCCGTTGCTGCATCAATCAACTGGCTTGAAATTCTGATGCGATTGCCCGCATGCCGGACACTTCCTTCAAGGACGACACCGGCATTTAACTCTTTACCAATTTCTTTTAACGGCTTCTTCGTGCTCTTGTACTGCATTATCGTCGTCCTGGATATGACGTTGAGGTCGGCGATCTTCGATAATTGGGTCAGGATATCTTCAGTAACACCATCGCTGAAATATTCATCCTCCTGATTACCACTCATGTTGTTGAATGGAAGCACAGCAATGGTTTTGCTGTTTGCTGAAGTTAGAACTGGTTTGGGATAGAAGAGATAAATGCCGAGAACGGCGAGGACGACAACAACAGCAGCAACTATCCACACTGATTTTGTAGAGCGATCTTTAGATCGCTCAGGTGAGCGAGAAAAATCTCGCTCTATATTCTTCAACTCTTTTACAACCTCATCCACACTCTGATATCTTTTTGTTTTGTCCTTCTCTAAACATCGATTGATAATTTGTTCAAGCGCTTGTGGTACATTCTGTCTTAACAATTTAACCGATGGCGGATTCTCATTCAGGATGGAATAGCTTAGAGCAGCTTCAAACTGACCACGGAATGGCAGATGCGATGTAACGAGTTCGTATAGTACAATACCAAAGGAGAAGATATCTGACCTCTGATCGACTTCCTCGCCACGGATTTGCTCTGGTGACATGTATGCTGCAGTGCCAAGCGTGCTTCCTGTTTTGGTAATCTGTACACTACCACGAAGCTTTGCCAATCCGAAGTCTGTAAGTTTTACTTTTCCGTCCTCAGTGAGCATCATGTTGTCTGTCTTTACGTCCCGATGGATAATCTGATGCCGGTGAGCATGTGCCAATGCTTCAGCCATTTGTATACCGTAATTAACGACTTCACTAATTGGAAACTCTTTGTCTTCCGATTTCAGTTGCTTTAATTTGGATTTAAGCGTACCACCAGAGATGTATTCGAGCACAAGATACTTCTGTCCGCTGAATTCATCGACATCATAGATTGTAGCAATGTTGGGATGATTCAAAGCAGATATTGCTTTGGCTTCCAACTCGAATCGTTGTATATCTTCAAAAGATGCAGTAAGATTGGCTGGTAAAAACTTCAGTGCCACATCTCGATTAAGCTTCGTGTCGTGGGCACGGTACACAACGCCCATCCCGCCTTCGCCTAATTTTTCGATAATCTTATAGTGAGAGATGATCTGGCCAATCATGTACCACGCCTCCCGCTTCCACTCCGCTCCAGCTGGATCCTCAAAACTTCAACTACTCGTTGCACTCGTAGGAAGTTTTGAGACATTCCACCTTCGCCGAGTTTTTCAAGAATTTTATAATACAATATAGTTTGTCCGATCATATCAATCATATTTCTACGCAACAGCTTTCAAAACTACCATTGTAATATCATCAGTTTGTGAAACTCCCTTACAAAATAATTTCACTTCATCATTTATTTTTTGAACTATCGTTTCCGCTTTCTGGTTGGCATTATTTTTCAGTAAATTTAATATTCGCTCTTCGCCAAAAAACTCCATGGTTAAATTCTGCGCTTCACTTACACCATCACTGTAGATCAACAAACAATCATTTTTTTTCATCATGATTAGTCGTTCTTCACATTTTATTTTATCGGTTAAATTTAAGGCGGTCCCTTTCACGCTTAACATCTCAATCGTATCATTCTCTGCGGTGTACAGAATTGGATAACAATGCCCAACATTAAAAATCGAAACGGAACCATCGTCCGGCCTTACAACTGCCAGCAACAGTGTGATAAAAGATTTCCTCTGTATGCTGCCACGCAGTATAGTGTTGCTTTGTTCAAGTTGTGTTAATGCCGAGCGATGCTGCATAACCTGTGAACACAAAATTCCCTTTCCTAATGTGGCAAGCAAAGCTGCCGACAATCCTTTTCCGGAAACATCGGCAAGAATTATTTCAAACAATGAATCGTTGATCTTTATTATGTCATAGAAATCTCCCCCCACTTCTTTTGCCGGAATAGTTGCGGCTGCCAATTCAAAATTTTTTATTTCCGGTAATTGTTTCGGCAGCAAACTCATCTGCACTTCACGCGCGGCAACAAATTCTTTTTCAAGGGCCTGTTTATTTTTCTCCTGTTCATAAAGGCGGGCATTCTCGAGCACCTGCGCCGACTGCGATGCAATTATTGTCAAAAGCCGCGTGTCATCGCTTGTGAATTCACCGTTTCCGTTTTTATCAAATACAGCTAAAATCCCGATCAACCGATTTTTAACCAGTAATGGAGAACAAAGAAGAGATTCAATTTTTTCTTCCGTCTTTATTCCTATAAAACGCGGATCGGATTGAAATTTATTTGCAACTAAGGGTGTTTTGTGAATCATCATCCACCCAAGAATATTCTGATTCAAATGAAATTGTTTGTGATTCAATCCCGAATCAACCGACCGGATGAATGTAAACATTGAATTCGGATTAATTTCATCTATAAGCGTAATCATTCCCTGATTTGCATGAATAGCTTTTACAGATTTCTTTATTATATTTTCAATTACAACATCCAGACTTATCGTCGAGTTAATAACTCTCGACAATTCGTTCAATAAGGAAAGTTCTTCAATTGCTTTTCTTAGTTGTTGATTCTCTTCCTGAAGATTAGAATTTTGAGACATTTAATTCTCTATCTTAATAGGAATAAATATGTTTACTCCAAAGTACCTGTCAGCTACTTGTAATTTGCTTCTTGCCGAATAGAAGCGCCGAAACAATACCGAGAATAATAAAATGTAGCATCCCGAATATAAACCATTTTTCCGCGATTAAGTACGGAATTGGAAACATAGCATAAGTACTGTATGCCATTCCGATTGTCATCAAGAACCCGACATAAACTCCATATTGAATTCCCTCAACTATTCCTTTCCCTTTATACCATTTTGAAAATATAAGCACGAAGAAAAACGACTGTATGAAAGTATTCAGATAAAAGATCCACATTTTCTGCATCATATCGGGGCGCCATAGCTTGAGCATTTCTTCAGATTGATAATCGCCTCCGAGAAGGAGCGTGTGAACTATGAAATTAATGACATTCCATAATATGAATATCACCGGAAAAGCTATCCAAAACTTTTTATTCATAATAATCTCCGTTAATGAATATGAAATGATCGGAACTAAAAAGTTCCATGCAAGATGGTACGAAAGATTTGACTTTAAGTCAAATTAACCATAAGTCTCATGCTGAATTCGATCTTTGGGTACGCCAAGATCAAGCAATCCTTCCAAAACTGCTTCAAAAAACCGGTTTTTTAATTCTATCCCTGCAATTTTTGCTTCCCGCTTTTCATGAATACTGATTGCCGGACCGCAAACAAATAGATTACAACAAGATGGATCGGGAATTATCTCTTTCAACAAATCTGTGGTAATTCTTCCCTTCCGAAAATTTTTTCCATAAATAGCAGAATTTTCTTCTCGGGTTAGTGTGAATATCACATTTAGCTTTCCGTTAGATTTTAACGATAAATCTAACAATGTATCTCTAAATATTATATCGTGATAAGATTTGCTGGAATATAAAAGTGTATGTTTAATTTCCGGATGATTCATCAAAGCAAATTTTATAATTGAATAATTAGGAACAATACCGGAGCCCGCGCAAATATGAACAATATGTTTAGTGTCTGAACCAATATTATCGGGAAGCGTGTAAGGACCGGTAAAACCGGTAACTACCATCTTCATTCCGCTCGCGGTTCTTTTGACCAAAAGCGGTGAAAGTAGCGGTGGATATTTTGTAACACCGGTTATATATCGTTCTTCTTTGATTGTGATCGCTAAATATTTTTCGTGTGGTGTGGATGTTAACGAATATGCGCGAGGAGGTTCCTTTTTCCCTTTGAGATCTTCCAGAAATGCGGTGAATCTTTCGAGCGCTTCGAATTGATGTGGATCGATTGTGAGAAAATGTCCGGCTTTATAATCAAGCCGATCATTTCCAGTGAAAAGTACAAGAGTTGTGGCATCAGGTGTTTCATTAATTACATCAGCCACCATTACTTCCATTTCTTTTATCTTTCTTCGATTGTCCAATTGTGCGTTCATAATTTCAATTACCTTTCTGCAGATAATATTCCGGTTTTCTATCCTCAAACAGATCGTTATAGTCGGTACTCTTTTTATTTTCCGAGAGATGCAAATCAACTTGAACAACTCCGGCTTCGGGCTTATCGTGGCTTAAACGAAGGAGGATTTCTCCTTTTGGTGAAACCACTTCGCTCTGACCAATGAAACTCAATTTCTGATCACCTCTATTTTCTTTTCCCACTCTATCGGCTGTTGCGCTGAATATTTTATTTTCCAAACATCTTGTTATCATAGCATCGGGACAATACGGCATGACAAGATTCGATGGATGGGCGATTAAATTCGCTCCTTTCAGAGCGAGGGTCCGCGCGGCTTCCGGGTAAATCCAATCGAAACAAATCATCAATCCAATCTTCCCGAACGGCAAATCAAAGACAGGAAAACCGAGATTACCTGTTGCAAAAAAAAGTTTTTCTCTATAAAAGAGGTGGATTTTCCTATAGACACCGATTAAACCTTCAGGTCCTACGAGCGCACATGAGTTAAAGAACGATTCTGCCTTCTCTGTAAATCCATACACAATGTAACATTTCCTTTTTTTCGCAAATTCAGCAATCGCTTGAAACGTATATCCATCCGATCTTTCGGCAAGCGATTGCACTTCGGAGAGATCAATAAAATTATAACCGGTATTGAACAGTTCGGGTAACACATACAGGTCGGCCTCGACCGATTCCATCATTGCAAGCGAATCGCGAATATTAATTTTAACTTCCCCGAAAATTGGTTTTGTTTGGATAATCGATAAATTCATAGGTTTTTTAATCAAAATAGCGATTTTGAAATGGATAAACAAGATAATTTATTTGGATTTAGATGGAATAATCTATATATTAAAGTCGCAATCAACAGTACACCGTTGTGTTGCTTTTCCCTTTGGGGATCGCTTCGCGATAAGATGAATCTGTACACCGTTAGAACCATCAGTAAAGAGGTCGCCGGTTGTTTGAGTCGCATTGGATGGTGATTGTGAATGCTATCGAATGCGATTTTTCATTTTAAGAGCATACAGGTCAGGCGTACCTCCCGTCTCAGAGTATCGAGATAAAACCCATAAAAATTCGCAACAGGCGAATAAGAAAGGAAAAGTTCCATGGAAAAAGGAACGGTTAAATGGTTCAACGGAGCAAAAGGTTACGGCTTCATTTCACGACAAGGCGGCGAAGATGTATTCGTGCACTTCAAAGCAATTGTCGGCGATGGCTATAAGACGCTGAATGAAGGCGATAAAGTTGAATTCGAAACCGAGCAAGGTCCAAAGGGCTTGCAAGCAACCAACGTTCAGAAAGTCTAATTAACAAATACCCCGCCGGCATAAATTCCTACGGGGGTTCGAACGAATATATAACGTGTCGGAAGGATAAACATGGCAGAAGGAACGATAAAATTTTTTAATGCAACAAAAGGATTCGGTTTCATCACAAGCGAAAGTGGAGAAGATATCTTCTTTCATAAAAGCAACGTGAAGAGCACCGGATTCCGCGATGTGCTTAACCAAGGAGATAAAGTTCAGTTTGATGTAAAAGAAGAGCAAAAAGGAAAGCGCGCTTACAACATCAACCGGATTTGACTTCATTAACCGGTTTAAAAAATTCAAATCCCGATCTCGAGAGAGAAAGGGATTTTTTTATGAAAAAGTTTCTGGAATTATCAGTAGTTAATAAATAATACGTATTGATGAAATGCAATAATTTAGCATATCTTATTTTGTTAATATGATTTTTCCCGCATTACTAACTTTCACCCAATAAGCCCGTCCCGGCACAAGAACAGAAGATTCAAAATACGTTGAATTGTATTTATAAAATTTAGAAATGACATTGTCAGTTGGGATCTGAATAATCTCTGTTACATCCACAGTGTCGGAAATTGAGCCGATCATATTCCAGCCCGGATTTACATCGATTGTATCGGAATCAACCTTGGCACCGGCAAATCCGACCTCTTGTGATGTACTGAATTTTAACCAGTAACCTTTCCTGTTTTCTAAAGTGTCTGCCAGAACATAACCGGAAACAAACGCAAAAGCGGATGATGAAGCATTCGGGAAGATAGAATTCTTACGGAAATCTTCGACAACAACCGGAACGGAAAGTAAATTCCAACCCGGTTGATATGTTGATTGTATTGTAACTCCGCCCGGCAAAAATTCATCGGCACCTATATCTGGAACTGTTTCACTACGCGTATTCCCATCAATGTCTGTCGAAATACCAGAAATCGGGATTCCTTTACCGTCTACCGGAGAAATAGAGTTTGTATTGATGTGCAGATTCCCTGCTGCCGCCGAATCAAATAAAGGGTTGGCAGAAATACTTGCCGTATCGACCGGATACACAAAAGAATTTATCCAATCGGGAAGGGTTACTTTATTTCCGTTATTGTAGCCAATTACCCCTTGAGTTCCAGGTGAGTAAATATCATTATAATCCGAAAATAAATTATCCGGTAAAGCAGATAGATATATACCGTAAGCTTTATTGTCTGCAGAAGTTTGGTTGAAAGATATATTGTTAAAAATTATATTGTTGAGAAGTAAATGATCTGTTCCGCCAAAAATTTCAAAACCTGCCGAACGACTCTCTAAACTCGCGGAAGAATCATATCCCGACATATAAATTGAATTGAAATAATATTTATCATTTGAGTTAAGGGTGTTGCTGCTGTATATACCACGGGAGAAATTCACATTCGTGCCCGCACCCTTAGCAAGAATGTTATAAATCATATTATTGAATATTTTAACGTTTGATCCTTCACCAACACCGTTCTCAATTCCATACGCCCAAAAATAATTTACGTTAGTTTGAATATTACCGATAATATTGCCTTCAATAGTTGAGCTGGTTGCCCCTTCTCCAAGCCAGATACCATGAACATCATTCTCTCCTGAAATTTGTACCCAGTCATGAATAATGTTGTCCTTAATAAATCCGCCCAATTGCCACTGAATGCCGACTCCAACTGCACCATGCTTAGATATATCGCAATTGATAATTTTATTTCCTCCATCCGGGTAATAATTATTATTTCCACAAAGTAATACTCCATAATACCCGTCGGAATTAGAAAGAGAATCGGCTCCTGTGCGAATATTCAAATTTTTAATGAGATTACTATCGGCATATGCTCCATCCACACCACCAACAAGAACGCCAACCATTCCGTATTTACCAACCGCGTTCAACGATATATTGCGACTGTTTGTTGAAATGTCGGAACCGTTTATGGTTACATACGATGTACCACGAATCGCAATTCCGTATGGCTGCGATGATGTAGAATTGATGTTGATGGTTGAAATTTGTTCTTCTCTGACATTCAGATCAATCCGCGTCGGGGTAGAAGCGTAATCGATCGGACCCAGTGTGAGTGGAGGTTCGGTATACAGAGATGAAATAAGAGATAATGTAACGTCTCCGGAGAGAATATTATTGTTCAATGTATCGAATGCTTTCTCGAGCGTGGTGATATCCCCGGAAATTCCTACGGTAAAAGTTCCGGATATCAAAACTGATCCGCGGAATAACGATGTTGTCGAGTCATTGCTTCTGTTTAGGTCGCCGGATATATTCGAATATGCCGAAACTTTGTAGATACCGGATACGGACGGGGTGTAATTCTTAAATTCAAATTGAACGGTTTCACCGGTTGTTAACGAAGTTATAGAATCTGCATCTTCGTAAACTGAACCTGATGGATCAATAATTTTCAATCGTATCGGAATATTTTCTTGGTCTATCAATCCCGCATTCCGAAAACTGACGAGCGGCGTGAATGCCAATCCTTCAATAATTTTACTTTTTGCGAAAGGGTAATCTATTGAGAGAGCCTGTATATCTTTATCAACTTGAGGTCTGATTATCTGGACAAGATCGAGTCCAATGTAATCCGAACTTAATCCCGAAATACCTCCGTTATAAAGAAGATATCTGAAAGCGATGAATATATTGCTTCCGTTCGGAACAATATTTTTCAACGGATACTTCATCGATAACCAACCGTTTGTAGAACTCTTAAAAAATCCGAGACGTATTGTAAACGAAGCAACAGCTGTATCGGTCGTGGAAATTCTTACTTCAAGTGAATCATCCCACGCGGAAAAATCGGGAGACCGATGCCAGAATTGAAGTGTGTCGAATTCAGATACTGAACTAATCTGCGGAGATATCAGCCACTCGTCAATATAGAAATCATTTGCACCCTGATAATTGGCGGCTGCGTATCCTTCACCGCTGTAAGAATAAAAAATTGAATTATTACCCTGAAACCATGGTCCCGTTGTTCCGCCGCCATCGGCATTGACAGTTTTCCATCCCGGCGGGGGAAACCCTGCACCCCCATCGAATTCTTCCTGAAATATTACGGTTGATGTGGTGGTTTTGATGTTGGCAGGTGTTGATCGATTGACCGAGAAAGTAGAATTTAAATTAAATATTTGACCTCTGCTTAACGCCGAACCGGTAATCGGAAGAGGTAAATGATTACCTCGTTTAACTTCCGCGCTCTGAATCACGGAAGAAAACAAAATACATTGTACAAATATTATTAAACGGGCATACTGCATACTTTACAATGACTAAATATTTCTTAGTATAGAAAAATCCATGAGGGATTTTTAAATTACCGCCCCCAGAGTTTTTAACGAGGAGGCGGTAAATCGATTAAATGCGTCTAAATTATTTCATTAAAATTAATTTCTTCGTTTCCATAAAACCGCCGGATTGCAATCGATAATAATAAACGCCACTTGGATAAACACTTGCATCCCAGTTTAGTGTGTAAACACCGGACTGCTTCACTTCATTTACCAGCGTCACTACTTCTCTGCCCAGCATATCAAACACTTTCAGAATTGTCAATTGAGAGTTAGCAATCGAAAACTCTATATTAGTTACAGGATTAAACGGATTTGGATAATTCTGACTTAGTCGATAATTAACCGGCATATTGTTATCTGTTCCCGGCACTTCGAGTGTAAAATTCGATATGCTTATATCTGCTTCGGTGACTCTGAAATTATTAACTGCATCAACCGAATAGACAGTGAATTCATTGGCGGTATATCCTTCTTTATCAACCACCATCTGATATAGTCCCGGCGGTAGATTTTGTATTTCAAAACTACCATCCTGTTCTGTTATATCATAACCAATAATGGTATTTGAGAGAGGCGAGACGGCATAAACCGTTGCGCCTTGAATTTCCGTTCCACTGCCGGATTCGTTAACACTTCCACTGATACATGCAAAACCGGTGATGGTTATAGGTTGAACGCATATATCGGCGCCGGTCGTGTTACCATCCACCAAGAAACTATCGGCATTGACCCAGCACCCGATTCCGCAACTGTCTGCAGAATACCACGCCGGTGCGAATGCAGAGTATGGATATGCTTTAGTGTAATAATAGCCACTATATAAATAACCGAAAGAATAGTTTCCATTTGTGTCGGTTATGCCACAACGCAATGGAAAAATTCCGATCGGTGTTTTTTCAAAAAGTACAACCTTAGAGAAAACTCCCTCACCAGCAAGACTTTTCACCTGACCTGAGACCGAATTCTGAGCATCCGGATTACTAACTAAATCGAAATTCAAACCGGTCATGTTGGATGCCGCAAAAATCCGGTCGGCATCGTATGGTGTGAGTTTGTTGTTATAGAATTCCGGAACATATCCAAGTTTAAAAGAGAGCATGATATAATTTAAGCTGTCGGGCACCCACGCGGTATATGAACCTTCGTCTGTAGTTCTCACCACCCGCATAACGCCGATAAGCGTCCCAAAACCCGGAATCATGAACGTTTCGTTCCGATTTCCAAAAAGATGACCTTCCTGATTCTGGATTAAGTTAATTTGCCTTGTCGAACGCATGATAACCACGAAAGCATCTTTAATAGGATTACCTGTTATGCTATCGGTAACTGTGCCACTAATTGATACTAACCGGGGTGGTAATGCTGGAACAATCTTTTTTAATCCGAAATCGGCGATGCTGGTATCTTTGTGTGCAACATGAACTAACGTAGCATTTTCTCGATCTGCGACATTGTCGAACCATTCAGATTGGTATGTCCATTTCGAAGCATATATATAGTATGAGCCGGTATCAATGTGAATGGAATAGTCGCCAAGCGAATCTGTTCTTGCTTCTCGAAAATAGAGAAAACCATCAGGTTTGTAAAAACGAAGTCGAACACCACATATCGAAAAACCGGAACTATCATCGACAATTTTTCCTTTAATGAATCCCCTAATCGGCGATGGCGGTTGCGCATCAAGTTTAAAAATTACATCGTTACTTGGTAAACTTTCGCCGATGTAATTGGATGCGGTAACATAGTATTTATATATTTTTTCATAACTCACAGACGGATCAGAATAATTCGTCTGGTGAATTGTAGCCAATAAAACATAAGGCAATGAATCGACCGATTTATAAATTTTGTACCACGAAGCACCTTGCGCTGAGTTCCATGTCAGCTTAGCAATTGCTCCCTGTTGTTCAACGGTCAAATTTGCGGGCGGAGGAAGGACAGATTGAGCATTCACCGAATATGATATCACGATCAGAGACATAATCAGTACAAAGTATGTAGTTAGTTTTTTCATACTAACCTCCATATTATTTAGGTTTATAGCAGGCATTCTCCGGAAAATTTTAGTTTTGTGAAGATTTTAATATGCTGGTTAACAATTCAATTTTTTTATTAAGCATAGTTTGTTGTTCTTTTGAAAGCGGTTTTTCTAGGATGGCATAATACTCTTCAAGCGCTTCTTGATTCAAATTCATTTTTTCGAAAGAAGATGCAACGAGCATTCTCGTATCGATATCCTCCTTTAAAGCCGGGTACAAACGTAATACCTGCTTCACCTTCAACGCACATGTTGCATAATACCCGCCTCGATGCAGAACTTTGCAGCCGTTTAATTGTTTTACACCATTTTGAATATCTTGTTGATTTATTTTCGGTGATTGGTCTTTCTTTTCACCATGCACAATCGTAACACGTGGTATATTTAACTCTTTTATATCATCGCGAGGCGGTATTGATCTTATATTTTCCATCGCTAACTTCAAGAGCAGATCTTCTTGAGATAACATGCGGAGATCGGAAAGATCGATTATCACCATTTCAGGCAGAGTAATCTTCGCAGTTCCGTTAGATAGGAGAGTTGCCGATGATTGCTTGTCTAATTCTATCGAATCATCGGAATTTAATATATCTCCGACCGCAACCGGATTCCAGTTTTCGTTAACACCGTGGCGAACCGTTACACCACCTTGTGTAGCTAAAACTTTGAAATCGGCAGCGCTGGTATAAACGCTCGAGAGCATAAAAGCAATACAAACTATTATAACTGTTCTCATGATTATTTTCCCTTCTCATATTCCGTCTGGTAAATCAATTATCCTCAGCCACCCCTTTTCGATAGCTGAATGAAGTTCTGTGTTTTCATAATATTGTTGCGCGCTTTCAGTCCATGCTTCATCGAACCCTTTGGAGATTAGCGTAGTCTCAACCGGAATCCAGATGGTTTCTTTACCATCTATATTTTTTCTTACGATATATTTTTTTGGATTGGTAGAAATCATTTCACCGTTTTCCGGCCGTACACCTGAATCGAACATTAAATATATATGAGCTTTGTCCGGTTGATTCGGAGGCACAACATCAACGAGTGCTACTGATATTCCGATGCTCTTCAGCAGAGACGCGTACGAAACAGTCAGATCATCGCAATCACCACCATGTAGCAGTAAAGTTTCAGATGGATATTGAACATAATCTTTGCTGGTCATAGGATCGTGTACGTATAGCATTTTTTCGGCGAATGTGTTAAAGATAATTTTGCTCTTTGCAAAGTTATGAATAACAACATCCAGACTGTCGAATATTTTCTTGTTGGTGCTTAGAGCGTCGCGTGAAAATTTGATAATCTCCGGATCATTTGGCGTTACAAAGTATCTCAACGACAACGGATCGCCATCCCAATCGTTTTTGCTCCTAACAAGTACCCTGGTTTGGTATCTGTCATCGTATTCGACTGCTGTTTCAGCGTTTACAAATACAGTTCCATCGAATATAGAAAATTTCTTCACAGCAGAAATCAATTCGTTGAACACTGCAAAGAATGGTATTTCAATGACTTCGTCCGGAGAAATCGTGTAAGACTTTGTATCTGTTGGTGCTGTCATTATCTCGTCGACGAAGAAGCTCACTTTTGCCTGAATCGGTTTTGAAGAAATATTCTTCACTCGTGCTTTACCTATTGGTCTGAATGCGTAAACTTGATGCGAAGCTGTAAAAACTTCGCCGAGTATTTCAACATATTCAATCCGCGCAAGAGTTTCTCTCGTTTGCCAAAGATTAATTGTTGCGGTAAGCGATAATCGATCGGCGGTGAAAGCTGTATAGTCTATATCAACAAAAGAATCAGATCTAAAAACATTATCGCTCACGGAATTATTTCGATTTTCTGAATGCGGAAACTTTAGATATGCAACATCGATTCGAATTGGATTATAAATAATGCCGAAACCGAGACCGATCGCATCTATCACTTTCCATTTTGAATTATAAATGCTTGATCGCAACTGAAACCAGGAGTATGGAGACCATTCTGTACCGACCTGAAAATGATATTTTGAATCGCCATCAACCCCGATTATAAAATCATCGACTCCGGTATAGCCGAATCCAAAACGCATTATTTTTGATAAATTAAGGCGGTAATATTCGAATTTCTGATTTAGTTCATGTTCTGAGAATTGAAATATATTTTTCAATGTTATTCCGCACGACCAATGCTGTGAAATCGGCGTCATTAAACCTAAGTCTACGGACCACAGTTGAGCGGTATAATCTTCGGTGTACGATTTGATTGAATTATTTTCATCGAATCGGTACCTCATATCCGAAACCTTTGTTTCGAAATAATGCGCACCTACTCCAACCGATAATCCGTTAGAAAATAAATATGAATAGCCGAATGAATAATTTTGGTTGTAAGATATTTTTCGATCAAATTTTGCCGCAACTTCAATCCCTGCAGTATCATAAATAGAGAACGATGAAGAAAGAATAAAATCAAGCTTTTTACCCGGTGAATATTGAACTGCAACCGCCTGATTTTCTAAAAATCTTTTTCCAATTCCGACGGAATTAAACACACCTATGCCGTTTGACTGGTTTTTCGTAGTCGTAAAATTCGATAATGTTATTTCCCAGTTTCCTAAACTGTTTAAGCCGGCAGGATTCCAGTCCAACGAACCGATGCTCCCCGCAAATGAAGAAAACGCTCCAAGCGAAATTCCCCGGGCTGAACTGAGGTGTTGCGAATATGTATTATATAAGTTCATAAAAACGAAAACCAACAAGATGATGTGTCTTATAAAAATTTTCATCCGGTTTATGGACCAACATTCAATAAAATATTGTGCAAAGAAGCAGACTCGATAAGCACTGAATCTTGATAGCCATTGAAGTTTGTTGAAAATTTTGATTCAGACGAAAACGTGAATAAAAACCTCCGATATTTGTTTGTTGGAAGTAGATCCATGATTTTTTCCGGAATTGTAATTTCGCCTTTAGAATTCCGGATTTTAAGATGAAGGGTAGGAATCCATGTTTTTTGCTGTTGTCCACCCTCTCTGCTTACAACAATATTCACGAATTTATTTGCACATTGCCACTTGATGTATAAAGGAACGCCTGGTAAAATAGCTTGAGGATCAATTTTTTGCACACGTATTTCGGATGGAGCAATTATTGAAACTTCTGCTGAATCAATATTTCCGTTCCCCGTAATTTGCCACCGATAATTTTTGCCGGCATCATAACTGTAGTTTTCCCGCATCTGATATCTGTATCCTAACGATGAATCTCTCCCGGATAATCGTGTGTGCCGTTTTTGCTTTATAAGAGTGTCACCATTTAATAAAACTGAACCGACATCAAACGATGGATAGGCAGACGTTCTGCCATTGGTTATCAGAGGATTTAATCGATCAAAGAAAATTGCCTCTGCCTGGGATACGCTGTCGCTACGCAGCGGTAAATCATATAGAATGCCGGTGACTACCATTCTCGCAAAATATTTTCCACTGTTTCCACCAAGCCCCGAGCTGTCTACACCGGAGGTTGCAAACAACGAATCTACTGCACCAACAATGGCATTCATCTCGATCAGTTGCGCGTCACTATTCTCATCTATTATTGAAACGGGTTGGGGTTCCTGACAACCATTCCAAAGCATGATAAGGAAAAGGAAAACAGGGATTTTTGTAAAATTTAAGGTTTTCATAACACTCTAATTTAATAAATTTATCTCACTTAATACATATACAAAATTGAAATGCCTGACAGAATAAAAGCGTTCTGTCGGGCGTTGGGACGTACAATTTATTTTTTAACAATATATGGTATACCAAGCACCATATTCATGTATAGTTCGGTGTCGTCGTTAATAGATTGATAAGACATAATATCGACTACTGCATTATATCGCGCAATATCTACCGTGGGAGGTAGCCGAACCGCAAAATGCTTCTCATACTGCCGTTCGTATTTCTCACCGTTGAAAAGACTATCAACCACTCCCATCCTGACACGATACCTGTAACTGAAACGATGGTGTACACAATGACGAACAACGGCATATTCGGTATTCGGATTATTGCTTAATAACCGTAACCTAATTTTTATAGAATCTCCTTCGTTTACCACGGGAATTGTTCCAATACCTGTACCCAAGCGGAACCATCGCGGTAATGTATCTGTCATTATTATTGTGTCATTCGGTGTTATCAGTTCTATGCTTGCAATGTTAAAATCTCTCAACTGTGTTTTGCCGAGTATAGATGTGATTGCGGTTGGTTTCCAATTCTTTGTCCGATCATCATTCCGCGCAATTCTAACAAACCGTATTTGTCTTTTTAATTCTTTTGTAAATTGTTTTTGAACAGTATCAAGCCGTGCAGTTGAATCCGCTCTTGCTAAAATAATCAAACGGCCCGTAACCATTTTTCTGATTGTTGCTGTGGCAACGGTATCACCATCAATATTAACCGTAACGGTTTTTTGAATATTATCCACTTTTCGGCCCCACAATAAAGGGGTAATGGGAGTCGTAATTTTTTCAAGGTTATTACTCCAGCTTTGGGCAGTTCCATCATCAATTGTTGCATCATCAGATGCGGAAAAATCGGCGATTGAATCTAAGTCTGTAGTTTGTTGAATGATCGCTTCTTGATCTGTAATTACCGTGGGATTAGTTGAGGTGTCTTCCGAGCATCCAAAAAATAAAATGATGATTATCATACTAATTATTACTTTTAATCTATGATGTATCATAAATGCTCCTGTTTTTGTTTTAATAAAATGTCGTCCCGTCGCTTTTCCCTCAATGCCCGCATGTGATTTAGGTTGTTGTGCAACGGAACGACAAGTCATATATTTACAAACGGCGTGCCAACCATTTTATCAAACAAATTATGTGATATTAGAAGGTTTTTCTTTTCATCATATGCGGGAAAACAACTAAGAACTGCGGGAATGCTCAAATTCAGGCGGTTGAATATTTTCTTGCTTCTGAAAGATACTAAAATTTCGACCAAAGTTTCAAATTGTATGCTTCAATTAATCTATCTAGATAAGTATGATATTTTTGTGGTAGGTTTTTATATTTTGGTTTTGATTTTTTAATATTTTCTTCGATGCCGACAATGGGATCAACGAGATCTATGGCATTGTTGAAATAGTCTGATATTTTATTTCTAACTTTATCGTTATATTTTTGATCATCACTCTCCGATATGATTTTTACGGTTTTCTCTATATCCCAATTTGACTCACAGAAGATCTTGAAGCAGTAACCGCGAAAATATTCTGCAACTGTTCCGCGGCTTATTCCGCCCAGTTCTTTGGCGGTTTCAGAAATCGAATTTCTCGAAAAGTTTTTTACGCGCAACAGGATAGGAATATGTTCCTCGAAATCTAAAGAGGTGTTAGAAGTTTTTGCAATTTCATCGGGTAAGTCGCGGAGTTGTATAAGGTTGCGGTTTTCTGTCTTAGCTATGAGAATCGCGCGTTTAACAATACTTTGGAGTTCGCGTATATTTCCCTTCCATTGGTTCTGCCGCAGAACATTCATCACGCCAAGACTGCATTGCATATTTTCATCTTCTTCAAAAAGGAATTGCTTAACAAGCATGGGAATGTCGCCTTGTCTTTCTCTGAGTGGTGGTAGATGTATCGTTAAAACATTCAGCCGGTAATAGAGATCTTCCCGGAATGTCTTATCTATTACATTTTGTTTGAGGTTTTTGTTTGTGGCGGCAATAATCCTGACATCCACTTTTTTTATCGATGTACCTCCAACACGTTCGAATGTTCCATCCTGCAGAACTCTTAATAATTTTACCTGAAAAGATTCGCTTGTATCTCCAATTTCATCAAGAAAAATCGTACCGCCGTCGGCAAGTTCGAATCTTCCGGGGCGTTCTTTTAGCGCGCCGGTAAACGCACCTTTCTCATGACCGAACAATTCGCTCTCTAGGAGCGATTCCGAAAGCGCGCCACAGTTTACCGGAATAAATGCTTTCGAGTTTCTATCAGAGTGTGCGTGAAGAGCGTGAGCAACGAGTTCTTTCCCTGTCCCGCTTTCTCCCAGAATCAAAACCGTTGAGCACGTATTTGCAATTTTTTTGATGAACGAAATAACTTCCCGCATAGGACCGTTATTCGCATAAATTATTCCTTCAAATATTTCTCTCTCATGTAAATTAGCGTCTGCCGATGTTATATCAGGAAGGTAATCAATAGCTGCGGTACGCAGCTGGTTTATTTCTACCTCGTATTTTTTTATCTGCGCCAGCATATCTTCCCGATCTGAAGTTCGGTTAATGACTGAACTGCCGGCAAGTTCTGTTTGTAATTTTTCAAGAGCCGATTGTTTTTTTTCTATCTCATCAATAAAATGTATTCTTTCATCCGAAAGAGTGCGCATAAATATTTTCATGGATCGATGTTTGTAATACATACCGATCGTAAATAAAAGCACAATTGTGAAAACCGGCGCCGCCACTGGAACGACAAAATTACACGAGACAAACAGCCACAAAGAGATTGCTAAAAATAATGGTACTAATCCAAGCACGCTTAGCAATCCATATATTTCTTTTCGAATTGCCAACAAAGCCCCGGCTAATAAACCGAGAACAATAATGGTAATGGTGTTTATTGTTTTACTGCTGTATTCAAGAAAATTGTCGTTCAGGGCATTGTCTAATACCATGGCATGAATACCGATGCTTGGAAATTCCTCTGAAAAGGGATTTGGGATAAACTTGCTTCTGCCTTCTGCGATGATTCCTATCAAAACAATTTTTCCCTCGATAGAATATTGAAAATCATCCTGTTTATTGCCCGTAATATCGGCATCATATGATTTAAGAAATTCAACAGCAGATATTAAGTTAAGAGATTGAATTCCTCCGGAATAATTTATATTCAAATTTCCGTTTTTATCGAAAGGAAAATTAATGCTGTTTTCGTTTGCTTCGATTAAAACATTGCTTTGATTAAACTTTACATCGGAATTGTGTTTGCCGAGCCAAACACGCATCAATTCGAAAACAAAAGAAGGAAGCAACATCCCCTGTGTTGCCACAAAAATTGGAATGCTGTTTGAATTATCGAAATGAGAATGGCCAACTCCTTCCGCAGCATCACTCAACGCCCTGTAAGGTAAATCAAATCGGGAGCCGTATTTCCAGTTTGCATTATCGTTAAAAGGTATTAAAAATCGCGTGGAGATATTTTCTTCAATTGCTTTCTCCGTATCGGATATTGTGTGAAAATAACCGGAGAGAACAACTCCTTTAATATGCTGAATTGTTGAAGCAAATAAACGATCGTGTTCTGCATATTCTGCTTCCGATTCACTGAAAATAATATCAAATCCAATTGCCTTTGCTCCTTTGTTGTGTAAAGCATTTGCGAGCAATGCATAGTAACTCCGTTTTAACGGTAAGCCGCCGAGAGCGTTTATATCATCGGCATCGATGTAGAAAACGGCGATTGAAGAATCGATGTTTTGTTCACCTCTTATCCGGTAGGAAACATTCAACCATCCATCATCAACGGTTTGAACTAATCCCGGAGAAAGAAGTGATATGATAATTACGAAAATCGCAGAAGTAATCCCGATCAGAAGGTAAGGTTTTATGCTCAAATTATCTTTCTTCATCGTTGATTGGGTCCTTTTTGTTTAAGCCACTGCTCGGGGTCTAATTTTTCTCTCTCTTTGTATATTTCGAAATGTAAAATTGAACCGACTATCGATTCACCGCTTTTTCCAATCCGCGACCCCTCTTTTACGGATTGACCTTCGGTGACAGAAATATCAGAAAGGTGCGCGTAAACAGTTCTGAATCCGTTGCGATGGTTGAGTATCAACAAATTTCCGTATGATGGCAGCCAGTGTATTTTAGACACCTCACCATCGGCAACAGCCACAACATCGCTGCCGGCAGAAACGGTTATATCAATTCCCGTGTTTTGCGTTATAGTGTGCAGCGTGGGATGTTGTTCTGATCCGAAGCGGGTTGTGACTTTACCGCGTTCAACGGGCCAGCGTAATTGTCCGCGTTTTGAAAGGAAACCGCCGCCAATTGGAGATTCAACCGTTTTATCTTTTTTATTGCGGGCTTCCACTTCTTCCTCAATGAGCCGCGCGATAATTTTTTCCAATTCACGAACGTCCTGCTTTCGCCGTTCTATCTCTTTCTTAAAATTTTTCTTATCCCGCCTTATTTCTGTCAACAAACTTTTCCGTTTCTTCGCTTTCGCTGCCAACCTGTTTTCTTCTTTCTTCTTTTGCCGAATCAGGTCTTGCTGCTCCGCTAATTGCTGATTGAGAAGGTCGTGTTGTTTTTCCACCGAGCTTTTCTTGGTATCGATGCGAATCATATCCTGCTGCCTCTGATTGGAAAATCTTCTTAGATATTCAGACCGGACCAGAAGCTGATTGAACGATTTTGAAGAAAGAAGCAATTCGAGATCATATACCCTACCGTATTTATATACCGTGGAAACATATCCGGCATAATGTTTTTTCAAAGATGAGAGCTGTCCTCCTAATTCACCTACGGTGACTTTTGTCTGCTTGATTTCTGCTTCAAGGGCGATCTCACGTTCACGAAGTTTTGCAACCAACTTTCTCAACAGCATGCTCTGCCGGTCGTATGTTGATAAAAGTTCAAGAGTGGCTTTTTCTTTTTTAGAGCTCTCTTTTATTTTATCTTCAAATTTATCGATCTCTTTTCTCAACTTTTCAATCTGCGTTTGCTTTTTTTGAATATCCTGATCGGTCGAAGCTAAACCAATATTTACCGCGGAAAGAAGAAGGAAGCAGAGTATAATATTTACCGCTATACGGTTCATCGATAAATTATCTTAGCCGATTTGGGAATCGTGAAAGCACATGTCACAGGTTCGTTCAATTGTATTTCATCGTACACAACCGTTATGTTGTTTGTTTCGTTACGGTCTGAAATACGGATTGTTTCGGGGAAACTCAATTCACTCGCATCAACACTCTCGGACGATTGTACTAGCAATTGCGTTGTTGAATCTTTTTTTGAATATCGATAATATCTTCCGGTATAATTAAGACGATCGATTGAGATATTTTTATCTCCATCAATGGAAATATACTTCAATAAATATTCTTCGGGAGATGTTGAAAAGTAATCCAATGGATCACTCATATCAATTTTAGGGATTCCCCAGGTTAATATTGAAATGAGTTGATGAAGCTCTAGCGGAATGGGAATAATTGACGATCTCGAATAATCGGAGTCAAATACAGCGCGGTTTTCGAACCAATCGTAGTAGATCCCCTTTTTTTCTGTCAAGAGAAAAGTTGCAACACGAATACCGAGTGGTCCACGCAGATCGATACGAAGCGAATCTGTTCCTTGAATATATAAACGGAATGAACCTGAGTTAGAAATGTCAGGTGACTCAAACGAAATTGTTCCTTCCGCATAAAAAGATTTTATCGAATCGGAGCGCCGGTTTAACAATTCGAATAATTCGACGGACGTAAGGGCTTTTTCATCCAATACTCTTTTTGAGCTGCTGCAACCGTATAATGAAATCATAACGGAGGCAATTATAACAAAATGAACGATATACCTCACAAATTTCCCCGTTGAATTTTATTTTTTATCGATTCATTTGCTGGATCGAGCTCGGATGCTTTCTGCCAATATTCCATTGCTTTTTCTTTTTCGGACAGCTTAAAATAGATATCCCCCAAATGATTGTGTATCACGCTGCTCTTGGATCCAAGTTCAATCGCGCGCTTGATCCACAATTCCGCTTCATTATAATTCCCGAGCCGATAAAAAATCCATCCGTAAGTGTCGAGATACGATTGGTTCTCGGGTTGCTGATTGACCGCCTCCTTCGACATTTTTAGTGCGCGCTCAAGTTCAATGCCGCGCTCTGCCAAACTGTATCCGAAATTATTCAAGAGAAGGTGGTTTTTAGGATCAAGGCGTAGTGCGCGTTCGTACATACTGTCGGAATCGTCAAAACGTTTTAACTCGTCATAAACCAATCCGAGAGCGCTTAACGCGTCGACATTTTTTTCGTTAAGTTGAACAGCTCGTTCCAAAGCCGAAGCGGCTTCAACCGCACGATGAATCCGCTGATTTGATATTCCGAGAAGGAAATAAATACGAAACTCTTCCGAAACGAATTTCCTCGCTTCGGTCAGGAGCGCTATCGCGTCTTCAAACCGGTTGTTGTCGTAATAGATAGATGCGGCACCTATCCAACCGTCGGGAACACCTTTCGCTTTCTGGATTACTTGGTGAAAATATTCCAGAGCGATACTATCGTTGTGTAGAATATTATTGATGGCTCCGAGAAACCAATAAGCTCTCCAATCTTCAGGATGATTTTGTTTGATACGATCGAAAAGTCGGAGCGCATACGGTGCAACCGCCGAATCTTTTTCTATAAAAGATACGAACACCTGTCCGAATCGAATTTGTTCATCGGCAGATATTGTATCTTTTTCCATAACCTGATTAAATTGAATCGCGGCGTGATCGTAATCTTGCTGCAGCAAATAAGCATGAGCCATCGCGGCTCGCAGTTCAACATCATCGGGACGCCGGTTTGCAAGATCGTTGTAGATACGCAACGCTGCATCTACGCTATCTTGCCGCAAATAAATATCTCCGAGAGATTTTGTAATCTCATAATTCCCAGGGTCCAGACCAAGCATGCCGCGCAATGCCGAGGCGGCGTCATTTAATTTTCCGGTGGCGGCGTAAAGCTGTGCCATTTGCAAGTAAACATCGCCTATGGGACCAAAACGATCCAGAATTTCTTTATAGGTATCGAGAGATTTTTGCGGACCACGGATTTGACGGAGTCGCGCGAGTGTTAACCATGCGTCCTGATATGCGGGATCTATTCTGACCAATTCTTCATATTCTTTTAACGCATCATCGAATGCGAATGCGTTCAAATAAATTTCGGCGAGTGTCTGCCGGTAAACACGGTTGTCAGCGTCAAGCTTCACGGCTTCCCGACCTGAATTCATTGCGAGTTCATGTTTACCCAGAAGCGAATAATCTTTTGCCATTGCATTATAGATAGCCGGGTCTTGCATTAACTGCACCGCATCCTGATACTCTAATATCGCTTTTGCGAATTCACCCTTTTGGTCGAGTGCGCTACCGGCAATAAAATGTTCCAGAGCTAAATTCCTTTGTGCGTCGGTAACCTGAGGCGGAGTGTTCTTCGATCCGGAACACCCGCAAACGAACAAAATAAGGGCAAATACAATATTTGTTTTCATTATAAAAAGTAATTCAAATGTTTTACGATGAAAAAATATAGTAATTTAGATCGCTATTCTCAAACTTTTCTTGCTTTTCTTAAACATTTTCAATAAATTAAGCGCAGTTCCTCTCTTTTAAAAAACACCACCATAAGGATTAAAGATGCAGTTCAATGCTCGATCAAGTTTTTTTTCCGGTATAAGTATATTTTTTTTAATTGTATCACAGATCGGTTGCGGCGGTTCTGATCAAGCAGTTAAAGAGCCCGAAACCCCGGCGATGCCAAGTCCGACTGAAGTGATGCAGAAAGAAGTCACGAACCTTCGCACTCAGAACGAATCGTTGCAACAGCAAGTAGCCAAATGCGAAGTGGAAAAAAGAACTATAGTGGCGCGCGTTGCCGAACTTGAAACCGAGCTTGCCGAATGGAAAGAAAAAAAAGTTGAACCAACTCCGATTACTGCAACACCGACATTGCTAAATCCAAAAGAAAGTTATGCCAACGCTCTCCGATTATTCAACGAAAGAAAATATGATGAAGCGGAACAACTGATTGTGAAAGTGCAGAAGAGCGACATTCACCCGACGCTTTTGGATAATTGCGAATACTGGTTAGGAGAATGCGCGTACGGCTCGCGCCGATACGCCGATGCTATTGAGCATTTTCAAAAAGTATTCACATTCCAGATTTCAGAAAAGAAAGATGATGCTCAAATCATGATCGGGAACAGTTACAAGGCGATGGGCAACGGCGCGAAAGCGGCAGAGGCATACGAAACACTTCTAAAAAAATTTCCGGCAAGCCCGTTCGTAAAAAGAACGAAAGAAAAATTGGAGAAGTTAAAATAATAAATCCAACTTGTGATTTGCAACTTCACCCGCTGTAATGCTGATCCCATTTCAGCGGGTTTTATTTTTGATTGGTCATTATCCAACCTCCTTTCTTTTCATCTTCTTCTTCCAATATATGCGATTCCTTTTCCGTGGATAGGATCGGTTAGAACACCCACTGCGACGATCAGATTCCCTTTCTGTGCAACAGCATTAAAATGAATTTTTAAGTTTCTAAGATCATCATAATATCGCCATGTATATCCATTCCATCGTGCTATCATGGTGTAATCTCCGGCTATTGTAATATCGTTTATTCCATTCCCGCGCATTCCTCTTGGAAATCCTGGGAAGGTTGACGATGTAAATGAATATCGTTTTGCTTCTCCGCGGGTATTTGCACTAGCTCTATACAATCCGAAATGTGAACAAACATAGATATAACGACTTGATGGAGTATATACACTTGTTAAAGCACCAGATAAAGTATCTGAGAGTAAGCTGAATTCGGTTGGAGTACCATCATATGCTACTTCCCAGTTACTGGTATTTTTGCGAAGAAGGTAAGTACCCCGCTTATTATTAAAATAGCCGCATGCCCAAACCGCTTTTCCATCCGGGCTTCCCCATACATCTGTTAAATTTACTTCTGTTCCGCTCTCTATCTTCTGCCAGCTCGTGCCGTCAAAATGTGCCAAAGCTCCTTGGTTGCCAACAATGTAAATATTTGAACTAGATGAACCCCAAATTTTATTTATCAAACCGTTCCATATTTTACTTCCTAAATCGAACGTCTCCCACTTATTTCCGATCCAATGCATTGGTTGATTACTTCCGACCCAATAATTATTTTCGTCAAACACGAATATTGAATATAATTGAGAGTAATAATCTGTGCCTTGATAATTATACATTACTCGTTTTAAGTTCCATTTTTTGCCATTCCATCTTGCAAGATTGTAGGGTGGGCGTATCCAATTCCCAAGAGAATCTTGAATATTAATCTCACCAACAGCTATAATACAAGTATCATTCACAATCGCAACATCATACAACACACTCGAGTTACCATCACCCAGCGTATCAATTTGCCACGTAAAGTTATGGTTTGTCGTATCCATCGTTATAATATCTGCGTAACTGCGCTCTTTTATGTGGAAGAAATTTTCTACGGTGAGTGTATATCTGTAGCTCTGTTTTGGTAGAAGTCTCTCGTCTATAATTAAAGTGTCGATTGGTGAGTGGTTAGTGGTTGGTCGTGAGTTGTATATTGTTGCTGTATCATTTTGCTGTTTTGTGTTTTGGCGTTTCAATGTAATGGTGCGGTTCATTAATCCTCCAGGCAAACGTAATCGCAAAACAGCGTCAGTCACTCCTACATCTTCAACAGTTAACATGCCGTTGGTAACGGTGCCGTTTCCCGGCTCCGGCGGTGTTTCTTTGCAGGAGAAAGCTGCCAACAAAAATATAATAGTTAGCATTATAAACGGCTTAATTTTCATAACATCTTTTGTTCTTTAAATGAGTTAGGAAATTTAGTACCTCGTTATTACGTCTCAGGAAGGAAGGCGCCCACCCAAGCCGCTTTTAAATCTCGCATAAGTTAGAGATATTTTCTCATAATGTCAAGCGGAATTCTTATGTGATTGTTTTTCCTGGTGGAAACAAAGAAACCTTACGCTATCAATCTCCCCTCTGGAAATGGCATGTCCTGAACGGAGCGAAGGAGGGGGAAAGAAAACCTTGAGGAATAAAAACTCATGATCCTTCCGAAGGTTGATCTGATAATTAAATCGAAACCTTCGGAAGGTTTCTTGAAAATTTACTTTGTCAGCACAATCTTCTTCACATCTGCGAAGGCTTGTCCTGAGCTTGACGAAGGACTTGAATTCATCCGTACAAAATAAATTCCGCTCGACAGATTCGATCCATCAAATGTTACCGACTTATACCCCGCATCCTGCATCTCATCAACCAGCGTGGCAATCTCTTCGCCAATAATATTGTATACTTTAATTGTTACCCAATTGTCAATTGGTAATTGATAATTGATAATTGTTGTGGGGTTAAAAGGATTCGGATAATTTTGTTGAAGTGCGAATATCATTGGAATTTCTCTCGCTGTTGTTACAACGATGCGCAGAGATTTACCATCGCCATCATGGATAATAACTCTTCCACCTGTTAAAGGATAACGTTTTACAACTTTTCCATTTTCGGTTTGTTCTATCGCAAATCCGGTGTTTGTTGAAGAACTTGACTTAATACTTACCGACAATGGATAAACGGGGGATTGCATTTGAACCGGAAATGAAATTTCTTCTTTGAAATTCTTTGGATAAATTTCACGGTATCTCTGACTTGAAAATCTAACGTCAAACATTTCACCCGGTGGAAGCGGAGGGAGTTCATAACGCGATACGTCTATGCCTCCTTCCGGTTGTTCCATTAATTCCAGAGATTGTTGTTTCCCCAAGCCATTGGTAATTGTTATTACACACGAAGGATCGATTGATTGAATTGCGCGACGCGGAATATTTGTTGAACCAAGTGTAATAGTCCCCGTACTACTCGCCTTTACCCAATAACCCTTACCGGGCAGAAGTGTTGCTGCCTGATCATAGTTGCTTCCATTATATGTAAAAACACCGCTTGTAATAATACCACCGCTGGGCGCGGGAGTTTCGTGATCGACCGATCCGATCAAATTCCATCCGGAATTCAATTCAACTTCAACGGTTGGAAAACCTACTCCTCTAACAATCTGATCTTTTGCAGCGGAAGATTTTATCCAATAACCTTTTCCGTGAAGTAAAGTATCTCCGGCAAGCTGATATGTTGATGAATATAAAAACAAAGTTCCGTGTATGACTGTGGGATAGATTGATTGTACAGAACGATCTAATCGTGTAACCGGCAGAGAAACAAGATTCCAACCATCAAGCAACGATACTGTTTTTTCAAGAACATCCGTGATTATTTGGAAGCTGCTATCTTCGCCGGGCCAATCGGTGGTTGGCAATAGTGATGACGTGATATCACCGGAAAGCCCCCATCCCATTTTTGCCAAATCAAAATATCTATAATCACCTCCTATGTGATCTTTTAAACCCATATAGGCGCCGGTGATTCCCGGATCAGTTGAACCGTCAATTTTGGGTCCATAACAAAACTCGATTATGTTTGTTGTTTCGTGTAACCTAATTTGATAATTAAGTAGAAGCGATGTGTTGGCGTAATACGCTTCAATGTTTTTCCATTGAATAACGAAAGTTCTGTTAGGGGCTGAACCGATTGTTTTCATACCGATTTGATCGGGAGTGTTCACAATCATATCTGCCCACCAAGGACCCAACGCTTTTGTTGGTCGTTGAGCTGTGCCGAGTGTCGGTGTAAAATAACCACCAAGCTGAGAAACAGATGAAAGTCCACGCACGCTTCCACTACTGCCTGTTCCAAGTTCTGCCCAACCGTTTGTGCTTAATTGAATCGAATCGTAAAGAAATTGATCGAATTTGAATTGGAATGGTAGTGCAAAACTTGCCTGCGCATCATCTCCGGTTGGTCCGGTGTTGTCCGGAATAATTTCCTGATATGGTGAGTATACTTTAGTGATCGTCCAATATGGAATTGTTGGGGCAGCAACGATCTCAAACGAACTGTGTAAAGTATCGTTAGACGAATTATTGTCGCTTGATAACACAATTGCCTCGCTCGTATAAGTACCCAGAACCGCGGGTTCATAACTTCCATCGAACGTAATCGAGCGTTGTTCTGCGAGACCCAGTCCGGGAATACGTTTTGTTGATGAATATACTTCTGTAGCTCCGAAAAGAATTCTGTATTTAACGTCGAACGAATCAACTTGCGCCAGCGTACTTAAATTTTTCACCGATACTCGGAAAGATGTAAGCGAAGTTCCAAGAAAATATTGTCCGCCATCCGAAGGATAATTTATGGATGCTATTTTATAATCGAAAAAATCAACCGGAATATCGAATAACATTTTTCGTTCCCATACACCATTACCGTGAGTAGCAACGCGAAGTGTACGATTTGAAGGAGAAATTGTCAGATCGGCAACTATAACTGCATCGGGCAAACCGGCGTTGAATGTTGACCATGTTGTTCCGGCATCTGTAGAAACATATACTCCAAGATCATTTCCAACATAAACAACATTCGAGCGAAACGGATCAACAACAACTGCTGTTGTAGGTACATCTGGAAGTGTTCCCGTAACATCTGTCCAACTTGTTCCGGTGTTTGTAGTTTTATATACATGCCCCGATCCGAAACCACCCATCGTTACATATGCTACACTGCTGTTCTGCGGATCAACAGCAATATCAATCGGGTATCTATCGGGAATTATATCGGTTACGTTCGTCCATGTTGAACCACCGTTAGTGGTCCTGAAAATATGTGCGGTGACAGAAATTGGCGCCGTGCCTGCATACACCGTATCCGGATTTGTTGCTGAAACCGCCAACGATAAAACCGGATTGCCATCGAGATTACTGCCGCCATTCGTAGCAGACCAGGAACCGGCAGCGGTTGTTGATTTAAAAATCTTTTTAGTTCCCATATATAAAACAGATGCTTGAGCGGGGCATACAACAACAGGAGAATTCCAAGCCGCGGTTCCTTCGCTACCCGCACTGAAACCACCGGCATATGAAAATGTTGCACCCCGATCGTTTGATTTGTATATAGAACCACCATATCTCGTAACCGCATACATAATATTATCATTGCCCGGAGTAATTGCAGTCCAGCCCGATTCATCTCTTGCGCTTGCATGATCCCATGTTGTAGAGCCGAGATAACGATAACCCGGAATATGATCTTGAGATTGCGAGAGGGCGATAAGTGAATCGGTTGTTGAGCATGAAAATCCGTTATAGATTTGACCCGACTGTATCCCAAAACCGATGTTGGTGTAAGAACTTCCGAAGTTGGTTGAACGATATATACCGTCATCGTTCGCCGCGTAAAAAATGTTCGGGTTAGTCGGATCGATAGCATATCCATGATTGTCTGAATACCCGCTTGAAACACTCGTAATAGCGATCCCACTGTTTGTAGACTTAGCTCTTCCAACGGCGTTGAGAACAATAATGCTTGAATCTTCCGGATGAACGGCAACGTAATGTGAGTACCACCCCTGAACACCATACATTGATCCTGCTGGAAATGATCTCATTAAATTCCAATTTTGTCCGAAATTTGTCGATTGATATAATCCGGCAACTCCGCTTGTGCTGTCTGCCGCACTCGCATACGCTATGTCGGAATTTTTCGGATAAACCGCGAGAAGAGTTTTTCCCGTATAACTTTGAAGCGGCGAATTTAACCAATTGTCCCCGCCATTGGTTGTAAATACTACTGTGCTGTTTGTAAAATTTCCGAACGCTGCCATAACTTTATTGCTATCGGAATAATGAATCACAATGTCTGTTACCATTTGAGCACCTAAAACAAGACTCCAAGATTCACCACCATCTACAGTTTTAAATGCGCCTTCGGTTGTAGCCGCCCAAATTGTTTTCGGATTCATCGGGTTCATTTTAAGCATTTGAACTCCCCGCCGTTGGTTGTAAGACCAGTCGAGACTTTTTGCCCAAGTTAATCCACCGTCAGTTGTTTTCAAAATACCGATTCCGTAACTACCGCGAGTTGTTCTCTGCACTAAACCGCCAACGGAGTTATTCCTGCGATAAACTTCTCCGGTACCGATGTACATGATATTGGTGTCCGCAGGATCAATGACAATAGAACTTACACCAAGCACGGGATAACCAAGTCTTACTTGTTCCCAATCTGCGCCAAGCCCGGAGGTTTTTGATTTCCACAATCCACCGCTCGCCGTGCCGACATAAATCACGCTTGGATTTTTGGGATTGATAGCAACACATTTTGTGCGTCCTTGCAAATTAAGCGGACCAATCGGGTCCCAGATACTACCGGCGCTGAGAACGTTCGATACTTCGCGCAGTTTGGTTTTAGAAGATTTGAAAGCGGTATAAAATTTACTCGTTGGAATATCTGTGTCCGGATAAGAACGAGCTTGTGTCCAGAAGTCTAATGCTTCCATTGCTCCGGATCGCTCCGATTTTCTCTCTTCTTTAAATATTGGGTTATTATCTTTGGAAAAATGTATAATCGTTAATAACGATGTCGCAAAAAACACGCAACTCAGTAAAGCAGTGAACATGCGGCGCATAAAAGTACCTCGTAGGTTTATGGAATATAGATATTCGTGGAAATAAAGTCTAAATCAAATTACTCTTTATATCCGAAAATGTCAAGAGAATTTTTTTAGCTCTCGGTGTAAGGTCCTTAGATTTGCCATTTACTCAAAACGTTCTTATTTTGAGGAGAAATCTTTGAATAACTGAAAAATTATTATGCCGAAAACCATATCTTTAAAAGAAATTCCGCCGTCTCAATTACGCTGGATTTGTGATCCGAAGACACTCAAAGTGAAAACCACAAAAGATGTTAAGGCAACGAAAGAGATAATCGGACAAGACCGCGCCCTCAGAGCCTTGAGGATGGGTTTGGAGATGAAGCATGCCGGATACAATGTTTTCGTAACAGGATTCTCCGGCACCGGACGTATGACCACGATTAAGCGGCTCTTATCCGAATTTCAGCATGGCAAAACTACATTACGCGATCATTGTTACCTGCACAACTTTTTGAACAGCGATCAACCGATTCTTGTTACTTTACCTGCGGGCCAGGGATCGAAACTTCAGGGAGATATGGAAAACCTTGTTCAGGAGTTCATAAAAAATATTCCTGCAGTGTTCGAGAGTAAACGTTTTAAAGAAGAACGAAAACGATCGATGGAATTTTTCCAGGAACGTCAACGCAGCGTTCTCAAAGATTTTGAACAGAAAGTCCGTGAGCGTGGATTCGAGGTTATTCAGGTTCAGGTCGGTCCTATGATGCGCCCCGATATTGCTCCGCTGCACGAAAGTCAACCTATTACATTCGACCAATTAGATGCATTAGTGAAAGAAGGAAAAATTTCTAAACAACAGGTCGAACAAATGATGCAAGACCGCACTCAATTAGAAGGACAGATGGAATTAATGCTTCGGGAGCTGCGGAACATAGAAAAGAAAGCAAAAGAATCTGTGGAAAATCTCTCTGAGCGTTTTATTCTTCCGTTAGTCAAAGAGAGCGTAGACGATCTTAGAAGAAAATACAGTGAAAAAAAATTACATGAGTACCTGGATCAGGTTCAGGAAAGCGTGATGTTAGACCTCAACCGATTTCGTGTTACCGACGAGCAGACTCCTCAAATTCCCGGCATGCAACCTCAGGAAAAAGAAGAAGATTTATTTGTTGAATATCAGGTAAACGTCGTGGTCGATAACTCGCGCACCAAAGGTGTTCCAATCATTATCGAAACAAATCCTAAATTCAAAAATATTTTCGGAACAATCGAACGGGAAGTTGATCGCAACGGTATTTGGCGCACAGATTTTACTTTAATCAAAGCAGGATCTCTTCTTAAAGCCGACGGCGGATTTCTGGTGATCAACGCGCTAGACGCGCTTGTTGAACCGGGTGTGTGGCAAACTCTGAAGCGTACTTTACGAAACGGATTACTCGATATCCAACCTGCTGAAAGCGGAATTTTCGGTACGAGCTCCGCCTTCAAACCCGAACCGGTTGAAATCGATGTGAAAGTCGTGATGCTTGGAGACGCATATATCTATTTTCTTCTTTACGAGCAGGATGATGATTTCAAAAAAATATTTAAAGTCCGCGCCGACTTTGATACAGAGATGCCGAAGGTAAATTTCACGATCAACAAGTATCTTCATTTCATCACAATGATATGTGAAGATGAAAAACTTCTTCCGTTCGATAATAAGGGTATTGCCGCGGTGATAGAACATGGTGTCCGGCTCTCCGGCAGGCAGAATAAACTTTCAACGCGTTTCAACGTGATCGCGGATGTTGTTAGAGAAGCAAATTATTGGGCGGGAAAAGTTGAAAGCTCCATAGTTACGGCAATTCATGTTCAAAAAGCGATAGATGAACATATAGAACGGATCAAGCTGATCGAAGAAAAATCAAAAGAATTGATTCATGAAGGAACAATTTTGATTGATACAACCGGCTCTGTTGTCGGACAGGTCAACGGCCTTTCGGTGCTCGATATGCACGAGTATATGTTCGGTATGCCGAGCAGGATCACCGCAAAAACTTCTATCGGGAGGCGCGGAATTATAAATATCGAACGCGAAGCTGCGATGAGCGGACCTATTCATAATAAAGGCGTGCTGATCATCAGCGGTTATTTGCACGGCAGGTACGCTCACAATAAACCGCTCACAATGAATGCAAGCATTACGTTCGAACAAAATTACGGAGGCATCGACGGCGACAGCGCATCATCGACTGAGATCTACGCCATACTCTCAAGTCTTGCCAATATTCCGTTAAGGCAAGAAATCAGCGTTACAGGTTCGGTCAATCAGAACGGCGAGATACAACCTATAGGCGGTGTGAATCAGAAGATAGAAGGATTTTTCGATATCTGTCACAAACGCGGCTTAACCGGAACACAGGGCGTGATGATTCCGTATCAGAATAAAAAAGATCTGATGCTTCGTCGCGATGTTATCGAGGCGGTTGAGAAAAATTTGTTCCATATCTACGCTATCAAAACAATTGATGAAGGTATAGAACTTCTCACAGGCACTCGGGCAGGTAAACGTTTGAAAGACGGATCGTTCGAAAAGGATACGGTTCATTATATGGTCGATCAAACGCTTATCGCTTATGCGCATCACTTCAAAGAACTTTTAGCGTAACCGAAAGAAATCATGTTAAAATTTTTCCGCGTCGCGCTGCGATGCATCCCGATCTTATTCTTAATTCATAACTTTGCATTAAGCTGGGGTTCAACCGGACATAGGTTAATAAACCTGAAAACGCCGATACATTTGCCTGAAACAATGGCTGATCTGAAGAAAGACAGTTTGTTTTACCGTTCGTATGCTTCCGCGCCCGACTACAGAAAAGATTACACAGACACATCATTCTTTGCCGAAGATAAACGGCACTATATAGATATCGATGTCTATCCGAATTTTAAAACAATTCCGCACAACCTCGATTCAATGATCGCGCTTTATGGGCGATCATACGTTCGTGAAACAGGAACGCTGCCGTGGGCAATCGTTCTTACTCTCGATTCTCTCAGATCACAATTCATTCGTAAAGATTACATTAAAGCAGAATCGACGATGAGCGATTTAGGTCATTATATTGCCGATGCAACACAACCGCTGCATTGCACCGAAAACTACGACGGATTTTTAACAGGCAACAACGGCATCCACAACCGATATGAAACGGGGATGATTACAGCGTATCAGTCATTGCTGACAATTTCTCAGGACAGCGCGCGGTATATTTATTTTCCTCTCGATTATTCATTCGAGTTGATACTGCAATCGCAGGCATTGGTAGATTCTGTTTTAATAGCCGACACTTACGCGAAAAATATTTCGGGCTGGAGCGGCAGCGGAACACCGCCGGCAGAATATTACGCCGCGCTTTGGGATAAAACCCAACGCTTTACGCGTGAACGGATTCAAACAGCCACAGTCGCAATTGCATTTTTGTGGTACAGCGCATGGCTCGACGCGCAAGCGGTAACAAATGTTGCAACCGAATATAAATCTCAGCCGAAACAATTTTCGCTGGAACAGAATTACCCGAACCCGTTCAACCCCGTTACAAATTGTCAATTTACAATCGGCAATTGTCAATTGACAATTCTAAAGATTTACGATGCATTGGGAAGGGAAGTTGAAACCTTAGTGAACGAGATGTTGAATCCGGGCACTTATAATGTGAAATGGGATGCAAGCAATTTACCAAGCGGAGTTTATTACTATAGAATTCACGCGGGTAAATACAGTGAGACAAAGAAATTAATTTTGATGAAGTAACATAGTGTAGAGTCCCTGCCTGCGGCAGGCAGGGAATCCAGGAATCTGAATAAATCTGGGGACTGGACTCCCGCTTAAAACATGCGGGAGTGACAGTAAAGTACTTTTTGGTCAACCCCTAAACAAAACGGCTCGCGCAAAAAAATGAGCCGTTTTTTGTTTTATGAAGCCAAACCCGACTTAGCCGCGGACATTTATCGGGTGTCTAAAGGTAAATGTCCGCGCTGTTTGGCATGATACGCAATCATCTCGGGTTAAAGCCGGGAGGAGATTGCGGCTACACGATGTTGCTAAAAAGAAAATATTTCTGGTAGCCGCAGACTTTTGAGCCATAGGCTCATCCGCCTTTGGCGGAATGTCTGCGAAAGCATAGCAGAAACTCAACCAAAAGGTTGCGACTACCACCTAAATCTTACTTATTGGTCAGCCACTCCCAGCATGTATTCGCAGTAGCGGTGTCTCCAATTAACGGCGTGGGTTTCCCATCAAGCAGGATACAGTGCGCACCTCCCGTGCGGGTAAACGCAGAAGGTATCGGGGTAATTATCGCTGTCACCATACACTCCCCGAACAGAAAGTGCAAGTGGGCACTTGCCAGGTGCGAGTTTGCAGATTGAAAGTGCAACTCCCCGAATTGAAAGTGCGAACCTGCAGATTCCGCCGTATAGTCCCGTATTCTCGGTGCGGAGTTGCGGATTGAATTTGGGGAGTTGCAGATCTAAAGTGCGATGTTACAAATTGTATCTGGAAAGTGTACGGCGGCGCGATAACCCGTGCATATTGAAAGTGGAAAGTCCCGAATTGAATCTGGGAAGTTGCAGACAGTAAGTGCTAACTTACATATTCAAAATGGGGAGTCCCGCACAGCTTCTGAAAGAGCACCGGTTGGAAGTTAGAACTCTCCGATTGAATATGTAAACCGTATTTCCCCTTAAAATGTACATTTTAAGCATTATTGCCAATAAATAAACTTAAGCACCGCTTATGTACACGCGGTACCTTTTAATGGGAGACGGTTATGCAGATATGGTAATAAAAAAGATGAAAGTCTAGTGTTGAGAGAAGATAATTTGCTTGACTCTTTGAAGAATGTTCCCTAATTTAAACATCACGAAGAGATGGGTAGATATTGAGAGAACTCGCGCGCAGTGGAAGTTGATATAGGGATATTTAGAGTGCGTGAGTATGATGATGAGCTTGCATGAAAGACGAATATAAAATATCAAATGAAACACAAAAACTGCTTAAACAAGCAAAAACTAAAAACGAGAACAACGCAATATTGCGTAATTACAGATGATGCGCAACATTCGCTCCGCACTTCGTGCTTCGCTCAAAGCGTTGCGCATCGTTGCGCGGGCTACGCCCTCGATGGGCGAAGAGCCGTTCGCTCCGCGAACGTTTGCGCATCGTTGCGCGGGCTACGCCCTCGATGGGCGAAGAGCCGTTCGCTCCGCGAACGTCGCCCATCATCGGGAAAAACTCCAATGTTCGTCCGAGTCTTCGACTCGTCCGCCCACTTCGTTTTTCCCGCGCAACGTTAGTTGCAATTGCCCTTAGAACAAGAGGAATAGTATGAAACCGTTGGAAAATTCACCGGAGAAAACGGAACATGTTGACGGAATCACCGACCAGAAGTTGCTAAGAGATCTAGTAAAGAATGGCGGCACCTACAACATCAAGGAAGATGCAGCACGCCGACTCACAGATCCGGCTTTGATTGTGGAGGTCGTCATTGAACACAAGGGGCGTGGGCTTGGAGAGATAGCTTTCAACAATCTGCGAGACCGTGATCTACTTTGGCGTGTTCATGACCTTCCCTATGATGACATAGACTATTCAATCAAGGAAGCTGCACTAAAGAGAATTGGTGACTTGGGTACCTTCCAAAAAGTAGTCGAGCAATACCCCGCAAACGATGAATCTACGATTCTCAAGTTAGCCGTTGCTCATATTAATGACAAACTGCTCCTCAGAGAAATAGCGGATCGCCTGCAATCCCTAACCGACCAACGACGACTAGCTGAAGTTGCTGATATTGCTTATCAACCCATTATACGAAGAATTGCCGCCGAGCTAATCACCGATCAAACACTATTAGCAGAAATGGTAGAATACAGTAAGGACCCTCAAATCAGCCAGATAGCGACATCTAAAATTAACGATCAAACCGTCCTAAGGACTATTGTAGAACAAAATTCAAATCTCTTGGTTCGTAAGTCTGCCGTGTTCAGAATGACGGATCAAACAATCTTGGCAGAATTTGCTAAGAATGATTCTCGAGTCGATGTACGGGAGGCTGCTGTTACTATGATTACTGATCAAAAGCTTCTAAGCCATATTGCATACAATGATCCCACTGAAAGCGTGAGGAAAGCAGCAATTTCAAATATCCAAGATCAATCCACTTTGGCAGAGATTGCACGAAGGGATCCTTGCAAAGAAGTTAAAGAAGCCGCTGTTGGGCGAATCTCCGATCAGCCTTATCTCGAAGAAATCGCAGCCAATGTTTACGACTCAGAAGTCAAAGGAATTGCTGTAGCGAAGCTCACTAACCAATCGTTGCTGCACTCTATCATGACTGGTGATCGTCGTCTGCAAATTATGCAAATTGCCGTGGGCAGAATAGATGACCAAAAAATACTATTCGATATTGCCAAGAATGAGCCCACAGAAGAGATTAGAATGGCTGCCTTCGAAAAACTGAAAGATCAAACGTTCTTGGCAGACTTTGCTAAAAATGCCCGTAAGTCAAAATCTAGAAAGAGTGCACTTGAGAGAATTACAAACCAATCAATTTTATCAGATATTGTGAAAAATGCCTCGGATGCTGAAATTCGATATCTATCTCTGGGTAAGGTCACAGACAATTCGACATTGGAGGACATTGCCCATACAGCACCAGATTATCAGACTAGAATTTGTGCCATGGGTAAACTCATATCCTATGATCGCAAGAGAAATTTTGAAAACAAGAACATGAGAATAACGTTAGCGATGAGACTCCCAAATCAATCTATGATTGCGGATATTGCCACTAATGATCCCAATCTCTTCATCGCATATTGCGCGACCCGAAGGTTAACAGATGAAGGTACACGTGCAGCAGTTGGAGAAAACTCGATCCATGATAGAATTCGGCAAATCGTTGTTAAGGGGGTTGCCAATAGAACAACAACAGGTCTCGCAAAAATATTTCAAACAATAACAGATGGAATAAAAAGCAAACATATTTCCTACTATGTTGAGGTGGATACACTATTCGCTCCAGAAGGATTTGTTGACATTTTTGGTCTTCATAGGAGTGGGGATATTCGAATTCGAGGGTGGGGCCAAACCATAACAAATATCAAAGTGGAAATTGAGAATCGCACGAACTCGAGTATAAGTGTGTACATACCTCATGGTACATATTTTGTCGCAAATGGCAATCATCAGAATATGGTCACCCGTTATGATCACAGCTTCACAATTTCTGCCCGGTCGCATACACAACTTGATATACCTGCGTCTTGTATAAATGCAAATCTTCCAATACCGAATTTAAATGATGGCTTTGGAGGTGTTTCACGAGTGTCAGACTCTTTGCTTTCGTTCCTTATTCAGTCTCAAGGTGAAGATACAATGACAATTCAAGCCGGCGTTTGGGCAATAACAGACGGCTACAACCGATCAGCCATCCAATCCCATCTTAGAAGGCGCGGTATTGATCAACGAACCTTTAGAGAGTTCGATCATGGTTCTGCGATTTCCGAAGAACATATTGAAAAAGCGAAAGAGATACTAGACGCCCTCGGTATATCTAACAAGTTATAAATTGAAAATGGGCAACTGCAACTAAAAGCAACAAAAATGTAAAATGAACTATTGCTACACTCACAAGAAATTCGTCAATAAGAGTTCGCTTCGCAACAGCATTTTTGTTGCACACGTTATGTGCCATGCCGGTGTGACTTTATGATCAAGACGCAAGCAGAAACCGAAAAGGAAGGTGAAGAGATCACCGCAAATCTCTTCCGACGGATATATGAATCGGCCGCCTCCGATCCAAGGCATTGGTTGGGCTATGCAAGATCGCTTAGGCAGGGAGCATCAATTCTCAGACCTCATTTTGACGGCGAACCACCGAGTGGTCGCCCAGAAAAGGATGATTGTCTGAAACCAAAGATCGGCCCAATCTATTTGCTCTTGGTTGGATATGCAATCGAGAACTATGCTAAGGCGATTTCAGTCATTCACCATCCACGTGTTACTGAGAACGGTAAGCTGAAACGGCTCAAGAGGCATGACTTGCTGGGCCTAATATCGGAAATCAATTTCTCGTTGTCTTCGGACGAGAAGGAACTGCTTGAAAGACTCGAGCAGTTTGTGTTGTGGGCAGGGCGTTACCCCATCCCGACAGATGCGAAAACTGTCTCTCCCACAAAGCGCAGGATGGCGACAAACGATTGGCTAATCTATAGTCTATCTGCGGATTCAACTGTCAGTTCGCAGCTTCTAGATCGATTGGAGAAACAAGTCGAGTGTGAAATTGAGGGCAGTTTACGACACGGCACATAACAGCCGCAACCATTCGCTCGTCCCACTCTTCGAGCGGAATACCGCGAGCGAAGACAGAAGTAATCTTATGGACAGAATAATTAAATCATAATTATCGACTTCTCTTCCTAATGAAAAGATGACTACGATTATCAAGAAATTATTCAAATGGACAGGAGCAATAGTCGGGGGAATCATCGCATTGATCCTGTTGGACATACTAATTCTGTCGACACCCGGACTTTTATTCTCGGAAGAAAAGCAGTACGGATCCATTACCGTATACAGTGAAAATCGTATCGGACAAAAAACCGATTCCATTATGTCTGAAGTATTCCTACACCTTCAGGAGGTCCCAATCTATGATCCTGTTAGAAAATACAATCTCTGTCTTTGCTCAAGCCAGAAAAAGTTTACCTTTTTCTCCAGCCTGACAGTGCGAGCTAACCGGATAATGGGCTTCCATTTTATGGGCAGTGCGTATATAAATGAAGATTTCATTGACGAACTGAGAATTAAAACCGGAGGACAACCTAAGTATTTGACACGTGAGGGAAGCGTTGTGCATGTGGCAACCCATGAACTCATGCATGGATATATAACCGACGCCTACGGAAGTTTTGCCGATAAGGTTTTGCCGGAATGGAAAACCGAAGGATACTGTGAGTATGGCGTTAACCAGTTTGTTGCACCCAAAGAGAGTGGTTACTCGATATCCGAACGAATTGATATATATCTTGACGACTCCCGGTGGAATCCAACCGCAGAGGTACATCGCCCTCACTATGTATGGGGTCTGATGATGGAATATCTAATTAATGTTAAGAGGCTGAATTTTGAGCAAGTGATGGCTGATAGTGTTACCTATGAAACAACCTATAAGGGAATGATGGATTGGCGAAAGTCTATTAGAGAGAACAATTGATATTTTTTTCCAAGTATTCAAATAAGCAGATAATTGACAACGAACGCCCAACAACAGTAGCAATCATTTGTGGCGCACCATTTGAAGTTACATTAACAATAGAAACGCGGATCGGATGAAAAAGTTCTTCGAATCAGGATATGCTTTCTTTTTAGTTGCATTTATGTTCCTCATGTTAACCTTGCTTAGCGAAAAAGGAGCTGCGTATCTTAGCGTAGGAGTTGTGTTCTTCATTCTCGGGCTTGCGGTGAGAAAGAAGAACGCCAAAAAGGCAACCGAGCAAACTCCGAAAACGTAAATCGGTCATTAACTTGTAAGACCTCCGGTTTTTTCACTGAGATCAATAAGGAAAAACCGGAGGTCTTCAAAAGAAAAAAATTATTTCAGCAGGGCGTTAATCGCTTCGGCGAATTGCTCTTTCGATCTCCCGCCTACAATTGTCTCGGCGATCTTTCCGTCGGCATCGATTAAAAATGTTGTCGGTATAACCCGAATGTTGCCGTATGCTTCTTCAAGATCTTCGGTAGAAATAACAATCTGGTATGTTATGCCCGATTGGGAAACGAAAGATTTTACATCGTCGATAACGTTTGAGCCGCGGTCTGTTGAAATTCCGATCACCTTCACTCCCTTGGTCTCCATTTCTTTGCTTAGAGCAATCAGATCGGGAAGCTCGCGCTTGCATGGTCCGCACCATGTTGCCCAGAAATTTACGAGCGTGACTTTTCCGCGGAATGTATCGAACGATATCGTTTTGCCATCTTTATCTTTCCATGAAAAATTGGGTGCAAGGTCTGCGCGTTTTTCGAAGTTCGAGATTTCTGAGACATTCGCTGCCTTGGAACCGGCAGATTCAACTTCACCCGATTGTTCTTTTTTCTTCGCGCAACCCGTAATCAAAACGATGGCAACTAATAATGAAAAAAATAAATATTTCGATTTCATAAAAAATTCTTTCAAATAATATTAATACTGAATTATCAAAACGGTTGACTGTGGGGCGTCAACATAAAATTTTAAAATCATACCGCCGTTTTATATCTATTGTACGATTGGATGCTGTATTTGGATTCACGATTCAGGCTGTTTTTGATGTTATATAACCATGTTTTTTCGCGTAATCGAAGAGAGTTACTTGCAGCATTTTTCTTCCCCGGTGCAAACGCGATCTGACCGTACCTATGGGACAATCTACAAACTCGGCTATTTCCTCGTAACTTAATCCCTCTATATCCGATAGAATAACGACAGTGCGAAAATCTTCGGGCAACGATTCCATGGCGCGTGCGACATTATCTTCGAGCAGTCCGCCGAATATTTTTTCCTGCAAATCGTTCTGGTCGGTATATTGATGCCTGATCGTATTATAAAAGTTGGCTATCTCCTCATAATCAACAGTGTTCGGTTCTTTTGTTTCTTTGCGGTAACGGTTGATGTATGAATTTTTCATTATCCTAAACAACCACGCGCGAATGTTTGTTCCCTTCTCGTACTTATCCCAGAACCTGAAAGCCTTCATGAATGTTTCCTGAACAAGATCGTTGGCATCATCAGGATTACCCGTCAACCTGAGAGCATAGTTGAAAAGAATGTCCATATGCGGAACGGCTTCTGTTTCAAACTCGCGATATGTTTTGTTTGGATATGGTTTGCTCATGAAAATATGTTGAAATCCCCCCTCAAGACAGAACTCAAAAGGTGATTTTCTTCAATAAAATCGAATACGGTGGATATTAATAATAACGATCATCAAAAAAATACAAAAATATGGGATGAGTAGCAAGATGAAAGAAAGATGTGTGAAGTTACAGGCAGGGTTGTATTTAAGGTTCTCTTCAGCCAGAGGCTGATGAGCCTTCGGCTCACGATACTCTATGATAAAACTATTAACTCGAGAACCTTCCTCTGTAGCTGGTTTTCGATTGGGGTTGATTAGAAAGTAGGTCTAGGTTGGTGGCTGCAACCTGTGCCGAATGCCTCACTTCGAGAAGACCCTACCTTTACCATAAAATATTTTTTTATTATTTAAAGAGATAAGCAGATTCGATACGCTTAACCGCGGTGCCGTCGTGAATAAGATATGAGCCGCCACTGCGCATATTAGCGCCGCCGTGCTCGCCCTTCTTATTGATCGCGTAAAATGATACGCCATATTTGAATTTTCCCTGATCATCCTGCAAACGTTTTTCGCGGCATCGTTCGTTCACGCGTTTGCAGGCAAGCAAACATGCTTCCTCGGGCGATTTTCCCTGACGCATCCATTCTACAATCATGACCGAACTGCAGTTTAAAAGATTCGCTTCGCCCCGTCCGGTTGAACCGGCAGAGCCGACTTCGTTATCGCAATACAAGCCGGCGCCTATTATCGGTGAATCTCCGATGCGTCCCGGAATTTTAAATGAAAGTCCACTTGTTGTGGTAACGCACGATAGATCTCCGTTCATGTCGAGCGCGCTCATGTGGATTGTTCCGTAATTCCGGAGATATTTTTCAAAAATCTGTCCGATATCTTTATCTTCAATCTTGTGCGGAGGAAGCCAATCGTCTTCTTTGCTTAAATTTTCTTTCCATTTTAACCACGCTTCCCGCGCTTGATCGGTGAGTAAGTTTTCTTCGGTGAAGCCGTGCGCGCGTGCGAACTTCAACGCTCCTTCTCCGACCAAAAGGACATGATCGGTACGTTCCATTACTATTCGTGCAACCTTCGAAGGGTTTTTTATATTTCTGATACCCGCCACGGAACCGGCTCTGTAACTTGGTCCGTGCATTACAGCCGCATCGAGTTCCACAACACCTTCCTCGTTCGGCAATCCTCCGTATCCAACGCTCATATCGTTCGGATCGTCTTCGACGATATTTACGCCGGCAATTACGGCATCCAGCGCGTCTTTTCCTTCTTTAATCATCTCCATCGCTTTTTCCAGAGCCTTCGTTCCGTTGCCGCTTGATATGGCTATTGGTTTAGCCGCAGTCCCACCTTTCGCAGATGCCAACGATTCAAGATTTAAAATGGACGATGTTGCGACCGCCACGCTGGATAGCGCTGTGGTTTTAATAAATTTTCTGCGGTTAATATTTTCCATAAAATTTCCTGAAGAATAAATTGTGTACTTTTATCGTGACTGCGGCTACCGTGTTGAGATTATTTTATCTCATCATCGATCCGACGAGAGAAATAACAATGATCCACAAAAACCAGAAACCAAGAGAAACTCCAATGCCGGCTCCGGTAGATTTATTAGATAATCTGGAAAGACCGATTCCGAAAACAACCATTTGCCATATAGAGATAAAATTGATTGCAGCAATTATAGAGTGCGCGAGACTGTTCCTGTCGAAATTTCCCATTATTAAAAGTGAAGCGCCCGGTGTCGCGAGTATCGAAGCAAAAACTTGCATCATCAATAATGTAACTATTACATTCAGAAGACCAATGATTGTTGATAGTCCGTATGCTTCGAGTAATTTTTTATAAGGTGCGTTCGATTTGAAGAACATTTTAATAGCTAACCAAAAAATAAGTGGCGCACCGAAAATACTGATGGTTACATATATTACAGACATCACCGAACCGGATATGATAATCATGGTTGAAGATTCCATCATCTCTGTGGCTTGATCCATTTGTTCCTGAGTCATCTCACCTTTATCCACGCGCTCTTGCATTGCCTGTCTTTGCGGTTCCAGGGCTTGATCTCTGAGCGTTTGGTCGGATAGAATGACAAACGTGGTAAGCAAAGCAAGTACGAGCATCAATAAGTATGGCAGAACCCATGATGATTTTTGGACGGGGACTCTAGCAACTTCCTCAAAAACTTTTGATGGTGCGGCGAATATATCGACAGCGCGCTCCATAAACGATGAAATCGGCTGTTCTTGCTGATTTGAGCGTATTTCTTGCATTTTAATCTCCTTTATTAAAGTTTGCAAAAATTACGGAATTATTTCCACACTATCAAATCGAGTGATGGGGCTTGATTTTCATGAAACGCTTTGTTATTTTGGCAAAGTCGATAATTTATTATATTAACGGAATGGCTAAGCTAACTCAAGATGAAATAAGGGAACGATTCGAATCTTCGAAGGAATTCAATGAGATATTCGATGCTTTCGAACAAGCGATAGAACAACGAATTGACGACATAGAATTATACAGATTGTTGTTTTGGAATTCAGCACTGAAAGCAGAAGAGCTTTCGCTCTTCGGTGAAAAATTAGCAAAAGAATTTTCTCATATTTCTTACGATGTGTACATGTGGCTGGCAAGTGTGTTTGAAGTAATGCACTCTGTATACGATAATTACGAGCTTGCGCTCCAATATTATAAAAAAGCTTCTGCCGCTAAACCGGAAGCTATGGCTCCATATCTAGATGCCGCAGATTGTTATGAACACGATTTGAAAATACCACCGATTCATCTTCTTATCGATTTTCTAAAACAAGGGGTAAACTCTGTTCCGGAACCTTTACCAATTTATGAAAAGCTTGCGCATCTCTACGAACAATCCGGGAACGACGAGATGAGCATGTTTTATAAACGTAAATTTGACGAAGGCACCAACCAGAAGTCGAACCAACCGCCGGAAGAATGAAATCACTTAAGGGGTATCTTTTAATACTCGCTGCCACAACTTTTTGGGGTATCGCGGCAACGATAGCAAAATTTCTGTTCACTCACGATGTGGATACGCTAACACTCGTGCAACTCAGAATGACATTTTCCTGCATCGCGCTTTTATCATATTTTGCGATTTTCAAAAGACATTTTTTAAAAGTCCAATTCAAAGATTTCTACAAATTCGCAATGCTCGGCATTCTTGGTGCAGCAGGATCCAATTTTACTTATTATTTTACAATTGCCTCAACCAACGTCTCCACGGCGATCCTCTTACAATATTTAGCGCCACTTCTTGTTTTGTTATACGCGGTGATAACACGTGAAGAAAAAATCACTTTAATAAAAATCACTGCGAGCGTTGTATCTCTGGTAGGATGTTATTTCGCGGTTGTCGGTAAAGATTTTTCAATCATATCAATTAATCAACTTGGTTTGTTAATGGGAATCGCATCGGCTTTTTGCTGGGGTTTTACAAACATCTGGCTGAAACGTTTATTGAAGCGATATAATGTTTGGACTTGCCTCGTTTATGCTTTTTTATTCGCTTCGATATTCTGGGCAATTATTAATCCGCCGTGGATTATTCTTAGTGCGGGATATTCTTTGGAAACATGGGGAATATTTTTCGGTTTTGCGATGATATCTATACTGATTCCCCACTCTTTATATTTTTCCGGTATGAGATATCTAACAGCATCGCGCGCGATCATTACCGCCACATTTGAACCGATTGTCGCGATAATCTCAGCATACTTTATTGTGCATGAAGTGCTGTCTGCTGTTCAAATTGCCGGCGCTGTTCTTGTTTTACTCGCGATCGGTATTTTACAGTTAAAGCAGGAAGAAAAAATATGACAGAGCGCCGCCGCGAAAAATTTCTTCGTGTAATTGCGAATCGCCAATCCGATCTGACAGTTGTAATGGAAGATATCCACGATCCGCACAACGTTAGCGCCATGCTTCGTTCTGCCGACGCGATTGGTGTTAACGAAGTACATCTTTTATACATCGATGAAGAATTCCCCAAACTGGGAAAAAAAAGTTCCGCCACTGCGAGCAAATGGGTGAAACGAAGAAAACATTCAACAATCAAAGAATGTTACGATACACTTCATGCTGAGGGATATGTTATATTTGCAACCCATATGGGAAAGAAATCAAAATCATTATACGAGCTCGATTTGACGAAGAAAGTGGCTATCGTTTTTGGAAATGAGCATCGCGGCGTATCGAATGAAGCCGCTAAACTGGCAGATCAAAATTTTTTAATTCCGATGGCCGGGATGATTCAAAGCTTGAACGTGTCGGTCGCTTGCGCGGTGACATTGTACGAAGCGTTTCGCCAGCGAGCATTAAAAGGCGGAGATCATTCACTCACGCCAGATGAAAAAGAAAAATTATTTTTAGAATGGTTGAAAAAATAAAAAACCCCCGCGCGATAAATATAACCGGCGGGGTTTATAATTGCGTTAAAATCTTTTAAACAAGATCTTTCTGCAAGGTTCGGCGCCGGAAAGCAATCACGGTCCCTAATATTACCAACACAACACCCGTCCAAACAACCATCATTAACGGCTTCAAACTTATGTCCACAACAAGCGCTTGTGTTGTTGCGTGATTTTCATGCGCGGTAAAACCGAGGAACGCCAACTCAACTTTCTTTTCTTCTACGCTTAAAGCTGTTAAAGCAATCTGCGGTTTTTGTCCGCTCATATTATTATATCCACTTAACACCGGCAAATCCACAGGAACGGGAACCCGTTCATTTTTTTCGTTAAACGATAATACCGGAATTATTTCTTCAGTTTTCCCGTTTGCTTCAATGTTTAACACGGCTCCAACGCTCATCATGGCATTCATTCCATGCTGTCCCACGTCAAACTTTGTGAATGTAATTTTATATCCCATAAATTCCTGAGTTTCACCTTTGGCGATCACCATCATCGGATCATGACCGTGTTGATGTTCGTCGGCCTGAAGTTCGAGTGGTGAAATATAAAGATCCTTCAAAGGAAGAACTTTAATATCGGGCTCGCGCATTACTGCCTGATTGTAATTGCTGAAATATAATTTGGGTGTGGCCATGAACGAGGTCTTGCCATCTGAAACTTCTATATTCATTAATGGTTTAAGGGCTTGCGGATCGCTTACACCTTTGAATGTAAATTGATATCCGTACAGAGTCTGAGGTTCGTTCTGTTTTAAAATGATCTGTTTTGATTCATCAAATTTTCCGGAGCCGATGATTCCGATAAGCATGAGAGATACACCGATGTGCGAAATCGGTCCGCCGATGTGGAGCCAACCGGTGCGATATTGTCTGAATGTTACAATTACGTTAACAACCAAACCGAACACGGCGCTTCCGACAAATAACAAAAGCGTCCAAGATGTTACGCCTGCAACGTATGCAATCGCGCAACCTAGAACTGTTAGGGCAAGAGGCATAGAGAAACGTTTCAATAAATTCCCTTTTTTGTCTTCCATCCAGCTGAGAAAAGGAACTATGCCAAGCAATATCGCCATCGCGATAGCCACAGGGAAATTAACTTTATTGTAGAATGAAATATCAACCTGTGAAGCATTGCCAAGAAGACCGGTGATAATTGGAGATGACATTCCGACAAAAGTAAAAGCCGCCGCCGCCAGGATAACATACATACTGATCAGTAAAGTTACTTCTCGGTTAAGACCGGATGCATCGATTTTGTTCGATTTAATTTCCGAGAATCTGACAGCGAAAAATCCTAATCCGATCACGATGCTTGCAAGCATCATCCCTATGAGATAGTTGTTCAATCCGAGATCAGCAAACGAATGAACAGAAAAGTTTGCGAGTATTCCACTACGCGTTAGAAAGGTTGCATAAACAACCAGGATGAAAGACAACAACGCGAGGAACATATTTGTTCGTTGAAGCGATCCTTTTGCGCGGTGAATGAGTATACCATGAATCAACGCAAGAAGCACAAGCCATGGAACCAACGATGAGTTTTCAACCGGATCCCATCCCCAATAACCACCCCAGCCAAGAACTTCATAAGCCCAGAAGCCACCGATGATGATACCAGCGCCGAGCATAACAGCCGCAAAAAGCGACCATGATAATCCAAGTTTATTCCAATTCGTGTAATTCCGGCGAATCAAACCGGAAACAACGAGTCCGAATGGAAAAATCGTAGCGGCATATCCTACAAATAATATTGGAGGATGAATCACCATCCATGGATCTTGAAGAAGCGGGTTTAGTCCGTTTCCTTCCAGTGGAGCGGGGATTGTAAGCTCGAAAGGGCTTTTCGAAATTAATAATAAATATAATGACGCATTGAATAAGCTTACGACCGACATTGTGTATGGATCATCACTTTTTGTCGATCTGATAAAAACAATCCCCATAACGCCAACGAGCAACGCCCAAAGAAGAAATGTCCCTTCTTGTCCCGCCCAAAATGAAGATATAATATAAAACGTAGATAGATCGCTGGAGCTATAGTGAGCTACATACGAATATTGAAACTGATGAGTGAACAGCGCATAGTATAAAACAATCCCGGCAATTAAACCGAAACCAACGCTGAGATAATATATACGTTTTGCTATTTCGCGTTTTAATGAGGATTGAGTTTTGCCGGCGCTTGGTTGATTATTTTTTCTTGCTTCAATAAAATAGAAGATCATTGCAGCCATCGAAGCGAGAAATGCGATTATTATTGTGATATGTCCGATATTCATTGTTTACTTTCCGTTTAGATTATTTTTCTTTGTTCTCTTGTTTACGTTCAATTCGTTTAATTATCAGGTACAAAGTTATACTAACTATTGAGAAAATCAACGTTGCAATCCCCAAGCCCCACCGTCTAAAATAATATTCATCGATTGCATGCTGTGCTTCCGAACTGATATTAGATGCTTCCAATAATCCTTTGGAAGCCGATTCTCCGAATTTATCGGTATTGAATGAATGAACCATAGTGCGCGATTGCATCCATGCCTGATGAACATCGCGGAGCTTGAATTTCGCTTCAGATATTTCCATTCCTTTTTGTTCAGCATTATTCACAAGCATAGAAGCGTTTTTTTCCGAGGAAGCAAGACTATCCATCAATCGTCGCATCGTATTTGCAACAACAAAACCTTTTTGGTTTTTGTTCTCGCTATGACATCGGCTGCAAACCGCCGTTGAAGTGGTGCCAAGGAGTTGTTCGCTTGCTGTAATGATTTCATGGTTGCTGTGACATGTTTCGCACTCGGGCAATTTATTTTCATCAAAAACTTTTTTGTGCGGGCTTGATGAAAACAGTTCCGCATTCAAAGCATGACATGTTCCGCAAACATTCGATATCGATTCAACGCCGGGCGGTGTTGCACCGTGATTTCCGTGGCAATCATTACAAGCCGGCGCCGCAACATCGTGCTTCTTTAAAAGGGCATTGCCGTGAACACTTTTCGCAAATTTATCAAATTGATCGGTTGGAATTCCGTACTCTTTCATGTAGTTCGCATCACTATGACACTTTGAACATGTTCCCGGGAGATTCACCGGATATATTTTCGATTTTACATCCTTAGCATCACGAATATCATGACTACCATGGCAACTTGCACATTCTGCAACTTTCGAATCGCCTTTTGCGTTCTTCATTCCATGCACGCTGGTCATATACTTTTCGAGTTGGTCGATAGGTAACGACGGATTATATGTTTTCATGAAATTAGGATTGGAATGACATTGCGAACAGGTTTTAATAACATTAAGAGGATAAACGGGCGAAACCGGATTTTTGACTGAAACAATACCATGAGCGCCATGGCATGTAATACATTGTGCAATATGCTCGCCGCCTGCTACCGAAGATTGTCCATGCACACTCGTTTGAAGTTTATCCAGTTGATTGGTCGGCAGCGACGAACTAAATCCTCTCATTTTATCCTGATTCGAATGGCAGCCGGCGCACGTTTTTGAGATTTCATCACCCTTTGGAACCCCGATGAATCCGACGTTGGTATCCATGGCTTTTTCCATATCATCGGTTTTAGAATTTCCACCATGACACCCGGCGCATGAAATACCTTTTGCCGAATGCACATCATTTTTAAATAATGCCGAAGGTTTATCACCGTTTGCGCGATGACATCGATAGCACTGATCTCCCGCAAAAGCCATATACTGCATCAGAATTACAGTAATGAAAAGGGTTATCACCGATAAGAAATCAAATCTCTTCATGCGAGCCATCCTATAATTGTAAAGAGAATGATGTAGAAAACAACGAATAAACCGATGTAGTTTAAAAGACGATTTTGTTTTCCGCGCGCGCTTGCTTTATCCCAAAAAGGAACAATAAGCCACAAGAGTCCTGCAACACCGAAGAACATTATTCCTAAAATTTCACCATCGATAAAAATTACTTTTGCCGGAATGTATTTTAATGTTTGGAACATGAACATAAAATACCATTCCGGCTTAATACCCGCCGGTGCCGAGGCGAACGCGTCGGCTTTTTTTCCCAGTTCCCAAGGAAAGAAGACAGCGAGAATCGCAATTATATTAAGGACTAGAAGCCAGAGAAGTAAATCTCTTAGTAAGAAATTGGGGAAAAAGGGCATCGTTTTTAATTCTTTGCCGTGTTCATGGGAAATACCAAGAGGTTCGCTTATTCCCTGCCGCTGAACTAAAACGAGATGAATGCCAAGAAGAACAGTAAAAATTCCTGGGAATACAGCAACATGGAATCCGAAGAATCGCGAAAGTGTTGCACCTGTAACCTCCTCACCGCCACGGAGGAAAACCAACAATGGTTTGCCAACCACCGGAACAACACCGGCAATATCAGTTCCTACTTTAGTGGCAAAGAATGCAAGTTCGTTCCAGGGAAGTAAATAACCGCTGAAACCGAAACCAAGGGCCAAGAAAAACATCAACATACCCGTTACCCAAGTAATTTCTCTCGGTCTACGGTACGCTTTTTCGAAAAAAACGCTGAACATATGGATCATCGCAGCCAGAATAAAAAGATTCGCAGCCCAACTATGAACCGACCGAATGAGCCAGCCAAATTCAACTTTCGACATCAGATATTGGATACTTTCGAACGCAGCATCTTCGCCGCTCTTATAATAAAGCAGCAACATGATACCCGTAACTACCTGAATGATGAAAAGAAACAACGACACACCGCCGAAATAATACCAGATTGAATGCCGATGCACGGGAACATATTTTTTTCCCATGAAATGAACAAGGTTATCTAATTGTACCCGATCGTCAACCCAGCGATAAGATTTTTGCAGGAAAGTTTTCATGACGTTTTCGAAACAAATACATCTTCTCCTTGAACAACCACTCGGAATTCGGTTAATGGCCGCGGAGGCGGGCCAGACACGTTTCGTCCGGTGAGATCGTATTTTCCGTTATGACATGCGCACCAAATCATTCCCATATCTTTTCGATATTGGACGGTGCAATCGAGGTGTGTGCATGTTGCCGAAAATGCCCGAAGATCACCCTGTGTTGTTCGAATTAGAATTACAGGTTTACTTCCGAATTTTATAATTTGTCCGCTCTCATTTTCAATATCTTTTAATTTTCCGACCTTAACGCTTGATACTTCCACTTCGCTTTGCTTGGGTGGTTTGAGGTACGCGAATATTGGATATAAAACCGATCCGACAAGAGCGATCAATCCTCCCGAAAATAGGATTTTTAAAAAATCTCTTTTACTCCGTTCCGGTTGACTTAAAGCATTATTATTCATAATGATCCATTCCTAATCTGATACAGCTTCAAGATCGCTAACGGGGGCATGTTCCCACGGAGGCAATATTTTTATTAGTATCGTTAATACAATAAATGGTAAAACAAGAAGAACGAGCGTCATCAATAATCCTTCGATACCGGTCAACTCCATTTTGTAAGCTGTCAATCCTCTGAAACTTTTTGAGAACATTTGACCGCCGACCACAACATTCCATCTCGTCGCGAATATCCCGAGTTGAATAAGAATCGCCGAAACAAAGTATAGCAATTTTCGCAGTTCAGCATCGACACGGAAGAGTTTTATAACAACCATTATTCCCAGTGGAAGCAGCATGCCAAGAAGTATCTGAATAATTCCAAGACTGATAAAAAGTTTGTTAACCACCAAATCCGAAAGTATTTTGATTGACTCTTCGCTTTCGTACAGGCGATGTATGAAATCGAGAAACTCAAGAGAGAAATCAATAATGACCGCATAAAAGAGATAAGATGCCATTTTATCAAGACAAGCCATATCAATTTTTTGTTTTCTCGACGGAGTAACAACCATATAAATTAATATCACCAGTGCAATACCCGATACAATTGCAGAAAAGAGGAATACAATGGGCATAAGAACACTGCTCCACCATGGATTAGCTTTGATGGAACCGAAAATAAAACCAACGTAACCGTGCAATAGAAATGCGGATGGTATACCGATAATAGTAATTGCTTTCACCATCTTTTTATCGAATAAAGTTGCCTTCTCACTGATATCTGTAGAGAATAACGATAAAATTTTGTGGATCCATCGCATAGTAAAACTTTCGTTCTTCGACCAGAGAATAATATCTTTTCTGTAAGTGAACCAAATTTCTAGCAACAGTACCACCATTAAATACCACGCATACACAAAACCGAACATTGCCATTGCCGATGTAAAATTTGGGGTAAGGAAAATCTCGAAAGATCTTTCGGGGTGGCCAAGATGCAGTAATAGCGGAAGAGGTGCGATGAGTAAAAATGAAAGCGCAGTTAGAAGAGCGAGCCGGTATACAGATTGCACTTCTTTAACGTTGAACACTTTTACAAGCGAGGCAAGTATAAACGCGCCGGCGACAAGTCCTGTGAGGTATGGATACACAACAACGAGAATACCCCAGTGGACTTCAATTTCGTTCGGGTAAATAAACCCCGTAGCTTGTTTTAATAACTCATATAGCATCTGATGTACTGGCTGTGTCATCTTACTTCTCCATCAAGATCGGAATAAGAAACTTTTGGTTCCGTATTTAGAAATGGTTTTAAAACATGTAATTTATTCAAACGTTTGAATCTGCCCAGTGGGCTTGTGCTACTTCTCAAATCGCCAAATATTCTTGCCTGAGTTGGACATACTTCCACACACGCGGGGAGTAAATCTTTGGTAATGCGATGATAGCAGAAAGTACATTTGTCGGCTGTTTGATTTTCGGGATGTAAATAACGCGCACCGTACGGGCATGCTTGAATGCAGTAACGACATCCGATGCAGCGATCCTCATCAACGATTATCACACCATCTTCTGTCTTGAATGTTGCCCCAACAGGACATACTTGTACGCATGGGGGATTATCGCACTGATTACAAAGTTTTGGGACAAAGAAGCTTCTGAGAATATCTTTTTCAGTGACATTTTCAGAAGTATTGTTAATACGTTTATCAATGTTTTGCACCGTTACGTCACCATCTTTTTTAATTAAATATCGTTCAACCCATGTTCGGAAAAAGAAAGGTTCTTTCGGAACGTTGTTTTCATCTTTGCACGCATCTGCGCAACGACCGCATCCGATACATTTGTTGATTTGAATTCCCATTCCGTAATAATGTTTTGAAGGATCATATCCGCTTGATTGTGCCGTGGCTTTCTTTAGCCAAGCACCAATAAATGTACTTGATGCAACAAGCGTAAAAAATTTTGTTCCGAATTTTCTTCTATCCATTTTATTCTACCTCGGGCATATGTGGATAATGACATTGCCAGCAAAGATATTTTTCTCCGTGCGTGGCGAGATCTATTTTTGTAGCTTCTTTTACATTCGATTGCTTTCCATGACATTTTCCACAAAACTCTCTTTCAACCGGAATGGATGCTTTAATATTTCTCGGTGCGACTTTATGTTCTGTTGGAACTTCGTGGCATATTGTACATTCAAGCATCACATGTGAGGAGATAGCTTTTGTACGTGCAATCTCTGCGTGACATGCCTGGCAATCCTGAGGAACATTTGGCGGTTTTGGATCATGCGGATTATGACACATGAAGCAGGGTTTCATTGGATTGTGTATTGTTGAATTAATTTGAGGAAATCCCGTAGGACGCGAAGGATCAAATGCATGGCAGCGCGTACAATAATCGCGATTTCTCGGAACATAGGGTTTTGCTTCGGTTGGATTATCGGTATGTGCTTTTGCTGTTCCGTGGCATGTTTCGCAGGATAAATTTTTGTGATAACCACTTTTCTTCAAGTTATATTCCTCATGGCACGTTGCACAAACGTCCGATCCTGAAAATTGTACCTGCCGCCCCATTTCTCTTTCGGTTGCTTTTTGTACATGTATCCGATGATCTTTCAAAGAAGGCGAAAGCAAAGACCTTAAAAGCAAAACCAGGCCAATCAAAACAACAAAAACTATGATCAACCGCGTAGTTTGTTCATTGAATTTGTGAAGCAATTTTCTCATTCAACACCTAATTAAATGATTACAATTATTTTGGATTATGGCAATCGCTACAATTTGTTTCTTTCCACGCGTCACCGATATCTACAGGGTGTTTATACTCAATGCCACCCAGCGATAATTGAACTGTATCTTGTTCGAATTGCTGCGCTAGTATGGTATGACATACATTACAATCTTTCGAAAGAACTTTTCCGGTTTCGCTGACATGTTTTCCATCATGGCACCGGAAGCATCCCTGGTAATACAAATGACCGATATTATTGTTAAAATTTTTCCAGTTCACTTTCATTTCCGGAAAATAATTTAAGCTGTAAATTTTTTGCAACTCAACCACAGCGCGATTTATCTTTGTGGTTTCCGACGATGAAATTTGAGGGTAGTTAAGTTTATAATATTCCGGTATGATAAGCTTTATTGAGTCCATCGCGCTCTGCTTGCTTGTGTATGGGTTTTCCAGCGCCTGTACCGAAATATTTTTTATATTGGGTAGCATCGGATCAATCCAGCCAAGCGACATTATATGGTTAACCGACCTCGCCGGTGGATGATAAATATGAGTCGGTCGATTATGACAATCGATACAATCCATTCGTCGTATGAAAGCTTTTTTCAGAGTATCTTCAGATGCGGGGATTTCTGTGCTGCGATATATAGTTTCTGTACCATCCGGTTTTTTTGAACGCACCCAGGGAATAATTTGCCGCTGTGTGTCTACTGCAGCATATGTTACTTCGTTGTCTATGTTCATGTGCCAATGAATGCCGGACGTGGGACCAGTCTCGGGGTTACCACCGCCAATTTTCATAAGGAGGTTAAGTGTCCACTTGGTGTTTTTTTCGTCTGAGATATAGTAATTATTAATATGTTGTTTCTCGCTGAAGAAGTGTTTGGGCCAGTGGCACTGCTCGCATGTTTGTTGAGCGGGGCGCAAATTTTCGATGGGGGTAGGAATCGGTTTTGGATATTTATTAAATAAGGTAGCATATACCTGATAACTTCCTGAAATTTTTGCACGAACGAACCAATCTGCGCCAGACCCGATGTGGCATTGTGCGCAACCCACTCTCGCATGAGGTGAGTGTTGATATGCGGTATATTCGGGTTCCATTACATTATGACACGTCTCTCCGCAGAATTGATCCGAATCAGTATACTCGTAAGCTTTAAAGCTACCAAATGCAGAGAATGCAAGCAGAACAATTGTTCCAATAGAAAAGAAAATAAATGCAGTGCGGTGATGCGGATTATTCAAATCTATTTGGGGAAGATGAAGCCCATGAGGTTTCCCATGTCGTTCTCTGCGATGTTCTCGGATTATTCCGAAAAAGATAAAAAATATTCCGACGAAAAGAATCATAGGAAGAATCACAAAAGTGATTATTCCCATATAAGGTTTAGATTGAGTTGCAAATGTTTCCAAAATGATTAGGAATATAATCAACGCTAAGCTTACCGCCGCAATAGCAGAACCTATCAGCGTTATCATGTTATAAAAGGATTGGGGAAAAATTCGCTTCATATAGATTAAATCTTTAGGCTACAATTATGATTGAATAATATCAACAGAATAACGAATAATAAATCGGTATTAAGACTTTATGGTATTAAATATACGAAAAAATTAATTTATCTGTATGCAAAAATCATCGCGTAAACGATCCACACCGTAATACTAAAACCAAGCGATAGCGCGATCCATCCGAACACTCTGACTGCTTTAAGAACTATTGGAGGGTAAGGTTCAACAAGATATTTTTCGAGCTCACCATTTTTAACCAGTTCATCGTATTCCGCAGGTTTATCGTGTTTGAATTCTTCAAGCGTCATTCTGCCGGTGAAAACCACGATATCCATTGGAAATTTTTCGGGCCGAAGATGTGTGTTAAAGAAATGAACCGTGAAAATAAATCCTGTTGCTAACAATGCTTCATCGCTGTGAATGATCGTTGCCACATTTATCAACTCCCCAGGGAATATCAATGTGAAAATTTCCGGAAACCAAAGGGTTAATCCTGTAGAACCGATGACGAAAACCCCCCAGAACACGGCAAAATAATCGAACTTTTCCCAATAAGTCCACCGACCATAATTCGGTCTGGGTCCTATGCCAAGAAACCATTTCAGATTTCCGATGAAATCTTGTAAATCTTTTTTCGTGAAAAGCATTGTGTCGGGACCGAATAAGAGTTTTTTCCATGTGCCGAATTCTTTTCTTTTTCTCCGTATTAGGTCGTAAATATGAGTGAAGAATACGCCGAACATAATTACAGCGGCTGCACGATGAATGTTACCGGCTGTTTCAAATCCACCCAAAACGTGAGACAAAACTACCGCCCAACCGGTGTAAGAAAATTTCAATGTCATGCCGGTAAGTGCGAGCGATATGAAACTCACAATCATCAGTATGTGTAAGATTCTGTTCAGCCGTGAAAAGCGGAGATACTCTTTTGCTTCAGTATTATTTATTGTTTCCATTATTCTCCTTTTTCGCGTTTGATTTTTCTTCGGTTTGTTGGAGCTTCTTTTGTTCAGCAGCTTTCATAATCCGGCGGATTTTTAATGCCCGCGGAAGCCACAGAAGTGTATGAATTCCACCAAGAATAAATGTGCCAACAAGCAGTGTTGTCATCCCCCAAAAGGTCCAGAATAAAAACGGATATTTTTTTGGATCGTGGTGGGTTGCGTGAGTTAAGTAACCGGCAAACCTTCGCGTTGCACCGGGATGACAGCTTTGACAAGTTTTGACAACATTGTCGTGACTGAGATGCGATTTGGGATCGGAGACAGCCAATATATCATGAGAACCATGACAATCGTAACACTTAGCAGTTTTAGTGTAACCAAGCTGCGATACTTTGCCGTGATAAGTATCAAAATATGTTTTCGCGATATCTTCATGGCAACGTCCGCATTTCTGCATTATATCGAGTTTGAATCCGGACTCATCGGCGCGGCGGATTGTATGCGCGCTATGGCAGTCGTTGCAAACCGGAAGCTGTTTATCTGTCTTGCCTACAAGCTTCGCGTGTATACTTTTTTCGAATTGATCTTCGATACCGTGATGACACTTACCACATGTGGCAGTAATATTTTTCGGATTTATGCTCGACGAAGAATCGGCGTGCGGCATTACGCTATGTGCGGTATGACAATTTGTGCACATCGCCGTCACCGTGAGACCGCTCTTCATCAATCCTTTTCCGTGAATGCTTTCTGTGTATCGCTCAATTATTTGATGCTGCTCGCCGGTATAACGAACAGCGGCTTTTTGTCCTTCGCGGTGACATCGTGCGCAAAGTAACGGTACATTTGTGGCGAAAGTAGGAGAAGCGGGTTGAGATTTTCCTAAGATGCCATGTGTACCATGACATTCTTTGCAGTTTGGAGCGTTCGGATCGTTTTTGGCTATTAGTTTGCCGTGCATACTTTTTTGATATTGAGTCCCTACCTCTGCGTGACACGACGCGCAATCAACTTTTTTTGTGATTGTTTCGCAAGGACGTACATTCGAGGCATTAACTTCGGAATGGCACTGGCTGCATGCTATATTCATGTGCTTCGATAATTTCACATCGGTATATTTCACATACAGCGGGCGGTTGTCTTTTGAAGATTTAATTTCTGGTTTATCGTGACAACGCATGCAATCTTTATCCGCCATCCCCTGATCATAAAATAATTTTCTAACCTTATGAGGCTGATGACAATCTACACACGCAGGCAAAACGTGTTCTTGTTTTTCCCAAAGTTCGCCCTTGATCACTTTGCGATGAACGATTTCAATTTCCGCATGACATTTTGTGCAGGTTGAAACAATATTTTTTCTTGAAATCGATGAAGCCGCGTCGGTATGCGGTAGAATTGAGTGAGCAGTATGGCAGGTTGCACAGTTCGGCGCAACGATCAGTCCCTTCTTCAGGAGACCGATGCCGTGGATGCTCTCGGAAAAATTTTCAAGAATATGATCTTGATGAATTGTCCGTTGCTTTTGAACTGGCGCCCCTTCCTGATGGCATTTGCCGCAGAGATATGGAATTTTTAACGGTGAAGTAAGAGAATTTTGATTTTTTGCGGATAGGATATCGTGTTTACCGTGGCAATCGGAACAGTGCGGTGCTAATGCGTCTCCTCGCGTGATGGCCTTGCCGTGAAGAGACTTAGAGTGAAGCGCTTGTTCGTCTGCGTGGCAGTTACCGCAGTTAACCGGTTGAAGATCGTCTGCGTGAGGAAGTTCTTTTCCTTCAAGATCGGTATGACATGAAACGCATGTTAACGAATTATGAATGGACAAACCAAATCGTTTTTCGTTAACGAAGACAGAAATTGTTTTCCCCTTCTTTGTACCGGTTAACGATTGGTCGTTATGACATCCAAGGCAATCGTTGTTTTCTTGAGCAACAACGGAATAACCGGTCGGGACAATTAATAAGGTTAAGAACAAAATCCATCGATGAAATGAATGATAGTATCTCATCGTAATTAAAATTTAATAGTTTCTTCCTGTGATTGAATTTTTTGTTGATCTGATTTTATTTCTTCCAGCAATTCTGCTTTCTTAAGTTCCTCAAGTTCAACAGGATGCTCGTCTTCCATTTCTTCTTCGGTTAATGTTCCCTTCCAGAATGCAAGATTCAGAGGATAAACATCGGGATTAAAGATCACAAAATAAAAGTGCCAAACGATTATTGCAAGTGTGGCAAGCCATGCTTCATAATAGTGCACGGTGCGGGCTGCGTCCCATCCTAATTTTGTGAGAAGTCCCATAAATGTATTATCGAACCAGAGGACAAATCCGGTTACACCCATAACTATTGTTCCCCAGACGAGTGCCCAGTATTCCGCTTTTTCTATGTAACTAAACCGCTCAAATCTCGGCTTAATATCCGATATTCCAACATTATATCTTATCAAACCCATCACATCAGTTAGATCGCGTTGTCTGGGTAATAAATCGCGTACCAATTTTTTTCCACGCTCAACGAAAAGAATATAATAGATATGATAAAAGCTTGCAACAATCATTATTACGCCGGCAATTCTATGCACAATGCCGCGAATATCAAACATAACCGGACTAATGTTTCTTAAGGGTGCCACCCACCACGCATCGGGGAATTTTAACGCAAATCCTGTGAGCACAAGCGTTATAAAACTGACTACCAATGTAGCATGTTGAACGCGTTCATTTGCGCTCATGCGTAAATACATTGTTGTTCCGTGATGCGGTTCGGGAATAAGTCCACGGCGTATCATAAGTTTACGCTTCGATTTCCTGATAAAATCAAGTATGTTGTGGATCAGCATTCCGCCGATTGTAAGAATAATCATAAGAATATAAGTATTGGCTATCCAGTATAGAAGCGGCTCCTGGATATCGGCTGTGGTGCTATGAACAGATCCTATAGTGAATCGTTCGTTCGCCCCCGGGTGACACTTGCCGCACGTTTTCACCATATTTGCTTTACTGATCATCGATGTTGAATCTGTGGATGGTTTTATGTTGTGAATACCGTGGCAGCTTGCGCAATTTGCAACTTCAATAGAACCGGCTTTTACGGCAAGTCCATGATAACTGTCGCGATAGGTTTCGGTTCTATTCCCCATTAATCCGTATTTTTCAGAAAGCTTGAGAGAGCTATGACACGGAGAGCAAACTTTTTCAGAAACATTCGTGTTTGCGACACGCGAGTTTGGATCGTTGTGGTCTAAAATATTGTGTTCGCCATGGCAATCTGTGCATGTAGGTGATTCCAATATTCCGTCTCGCAACGCCGTTCCATGAATACTTTGGCTGTATTCCTCTGTAATTTTTCCGTGACACTGCGAACAAGTTTCCGATATATGCAGCTTGCTGATTTTTGCCGATGGATCTAAACTTTTTTTCATCTCATGACTGCCGTGGCAATCGACACAATTTGCCGCTTTTGAATTGCCCCTCAACAAAGCTTTGCCATGTACGCTTTTTTCATATGCAGCTATAAACCCGGCAGATGGAGATGCCTTTTCCTGTACATCCGGATTATCAAGATGACATGAGAGGCACATTTTTTCTTGTTCTTTTTTGAATTGCAGTGAATCTCGTATGCCGGAGAGATTTGATACTTCATGCCGGTGACAAGTTAAACAATTCGGCGCTCCTTTTTGTTGCGCCTCGAGAGCTTTACCGTGTGAAGAGGTAAGAAATATATCTTTTACATCTGAATGACACTCGGTACAAGATTCTGCACTGTTGTTTTCATTAAACTTCGAGTTAGAAGATTTTGATGATAATATATCGTGTTTTCCATGACAATCAACGCAGTTTACATTGGGACGCTTACCTTCCGCTAATGATTTTCCCAACTGAGGATGAAAAGAATGTTTATTACCAATATCATTATGACATCCAAAACATTCAACTTTTGATATTTTCGATTTATGCGGTAAGTCTTCAGCCTTAAACCCCTCGTGGCAAGTAACACAGGTTAAACCGCCGTGAACAGATTTGCCGAATGTCTTTTCATTCACAAAAAGTGAAACTGATTTTCCGCTGCGGGACATTGTAAGCGAGTTATCGCTGTGGCACATAATACAATCAGAGTTCGATTGTGCTACACCGGTCGATTGGACTATGAGCAATAAAATAAATATTAATATCATGGGTTTTAAAAAGATCGGATCAAAGGTTGAGAGATAATGATTCCCTGCCGGCACGTTCTCCATGTGCGGGAGAGCACCAGCAGGGATTATATAGTGTATGATTTATTAAACCTGACGAATATTACGATTTCTTCGCCGGGTGTTTTATCTTATCCCACATTGCTTTGAACTTGAACTCTTTAAAAGAGGGACTCTTCTCGTTGTGGCAAGTTTTGCAAAACTTTTCAATTGCTGCTTCGTCTTTGTACTCTGTTAATCCTGCTGCGATTGCTTTTGCTTTATCTTTCATCAGTCCCATCGCCTTGTAATTTGAACCAGCGCCATGGCATGATTCGCATTGCACACCATCTTTGACGTCGAGAGTTTTTTCAAGTAATTTCGCATCTGCTGTAACGGTATGGCATCCCAAACATTCTTGGGATTCAGAGGCAGGTTTTTTTAATCCTTTTTCTTTTGCGATCTTTGCCGCTGCATCGGATGTTAGTGTAGCAAATGCTTTTGCATGTTTCGATTCGCTCCATACTTTGAACTGATTACCCTTCGCATCCGACTTATGACACATCGAGCATGTTTTTACTCCGACATACTTGTTGTCGGCTGCAATTCCGGAACCGACAAAAAATAGCGTGACTGCAATCAGCATGAGAAAAGAAATTGTATACTTCATAGTAGACCCTTTTTTATTTTGGTACATTTAGATTTTGTTGATTGTTTTAAGTGATATTTCTTTTTCATTTTTTATTGTTTATAGATTTTATGTGCAATTGCTCTTCAACATCATCTTCTTCCATGAGCTTCATCTGAACTTTCGCCGGCTTGACCGATAAAACCGGAATCGGAGAATATCGGACAACTTTTTCAGCTACACTGCCCATTAGTACGTGCGCGATTCCTGTTCGCCCGTGAGTCGATATTATTATAAGGTCGATTTTCTCTTCCTGGGCAAACTTCACTATCTCTCGGTACGAATCTCCGTGTTTGACTATAAGTGAGATCGCGCCGCATTCGGAGAGATATTGACTTGCAACCGTGCCAAGTTGTTTCATCGCATCTTTTTCAATCTCGGCTTTTGTCTTTCCGCCCTTTTTCTTCTTCTTTGTTTCCGAATGCTCTGAGCTTTTTTCAATTACGTGAATCAAGTATATTTGGGGTTCTTGCAAACCAAATATCATTTCGGCGTATCCCATAGCTTCGAAAGAAAGCTTCGAGAAATCTGTCGCCACTAATATCTTTTTTATCACGAGTTGCTTCATTTATTCAGCTCTCTTCATAGAATTAATGACGAAATATACGAAAATATTCTCACAAAAGATATGCCGATCTTTTATTCTTAAAATCATTCGAAAACCACGTTATTTCCGGAAAAATATTTCATTATTGATAATCATACTGTGTGATTTACCTATTCTTGCGGGATGGATAAATCTTTTATGCGCCGGTATAGTGTTGGCAAACTTATCTTGAGGGCACGCGCGGTGTTTTCTTTATTAAAATGGTGTTTCCTTAGTTCAGATAAAATATACTGACGCTCCAAATTATTCATAGCAGATTCGAGCGAGGTATAATTTTCTAACATATCCAGATTTTTTCCGGCGCCGAAAAATTCCGGAAGTTCATTCACCGTTATATGCTTGCCGTTGCAAAAAATAACAGCTCGTTCAATCACATTTTCCAGCTCGCGAATTTCTCCGCGCCATTCGTGTTGTATCAGAAATTGCATAGCTGTATTATCAGCGCCTTGAATATCTTTTCTCATTTCTTGCCGGAATTTACTTATGAAGTGATCTACAAGCAGCGGAATATCTTCTTTCCTCTCGGCGAGCGATGGTAGTTTTATGTCGACCACATTCAGACGGTAAAACAGATCTTCCCTGAATCTTCCGGCTGCAACTTCTTTTTGAAGATCACGGTTTGTTGCTGCGATGAATCGAACATCGATCAAAAATGAATTGGACATGCCAACTGGAGTAATTTCTTTCTGCTCTATTGCACGGAGAAGTTTTACCTGAAGCTGCATCGGCATTTCGCTGATCTCGTCAAGGAATAGCGTTCCTCTGTCTGCTGCTTTAAAATATCCCATCTTATCGGCAACGGCGCCCGTGAATGATCCTTTCTTGTGCCCGAACAATTCGCTTTCAATAAGTGTTTCCGGAATCGCACCGCAGTTTACGGTGATGAACGGTTGATCTTTTCGAAGACTGTGAAAGTGAATTGCTTTTGCCACCAATTCTTTTCCGGTACCGCTCTTACCGGTTATTAAAACGGTGCTGTCTGTTGCGGATACACGGTGAATCAAATCAAACACCCGCTGCATCGGTTGACTTGTACCGACGATTGTCGACATGGTTATCTCGCGATGTAATTCTTTGCGGAGATATTGATTTTCCATCGCAAGTTTTTTATGATCGAACAAACGGCGGATCTTCACGAGTAATTCATCGAACTCCAACGGTTTTAAAATGTAATCGCTTGCGCCGGATCTAAGTGACGCGATTGCAGTTTCAAGAGATCCGTATGCGGTGATGATTATTACTGAAATATCGGGGCTCATTTTTGATATGCTGTGTAGCAGTTCAATCCCCTTCATCTCGGGCATTTCAAGATCTGTTATGACCAGATCGAATGGCTCTGCCAGCAGTTTCTCATGCGCAATTCGGCCGTTTTCCGCCTCGCTTACATGATACCCTTCTTTCTTTAAAATGAATGATATCGACTCTCTGATTATTTGTTCATCATCTACTACTAAAATCTTTTCTGACATAAATTATTAAATTGTTCTTGAAAAAACGGGTTTATCTTTCGAAACATTATTTAAATATGCATCGAAGCACATTGCGATGTTGCGTAAAAACAATCTTCCCTGCATCGTAACCAGCAACTCACCCGCTTTTCGCTCAAGGAGGTTATCCTCGATGAACGGGTTGAGTTTCGGAAGCGACTCAGAAAAATATTCGTCGAACTTGATATTAAATTTATTTTCAACGTCATGGAAGTTTAACGTTAAATCGCACATCAACCTGAGAATCACATATTTCCGGAGTTGATCGTCGAACGACATCCGATAACCGACTTCTGTGGCAAAACGATTGTGGTCGATTGCATGATAATATTCTGTCAGGGTTTTTGCGTTTTGTGCATAATTTGTTGTAAAGTGACTAATAGACGACATTCCCATGCCGAAAAGATCGCATCCTGCATTTGTGGAATATCCCTGGAAATTACGCTGAAGTGTTTTCGATTTTTGAGCGATAGTCAACTCGTCGTTTTCTTTCGCGAAGTGATCCATTCCGATGTATACATATCCATTGCTTGTAAATTTTTTAATAGTCATTGTTAGAAGTTCAAGTTTTATCTCGGGTGAAGGAAGGTCATCGGGGTTGATAAGTTTCTGATGCGGTTTCATCCATGGAACATACGCGAAATTATATACCGCGATTCGCTCGGGTGAAACTGCAATAATTTTATCGAGCGTACTTTCAAACGATTCAACGGTTTGAAGCGGAAGTCCATAAACAAGATCCAGGTTTAAACTTTTAAATCCTAAAGTGCGTGTCCACTCAATTACCTTGCGTGTAAGCTCTTCGCCCTGATCGCGGTTGATTGCTGCAAGAACATCCGGATTAAAATCCTGAACACCCATGCTAACCCTGTTAAAACCGTTAGCGCTCAAAGCTTGAATATGTTCGAACGATAAATCGCGTGGATCCATTTCAACACTGACCTCAGCGTTTTCGGAGAAGTTGAATCGATTCTTTATGTGTTTTGTAAGATCGGAGATTTCGGATGGGGTAAGATACGTTGGTGTTCCGCCACCCCAGTGCATTTGGACAACTTTTCTGGTATTCGAGATTTCCGACGCGAGCATCTCAATCTCGCGTTTTAAATATCCGATATATTCCTTAATCCGATCTCTGTTTTTTGAAATTACCGTTGTACACCCGCAGAAGTAACAAAGCGTATCGCAAAAAGGTATATGAAAATAAAGAGAAAGATCGGTTGAATTATTCTTGCCGTTAGACCGGACTATTTCTTCCCGATAATTTTCCGGACCAAAATCAGCGGCGAACATCGGGGCAGTTGGGTAGCTTGTGTAGCGAGGACCGGCTTTATCGTATTTTTTCATCAATGAAAAGATATTTTCTCCCAACAACGCGGAACCAGAATTCATTTTGTTTTGCCTGAATATTTAATTAGAACATGCATTTATTGATAATAAATTTTAACGCAATCGTTATGCCATAAAAGGAAGAATTAATTGTAATAAAAAGTTGGACACTGGAAATTTTCTTCTTAAGCTTGATAAATTAACGACTTTTCTTGTCATTCATGATAATAAAATAGTATAAAATATCTTAATGAACAAACACTTAATTCTAATATAGAGGATTTTTTATTTCAGCCGATGCACAATAAAATTATATGCATCTTCATTGAGCATGGAAATGCGATAAAACATGATTTATCGGATTATTTGAATCCTCAAGAATGAGAAGTTAATGTCTGTCTTAAAAAAATATTCCCCTATAAGCATGATAAACATCCAATATAATGGAATGATATTTGTCTGTGTCTTGTGTGATTAGTAAATACGATAGAATTTTGTTCAGTAGTATCGAAAAGGAGATAAGTGAAAACATCTGAGCAATCTCTTTCTAATGCTGTAACGATAGAGAGAAAAAATATTGACGCTCTTTTTGCGTCGCTTATTAAATCGGGGTATCAAATTATTGGTCCTACAAAACGCGATGGATCAATCGTGTATGATCTGCTTGAGAGCAGCAATGATTTGCCTGAGGGTTGGACTGAAGAACAAAATGCAGGAAGTATGCGTTTGAAAAAGCGTAGCGATAAAGCTCTTTTTGGATTTAACAGTACGGTTCAATCGTGGAAAAAATATATTCACCCGCCCACTGCGCGATTATGGCAAACGAAACTTAGCGGCGGAAAGCCAACCGTTATTCCCGAAGAATTTAAAAAACAAAAACTTGCTTTTTTAGGAGTTCGCGCTTGCGACCTGACCGCAATTGGAATTCTCGATAAAGTTTTTATCGATAGCCCGTTTACTGATACCGGTTTCCAAAATCGCCGATCCGATATATTGGTAATTGGTGTAAACTGTACGCAGGCAGGCGGAACTTGTTTTTGTGCTTCTATGACAACGGGACCGGCGATCAAATCGGGATATGATATCGTAATGACTGAGGTTATTGAAAAAAACCGCCATTACTTTGTCGTTGAGAAGGGTTCAAAAGTTGGTGAAGAAATTATAAAAGAACTCCCAAAAGCAGAGGCAAATGTTTATGAAATTGAAGGAGCGGAAGAACTTATTAACAAAGCCGCTTCCGCTATGGGAAGAACTGTCGACACAACAAACATAAAAGAACTACTGCTTCGTAACAACGAAAATCATCGATGGCAGCAAACCGCACAACGTTGTCTTACATGCGCAAATTGTACCATGGTATGCCCCACATGTTTTTGTACGACGATTGAAGATGCAACCGATCTAACAGGCAAAGAAGCGAACCGAACACGAAAATGGGACTCATGTTTTACAATGGATTTTTCATATATCCACGGAGGAAGTATACGTCCATCTGTTTATTCGCGCTACCGCCATTGGCTTACGCATAAGTTCGCATCATGGCATGATCAATTTGGTACGAGTGGATGTGTGGGGTGCGGAAGATGCATCACGTGGTGCCCGGTAGGTATAGATGTTACAGAAGAAATTACAGCTATTCGAATGTCTGATAAAAATAATTCAACAACCACACCATTAAAGGAGAACAGATAATGGAAACTCTGGAGCCATTACTAAGTGAACATCCTTTTTTAAAAGGACTCGATCCAAAACACCTCCAGCTCATTACCGGGTGTGCTTCCAACGTCAGATTTGATGCGGGACAGATCATATTCCGCGAGGGCGAAGAGGCAGATCAATTTTATATCATCAGGAACGGTAAAGTAGCATTGCAAATTTACACACCGGGACGCGGCTCTATCATCATCGATACGCTAACCGAGGGCGATATCCTCGGCTGGTCGTGGTTAATACCACCATATCAATGGCGCTTCGATGCCGTAGCCGGTGAATTGACCCGCGCAATCGCTTTGGACGGAAAATGCCTGCGTAACAAATGTGAATCAGATCATGATCTTGGATATGAACTATTGAAGCGTTTCGCCTCAATTGTAGATTCAAGACTCGAATCTACCAGATTACGATTATTGGATATGTATGACAGCAATCCTTGAAAAATCAACGAAAGAAATAATCCCTTCTCAAGAAATGATACCGGAATATTTCCGTATCACAAAAACTCAGAAGGATACACACGATACATTTACAATTGAACTTGAACCGCCGAAAAACGGATTTAATTTTACACCCGGACAGTTTAATATGTTATACATGTTCGGTGTTGGTGAAGTGCCGATTTCGATTAGCGGCGATCCTTCCGACCGGAATAAGCTTACGCACACAATTCGTGCTGTCGGCAGTGTAACCCGCACGATGCAGAAATTGAAAAAAGGAGATTTCGTTGGGATTAGAGGTCCTTTCGGAACACATTGGCCCGCTGAAGAATCTATCGGAAACGATATTGTAATTGTTGCCGGCGGTATTGGATTAGCTCCGCTTAGACCTTCGATCTATCATATTTTATCGAATCGCGAAAAATACGGCAAAGTTGTTCTGCTCTATGGAACCCGAACACCCAACGATATTTTATACAGGAAAGAATTAGAACAATGGCGCGCACGTTTTGATCTGGAGGTTCTTATAACCGTTGACAGAGCGGCTTCAGATTGGAAGGGGAACGTTGGCGTTGTAACAACGTTAATTCCGCGGTCGCACTTCGATCCTTTTAACACGGTGGCGATGGTATGCGGACCGGAAATCATGATGCGGTTTTCCGTTCAAGATTTATTGAAGTGCGGTGTTGCGGTCAATAATATTTATGTATCGATGGAACGGAATATGAAATGCGGTATCGGATTCTGCGGGCACTGCCAGTGCGGTTCAACTTTTATTTGTAAGGATGGTCCTGTTTATCCGTACAACAATGTTAAAGATATCTTTATCAAAAGAGAAATTTGAAATGAAAAAGAAAGCAAAACCAAAACTTGCTGTTTGGAAATTTTCATCGTGCGATGGATGTCAGTTGAGCATTCTCGATTGTGAAGATGAATTGTTGGCTGTTGCAGACGCAGTCCATATTGCAAATTTCCCCGAGGCCTCGCGTGCAGTAGTGAAAGGTCCTTACGATATATCTCTCGTCGAAGGTTCAATAACAACACCGCACGACGCAGAACGAATCCACGGTATCAGACGCCAATCGAAATTGTTAATATCCATAGGTGCTTGCGCAACCGCCGGCGGAATACAGGCGCTCAAGAATTTCTGTGATGTAAAAGAATTTATTTCCGCTGTCTACGCGTCTCCCGAATATATACACACTTTGAGCAAATCGACTCCGATTTCAGATCATGTGAAAGTTGATTTCGAACTGCGCGGTTGTCCAGTCGATAAATACCAGCTTGTCGAAGTGTTAAATGCTTTTTTAAATGGTCGAAAACCGAACACACCGCATTACAGTGTGTGCATCGAATGTAAACGGCGAGGTGTCGTTTGCCGAATGGTGGCACACGACCAGATTTGCCTTGGTCCTGTAACTCAAGCCGGATGCAACGCGTTGTGTCCATCTTATGACCGGGGTTGTTTCGGTTGTTTTGGTCCGAAGGAAACCCCAAACACTTCTTCTATAGCAGAATACTGGAGTAAGAAAGGTATCAGCAACCGCGATTTGATCAGAACATTCAGAGGTATTAACGCATATGCAAAAGAGTTTCGATTAGAAAGTGAGAGTCATGAGTAAATTACCGGCGAAAATTGTGAAAGTCGATTACTTGGCACGCGTTGAGGGTGAGGGCGGATTATTCATCCGTGTAAAAGATAATGAAGTGAAAGATGTGAAGTTCAGAATATTTGAACCGCCGCGTTTCTTCGAAGCATTTATGCGGGGAAGAGATTACAGCGAAGCACCCGATATTACCGCACGTATCTGCGGTATATGTCCGGTTGCATATCAAATGAGTTCATCGCAGGCGATGGAAGATGCGTTCGGTGTTCAGGTGGATGGACAATTACGCACATTGCGAAGATTGTTGTATTGCGGTGAGTGGATAGAATCGCATGCGCTTCATGTATATATGCTACACGCCCCTGATTTTTTAGGATACGAAGATGCGATACAGATTGCTTCGAAGTATCCCGAAATTGTTAAGCGCGGACTTGAAATAAAAAAAATCGGTAACGAACTTATGACAATCGTTGGCGGTCGCGAAATCCACCCGATAAATCCGCGAGTCGGCGGATTCCATCGCACACCGCTTGAGCGTGAATTAAAACCGATGATCGAAAAATTAAAATGGGCATTAAATGCTTCGTTGGAAACTGTCAAGTGGACTTCAACATTTAACTTCCCCGATTTTGAATACGATTACGAATTTGTTTCGCTTCGCCACCCTGAAGAATATCCGATAACCGGCGGTCGGCTTGTCTCTAACAAAGGTCTCGATATTTCTGTTCAGGATTATGAAAAACATTTCCAGGAAATTCACTTTGAACACGCAAACGCATTGCATTCTGAGCATATTGGCGTTGGTCCTTATCATGTTGGTCCCCTGGCGCGATACAGTTTGAACTTCGATAAATTGTCAAGCAAAACACAAAAAGCCGCCCGCGAAGCAGGTTTGGGTAAACAATGTTTCAACCCTTTTAAAAGCATCATTGTCCGCAGTGTGGAACTTGCATACGCTTGCGAAGAATCGATTCGTATCATCGAACAATATAAACGACCCGAGAAATCGTTTATCGAAATCAAACCGAAACAAGGCACGGGGTATGGATGCACGGAAGCCCCGCGAGGAATTCTTTATCATCGATATCGTCTCGCAAACGACGGCACAATCCTTGAAGCTAAAATCGTTCCTCCAACTTCGCAAAATCAAAAAACGATTGAAACAGATTTGTATCATTTTGTAAAAAAAAACATATCGCTGCCTGAAGATAAGTTAACATGGCAGTGCGAGCAGGCAGTGCGCAATTATGATCCATGTATTTCGTGCGCCACGCATTTTTTAAAACTCGAAATTGAACATGAATAAAGGCGATAATCTTCCATTCCCAAGAGCGGTTAACTGATAAGTATGTCGTCGACACAAACAAAATCAAACCCTCCCAAATTGCTTGTAATAGGCGTCGGCAATGAGTTTAGGAACGACGACTCGGTTGGAATTAACATCGCGCGCCGATTGCGGAAACTGAATATTTCAGCCATTCAAATCATCGAAGATACCGGAGACGGTGCGAAACTTATCGAAAAGTGGAAAGATCAAGATGTTGTTGTTGTTGTTGACGCGGCATCCAGCGGTTCTGAACCGGGAATGATTTATCGTTTCGATGCAGTAAAACAAAAAATGCCGACGAATTTTTTCAATTACTCATCACATAACTTTTCAGTTGCGGAAGCGGTGGAAATGTCGCGAACGTTAAATCAACTCCCAAAACGTCTTGTCGTTTATGGAATAGAAGGAAAAGATTTCGCTCAAGGAAACAGCGTGACTTCTCCGGTTAAAAAAGCGGCGGAATATGTGATAGATTTAATTGTCGAAGAATTCCGTACAAAACATTCCTCCGTACATCATTCACATTAATAAGTGTTACCCTCGGTGTTTCAAACCGTCATTTAAATATCTTCACCATAGAAGAAATAATATTTTTCCTATTTTTCTCTGCCGAAGATATTTTTTCAAGCTCTCCCTCGTCGAGCCAAACACCGTTGCAGTGGAAACATCGGTCAACTTCAACATTAGTGATATTGATAGTTTCTAATTTTTGACCGCATTTGGGGCAGTGCATCCAATGAAGTTTTTTTAGTTCATCGCGCTCTTTTTTCTTCATTTCTTTATCGCGCTCTTCCGCGAGTTTTTTTAATTTAGCGGTTTCTAATTTAAGAAAATATTCTTCTTCTTTTTCGCTTGGTTTGATCGGCATCTATTAATTCCTTTTTTTGATAATATATAAATTATAATCTTTTTTAAACAATTTGCAAGCGCAACGGTTGCCATTTACTGCAGTGATCGTTATATTTTGATGATATGAAAAAATTTCTGTTTCTAATAGTTATTTGCACAACTGCATCGCTGTCGCAGGGCAGCGCTGGATCGAGCGCCAAATATGAGCCCCGCTTTCTTATTGATGCACCGACAGGTGGAATAATTCCGCACGGTACGCTTGCAACAGACATTGAATTTTTTCAACAAGGCGGTGTTCTTGTTTCTGCGTCTCTTGGTTTGTTTGATATACTGAATCTCGGCATCTCCTATGGCGGAGTCAATATCGTCGGAGATGGTTCACCCGAGAGGAACGAACTTCCAGGCATCAATTTTCGTCTTCGCCTTCTAAATGAATCAATTGTTTTCCCCGCAATCGCTTTTGGTTTTGATTCTCAAGGAAAAGAATTATATAATCGGACGACGCAAAGATTTACTGTTAAATCGCCCGGATTTTATATCGTTGGAAGTAAAAATTATATACTCCTTGGCAACCTTAGTTTTCATGGTGGAATCAATTACAGTCTTGAGCGTGCCGATGGGGATCGCGACCCTAATATTTTTATCGGAGCCGAAAAATCGGTTGGATCGATTGTTTCTATCTTAGCGGAATATAATCTTGGCTGGAACGATAGCCATGCAAAAGCGTTCGGAAGAGGACGAGGATACCTTAATAGCAGCATACGACTTTCTATCGGTGATGGATTTTCGATTGGATTCAACCTAAAAGATATATTAAAAAACCAAGAAAAAGTTACCATCGGCAATCGAACAATATTGCTCGAATATATTCAGAAACTTTAATTTTCTTTCCGACTAAGTAGACGAATAAGTATCCCCACAAATTATGACCATTCGCATCCTTGGAGTAAAATTTATCAATATAGAGAATTCTTACCTTACGGTAATTTAGTTCAATGTATTGAAAATAATACGATTACATGGTTTCTTGTCTCATCTATCCCACACCCAATCAGGCAATTAATTCAATCTGCAAGCGAAAAGCTTGTTTTCTTATCAAGTTATGAGTAAATTAAAAATAACGAGAATGTATTTTTTGGCATTTCAATTGCCACAGTTTTAGTAGATTTATTGAAAGTAAGGGTAAGAATTATGAAAATAAAGTTATCGTTTTTTGGTTTGCTGAGTCTTGTCAGCATGTTTATTCTTCTATCGCTCCCGGGTTGTTACACTCAAATAGGTACTACCCGTTACGGTGAAGAAGAAGATTATGATGAGGTTGTTCAAAGCGAGGAACAATCTCAAGAAGATGAGAACGAAGAATATACAGAGAGTAATTGTTGTGATGATAATTATCGACCTCGAGTAGGTTTTAACTATTATTATCCGTCAACGTATTGGCCCTCTACCGCGTTCACGATTGCATATTCTGATCCGTGGTTTTATGATTATAATTGGATGGCTTATGACCGATGGTATTATAGCTATCCTTATTCTTGGTATTATTCTTCTTGGTATCCTTCTTATTATTATCCGCCGTATTATTACGGATATTATTACTACAACGGTGGATCGTCAATTTACGGAAGCAAGCGGAACGATGGAACGATGTTGGGCAACGATAATGCCCGACGCACCCGTGATAACCAGTACGAGGTTGGCGGAGCGGCAAGAACAAATTTCGATTTGCCAACAGGTGCCGGGATGAATAGAACTACAACTGGTGTTTCCGGAGCAAACAGAAATACGAACAATTCAGGTCCCGTCACAAGACGTGAAGGAGCTGCGAGGGTTGATACACGACGTGAAAGCAGATCAACAGAACGATCGTTCGATCAGCCGGCTCGCGCGCCTCGACAAGAGCGGCAAGTGAGAACCGATAATCGCCGCCGAGACACACGGTCGCAGCGCAAACCTGTTGAAACATATAAACCGCAATCCCCGACAAATAATCCACCTCCGCGCGAGAACAGAACTCCAAGTTATACGCCTCCACCGGCTCCGAGAAACAATCCCCCTCCACCATCAAACGATGGCGGCAAGAGAAGTGACGGCGGTGGCGGTAGTCGCAGTTCAGGCGGCGGAAGCGGTTCACGCGACAGACGTCCGTAAAGTTCTTCTAATTCGACGCAGTTTAAAAATTTTTATTACGCAAAACACGGAAAATTTATGAAACGTTTAATTTTATTATCAATGGTGTTCGTTTTTAGTTCGATGGTGTTTGGGCAGTACAAAGAAGACGCATACCGACTCTCATATCTCGGCGTTGGCTTTGGCGCACGATCCCTCGCGATGGGAACCGCTTATACGGCTATTGCAAACGACTTCTCGGCTGCTTATTGGAATCCTGCCGGGCTGGGACAAGTGAAGCGGAACGAAGTTTCACTCGGGCTATCTCATTATTTATATAAAGACGAAAATACTTTTCTTGGGAAAAAATCAACTTTCTCAAATTCCAAAACGAATTTGAACAGTCTGGGACTTGTTTATCCTTTCCCGGTACAAAAAGGAAGTATGGTCTTTGCCATCGGGTACGGCAGACAGGTTGATTTTACTACAGCGCTTGCTTTAAATGCCTTCAACGAAAAGTCTACCACAGCTAGCTATCCGGATAATGTCGATATTCGGACAAACGTTTTAGAAAACGGCGGACTGAACAACTGGATGGTTGCCGGAGCAATAGAAGCTGCGCGTGGTTTATTTCTTGGTGTCTCTCTCAACGTTATTTCCGGATCATACTCCTATAATAGAGATTATACCGGAAGCGATATAAATAACAATTATTATTTTTATGAAATCAATCGCCTTTACACTATCGAAGAAGATATCAGCGGATTTACCGGAAGACTTGGATTGCTGTATGAAACAAAAAACAAAAAGGGGCGTTTTGGCATTAACGTAAAATTACCTTCGACTCTCTCGATGCGTGATGATTGGGCTGATACGGAAAATTATTATGACGACATTCCCGACAGCGACTATGTTGCAAAAGATGCCGGTTATTCCGAGTTCGACGTAACAACACCGTTTGTTTTCAGCGCGGGTGGTTCCTGGGCGTTCGGCGATCTGCTTCTCTCCGGAGATGTTGATTATACTGATTGGACTCAAATGGAATTTAAAAACACTTATGCAGATCTACTTCAAGAAAATACAGTTATAAAAGAAAAGATGGAGCCAACCATCAACTTCCGTGCGGGTGCTGAATATGAAATTCCACTTTCCGATGTTAGTGTACGCGCCGGATTTGCGTACATACCATCGCCTTATACATTTCACACTTCTGAAAACGCCCAAAAATTTATCACGGGCGGTTTAGGGTGGACGATTGAAAATGCAGTTCGTCTCGATTTCGGTTACGCTTACGGATTCTGGAATGCAAGCCAGCAGGTTAATTTCGATCCGCCATTTTATACAGATACAAATGAGAAAGTAAAAACCCACACTCTTATAGCCACAATGGTTTATAGATTTTAGCCGATTGCAGAATAAAAACTAAAACGGTATATTATCCCGTCCCGTCGTTGACTGGACGGGATTTTTATTTTAATATGATAAATTAATTGATCTGCGCGCGTGTCGAAAATTACAAAAATATTCATCGGGCTTGGCTTTTCTCTAATCGTAATTCTCCTGGCAATTTCAATTTTCCTTTACCACCTTGTTACGAAATCATTTCCCGAAACATCCGGATCAATTATTGTTCAGGGTCTTAAAGGGGATGTAAATATTTACCGGGATGAATATGGTGTACCTCATATTTCGGCCGGCGATGAGCATGATTTGATGTTCGCAACCGGATATGTTCACGCTCAAGATAGGTTATGGCAGATGGATATGTTTCGGCGTGTAGGGCAAGGGCGGTTATCAGAAATCCTTGATACGGCAACAGTGAAGTTCGATAAACTTTTCAGAACTCTCGGTATCGCGAACACCGCAGAATCACTCTATGCTCATTTACACCCGACATCAAGACGACTTCTTGACGATTATGCCGAAGGTGTTAATCAATTCATAGTTACTCATAAAGGAAAATATCCGATCGAGTTCGACATGCTCGATTATGAACCCAGGGAATGGAAACCGCAGCATTCATTGATTATCTCACGAATATTAGCCTGGGAATTAAATTTTGCGTGGTGGACAGATCTCACTTACGGGGAAATTGCCTCATTGGTTCCGCCGGAAAAATTAAAAGAACTCCTTTCAGCCGATGAACAATACGGAGCGCCAATTACCGAAACTAAATTAGAGCAAAAAACCATGCACGATTTTCTCTCGCTCATCCGTTCTTACCGAGATTATTTTCAAATGGGATCATTCTCGGCTGGAAGCAATGCATGGGTGATAGATTCCTCGAAATCGTTAAGCGGAAAACCGATTCTTGCAAACGATCCGCATCTGCTAATATCCCTCCCTGCGAAATGGTACGAGATACACCTCACAGCACCCGGATGGAATGTTGCCGGCGTTTCAATTCCGGGAATTCCTCTGGTTGTTATCGGACAGAACGATTCACTCGCGTGGGGTTTCACAAACGCAATGATTGATGATTGTGATTTTTATGTCGAGCAAATTGATTCATCTAAACATCCATCGTATCGATTCAAGGGAAATTCATTACCGGTTAAAATGTGTGAAGAGGTAATTTACATCGGTAAAAACGATAGTGTTGCCATTAATGTTCTGTCAACACATCACGGACCAATTATATCAAACATACATCCAAGCACAATTCATATTAATAAAGATTCTTCCGTTGCGATAAAAAATGTATCGCTTCGATGGACAGGTTTTGAGATGAGCGATGAAATACTTGGTTTTTATAGAATGAATAAATCCACTAACTCAGTACAGTTTAAAGAAGGTCTCAAACAACTTACTGTTCCGGGTCAGTGTGCCATTTATGCAGATACGCGGGGTAATATTGGAATGTGGACTGCCGGACGGGTTCCGATAAGAGGAAAACATTCCGCCGCTTTACCGCTCGACGGTGCGACCGGCGAGGATGAGTGGGTTGATTATATTCCATTTGAAAAATTACCGAAGATATGGAATCCACCTGATGGGTATATTGTTTCAGCCAACCAGCCGCTCGCCGGAAAATCTTATCCTTACTATCTATCAACACTCTGGGAACCGTGGCACAGGTACGAACGAATTAAAGAACTTCTCAAACTCGAAAAAATTTCGGCCCAGGATTTTCAGCAATTCCAACAAGATGTTGAAACGGGTTACGGTAAAATGCTCGCGGGTCATATAATTCGTGTATTCTCAAACGATTCTTCAAATAACGATTATATCAAACAAGCAATTATTTATCTTCGAAATTGGAATAACCGCGCAACTACGAGCGACATTGCCACAACTATTGTTAATGTTTTTTTTGTGAATTTTCTTCGAAATACATTTGAAGATGAGCTCGGTGCCGATGTTTTGTATGATTTTGAATATTCTCTCACGCCTGCTTACCGCGTTACAGAGAAATTGCTTTCGGATGGAAACTCGCAATGGTTCGACGATGTAAAGACCGACACCGTTGAATCGAGAGATATGATAATCACAAAAAGTTTTCAAAATGCGATCGATGAATTAATGCTTTCTCTCGGTTCAGAGATGAAGATGTGGCAATGGGGAAAAGTTCACACTGCTATGTTCGAACATCCATTCGGCAAACGAAAACCGTTAGATAAAGTTTTTAACGTTGGTCCGTTTCCGGCAGGTGGTAGTGAACAGACTATCAACAAAGGGGCTTTTAGATTGAACGGCTCATATCAGATTTTCGGATGTCCCTCGATGAGGCAAATCGTAGATCTTGCCCAACCAAATTCCGCTTACCGCGTTTTAACTCTTGGTCAATCGGGACAGCCGCTTCAAAATCATTACGATGATCAGGTATCGCTCTGGCTAAACGGCGGTTATCGTCAAACGACAATCGACTGGAATTTAATCGAGCAAAAAGGATGGAATAAGCTTGTATTGAAACCGAACTGAAATATGATGTGTGATATGAGATATTAGATGTATGATGATATACTCATATCGCATAACGCATATCTCAAATCTTTGAGTTCTTATGTTCTCCCAACAACTTATTAAAAAACTGAATCAAGCTCAAACGGTTACCGTCTTCACCGGTGCTGGCATTTCTGCTGAAAGCGGCGTTCCAACATTCCGCGGCGCGGATGGATTGTGGAAAAAATTCCGACCCGAAGAGCTTGCCAATTTTGATGCGTTTATACGCAATCCGGATCTTGTTTGGGAGTGGTACCGGTATCGAAAGAAAATCATTGCCGACATCAAACCAAATCCCGGACATTACGCGCTGGCAGAAATGGAAAAGTATCACGAACATTTTGCCATAATCACTCAGAACATCGATAACCTTCACCGCAGAGCCGGAAGCAAAACCGTTTATGAACTTCATGGAAATATAGAGCGGAATTATTGCATCGATTGCAGGAAGAGCTACTCAAACGAAGATATAATCACAGAAGAAAAAGCGCCGCGCTGTTCCTGCGGAGGATTAATACGGCCCGATGTTGTGTGGTTCGGTGAATTTCTTCCTCAAGATCAATGGGATGCCGGAGAGAAAGTGGCAGAGAGAGCGGAAATATTTTTTTCGATCGGTACCTCGGCAGTTGTTTATCCCGCGGCATCGCTTCCGATGATTGCAAAACGAGTGGGAGCTTATGTTGTGGAAATTAATTTAGAAAGAACTGAGTTAAGCTATCACGCTGATGAAGTGCTGATTGGAAAATCGGGTGAGATTTTGCCCAAGCTTATTGATGCTTGCTATAAAAACAAATAAACTTGGGCATGATGATAGAATGATGGTTGGGGTGATTTCAAAAACTTTGACTTTTGATTTGATAATCCATAAATTCCCTACGTACATGCAATGACTGACTAAATATGGTTAATACAAAACGGACATTGCTGTTATTCGTTTTTACAGCTATGTATGCTGTAATTAAGCAACGCGTATATAAATTGTTATATGCCAATGCGAGCACGAAACACTCACGCTGTATCACGCACTAAGTTTAAGAGGAGAAACAGATTATGACTATTAAATGCACGCCATTGTTTTTTATTATTGTTTTTCTGACTATCGGCATATCCGGTTGCGATAGGGAAAAAGTTTCCACTAAAATAATTACAAATCGACTGATCGCTCAGGGTGATAATTCGTGGCTTGCAGATTCAATGAAGATAAGTCCGGACGGTAGGCATATTACCTGTCCTGCTCGAGTTGGTAACAAATGGTATATCGTGTTCGACACAAAAATAAATTGAGAGACTATGAAAAAGATAATTTTACTAACTTTGACATTAGCAACATCATTTTATTTTGGTTTTGCTTTTAAATCAATTATCACAAACAATTCAAGCGACAATACAAAAATGAAAAGAGTAACCGGTATTGGCGGCATTTTTTTCAAATGCAAAGATCCTAAGAAAATGAGAGAATGGTATCAAATTCACCTTGGACTAAATACTAACCAGTATGGTGCAGTGTTCGAATGGCGGCAAGCTACCGACTCTACTAAAAAGGGTTTTTCGCAATGGAGTCCGTTTAAAGAAAAGACGACTTACTTTGAACCATCAACAAAGGAGTTTATGATAAACTACCGGGTTGATAATTTAGAGGCACTCGTTGAAGAACTGAAAAAAGAAGGAGTGACTGTAACCGATACCGTTCAAACATTCGATTACGGAAAGTTTGTTCATATCATGGATATAGAAGGAAACAAAATAGAATTGTGGGAACCGAACGATATTGAATATGAAAAACTTGGCATCCAGATGGGAAGCAAGACGACCAAATAATTCTATTCCTGTTGTGCTTTTACTTATTTGGGCAGAACTTGCTGTCGGTTTCCTCGAGCCACCGTTCGGAGAAATATAGATGGTATAACATAAAAAAACAAGGAGAAATTAGTATGAAGTCTACTGTTGTATTCTATCTGCTTTGTATTTTTTTCTATCATGCAAGGAAAAGAATCTTGTGAACGATAACATTCCATCGGTTGAGGCAAAATATGTTTTGCCTTATCCGGTTGGTTGGGAGTAAAGATGTTCTCTCGGATTTAATAATCCCAATTCGCACAATGGCACATTCAGGTATGCGGTAGATTTTGCTATACCGGTAGGAACACTTATCACCGCAACCCGAAGCCGACGTGTTGTTTACATCCTTGAGAGTTACTTAGATAATGATCAGACGCCGGGTCATGAAAACGTAGCGATCGTCAGACATGAAGACCCCACCTACGCGCGCTATGTTCATCTGACAACGAATGGAGCTCTGGTTACTCCAGGTCAGAATGTTGCACCGGGTGATACAATCGGTTTGAGCGGTAACTCGGGCAGCAGCGGCGCGCCACACTTACATTTTGATGTTACAAACTCCCACACCGGTCGCAATGATCAAACGATTCCGTTCGATTTCAAAAACACGATACCGCATCCGCTGGGATTAGAAATTGGTGTTATATATAAAGCGCTTCCATATTGAGAGACTAATTACGTCTTCCACTTAATTGTACAACCGATGGAAAACGTTTCAGGAGTTTTTACATCTTTATTTACAAGTATCGCCTCCAACGCGTCGCGGAGATAATTTTCTTTTACCGCTTTCGGATTTTCCCAGTTATCGTCCATCTTGCCTGAATATCGGAGTTTTCTGTTCTGGTCGAACACAAAGAATTGCGGTGTGTGTGTCGCACCGAATGCTTCGGCGGTTTGCTGGTCTGCATCCCGAAGATATTTAAAATTGAAACTCTTTGCCTTCGCCCGCTTAACCATTTCATCAAAATTATCGTCGGGATAGTTTCTTTCATCGTTCGAATTTATTGCAATAAACCGAACACCAAGTTCAGAGTAATCTTTTTGCACTGCAATCATTCTATCCTCGTATGCTTTTACATACGGGCAATGGTTGCATGAGAAAACGATAATTAAAATCTTAGCATCGTTGAAATCGGAAGAAGAATATTTTTTTCCATCGACGCATGGAAGATTTTCGAACTCCGGTATCGGGTCGTTTATGTTAAGTTTATTTCCTTTCATTTTATCTCCTATGGTATTTTTTTCTTGTTATGTCAATGTATATCCCGCCGAAACATGGAACAAACCATATCACGATTCGGATAACTTAGCAATTTCTCCTATTCTGATTTTAATTTCATTAATACGTTTGCCAGGTTCTTTAATTGCTTCCAGATTAAATTGAAGTGTAAGTTCTTTCTCGTTTTGTTTTAACCTAATATCTTTTCTTTTTTCATTTGCGATTTTCTTTATCAACCGCTGGAACGGAGAATTAGCATCTCCGATCTCTCCGTAAAATTGTTTATTCGTTTCATTGGGAAGTGTTATTGCAAGCGTTTGCTCTTTGATCATAATTTTCGGGAAACCTGCACGCGAAGCCAATAATCGCACTTCAACAAGTTGAATAAGGTTTTCAACTTCTTCGGGAGATTCTCCAAACCGATCTTTCAGTTCTTCGCGCATCGATTTTAATTCTTCATCGGATGTTGCCTGATAAAGCCGGCGGTAAATATCAAGCCGCTCGGCATCATTCTCGATATAAAAATCCGGGATCAGCGCATCAATATCAGCATCAACGATTGATTCAACCGATTGGGGATGCGGAATGTGGGATGTGGGTTCTTCCGCTTTAAAAACATCGCTGAATTCTTCTTGCTTCAGCTCATCAACTGTTTCGCGCACAATTCTCTCATACATTTCGAATCCCATCTCAATAATAAACCCCGATTGCTCTGCGCCGAGGAGATTGCCCGCGCCCCGAATTTCCAAATCGCGCATTGCAAGATTAAAGCCAGAACCAAGCTCGGTAAATTCTTCGATTGCAGATAATCGGCGAAGCGTATGTTTCGGCAAAATGCTTATCGGGGGAACCAGAAGATACGCGTATGCCTGAACGTTTGATCTCCCAACCCGCCCACGCAACTGGTACAATTCGGCAAGTCCAAACCTGTCTGCGCGGTTGATGATGATCGTGTTGACGTTTGGAATATCGAGTCCCGACTCGATTATCTTGGTTGCCACAAGAACATCATATTTTTTCTCAAGAAAATCTAGCATGGTTTTTTCAAGCTGATGCCCCGTCATTTGTCCGTGCGCAACATGAACGCGGGCTTCAGGTATGTGCGTTTTCACTTGCTCGGCAATTGCGTCAATGTTCTGCACGCGGTCGTGCACAAAATAAATTTGACCGCCGCGATGAAGTTCTTTTAAAATCGCTTCACGTATAATATGCCACTGAGTTCTTCTGCCATCGGAAGCGGGAATAATTTCTGTAATGATTGGTATGCGGTTTCGCGGTGGAGTATTTATCAGCGAAAGATCACGCGCGCCTATGAGAGAAAAATGAAGAGTTCTAGGAATCGGAGTCGCTGTTAACGCCAATGTATCAACGCTTGCTTTCAGTTGTCGTAATTTTTCTTTTGCAGATACACCAAACCTGTGCTCTTCATCGATAATCAACAATCCTAAATCTTTAAATCCAATATCCTTTGAAAGCAATCTATGAGTTCCAATAACGATATCGACCGAACCCTTTTTCATTTCTTCTATAATCCGGTTCTGATCTTTTTTCGATTTGAATCGTGTCAGATTTTCAACCCTTGTTGTGTAACGCTGCAAGCGATCGACAAATGTATTGTAATGTTGCAAGGCAAGTATAGTTGTCGGAACCAAAATCGCAACCTGCTTGCCGTCCATAACCGCTTTGAAAGTTGCACGCAACGCAACTTCTGTTTTACCGAAACCGACATCACCGCAGATGAGGCGATCCATAGGTGACGGACTTTCCATATCTCGTTTAACATCAAGAGTCGCCGTTGCCTGATCAACAGTGTCTTCGTACATAAACGATGCTTCAAGCTCTTTTTGCCAGTGTGAATCGGGCGAGAACGCGGTTCCGTTTTCTTTTTTCCGTTTCGCGTAAAGCGAAATCAACTCGCGTGCAATATCTTTGATCCGTTTTTTTGCCTTTGCCTTCATCCGCTCCCAGTCGGGCGCGCCCAACTTTGTAAGTTTGGGAATATGACCTTCCTGAGAAGAATATTTTTGTACGCGGTTTACAAAATTTAAGTTCACATACAGTGTGTCTTGTTCAAGAAATAAAACTTTCATTACTTCCTGCTCAATGCCTCCGACTTTTATTTTAGTCAGCCCCGCAAACTCTCCGATTCCATGATCTACGTGAACAACATAATCGCCGTTTTTAAGTTGTTTCAATTCTTTGTGTGAAAAACCCTTAAAGCGACGCCGTTTTGTAAGCCCGCGTTTTTTTAAACGTCCGAAAATCTCATGTTCGGTGAAAACCGCAATTTTTGAATCATGAGATATAAATCCGGAGTGAATAGTTTCAGTAAGAAACACTGGACAAATTTGAGATGTGAGATGTGCGGAACGAGTCGCTTCCCAATTTCGTAACTTCCGATCTTCTATCTTTTCAGGATTTGTTACCGCCTCATCAATAAGCTCCTTCAATCTTTCAGCTTCTTCTTTAGTATCGCTTGAAAGAAATATTTTATATCGTTCGTTCTCAAGTTTCGCGATATGATCGATCAGCAGATTAACGCTACCGTTGAACGATGGCTGGGAGACAGAGTTAAAGTCGAGAGTGTTAAGAGTTGTGAGTTGCTTGACCGCCCGTGTCGGTTGAAAGTTATGAGTTATTTCATTGAAGAAAGAATTGATGATGATGGGAAATGCAGTGGCTTTCTTTATGATCTCTTCATATGTAAAAATGTTTTCCACATTTTCGCGGATCAACTCTTCTATTTCTCTTTTGATGATTTCAGGTTCATCAAGAATCACAATAACGTCTTTGGCAAGGTAATCGAATAATGAATCTGTGTTTATCTGTGCATTATCCGTGTTATCCGCGGTTAGCTTCGGAACGATGCTCGCCGATTTCAATTCACGGATAGAACGCTGCGATAAAACATCGAACTCCCGAATCGATTCTACCGCGTCTCCCCAAAACTCGAAGCGGACTGGATTTTCACCGACGTATGGAAAGACATCAATAATGCCCCCCCGCACGGCATAATCGCCGTAACTTTCAACAAAGTTTTTGCGTTCAAATCCGGTTTGATCCAGCCGGTCAATAAATTTCTGGAAATTGTAAGTACGATTTGCTTCTATTTCGAAAATTGTATCGGTGAATCTTTCACGGGGTGGTAATTTTTCAACTATCGAATTGGGCGATGCAATTACAAGAAATCGTTCTCCCGTTGTCAGCGCTTTCAATGTTTCTATCTGTGAGATTGAAGAAGAGACATCGAGCATCTGCGCCTGATGCATCGGACGAGCACCGAAATACCGAACGTAATGCTCGCCCAATAGAAGTGCGCAGTCGTCGCGTAATTTTTCAGACCGATCTTCATCGGATGCGATCAACAAAATCTGTTTCCGAGAATCTTCGAACACAAAAGATGCTTGAAATGCAAGAAGCGATCCGCCAACTCCTTCTACTTTCAATATTTCTCCCGGTTTAAGCTTCTCAATATTTTCTCTGAAGCTTTTAAATTTATCTGATTGAAATATTTCTTTTTTAACTTCTTCCATAAAATTCAATTATCAAATATCGAACATCTAACATCAATTAATGGATCGTTCCGGAGGTCAGAAAACACCTCACCCCGCAATCCCGTCGGAACAATAAAACTAACGGCACAGCAGGGTAATTCAACTTACCAAAGATTGATAGAAAATGCAAGGTTTGAACTGTTTAAGTATTTGAGTATTTTAGTGTGTTAGTATTTGAGAATTCAAACAGCATATTATTTTAGAGATGGTGGATAAGATTTATATCAACGCACATTTGGAAATTCCACTCACCGAGTTACGTTTCAAGTTTGCCCGAAGCGGCGGTAAGGGCGGACAGAATGTAAACAAAGTAGAGACAAAAGTAGAATTACTCTTCAATGTCGCAAGCTCTACGTCGTTATCCGATCATCAGCGAACTGTAATCCTGCATAATTTAAAAAACCAAATTGATTTGGATGGAATCTTGCACATTGTTTCTCAAGAATCTCGCAGTCAGTGGAAAAACAAAGAAGATACTGTTCGAAAATTTATCGAGCTACTTCAGAAAGCGTTGAAACCAAAGAAGAAAAGGATTAAGACAAAAATTTCTTTCGCAGGAAAAGAAAAGCGATTGATTTCAAAAAAACGTCGCGGGGAAATAAAAAAAATGAGGCGCGTAGAGTCCGATTCTTAAATCGGACATTCCAGAATTGTCCATTCTACGCAAGATGGATAAATGAGGAACGCCTGCCTGCAGCAGGCAGGGATTCTACATCTTCAATTTCTTGAGCTTCTCTAAAAACTCATCTGCCTCTAAACCTTTTAGATTATACTTTTCTAAATATTCTTTCGTGATCTTCTGAATATCAAGATTTTCAGCAATAGCTTTTAGTTCTGCTCTTGAAAATCGTTCGCCGTAGAAAACATAATCTTCAAATGCTTCCCATGCCATTGGAGCGACATACCTCACAATCTCACCTATCGTTTCGGCGTATATACGGATTTCAAATTGAGCATGTTTATCCATACGCAAATGAAGAAAATGCAAAAGGTTGTGCAGATCAATTTTCCAGTACCATTCTGTATATAGCGAAAGAGGCAGATTAACGCGTGCCAGCTCGCGAGCAATGTTATCGCTTAATAATTCTTCATAATGATTATATGAAGTTTGTTGATCTTGGAGGAGAATATTCAAAATCTTTTGTTGCAGCTCGGGTGAGATTTCTTCGTCGGACCGCCCCTGTTTGTTGTTTACACTTTGTTTCTTTACGGTATCGGCAGAAGGAATGTAGAACTCATCTTTCATGATAGAATAACGTCCTGAAAGTTCATTCACATTTGCCGTGCGGTGGCGGATCCATTGCCGCGCGACAAAAATCGGCAGCTTTACGTGAAATTTTAATTCTACCATTTCAAACGGCGTTGTATGCATATGGCGCATCAGATACCGAAGAAGAATTCTATCCTCGTTAACACTCTTTGTTCCTTTGCCGTACGATACACGGGCGGCTTGAACAATCGATTCGTCGCCCCCCATATAATCTACCAGCCGCACAAAGCCGGCGTTAAGGCATTTGAATTCTTTGTCTAATATTTCTTCAGCTTGAGGATTTGTTACGTGAGCCATGAATTTCTTTCAAAACTTTTGTGGAATTAAATGTAACGATTCTGGAAAATAAATCCAACAGAAAAATTTAATTACGATATGAGATCTTTGATGTTGGATGTGGGTGGGAAAACAAAGAGGCTTCAGGCTTGATAATACATTGTTAAGTCAAGCCTGGCGGATTTTTGGTTCGTTATTATATCCGCGTTCTCCGAATGGTTGAAGCTTCTCGATCCAGATTTGCTCGAGCAATGTAAGTTCATCTGCAATACTGAAATCCGGATCGTCTTTTACTTTAACTACCTCAAGTATTTCAAAAACAAATTTATCTCCGCCAAATTCATTCCAATCTTTCTGTAACGCTTCATTACGATGACTCCCAATGGTAAGCATGAACTTGTGACTGTTTAACGGACCTTCAAGATTTAAACTGCTTCCTAAAAGAAATTTACCGTTAGCGGTATTCTTTACCTGAAATATTCCTGCCGGTTTTTTACGGTCTTTATATTCTCTTATAATATCTTGTCTTGTTTTCATTGTGTCGTTTTCATTTTTATGGGCATTGTATAAATATATTGATTGAGCGTGAAGAAACTTAACAATAATTTTTTATTTAATCAATCTTTGTATTTCCCTGCATGTTTGTGTATCTTTTTTTATGATTAAAGTGGCAGTTGGTATTATTATCAGAAATAACTCAGAGATACTTCTTTGTCAGCGCAAACCGCATATGCCTTATTCGCTTAAGTGGGAATTCCCCGGCGGAAAAGTCATCGCAGGCGAAACTATGGAAGAATGTTTATACCGAGAACTAAAAGAAGAATTAGGAATTGACGCGGTTGTCGGGCAATTGTATCACCGCCAAGAATATGCTTACAGCGATAGTGGAACGTTCAATCTCTTTTATTACATAGTAACATCATATTCAGGTGAGATCATTAATAATGTTTTTGAATCTTACGGGTGGGTTCCAATTTCCGAACTATCAGATTATGATATACTGGAGGGAAACAAAAACGTGATTGAAAAGTTAAGTCATATTAAGCATCCATCATGAAAAAAAATATTCCCCCTCTTAAACTATCGGAACTCAAATCGAATTATCGAAATCTGAAATCTGATATCCGAAAACGATTAAATGATTTTTCTGTTGTGCCGAAGTCGGAATATTTCTATGAGTTTGCCTATTGTTTGCTTACTCCACAGTCTAGCGCGGTAAACGCCGACAAGGTAATTTCACTTTTGAAGTCAAACAAATTCAAATCGAAAGATATCTATCCCGAGCCGATCCTGCGGAGAACAGATTGCTACATCCGTTTTCATAAAAATAAATCTAGATACTTAATTGCGGTTAAAGAACAATTCCCGGCAATCTCTACACAAATTTCGGAAAACAATTCGAGTGAAGAGTTACGATTGTGGTTAGTAAAGAATGTGAAAGGTTTGGGATGGAAAGAAGCGTCGCATTTTCTGCGAAATATCGGTCATCGTAATTTGGCGATACTTGACCGTCATATTCTCAGAAATCTTCTCAAACTTGGGGTTATTCATGAATTGCCCAAAACTTTGACGCCGAAGAATTATTTGCAAATCGAGGAAAAATTTCGGAAGTTTTCTAAACGGATCCATATTCCAATGGATGAATTGGATTTACTGTTTTGGTGCATGGAAACGGGACAAATACTTAAATAAAGGATGAATGATGAAGGACGAAGGATGAAATATAGAAACTCACCACTCACAACCAATAGATTTATATGAAAGCATTGGTGATTGGCGCGGGAATGATGGGAAGCGCGTTGGCTTATGACCTCGCTCATTCAAGCGGAGTCGAGAAAGTATATCTTGCCGATATCGATTTCGACAGAGCCGAGAGCGCGGCAAAAACAATTGGAGCAAATGTAACGCCGGTTAAGCTCGATGTAAATTCCCACGACGATGTTGTTTATGTAATGGAGCAAGTCGATGTTGTTTGCGGGGCGACATCTTACAACCATAACCTGTTGTTAACGAAAGCAGCTATTGAAACCGGAAAACATTTCTGCGATCTCGGCGGCAACATGGATGTTGTTTACAGACAAATGGACTTGCACGAGAAAGCAAAAGCAGCGGGGGTTTTGATAATTCCAAATTGTGGTCTCGCTCCCGGACTTGCCGCCATACTTGGCGCAGGCGGTGCGAAATATTTTGATGCGGTCGACGAAATTCATCTTCGTGTCGGCGGTTTGCCGCAACATCCCGTTCCTCCGTTAAACTACCAGATTGTTTTTTCTGTTGAAGGATTAATCAACGAATACCTTGAACCGGCGGAAGTGATTCGGAATGGTAAACCACAAAAAGTTTCTTCAATGGATGATCTGGAGGAGATTGAATTTCCGCAGCCATTTGGCAAAGTCCAGGCATTTAACACTTCGGGCGGTATTTCTACTTTAACAAACATGTTCAACGGTAAAGTTAAAACGCTCGATTATAAAACAATCAGGTATAAAGGACATTGCGAAAAGTTTAAAACCTTGCTTGATCTTGGCTTCGCAAGTTCCGAGCCGCTGATGGTTGGTAACTCGGTAAAAACTGCGCGGGAATTATTTCAGGAATTATTGAAGAAGAAACTTCCATCAAGCGGACATGATTTAATTTTGATGCGTGTCTGGATACAAGGAACAAAGAACAAAGAACAAAGAACATTAACATATGAAATGATCGATTACTTCGATGAGAAAACGAAAATTTCCTCGATGATGCGCACAACTTCGTTCCCGACATCAATTATTGCTCAGATGATCGTCAATGGAACAATCAAAGATCGTGGTGTTTTGCCACCGGAACAATGTGTGCCCGTTCAACCTTTAATAGAAGAATTAAAGAAACGAAATATAATAATTAAAGAGAGTCTAAAATAGACGGCATTTAACCAATGACCAAAAACTAATAACTAACAACCAAAATGAAACATCCATTATCCGTTATCATCATAACAAAAAATAAAAATACCGGGCAGGAAATTCACAACCGGTTCGATGCTTTGACAAGTTTTCCGAGATTGAAATTGATTTCGATTTTATTAAAATCGTTTTTTTCAATCTGATATTATTCTTATTTTTTGAAAGACTTAACCATGGCCGACACAAGATCGTTCGATATTGTTTCAAAAGTAGATATGCAGGAAGTGGATAACGCAATCAATCAGGCAAAGAAAGAGATCATCCAGCGTTACGATTTCAAAGGATCAAAATCATCTATTGAGCTGAATCAAAAAGAGCACGATATTACTCTTATTTCCGACGACGACTTTAGAATGAAGGCGGTGGTTGATATTCTCCAGTCAAAATTTGTGAAGCGAAGCATTCCTTTGAAGGCGTTGACTTACAGTCAGGTTGAGCCGACGGCAGGCGGTTTGGTTAAACAAACGATTAAACTGCAAAACGGCATCGATAAAGATAACGCCCGGTTGATCGTCAAGATGATCAAGGAAACAAAACTTAAGGTACAGTCGCAGATAATGGACGATCAGGTGCGTGTAAGCGGAAAGAGTAAAGATGATTTGCAGTCGATAATGAGCATGCTTTGGCAGGCAGATTTAAAATTTGCAATTCAGTTTGTAAATTACAGATAACGATAAAATGTTGAATAAAATTATATTATCGATTTTTGTTTTTATAGCCATAGCATCGGCACAGAATTCTGTTCCGATAGAATACATCCAAAACAAATCTCGTAATACTCAAATCGGCTCATTCATCAAAAATGATATCACATACGGGTCGCTGAACGATCTAGGTTATGTGTTAAATCTGCGGATTTACACAAATCAGAATTCAAAAAAGTTAGAACTAAGAAACAATGAAATAACAATACGTGTAACCGCCGGAAATTCATTCGTGGTGATTGTAGACAATAAAGAAAACGCCAATCTTCACCAGCTTCCGGTGAATATTATTTTTGCCGCTGGATCTTTTTTTGCACCTTTAGAATATTTTATTCCTCTTTTAAAAATTGCCATCTCTGAAGAAATTGCGTTTCAAAAAAATAAAATCATAATCGGCGAGCAGGTACAAAAATCATATTTCGATATTACGGGAATTCAATTTGAGGAAAAATCTAACGGGCTGCTCATTAGAATCGAGAATAAAATCAAACCAAGCGACTATGAATGCTGGCCCAAACAAATTGGTAACGATACATGGCTTTACATCACCATTGCGAATGTAAAAGCCGATATAAATAAAATCAAGAATATCGTAACATCCGGAATCGTAAAACAAATTTTGGCGTTTCAGTATCCGACATCCGTTCAAATAACGATCAGATTAAAGGGACAGATAAATAGTGCCGAGCCGATGGTAGCTGAAAACGGAACAGACATACTGATTGCGATTCAAACTCTCTCAACCGAACAGGCAGATGCGCGTTTGGCGAGGAATTATGAACGTGAACTTCAACGCGAGCGCGAGAAATGGAAATTAGACGTTGTTGTGATAGATGCGGGGCACGGCGGAGACGATCCCGGAGCCATAAGCAGAGGCGGAACGCGGGAAAAAGATATCACGCTTCCAATTGCTTTAAAGCTGGGCGCTTTGATTGAAAAAAATCTTCCCGGTGTTGATGTTGTTTATACCAGAAAAACGGATACATTCGTGGAATTGTACCGTCGCGGACAGATTGCGAATCAAACCGGCGGAAAGTTGTTTATTAGCATTCACTGCAATTCGATGCCCCGAAAGAAAAGTACGGAAACGGGATTTGAGATTTATCTTCTCAGACCGGGCAAAACGGAAAATGCTCTCCGTATTGCAGAAAAAGAAAATGAGGTTGTGAAATTAGAGCAAGGATATGAAAAACGGTACCAGCGATTAACGGAGGAAAATTATATCCTTCTGACGATGGCGCAAAGTGCATACGTAAAATACAGTGAGCAATTTGCCGAAATTCTTACAGAGGAAATGGGGAAACACCTCGATTTGCCGAACAACGGAGTGAAGCAAGCTGGGTTTTACGTTTTGGTTGGCGCATCGATGCCGAATGTTCTTGTAGAAACTGGATATCTTTCCAATAAGCATGATGAAAAAATATTGAAGAGCGCAAAAGGACAGCAGCGCTTAGGCGAGGCAATATTCAACGGAGTGAAACGTTTCAAGGATAATTACGAGAAAACATTAAGCGAAGGAAGAGCAAGCGAGTAGCAGCGTAGTTGCCAGCGATAAGCGTGAGCTCTAAACTACCAAAACCGGTATCTTCAATTCGTGTCTGACTTTGGGAACGGTTGTTCCGAAGATTAAATCTTTCAAACCGCTGTGGCGGTGACCGCCCATAATGAGTAAATCGATTTGTGTTTCGTTCGCAAGCTTGACGAGTTGTTTAGGAACGTTACCGAATCCAAGATGAGTGTGAACTTCAAAACCGAATGTTCTCAGTTGTTCTGAAATATTTTCAATATGTTCTTTGTCGCTTCGCGCTTCATCGTCAAATGCTTCTTTCCCAAAAAGTTGTCCACTTACTCCTTCAACAACATGGAAAAGATAAATAGCGGCGTTATGATGCTGCGCAATAGATTGCGCGTGAGAGAGCACCGTTTCTTCCATTCCTCCGAAATCTAAAGCAACGCCAATTTTATTGTATGTTTGATGTGAAAGTGAAAGCGATGGAATTGGCATGGCAACCTCTCTCCTTTTTCTCCATAATTTCGGAAACGTTATATACAAAAGTAAACCGGCACAGCCGATAATAATGGGTATGACCGTAATCCAAATCCAAATCGCATTACTTCCCGCCGTTTCAATCCATCCCGATAAAACACCATAGACCAACCGCGCATTAAGTGCTATAATGACTACCGCCGCGGTCCAGGCAAGAATTAAAACCCATTTCTTGTTTGCGAATTGTTTCATCTTTACTTTATCGCTTGTAAAATGAATCAGCGGAACAACGGCGAACGGAAGTTGTAAACTCAGAATAACCTGACTGAGAATAAGAAGTCCGTACGATCCCTCATCACCTTTAACTGTTAGCACAATTACAGCCGGAACAATTGCAAGTATCCGTGTAATAAGCCGGCGGATTACAGGACGCATTTTGAATTGCAAAAATCCTTCCATTACAATTTGTCCCGCGAGTGTACCGGTAAGTGTTGAGCTTTGTCCGGCAGAAAGAAGAGCAAGCGCAAAAAGGGTACTGGCAATTGTTGTTCCGAGCAACGGTGTAAGCAAATGATGGGCTTGCTGGATTTCTGTTACAACAATTCCGTTTTTGTAGAAAACCGAAGCGGCAACAATAAGAATTGCAGCATTCACAAAGAACGCGGCATTGAGCGCGATTGATGTATCGAGTAGATTCCACCGGCATGCCTGCTTTTTACATTCATCGGTTTCGCATACGGCGCGCGTTTGAACGAGCGCAGAATGAAGATATAAATTATGCGGCATCACTGTTGCACCCAGTATTCCGATTGCGACATATAAACTCTCTGAAGTCAAGTGGGGAACAAACCCTTTAGCAACTTCTCCCCACACCGGCTCTGCTAAAAATATTTCAATACCGAAACACAATCCGATAGTTGAAATCAGCATAACAATAAACGCTTCAACTTTTCTGATTCCGAAATTTTGAATGACAAGAAATAAAATAGTGTCAAATCCGGTGATGATAACACCATACAGGAGCGGAACATTCAATAAGAGATTCAAACCGATAGCCGTGCCAAGAACTTCGGCAAGATCGCAGGCGGCAATCGCGATCTCGCACAACACCCATAAGATGAAAGCGACCGGTTTCGGATAATTCTCGCGGCACGCCTGCGCAAGATCTCTTCCTGTAACAATTCCTAATCTGGCCGAAAGTGTTTGCAATAAAACGGCAATCAGATTCGACATCAGCAAAACCCATATCAAAGAGTAACCAAACCGTGCGCCGCCTTCAAGATCGGTTGCCCAATTACCCGGATCCATGTATCCCACGCTTACCAGATATGCGGGACCGATGAATGCTAAGAAACGTTTAAGTGTTCCTGCATTTTTCGGGATTGAAACCGAGCGATGAACCTCAGAGAGTGATTCAGACTTCTGGTTTTTATTATTCATACAATAATAACATCTGAAACGTTCAATGAGTTCGTGAATTGTTTACGCTTGTTTTGCTTCCTGCACGGTTACAACTTTATTATATATTGCCATCAAGACAGTTGCGAGCACGCCGATTCCGATGAGTCCAACCCATACAAGGTTCATGTTGCCGGATGCTTTTGAGTTTTGATATAACCAACCGCCGATGGGGTCGCCAACGAAGCGGGCAATTGCGATCGGCAGAAATGCATAACCCTGAAACAATCCTTGTTGTCCCGGAGGAGCGATTTCGGAAATATATTCGTAATATCGCGGCGCCTGTATCATCTCTCCGATCGAGAAAGCAACAATCCCTGCCGCAATTGTCGGAATACTCGGAAAAATACCTATTATAATCCACATCAAACTCGACATGGCAAATCCAACGAGCAGCGCTTTTCTTGTGGGAAGATTTTTTGTGAATCGGTTGACCGGAATCTGCAACAATATAATTGCACCCGCGCCGGCCCACGATTGTATAATTTCGTATGGAGCGGTCGCGCTGATGAAATCGGTTATGTAGTACGGGATGATGATAAATTCCTGCCAGAAGATAATCCAATAAAGAGAGTATATTAAAAGTAAAATCATAAATTTAAAATTGGCGAGCACCACAAAGAGATTGGCAAATTTTTTACCAAGCGATTCTACCACTTCTGTTTTTTTACTCTTGACCTCTTTGTACAAGATCATATTGACAAACATCATCGCCAAACAACTTACCGCGGAAACCATATAAACAAATTCATTTCCAAAACTATCTCTGACGAAATAAGCAATTGTAGGTCCAATCATGGCGCCGGCATTCACGAGCCAATAATAAACCGCATACCCTAAAGACTTGGTTTCTTCTGTTGAAGTTACCGCAACAGTTCCAAGAACCGAAGGTTTTATAAATGAACCGCCGAACGCAGTAAAGACAATAAATATAGTTACCAACCAATAATGATCGAATCCGCTGTATACACCGGCGAAAGCGCTCATGCCAACAGAGCCGATTAAAAAATATCCGAGTGCTAAAATCGAAAAGGCAACATTAAAAGCCCTACGAAATCCCCACTTATCTGCCAACGTTCCGCCTAAAATCGGCAGCAGATAAATCAATCCGCCGAAAAGTCCCGAAAGCTGTCCGGCTTGTGCTTCCGTGAAGCCGAGCTGGTTTCGCATGTAAATCATAAAAACGATTTGCTGACCGTAATAAGCAAGCCGCTCGAACAACTCCATTCCATTCGCTACCCAAAATGTCGGGTGAAAACCTTCTCGGAGTTGAGTCAAACTCTTTTTTAAATCCATGAACTCTCCTGTTGATTCTTGAGAATGTTGATAATACTATATTATTTATGAAATTAGCGAAATGAGAAGTTAGATGCAAACTATCAGATAAGAGCTTAGAGCAGAGGGTAGAGAGCACTAAGTGGTAGGTATGAGCAGCAAACCCGATAAGATTGAAGATGAGATTCCTTTTCGTTATCTTTCAAAGTGAAAGTTTCAATCGAAAGAAAGATTATGAAAGCGATACGTTTCCACAAGTTTGGCGATGCAGATGTTTTGAAATTGGAAGAAGCACCAAAACCATTAATTGGATCTAACGATGTCCTTCTTCAAATGAAAGCAGCCGCGTTAAATCACCTTGATCTCTTTGTGCGAAGCGGTGACAGAGAAAAAAGTATACCTCTTCCTCACATCCCCGGGTCAGACGGCGCCGGGATCATTGCGGAAGTTGGAAGCTCGGTTGACTTTCTGAAGGTTGGAGACAAAGTATTAATTTCTCCCGGAATTTCATGCGGCCATTGCGATATGTGTTTAGGTGGATCGGATAATTTATGCAGAACATATCATGTGCTCGGCACAAAAGAAGATGGAACATATTCCGAGTTTATAAAACTTCCCGCGACAAATGTTCTTCCGATTCCGGACGATTTAGATTTCAACCAAGCCGCAGCGATACCGTTAGTATTTTTGACTGCGTGGCATATGCTCGTTGGTTTGACAAAAATTAAACCGGGAGATACGGTACTTATTCATGCGGCAGGAAGCGGCGTTGGTTCGGCGGGGATTCAAATTGCGAAACTTTTTGGTGCGCATGTAATAACAACTGCCGGCACAGAAGATAAATTGATCAAAGCCAAAGAACTTGGCGCCGATGAAATAATCAATTATAAAGAAAAAGATTTTGCAGAAGAAATTAAGAAGCTAACGGGTAAGCGAGGTGTTGATATCGTATTCGAACATACGGGCGGAGAAATTTTCGAAAAGAGTATTCCGGTTCTCGCCAAAGGAGGTAAACTTGTTACCTGCGGCTCGACCGATAATTATCTTGCAAAAGTTGATATCCGTTACGTTTTTGCAAAACATTTATCGATCTTTGGCTCATTTATGGGAACGAAACGCGAAATGATAGAGGTTTTGAAATTCTTCAGAAATAACAATGGAAATAATCGGCTTAAACCTGTTATTGACTCTGATTTTCCACTAGAGAAAGCGTCCGAGGCACACAAAAGAATGGAAGATCGAAATATTTTTGGGAAAATAGTTTTATCAATTTAATAATAAAGGAGAATCATCATGAAGGGAAACACAAAAATAATAAACATGCTCAACGACAGACTTGCCGATGAGTTAACAGCTATCAATCAATACATAGTACATTCAGAAATGTGTGCAAACTGGGGTTACGAAAAATTGCATCACACAATCGAGAAGCGCGCTATCGAAGAAATGAAGCACGCCGAAAAACTTATTGCCCGAATTTTATTCTTAGAAGGCACACCTGTTGTAAGTAAGCCTAATAAAATGTCAATAGGCGCGGATGTTGGACAACAATTTAAAAGCGATTGGAATGCCGAAAGTGGCGCTATCAAAGATTACAACAACGATATCAAGCTCGCGGTTTCTTTGGGCGATAATGGCACACGCGAAATGCTGGAAGCCATCTTGGTTGACGAAGAAAATCACATCGACTGGTTAGAAGCACAACTCGATCAAATTAAGCAGATAGGAATTCAGAATTACTTATCACAACAAATTGAGAAAGCATAAAGGAAATATCATGAATCATATCGGACATATAGAAATACCCACAACGAACTTTGAAATCGCTAAGACATTTTTTGGTTACGTATTCGGTTGGACATTTCAAGACGTACCAAAAATTGAATATGTTCTTTTCAAAGCAGGCATGAAACCGAACGGCGGGTTTTTTAAAGTTAAGAAAATGCCAAAAACAAATCAGGTTAATGTTTATGTCGAGGTTAAAGAGATTAACGCAATTCTGAAAAGAGTTGAAAAAGCCGGTGGAACCGTAATAATTAAGAAATCAAAAGTTCAAAACATGGGCTGGTTCGCAATGTTTACCACGCCGGACGGATGCCATCTTTGTTTGTGGCAACGAAAGGTCTGACTCTTTTTGAAAGCCCGTGTTTTCTATCAAATATATTGTTAAATGGATAAATGATAAATTTCTCCGACATTGAATCAGCTTACAGGATTCTTAAACCGGTGGTTCACAAAACCCCACTTCTCTCTTCGCGTAAGTTCAACGAGATGGTCGGCAACGAGGTTTATTTCAAAGCGGAAAATTTTCAGCGTATCGGTGCGTTTAAGTTTCGTGGTGCATACAATAAAATTGCCTTACTAACCGATGCGGAGCAAAGAAGAGGTGTAATAGCTCATTCATCCGGAAATCATGGGCAGGGAGTCGCGCTGGCTTCTAAATTATTCGGCATCAAAGCCGTAATTGTTATGCCCCACAACTCGGTGAAAAGTAAAGTTGAGGCCACAAAAAATTATGGTGCTGAGATAGTGTTTTGTGGATTATCCACTGATGACCGTGAAAAAATGACACAGGAGTACATCGACAAGTTCGGTTACACGCTCATCCATCCTTATGATGATGAGAGGTTGATTGCCGGACAGGGGACGGTTGGATTAGAAATCTTTCAGGACGTGAAAGAGCTTGATTATCTTTTTGTTCCTATAGGAGGTGGAGGATTGATATCCGGCTGCTCGATTGCAGCAAAACATTTCTGTCCGGGAATTAAAGTAATCGGCGTTGAAACCGAAGGAGCCAACGATTGTTACCAATCTTTCCGTGCTAAGAAACTAATCAAACTTCCATCTGTTAATACTATTGCGGATGGAATGAGAACGCTTTCAGTCGGTAAACACAACTTCGAAATCATAATGAAGTATGTTGATGATGTTATCACGATCAAAGACGAAGACATTTACCCGATGATGAAATTCTATCTTGAACGGATGAAAATTCTCGTCGAGCCAACAGGAGCCGTAGCTCCGGCGGCTGTTATGAAGAATCTATCCGGGTTGCATAAAAAGAAGATCGCTGCGGTGATCAGCGGTGGTAACGTTGACGCTGAATTTATCAAACAAGTGTTATTGTAAATTGTTATCGCATTCGGTTTCTAAGATGAGCCGGTTGAAACCCGTTTCAAGAATTTAATGTTATAGTTTCGTATCTTGTAAAGTGCGACTCACGTCTAACTACTGCCTCTGTTTGAACGTGAGTCGCACATCAGAACTATATGAAATCATTACTCCGATTACTTCCATATCTTAAAAAATACAAACGCACTTTACTGTGGGGACTCCTCACGGTAGTGATGAGCAACGTCTTTACCGTTTTTCAGCCACAGATCGTAGGGAACGCGATCGATAAATTGAAGATCGGTATTGAAACCAAGAACATCGATGGAATGGGAATTCTTTTATACGCCGTTGCATTGGTAGCTCTAAATCTTATTGCCGGAATTTTCACATACCTTACTCGTCAAACAATAATCGTAGTCTCACGCCATATCGAGTTCGATCTGCGGAACGATTTCCTAAAACATATCCAGAAACTTTCGCTGTCATATTATCAGAATACACCAACGGGCGACTTAATGGCGCATGCCACAAACGATATCGGCTCGGTGCGTAATGTTGTCGGTCCCGGCATCATGTATCCGAGTGACACGTTTATGACGCTCTCAATGGTTCTTATCATGATGTTCCTAACCAACTGGCAGCTAACTTTATACGCTCTAATTCCGATGCCGCTTGTTTCGTTTGCGGTTTACAAATTGGGGAAACAAATCCATAAAAAATTTGAAGAACGTCAGGAACAATTCTCGCTCCTCACAACCCGTGCGCAGGAAAATTTATCCGGCATACGCATAGTGAAAGCATATGATCGGGAAGCGTATGAAATTGACCGGTTCAAAAAACTGAGCTTCGAATATCTCAAGAAGAATCTTGTGCTGGCAAAAATTCAATCGATACTCTGGCCCCTCATGTTTTTACTCGTCGGCTCTTCGTTGGTTATTATTGTTTATGTCGGCGGTTTGAAAGTCATCAACGGTGAAATGTCAATTGGCACTCTCACCGCATTTTTCGGATACCTTACGCTTCTGATTTGGCCCATGATTGCATTCGGCTGGGTTACAAATCTTCTCCAGCAGGGTGCCGCTTCGATGGGAAGATTGATTAAGATTATGGATGCGGAACCAGAGATTCAGGATTCAAACCGCACAGATTATTCAGTGAAAGAAATTCAAGGGAACATTGAATTCAAGAACATCTTTTTTACGCATAAAAACTCCGAAACACCCGTTCTAAAAAACATCAACCTTAAAATCCCCGGCGGTTCTACAGTGGCAATAGTCGGACATACCGGCTCCGGTAAATCGACACTCATAAATCTTATCCCGCGGTTATATGATGTGACAGCAGGTGATCTTCTAATCGACGGAATCAGCATTAAAAAAATCCCGCTTGAAGTTCTCAGGTCAAATATAGGTTATGTTCAGCAGGAAACGTTTCTTTTCTCTGATACATTGAAAGAAAATATATCGTATGGGATTTTAGAAGATGAAGTAGATAAGGATGGAAAATGGAGTAATGGATTAATGGAGAATATTTTTAATGCAGCAGAGGTATCTCAAATAGCTAAGGATGTAAAAGATTTTCCAAACGGATTTGAAACAATGCTTGGTGAACGCGGAATCACTCTCTCAGGCGGACAAAAACAGCGCGCCAGCATTGCCCGCGCAGTTATGCGTAATCCGAAAATATTAATTCTTGATGACGCACTATCCGCGGTAGATACTTATACTGAAGAGGAAATTCTCAAGCGTCTTCGCACTGTCATGAAGGACCGCACAAGTATTATTATCAGCCACCGTATATCAACAGTGAAGGATGCGGATTTGATTATTGTGCTGAACAACGGAGAAATCGTAGAACGCGGAAATCACGAAGAACTTGTTGCAGTCGGAGGAATATATGCCGATCTGTATGAAAAGCAGTTGTTGGAAGAAGAACTTGATAAACTTTAATCAATGCAAAATTTAAAATGCGAAATTAAAAAATATTGGAGGGATTATGTATCAGGATATTGTTGAAAGAACTTTTAATTTTGGAGTTAAAATAGTAAACCTAACTTCGAAACTTCCACAATCAAGAGAAGGATACGTACTTGGCAAACAATTGCTTCGATCTGGAACTTCTATCGGCGCCAACGTTGAAGAAGCCGAATCTGGATATACTAAAGATGTTTTTACTTATAAAATGAATATTGCACTTAGCGAAGCCAGAGAAACTCATTATTGGTTGAGGATGATTGATGCAATAAAATTTATCGAACAATTTTCTCTAAATGAAATGATCTCTGAAGCTGATGAGATTAAAAGAATTCTCGGCGCTATTGTTAGCAAAGCTCGTAATAAATCTAAAAGGTAACCTTTTTGCATTTTGCTTTTTTCATTTTGAATTGATCTATGGTTGACGAAGAAATCCTCGGTAAGGCATACGATACCCGCTTGATGAAGCGGCTGATAAAGTATTTGAAGCCGTATAAATGGCATGTTGTGCTTGGAATTTTCTTGAGCGTAATCGTTTCGGGAATGGAAGCGGTGCGCCCGTGGTTCACCAAATATGCCGTAGATACAAATATTGCCAACAATGATAAACAGGGTTTGCTCATTACGGCTGTCGCGTTTCTCGGGTTGCTGATTTTCAGGGGGATGGTGCAATATGCAAGCGCATATCTTACACAATGGATCGGACAAAAAACAATTTATGATCTAAGGATGCAGATATTTACGCACCTCCAGAATCTCAGTATTAAATATTTCGACAGCAATCCTATTGGACGGCTGATAACACGCGTAACAAACGACGTTGAAGTGTTGAATGAAATGTTTTCGTCCGGCATTGTTATGGTATTCAGCGATGTCTTTACGATTATCGGAATTCTCTGGTTTATGTTTTCGATGAGCTGGGAGCTTGCATTATTATCTCTCAGTGTTTTGCCGCTGTTGTTTTACGGCACGTTTCTTTTCAGGAAAAAAGCGCGTGAGGCATATCGCGAAGTGCGTTTACAAATCGCACGCATCAATACTTTTATGCAGGAACATATAACAGGCATGATAGTCGATCAGATATTCAACCGTGAAAAAAAATCACACGAAAAGTTTTCGGGTATAAACGCCTCTCATCGCGATGCAAATATTAAATCTATCTTCTATTATGCGCTGTTCTATCCGGGCGTCGATCTTATCGGCGCAATTGCCATCGGACTTATCATCTGGTACGCTGGAATAGATGCGTTGAAAGGATCCCTTACGATTGGAACCGTGATTGCGTTTTTCCAGTTCAATGAAATGTTCTGGCGACCCATACGCGATCTATCTGAAAAATATAACATCATGCAAACCGCCATGGCATCATCGGAGCGGATATTCAAACTTCTCGATGATCGGTCGGTAATTCCGAATCCCGTATCGCCGGTATCGCTTGAAAAAGTGCGTGGTGAAATTGAATTCCGGAACGTCTGGTTTGCTTATATTGGCGAGGACTGGGTTTTAAAAAATGTTTCTTTTAAAATCAATCCGGGTGAAACTGCCGCTTTCGTTGGTCATACTGGCGCTGGTAAAACCAGCATTATTAATCTGATTTGCAGGTTTTATGAATTCCAGCGGGGAGAAATTCTTATTGACGGCACGGATATACGCGCTATAAATAAAGAGGATCTCAGAAAACAAATGGCTATTGTTTTGCAGGATGTTTTTCTTTTTTCGGGAGACATCAAATCAAACATCAATTTAGGCAACGATGATATTTCCATGGATCGGATAAAAGCTGCGGCGAGGGTTGTTGGTGCGAACAGATTCATAGAAAAAATGCCGAACCAGTATGATGAAGAAGTAAAAGAACGCGGCGCAACATTATCGGTCGGACAAAAACAATTGATTTCATTTGCCCGCGCGCTTGCTGTTCATCCTAAAATTTTAATACTCGATGAGGCAACATCGAGCATCGACACTGAAACCGAAATACTTATTCAGCAGGCGATTAAAAAATTATTGCAGGGGAGAACGTCGATTGTAATAGCGCACAGGTTATCGACCATACAGCGGGCGAATAAAATAATAGTGATGCATAAAGGTGAAATCCGCGAGATGGGAACACATCAGGAGCTTTTAGCGATGGAGGGAATTTATTATAAACTGTACAAGCTGCAGTATAAAGAGCAGGAAGGCAAAACTATAAAATAAAAAGCGGGACATTTTCAACAATCATCCCGCCCTTCATTTTTGATAAAAAATATAATTACTGATATTGTTCAAAACTATTTAACTAATAACATTTTCTTGACATCGGAGAAACCTTTTCCTGAGTTTGACGAAGGGGAACCGGATTGGAATCGATAATAATAGACCCCGTTCGGAAGATTGCTTGCATCCAATTCAACTGATTTATGTCCGGCAGTTTCATATTTGTCTACAAGTGTTTTTATCTCTTCACCAAGAATATTAAATACTTTTATTGTTACCAAACAATCGTTGGGTAATTGGTATCGAATGGTTGTTGATGGATTAAATGGATTCGGATAATTTTGTTCTAAATAATAGTATTTCGGCTGATTGATTGAAATGGTCTCTACAGAAACAACCATTTCGGCAATTGAAAGTTTCCAGACGCTACCTCCATTCCCAACAGGAACATAAGGATCATAATTGCTAGAAAAGAGGTGCTTACCATTTATAAAAATTGTCTGCACATACGGATTCCCTAATCCGGAATTGATGGAATTCCAGCTTGTTCCGTTATTAGTAGAAAGAAATACACCACCGCCATAAAGCCCTACAAAAAGATTAGTATCGCCATTGGCAAGAGTACACGGATAACTGTCATAAGTAATTGGTAAGCCTAGGCTAACAGAAATCCAGTTTTTACCATAGTTTGTAGATTTGTAAACACCATTATTAGTTGCAGTAAAGATAATTGTGTCTTTCGCTGCAAAATTATAAATATAATAAGAGTTTAGTCCGGAATCGGCTCTGGTCCAATTTAAACCATAATCAGATGATAGAAAAACTCCTCCGGAATCACCACCGAAATAAACTGGTGCAAAAATTATTGAATCTATTGAGAAGAGTGATTTTACGGACCAAGAACCCAAACCAACATTTTGCCAGCTTACTCCATTATTAGTAGAAATATAAACACCATTATAACTTCCAGCAAAAAGGCATGAGCCCATAGTGGCAAGAGAAGAAACAATATAAGGCAAGCCTGAATTTGCGGGGTTCCAATTTTCGCCATTGTTAGTTGATATAAAAACTCCAGATCCAGTCCCCGCGAAAAGGTTATCGCCACTTACGCAGAGTGAAAATACATCTTTATTTGTCAAACCGTTATTCACTTCGAACCAATTTGTGCCCTCGTCATTTGAAAGATAAACACCGCCAGAACCCCCAGCGAAGAGATTCGATCCGATGGACGTAAAACAACGAATATAAATATTTGTAGGGAAATTTGTATTAATCCATTGGGCTATCATTATCTGGGGAGAAAGAATTGAAAAAACTAAAAAGAAAATAAATGATATTGATTTATTTAGCATAGAAATTAAACCTCAAAATTTATACATGTGCATTGATGCCTAACTATTAATTAAACTATCGTTCGGCTAATGAAAGAACACATAAATTTCTTGTTAATGTAGCAAAAATATATTCATTGTCAAATCGGGTTTGCAGGGCTAATATCCTGATCTGAATGACAAACTATTATTTTGAGACTTCTGAATTATTCTTTTTTGTCATGTTGAGCGTAGCGAAACATCTCGATTCTAAAGGCTTGGGACCCTTCACTTTGTTCAGGGTGACAGTTGGAGAGATTTTTCAGAAGTCTCATTTCGTTACTTCTCATACCATACAACCGAGGCGATAATTTTAACAAGTGGATAATTAGCCGAAACATTCTTAACTTATCATACTCAACCCCCAGCCCCATTCTCTTTTAAAAGAGAAGGGGGATTAAGAGGATTGAGTTTTATAATGCAAATAAACGAAACAGTAGTTTGAATCGTCTTATTATAAGAAAGGGAATTATTATGAAAAAAATATTATTCTTATCTCTGCTAATCTGCGTTGCGTTGAGCAACGTGTACGTGCATGCCCAGTTGAAGCAATCAACCGCAACTGAACGCACATCTGTTGATCTCACTATTTACAATCAAAATCTTTCGCTTATCCGAGAAGAAAGAAAAATAACTATCCCCGCAGATATTAGCCGTGTAATCATTCCCGACATTCCTGCAACAATTGATGGAACATCGCTTCACTTTTCAAGTCTTACAAATCCAACGGCTGTAAGAGTTCTTGAGCAAAACTATCAGTACGATCTTGTCAATCAGGCGAAGCTGATGGAAAAATATATCGGCAAAGATGTAGAGTTCGTCCGCTTGAACGAAGAAACAAAAAAAGAATACACGGTGAAAGCTAAATTAATTTCATCGAGTTTCAGCGGCGGCTTAGTTGCGGAAATAAACGGCAAGATTGAAATCAATCCTGCGGGCCGGCTGGTTTTGCCATCGTTACCCGAAGGATTAATTCTGAAACCACAGCTCGAATGGCTTGTTGAGAATGAAAAAGCAGGTGAACATAAAACCGAAATAAGTTATCTTGCAGGACAACTATCCTGGAATGCAAATTATGTCGCGATCTTAAATAAAGATGACAATAAATTGGATCTGACCGGCTGGGTAACGCTTACGAATAATTCAGGGACATCTTTTAAAAATGCCGGACTTAAACTTGTTGCCGGTGATGTAAATATTGTGCGTCAGGAATTTGATAGAGTGCGACCCATGATGGATTTCGCGGCAAAAGCGGCAGAACCACAATTCAAACAAACCGATTTATTCGAGTTCAAACTTTACTCATTACAGCGCCGCACTGATGTCAATGACAACGAAACCAAACAAATTGAATTGATTTCAGGGAAAAATGTTCCCGCTAAAAAGGTTTTTATATATGATGGGCTTTCAGATCAGTGGCGCTATTGGTACAACAATTATTCATACAGAGACCAGGGAAGTTTTGGACAGCAATCGAATCAGAAGGTCGGAGTTTTTGTTACTTTCAAGAACGAAGAGAAATCGGGTCTCGGCATCGCATTGCCAAAAGGGAAAATCCGTGTTTATAAAAAAGATGATGACGGCAAAGAACAATTTATCGGCGAGGATATGATCGATCATACGCCGAAAGATGAAGAGCTTCGCCTATACCTCGGAAATGCTTTCGATATAGTTGGCGAGCGGGCACAGAAAGATTTTAGAACCATCAGTAAAAGAGTTGTAGAAGAAACTATCGAGATAAAAGTCCGCAACCACAAAACAGAACCCGTTGAAGTTATGGTATACGAACACCCGTGGCGGTGGAGTCAGTGGGAAATCACTAAAAACTCTTCGAATTTTGAAAAGATGGATCAGTCAACAATCAAATTTCCCGTTAAGATTGGTAAGGATGAAGAGAAAGTTATAACTTACACGATAAGGTATTCGTGGTAATAATCTCCCGATATCAGTTTTCCGATGTCAGATGTTCGTTTGAATAACCTATGAATATCCGACATCGGACATCTAATATCAAATCTACCTTTTCCCCTGCAAAAACTCTTCACATAAATTAACATCTTCAACGCTTCCCAAAAACACAGGTGTATGCTGGTGGAGCGCTGTCGGCTGAACTTCAAGTATGCGCTTCTTCCCGTCTATAGCTCTGCCGCCTGCCTGTTCTATTATATACGCCATTGGATTACACTCGTAACATAAACGTAATTTACCATCCGGATTTTTTTTATCACCCGGATAGGCAAAGATACCGCCATACATAAGGGTTCGGTGAGCGTCGCCAACCATTGTTCCGATGTATCGCAATGAGTATGGTCTGCCGGTAGTTTTATCATCTTCGGTTATATACTGAATATAATTTTGTAAACCTTTGTCCCAGTTGCGGTAGTTGCCTTCGTTCATGCTGTAGATTTTTCCTTTTTGAGGAATGACAATTTTTTCATTCGAAAGAATAAACTCACCAACGCTGGGATCGAGAGTGAAACCGTGCACACCGCGTCCGGTAGAATAAACAAATACGGTGCTCGATCCATAAATAATATATCCGGCGGCAACTTGTTTCAATCCCTGCTGCAGACAATCTTCCAACTTACCCTTGCCGCCAGGAGAAACTCTTTTGTAAATGCTGAAGATCGAACCTATTGTAATATTAGCATCGATGTTTGATGATCCATCGAGCGGGTCGTAAAGTAAAACATAACCACCCGATTTATATTCTTCAGGGATTTGCAGAATGTCTTCATTCTCTTCAGATGCCATAACGCAAAGATGACCGCTGAAATCCATCGCGCGGTAAATTGTTTCATCGGCAAACTCATCAAGTTTTTTCACACTGTCACCGCTTGCGTTTGTGCGGCCGGTTGATCCAAGAATATTCACGAGCCCCGCCTTGCTTACTTCGCGCCATACAAGTTTGGCGGCAACCGAAAGATCATGAAGAAGTTCAGAAAATTCACCCGTTGCCGACGGGTACAGGTGTTCCTGCTCGTGAATGAAGCGTTCCAATGTCATTAATTTTTTTGTACTACTCATCTTTATTCCCCGTGAAGTGATATTGTGGATTATGCAGTATCATGAATTTACCAAAAAGCAATCTTACATGCAATTCGCATTTTTGCCTTTTTATAGGATACTATTTATATTGAATCCAAGTTAAGTTTATTTTGAGGCGAGCCCTCTTAACACTATATTTAAACAGCGAAGAAAATTTATGAAGTGCATAGTTTGCGTAAATCATGTTCCTGATACAGAAGCCAAGATTAAAGTTGGCGCTGATGGAAAGTATATTGATAAAACAGGCATAAACCATATTCTTAATCCGTACGACGAGTTTGCGACAGAAGCAATTCTTCAACTCAAAGAAAAAAACGGCGGAGAGACGATAGCGATTACGCTTGGCGGAGATTCGCACAAAGAAACTCTTCGCAAAGCTCTCGCGATGGGTGTTGATAAAGCCGTGCTTTTAAAAGATGATTCAGTCAGAGATTCTTTATCTGTGGCAAAAGCTCTTGCGGAAGAATTGAAAAAACATTCTCCCGATTTTATACTTTTCGGAAAACAATCAATAGATTATTATAACGAGCAAATTCCCGGAATGGTAGCCGCGTTCCTCGGTGTTCCGTCCGTGACTTCCGTCGTAAAATTGACGGTTGAAGATAAAAAAGTTACATGTCACCGCGAAATTGAGGGCGGGCAAGAAGTTGTTGAAACAACTTATCCGGTTGTCATTTCTGCGCAGAAAGGTTTGAACGAACCGCGTTATCCGTCGTTAAAGGGGATCATGGCATCAAAAACAAAACCGATTACAGAAGTTCAGCCGATAGCCGTAGCGCCCGCAGTTGAAACAATTACTATGATTAAACCTCAATCAAAACAATCAGGTAAGATTGTCGGTGCCGACGCGACAGCGGTACCGGAACTTGTGCGATTACTTCACGAGGAAGCGAAAGTCATATAATAAACAAGAAACATGAGATGTATACAAACAATTTTTTTTAAATTTTATATTTTAATTTTTACTTGATTATGAAAATACTTGCATTTGCGGAACAACGCGACGGAAAATTTAAAAAATCTGCATTCGAAGTAACTCAAGCAGCGGCAGGCGTAGCCACAAAATTGAATGCCGAATTAATAACTGTGGTTGTTGGAAATTCTCTTGATGGAATATTGTCAGACCTTGGAAAATACGGGGCGAATAAAATTATTGCGATTCAGGATGCACGCCTCGATCGTTATTCAACAACGGCATACGCTAAAGTTATTGGTGAAATTGCGCAAAAAGAAGGTGCGGCAATTATATTTTTCTCTGCCACTCAGATGGGGAAAGATGTTGCGCCACGCGTCGCGGCAAAATTAAATGCCGGTCTCGCATCCGATTGTATTGCGATTAGAATTGAAGGATCTGAGGTAATCGCTACAAGACCGGTTTATGCGGGTAAAACGCTCATCGAGGTAAAAATAAATTCACCCGTCAAGATTTTTGCTCTTCGGTCAAACGTTTTTACCGCAACACCAAAAGATGGTGCGCAGGTTATAGTGGAGAACGTAAAACCGGAACTGACAGATGCTGATTTTGCATCCAAAGTAATTGATGTAAAAGTAGCAGAGGGCAGACCCGATGTTACCGAGGCGAATATTGTCGTATCGGGCGGCCGCGGCATGAAAGGTCCGGAACATTTTCAATTGATCGAAAAACTTGCAGATATTCTCGGCGGAGCAGTTGGCGCATCGAGAGCCGTTGTAGATGCCGGCTGGCGTACGCATGATGAACAGGTAGGGCAGACCGGTAAAACAGTTTCACCCACATTATATATTGCATGTGGAATATCAGGGGCAATTCAGCACATAGCAGGAATGTCTTCATCGAAATTTATTGTCGCCATCAATAAAGATAAGGATGCGCCGATATTTCAATTAGCAGATTATGGAATAGCCGGGGATTTATTTGAGATTCTTCCCCCTTTGACGGAAGAATTTAAAAAACTCCTCGGAAAATAATAAGGTAATTAATAGTGGAAAGAATTCAAGTCGATATAATGGGATTATCAACGAGTCCGGCAAGCGGCGGGGCATACGCCCTCATTTTGAAAGAAGTCAGCGGTAATCGCCGACTTCCAATCATCATTGGCGCATTTGAAGCGCAGTCAATTGCTCTTGAAATCGAAGGTATAAAACCTCCGCGTCCACTCACTCACGATTTGATGAAAAATATTATTGAAACTCTCGGTTCTGAGTTGATAGAAATTACTATCGGTGAATTGCGTGAAGGAACATTTTACGCCACTCTAAGTTTCGACGGACAAGATATAGATGCGCGCCCCAGCGATGCAATAGCTCTTGCGGTTCGTTTTGGCGTTCCAATTTTTGTTTCGGATAAAGTGATGGAAGAAGCTTCGTTCCTGCCTGAAAGCGAAGAGCATGAACCCGAAAAAACCCCACCCGAAAACCGGTTAACCCGGCTTGAAGCACTTAAAGCACAACTTAATGAAGCTGTTGAACGCGAAGATTACGAGCGCGCCGCCCAACTCCGCGACCAGATAAAAAAATTAGATCTGTAGTTTTACTGCACAACTCTTCATTTAATTTTTATAAACAAAAGCCATCTCGATTTATCGGGATGGCTTTTTTATTCTTAATAAAAATAAATTTTACTTAAATTTTTTAAAGATTAATAAGCAGGCCAATATTTATTCCAACATGTCCGAAAGGAATGCGCGGAGTTGTTGATGTGTTCTGTTCATTTTCGTTCCAACTGTCTTTAAATTGTATGGTTACTGTATTTCCGCTCGGCATGTTTGTATACTTTTCTTCCGACGGACCCCACGAAATGTTTGAAAATGCAAGTTCTCCGTAAACACTAAACCGATTCTGTAACGGTAACTGTATTCCGATTCCACCGCCAAATCCGACTGCGATATTGCCGGTAAATTCAGATTTATCATTATCGTACCCGGATTCTTCAACTTTCAATGATGGAAATGCGATGATGGCGTTGATACGGGCATACGGTTCGACACCGGAGATAGAAGATGAAACAATAATTCCCGGCATGAAAGAAAACATTGATCCGCTATAAGTGGTGGTTAATGATCCCGACGAATTAACATCCTTCTCTTCAATAGAGCCGCCTGTTGTATAAGAGATGCCAAGCTCTCCTTTAAAATTTTGATTGATCGTTGCCCCTAAAGCGGCTACAAAATTAAATCCTTTCCCGAACGATCCATAAACTCCTTCATATTGATGAACGGCAGTTATTGAGTTTGTTGATGTACCGAGTTGTCCCGATCCTAGACTTAATCCATATCCTATTCCACCTCGAACGTATACCTGGGCGGAAACGAAAACCGGAATAAGAAGGATCATAACTCCTATAATAGCAAAGTATTTCATAAAACATCCGTTTAATATTTAACATCAGATTTATAAATGTTTTGTTTAGATTTTCATTGTCATAATCACCGATGATCCTGTTTTTGATTTCTTAAAAACAATTTTTTCCATCAGCGATTTCATTAAAAATATTCCCCGCCCGTTTTCGCGCAGTATATTTTCTTGCGATAGCGGGTCCGGTATCGTGTCGGGATTTATTCCCTTTCCCTGGTCCTTCACAGTTATTGTCAATATAGAATTTTTCAATGTACATGTAAGCTTAACTTTTTTCCGTGGGTCGCGCTTGTTGCCGTGAATAATACCGTTATTCACAGCTTCGGTGGCAGCAACAAGGAGTTTGTTGAAACGCATTTCATCTAGATTCAATTTATTATTTATTTTCTCAAGGAAATGTTCAACTTTTATTATTTCTTTCGGCTCGCTTTTTAGAACCAATGCTTGTTTGAACAATTTAACTGTAGTTTTCTTTTTAGATTTTAACATTTAACGCCATTACCAAAGTTGCATACCCGCGATTCGATTGATTTGTTTGCGATTGACGTTCATACCAGCCGTAAACCGAAAAATCAGCGTTGCCGGTAGATATTTCAATTTTTGTTGTCGGTCCTACGCTCCGGAGATCATTTTCGACAAAGCGCGACTTTCCGGAAAAACCGAACTGTAATTGATTAAAATAACGAATACCTACAGAAAAAAGCAAACCTTGCGAAGGAATATATGACAACGATCCTAAATATGTTTTTTCTTCGAAGTAATTTATCGGTCTCTCAGAAAACGCATTCCATTTTAATTCGCCGCGCTCATAAAGACGGATATGGCTCAACCAATCCATTCGCAGCTTGTTTGTCAATGATATTGATGAAGAGTCAACAAACGCAAACTGACGAAAAACATAGCTATGCACTTGAGAAGTGAATCTCTCAAAATCATAAACCGTGTAATTTGCAACTACTTCAAAAGTGTTTACGGTGCGAAAAATATTCAATGGTTGATATTCAACCGACGGAGATAAGCGAATTATTCTGTTCCAGGAATTATCCGCGCTGCGCGAGGCAAAGAGATAAACAAGATGCCCTATGTTCAAATCGGCATCAACCTTCATAAATAAAACTGTGCCGAACCGATGTCGGGTAGATAAATTGAAAAGATAAAGTTGCTCGTCGCGATCATCATCGTTCTCACGGCTTGGGGTGTCGTAACGAAGTAAATGAGTAGAACCTGAAATATTTAACGTATCTGAATCGGAAATTACCCATGATATAGCACCTGCAATACCGCTTCGCCTTGCCTGATTGTTTCTTCGTTCTTCCTGACGTTTGATATTACTTTCCGAATCAGTTTCATGTTTTTCATCTTTCTCGTGATACGAAAACGAAATTGATGAGTTTATTCGTCGATGTATTTCAAACATTGCTCGAACTCCCCCTTCAATCCGCAGATTGCTTATTGTTGTACCGGGAATAGTTGTTCCACTTGATAATCGCGTGATTTCTCGTGATGCTATTCCCCCGTATAGAGACCAAGAGAACTTATTGCTCACTGTATATCGCAATGAATCGTTGATTTCGAATAAATTATCGGAACGAGTTTCAACATTAAAAAAGTTCGGTAAATTATTGCCCGATGTGGAATCGGCATGAAAATAAAAATCACGTCTCACTCGATAATACGACAGTGAAAGATAATTTCTCGTTTGTTCGAAGTATGATTTCTCTATGCGAACAGTCGCATTATACGATTCCATTACACGCGGATCGATCTTATCGTATTGAAATTTTCCACGTGTGTTTATCAAATATCCTGAATAGATTGAAGGGTATAACGAGAAACCCAACAGGTACGATAGTCCGTGATCTTGCTGGTCGAACTGTATGTCGAACCGCGTCCCCAGCGATGGTTCAACGGTCATATTATCAAAAGGCCTATATGTTGCCGACGCGTAAATAGCGTGCGATGACGCCTTACTGATACTACCACCGATACTTTTATTATCCGACAAAATAAAGGAATTGCACTCGATGCCGAAATCAACATTCTCAGAAATATTATACATCAACCTCAAATCGAGATTCTGATTATCGGTGATCAACTTTGGTTCGGTGCGGATCAATGTTGAACGGAACTGTTCATTAAATCGAACCGATACCGGTCCGAACTTGCGGTTTAAAAACGCCGCTCCGTTCCAATGATAAGTGTTAAAAGATTTATCGAATACAATAGAAGCAAGGTTCCCCCGAAGAGAATCGGGATTGAGTGCAACGATTTTTCCCCCTATATTTTCTTGTTGTGCCGCCGATGATTGATGAAAAATAACGATTGAAAGAATCAGCAAAAGACAACGTTGTCGGTGAACATCTTTTAGATAACGATTCATTCGAATCCGATGGAATTTAAAAAAGACCCGGTGTTTTTCCGGCATCAATGTTTAGCGATACTCCGTTTATGAACCCGAACGAATCCGACCCGAACAATACGGCAACCCGTGCAATTTCTTCAGCCGTGGCAAGCCGGTTTTGCGGCAATTGAGATTCAATAATCTTTCTAACCTCTTCGGGTGTTTTTTGCCAAAGCAAACCCAACGATTTGAATGTCTCATGCGTAAGCGGCGTATCGGTTGTGCCGGGGTTCAAAGCGTTAACGGTTATATTGTCGGGTTCGAGTTCTTTCGCAAGAGATTTAGTAAAATTCATCAAGCCGGCATTTGTAACCCCCGGAACCATAAAATGGGGAGTCGGTTCTTTTCCGGCAGTTCCGATGATGTTGATAATTTTTCCACCTCCGTTTTTTCTCATGTGAGGTATAACTTCACGCGCCATTTTTATATAACCAAGAAGTTTTAGTTGAATATGTTGTTCCCAATCGTCGTCAGTCGTTTGAACTATTCCACCGACATGCGCACCGCCCGCGTTATTGATAAGTACATCGATCCGATTGAACTTTTTGATAATGGCAGTTACAAAACGGCGGATATCGTTAAGACGGGTTAAATTTGTTTTTACCGCAATCACATCGGTCTTCAAATGCATCTGGATATAATCTGCGGTCAGCTTCAATTCATGTTCATCGCGGGCGCACAGAGCCAGCCGGCATCCTTCTTCGGCAAAGGCAAGCGCTGTTGCTTTACCTATTCCTTTGCTCGCGCCGGTTACAACGATAACTTTTCCTTGAAGACCTAAATTCATGTTTTCTATTTATAAATTATTTTAAATAAGAATGATTTCGGGAACGCGCGGTAATAATTTTTTCTCATATCCTTTTTGGAACAATAACTCGAGTGCTTTTTTTCCGTTTTCACCCATGTCAATAGTTAACTGACTGACATACATCTTTACAAATTTTTCACCCAAATTGTAATCTATCCCTCTTCCCCATCGCATGGCATAAGGTATCGATTCTGCTTGATGATCATAACCGTAAGCTATGCTTTCTTTTAAACCAAGAGATAATTTACGGGCGAGTGGTTCGCCCAAATCTTTTTTCACAACATCAAGACCTAAAGGAAGCGGAAGTCCTCCGGTTTCTTTTTCCCAAAATTCTCCGAAATCTAAAATTTTATTATACCCTAAAGATTGGTAGGTAATTTGACCTTCGTGAATCAACAGTCCGGCATCGACAGTTCCGTTATCCACCGCATCCATGATTTTATCGAAAGGCATATCGATATTCTTTATTCCATTCGTGAAGATTTTGAAGAGAAGTGTTGCGGTTGTAAGCGGACCCGGAGTAGCGACGGTTTTACCCGATAATTCACCAAGTGATTTATATTTTTTAGAAATAATAACAGGGCCATATCCTTCGCCCATACTTGCTCCTGTGCGCATAATCCAATAATTATCGGCCACGTAAGGAAATGCGTGCGCCGAGATTGCCGTAACTTCGAGTTCAGCTTTCAACGCACGTTCGTTCAACGATTGGATATCTTCGAGCATGTGCTCGATTATGATTCCGTCCAATTTTACTTTACACGAAGCGAGTCCGTAAAACATAAAAGCATCGTCCGGATCGGGGCTGTGCCCTACGCGTATAACTTTATTTTGCATGTTTTTCAATATTCTTAAATTGCTGTTATGAAAAGATAGTAAAATAATTTTGGAGTTGAAACTTTTGGGTAATATTGGATCTGATTGATCGTAAAATCAATTATATCTTCACGACAATAGGCAACTTAGGAACCTTACGAAGATTGATTTAATTATGCGATAGTAATCTTCGGAAGGTTTCTTTTTGACATTATAAGAAAATATCTTTAACTTATGCGAGATTTAAAAGCGGCTTGGGTGGGTGCCCGCCTTCCTGAGACGTAATAATGATATGACATGTTTTCTAACTCATTTATCAATGAAAAATAGGTTATGAAAATTAAAACGTTTATTACGATGACAATTTTATTTTTGCTGTTTTCTTTCTCCTGCAAAGAAACACCACCCGAGCCGGGAAACGGTACCGTTTCCAATGGTATGTTAACTGTTGAAGATGTAGGAGTGACTGACGCTGTTTTGCGATTACGTTTGCCTGGAGGATTAATGAACCGCACCGTTACATTGAAACGCCAAAACATTAAACAGCAAAACGATACAGCAACAGTATACCACTCACCACTTTCACCCGCCGCAGGCGGGCAAGCAACTCACCGCTCACTAATCGACACTTTAATTATAGACGAGAGACTTCTACCAAAACAGAGTTATAGATACACGCTCACCGTAGAAAATTTCTTCCAAATAAAAGAACGCAGTTATGCTGATGTAACGACAATGGATACGACAAGCCATAACTTTACGTGGCAGGTTGATACGCTGGGTGATGGTAATGGTAGTATTATAAACGATGTAGCAATAATAAATGATACTTGCGTATATGCGGTGGGAGAAATTTATAAAAAAGATTCTCTTGGTAATTGGAATAATATCCCCTATAACTTTTTAAAATGGGGTGGAAAGAACTGGGAGATGAAAAGCATTACTTCTGTACCTGTGAGGTCAATATTTGTATTTTCGGACACTAATATTTGGGCTGGAACTTCTGGTCCATATCATTGGAACGGTGTAGTTTGGAGAACGTTTAAATTGGATGGAGCCTTCAATGGATACGTCAATAAATTCTGGGGAACAAGTTCATCCAATATGTACATGTGCGGTACTAATGGATCTTTGGCACATTATGACGGAAGCCAGTGGCAAAAGATAGAGAGCGGAACAGATGTAAATTTAACAGATGTATGGGGAAGCCCGGATGGAAAAGTAGTATGGGCATGCGGCTGGGAAGATTTTAAACCGACGGTATTATTACGGATAGAGAATAATATCGTAAGAAAAGTGTGGGAGAAAATAAATCCATTCACACTCAATACAGACTCACTGTCAGGTTTATTAACCAGCGTGTGGTTGCAAAACGATAAAAAGTTATTTGTTTTATCTGATTATGGAATATTCAAATGTCAATCTTCTACTAAAGGTGAAGCGAAGCAAATGCCATTTCCACAAACCTGGCGTGGATTCCCTTGGCGGGTACGAGGTAATAATTTGAACGATTTATTTATTGTTGGTGAATATTTTATGATTGCCCATCATAATGGAATAACGTATAAACACTACGAAGAACTCAGCGGATATGGAAGATTGATATCTCTAGACCAAAAAAATAGATTGGTGGTGGCTACCGGTTACTCATTCGAACCGATTCATAGTAAAGGGGTTGTTTATATAGGAAAAAGATAAAATAATAAGAAGCAAACTATGTTGCAAAATAAGATCCATGTTGATTCATTGCGTCTATCACATTTCCAAAGCAGACTTCGGGAACGAGCAGTTGCAAATATCCGACATTTTATTTAGCAGGTCTGATGAAAATGTCAGACATTTTTTTAGCCATAATATTTGACCCCCTCTATGATCTCCCCCTCAATTGATGGGGAGATTGATGTCTACTTATAAAACCCCTGGAATCTCACTTTGAATTACTTAAGAAGGTACCGGAGGTTTTTATTTCTTTTTGCTTTTTTCTTTTTTTGTTTGCTTTTCAGATTTTGTCTTTGTTTCTTCCGGTTTTTCTTCCGAAACGTCTTCTACCTTTTCCTCCTCCGCAGGCACAACGGCGGTGTCGGCTATTTTATCTCCTTCGTCGAGCCGTATTAGCCGAACGCCCTGTGTGTTTCTACCGGCAACACGAATTGTTTCTGCGGGCTGGCGAATTACAACACCCTGCGATGTTACAACAACTATGTCGTCGTTCTCTAATACTTCTTTGATCGCAACCATGCGACCTGTTTTTTCTGTCACGCGGATTGTAATAACACCTTTACCGCCGCGGTGGCTCACCCGGTACTCGTCGAGCTCGCTCCGTTTTCCGTATCCGTTTTCTGCAACAACAAGTATCGATGTACTTTGCCGTTTTACAACAACACTGCCAATCACTTTATCGTTTTTGTTCAACTTGATACCACGAACACCCATCGAGATTCTTCCAACGGCACGCGCTTCCTGTTCGTTGAACCTTATCGCCATACCGTTATAAGTTCCGATTACAATATCTTGCTTGCCGTCGGTCAGTTTCACATCAATAACGCTATCCCCTTTTTGAAGCGTTATCGCGGCGATGCCGTTTCGTCGAACGTTGCTGAATTCAAACAGCGAAGTTTTCTTTACCAAACCCTTTTCTGTTATCATCGCTATGAAATGATCTTCGTCGAATCCTTTTACCGGCACATACGATGCGACGTTTTCATCGTTTTGCTTTTCAATCAGGTTGACGATCGATTTCCCGCGTGCCATTCTTCCGGCTTCGGGAATTTCGTGCACTTTGAGCCAGTAGCATCTTCCTCGGTCCGTAAAGAACATGATATAGTCGTGCGTTGAAGCAATAAACATATGTTCAATGAAATCATCTTCCTTCGTTGTCGCGCCGGTAACCCCTTTCCCTCCGCGTGCCTGACGCCTGTAACCCGAAACCGGAAGTCGTTTTATGAAGCCGGCATGACTAATTGTGATTACCACATCTTCTTCGGCAATCATATCTTCGATGCTGAATTCTTCGGCTTTATAAATTACTTCTGTCCGTCTTTCGTCTCCGAATTTTTTCTTTATTTCAAGCAACTCTTCTTTGATGATTTGCAGTTGCAGTTTCTTGCTCGATAAAATTGATCTTAATTTTTCGATCAATTTTATTGTTTCTTTGTATTCGTCTTCAACTTTTTTCCGCTCTAAACCGGTTAATCTTTGCAGGCGCATATCAAGAATCGCTTTTGCCTGAATCTCGGAAAGCTTGAAACGTTTCATTAATCCTTCCTGCGCGGAAGGTATATCTTTTGATTTCTTTATCAGTTTGATTATTTCATCGATATTATCGAGAGCGATTATATATCCTTCAAGAATATGAGCGCGGCGCTCGGCTTCGTCGAGTTCGAACTTAGCGCGACGTACAATAACATCGTTTCTATGCTTAATAAAATGATCGATGGTTTGTCTCAGCGTAAGTATCTGTGGTTTGCCCTCTACCAGCGCGAGCATGATCACGCCGAATGTCGTTTGCATTTGTGTATGCTTGTACAAATTGTTGAGCACAACAGGCGCGTTCGCGTCTCGCTTTAATTCGATTACAATACGAAGTCCGTCGCGATCAGATTCGTCTCTGATATCGGCAATATCTTCTATCTTTTTATCGCGAACCAGATCTGCTATTTTCTCGATAAGCGATGCTTTGTTTACCTGATAAGGAATTTCAGTAACTACAATTGCTTGTCTGTCTGCACGTCCTGTTTCTATGGTCGCCTTAGCCCTTACAAGTATTTTTCCTCTTCCTGTGCGGTATGCTTCCTTAACACCGTCGTAACCGTATATGATACCGCCGGTTGGGAAGTCGGGCGCTTTAATTATCTTCAATAATTTTTCTTCCGGAAGTGTTGGTGTGTCGATAATTGAAACACATCCATCTATGATTTCTGTAAGATTATGCGGAGGAATATTTGTAGTCATCCCAACTGCTATACCCGATGTTCCGTTTACCAAGAGATTGGGGATTTGCGCCGGAAGAACTGTCGGTTCTTTTAAGGTGTCGTCGAAGTTTGGACTCAAATCAACCGTATTTTTTTCCAGATCACGCAGCATTTCTTCTGCCGCACGCGCGAGCCGCACTTCTGTGTAACGCATCGCCGCGGGTGAATCGCCGTCTACCGAACCAAAATTTCCCTGACCATCCACAAGCGGGTATCGGAGTGAAAAATCTTGTGCCATGCGAACCATCGTATCGTACACGGCGCTGTCGCCATGAGGATGGTATTTTCCTAAAACTTCTCCAACTACGCGGGCGCTTTTTTTATAGGCACGGTTGCTGGCAAGTCCAAGTTCGTGCATGCCGAAAAGCACCCGGCGATGTACCGGCTTCAAGCCATCGCGAACATCGGGGAGTGCGCGAGAAACGATTACGCTCATGGCGTAATCGATATACGAACCTTTCATTTCTTCTTCAATATCAACCGGAATTATTTTTTCGTTTATGCCAGCCATTTAAGCTCCATTATATTTCATGTTACTGATAAATTTTTTATACATCCAGATTCCGTACGTATTTCGCGTTCTTTTCTATGAACGCCCTGCGCGGTTCAACCTCATCCCCCATTAAAATGGAAAATGTTCTGTCTGCGTCAGCTGCATTTTCAATGCTAACCTGCAATACGGTTCGTGTTTCCGGATTCATGGTTGTTCCCCAGAGTTGTTCGGGATTCATTTCTCCCAATCCTTTAAAGCGAGATATCGTTACACCATCGGCGGTAATTGTTACACCTTCATTATCTGTTGTTACTTCATTCGTACTTTCTTTCACAGTACGTTTCTCGGTTTTTAATCGCTTGATAACTTCTATCCGTTCTTCCTCATCATAAGCGTAAAATTCTTGTTTACCTTTTTTCAGTTTGAACAGCGGTGGTTGCGCGATGTAAATATGACCGAGTTCTATTATTTCTTTCATATATCTGAAAAACAGAGTCAACAATAATGTGCGAATGTGTGAACCGTCAATGTCTGCATCGCACATGATGATAATTTTTCCGTAACGTATTTTTGCCGGATCGAAATCTTCTCCAACGCCCGTTCCGATAGCTGTGAATATATTTCTGATTTCTTCGTTCTCCAAAATTTTATGGAGACGTGCTTTTTCAACGTTTAAAATTTTTCCTTTTATTGGAAGAATTGCCTGGAAACGACGGTCTCTCCCCTGTTTTGCGCTACCACCCGCCGAGTCGCCCTCTACGATGTAAAGTTCACAATGCTCGGGATCGTTGATCGAACAATCGGCTAATTTTCCGGGAAGACTCGAACTTTCAAGGGCGCTTTTGCGGCGCGCAAGTTCTCGAGCTTTTCGAGCCGCTTCCCGCGCTTCTGCCGCGCGCAAACATTTATCTATAATTCTTTTCGCGTCGCCCGGATTTTCATCCAGCCAGATGGCGACTTGATCTCCAACAATACCTTCGACGATTCCTTTTATTTCGCTGTTGCCGAGTTTTGTTTTAGTCTGTCCTTCGAATTGCGGCTCCTGAACTTTAACACTCAAAACAGCGGTGAGCCCTTCTTTGAAATCATCTCCAGTAAGTTGTACGCTGTTCTCTTTTACAAGATTATTTTTTGATGCGTAAGAGTTAAGAGATCGCGTGAGAGCGCTTCTAAATCCGACAAGATGTGTGCCCCCTTCAAGCGTGTTAATGTTGTTCACGTATGTGAAAACATTCTCGTTGAACTGATCATTATATTGAAATGCAACTTCGGCTTCTACAAGCCGATTATTTTCGTCTTTGGCTTCTCCCTTTGCGTATACGGGTTTTCTCATAATTGACGGTCTTGTTGCATCGATATATTTCACAAACTCAATCAGACCGCCCTTGAAGTGAAATTTTTCCTCTTGTTCTTGTCCGTCACGCAAATCAACTATGCGAAGCTCAACATCGGGATTAAGGAAAGCAAGCTCACGCAATCTTTCGGCAAGAGTTTCAAATTTATAAATCCTGTTTTTAAAAATCTGATTATCTGGTAAAAATGTAACTTTTGTTCCGGTTTTTTTCGGATCCGATTTCCCGACTGTTTTAACATCTGCCTGCGGTTTCCCCCTTACATATTTCTGATACCATAATTTTCCATCGCGCGAGACTTCGACCTCTAAATATTCCGAAAGCGCGTTAACAACCGAAACGCCAACACCATGTAACCCGCCCGAAACTTTGTATGTGTTTTTATCGAACTTACCGCCTGCATGCAGAACAGTCATTACAACCTCCAACGCAGATCGTTTTTCTTCAGGATGAATTCCCGTAGGTATTCCGCGACCATCATCGGTTATTGTTACTGATCCGTTTTTATTTATGCTAACCGAGATGTAATGCGCAAAACCCGCCAATGCTTCGTCTATCGAGTTATCAACTACCTCGTAAACAAGATGATGTAATCCTCGCGCGGAAACATCTCCGATATACATCGCGGGTCGTTGCCTTACCGGATCGAGACCTTTTAGAACGGTTATATCGTTCGCAGTGTATTCTCCGCTTGATTTCTGTTTTTTCTTCTTAGAATCGTCCGGTCCGTCGAGCGGAATTGCCAATTGTTTCTCTTTTTTATCGTTGCCTTTTGCCATAATCTCTCGTTAATGAAAAATAATATCTTTAACAATTTTTTGATTCATCGCTTTGTTTATTTTATCTATGATATCTTTTTTCAGATAAACCAATTCATTTCGCCATGTAGCGTGTGTAACATGTACAAATAATTTTCCCTCACGTATATGCTCTGCTTTAGCAACTTTCGAAATTTGTTCTCCAACTATTGAAGACCATGCTTCCAAAATTTCGTATTGCCTAAGACGTTCTCCGATACCGAGTTGTTTTAATACCGATTCAATCGCTGTTCCAATGTGCCGAGCCATTTTCAACTACGCGACATATTTTTGTTCTTCCATTACCGCTCCGTTATTTATTGTAAACATCTTCCTGTTTTCGGCATCCGTTGCATTTTTTTCAAATAAATCTTTATTCGTCGATGTAATAAACGTTTGACTAATGGTTCCTACAAAATCCAATAGTTTGGCGGCCCTCATGTTATCAAGCTCACTGAAAATATCATCCAATAAGAGAATCGGGGTTTCATTACATTGTTCCCGTAAATAAAAAAACTCGGCAATTTTCAATGCAACTAAAAATGTTTTGTGTTGTCCCTGCGAAGCATACCGGCGCAAATCAAGTCCGTTAATATTAAAAAGAAGTTCGTCTCTATGTGGCCCGACCACGGTTGTTCCGATTTGAATTTCTCTCTCTTTCTTTCTTGAGAGTTCTAAAGAAAAAACATTTTTCACTTCTTCCTGATTAACAGATTTGTCAATCGGCAATGATGGTTCGTATGCAATGAAAGGCAACTCACCGTTGTTTACAAGCTGCTGATATGAGGAACTCAGATAGCGTTCAAATTCATCGACAAATTTTTGCCTGCGCATCACAATATATGCACCGGCATTTATCAGTTGCTCATTCCAGGGTTCTAAAATTTCAGTGGGGTCTGTTCTCTGAGATCTTGCGTCGGCTAAAACTTTATTCCTATTCCTCAAAATTTTTCTGTATTCCATCAGGTGTTGAAAATAGATATTGCTCGATTGCGATATCACCAGATCAATAAACCTTCTTCTCTCAACTGGACCCTGGCTGGTAATTGGTGCGTGCTCTGGTGAACAAATAACAACCGGGAATTTTCCAATAACGGAAGAAAGCGGTTCAACATGATTTTTGTTGATGGTAAATATTTTTTCTTTCTGCTCATCCGAATAAGCAACTCTAATTCGCTGGTCACCAGTGCGTTCGGTATTGAAAACACCTTCAACTTCGAAAATGCCGTTTCCAATTTTTACCACATGACTATCGCCGTGCGAATAAAAACTTTTTGTAAGGCAAAGGTATGAAATAGCTTCGAGGATATTTGTTTTTCCCTGGCCGTTTTCACCGACAAGTATATTAGCCCGTTGCCCGAAATCAAAAATTGATTCGGTATGGTTCCGGAAGTTATGGACTCGTATGTTTTTTAAATACATTCAGATATTGACTTCATGCATTCAGCCGAACTGGCATGACAAGCATGAGAAGATTTTCTCCATCTTTTTGCGTAAACGGTTGAATAATGCTAGCCCTGGTTGGTGAACTCATTTTAAATATCGCTTCGTCAGTGTCAATGTGTGATAAAATATCGATTAAATAACCTGAATTAAATCCAATTTCCATTGAGTCGGAGCCATAATCACATGTTAATGATTCGATAGCCTCACTTCCAACATCAATATCTTCAGCCGATATTGAAACGTTATTACGTTTTAAAGAAAGACGAATTTGATGCGTTGTGGAACTTGCGTAGAGAGAAATTCTCCTGATTGATGACAAAAGTTGATTTTTATCTACAACAAGAAGCTTGTCGTTTTCAAGTGGAATAACGCTTTCGTAGCTCGGATATTTTTCTTCGATTAATCTTGATACCAACACTGTATCTCCGAATGAAAACATTATATGATTTTCGTTTAATGAAATTGTACTCTTCTGACTATTCGCTGATTTCGATGCAAGGTTTAAGGCTTTCACCGGTACAATTATTTCTCTTTCAAAATCTGCGTTCGAAAAATTCGAGTTTATTAAACGAACTAATCTGTGCCCGTCCGTTGCAGCCACTCTGATTTCACTTTTTCTAATCTGCAATAAAATACCGGTCATTGCGGGTCTTAGTTCGTCTGAACTTACGGCAAAAACTGTCTTCGTAATTATTCGTCTGAAAGAATCACTTTCAACTTCAATTTCTTCTTTTCCACGAAATGCAGGTATGCTTGGAAAATTTTCACTTGATTCGCCGGTTAGTTTATATTCACCGCTCGGAGTTTTCATTATAATTTTATTTGTGTCTGTATTTACTTGAAAATTTATTTCAATATTCGGAAGTGCACGCACTGTCTCAAAAAGACGTTTCGCTGGAATTGCAATTTCACCATCCTCTTTAGCATCAACATTTAATGTAACCGTCATAGATATATCAAGATCTGTAGCGGTTATACTCAGTCGGTTTTTTGAAAGTTGAAATAAAAAATTTTCAAGGATTGGGAGAGTTGATTTAGATGGAATAACACCACCAATATTACCGAGAACACGTTGAAGATCTGTGCTTGAGCAAGAAAATTTCATAATAAATTCCTTAAAGGATTATGAAGTGAATCGAAAATAACATGTTTAAATGTACAAAAATTATAGCGAATATCAAAGATTAATTTCTCCATAACTCTATTTTATTATAATAAGTTATAAGGAAAAATAAAAAGATATATAATAATAATACTGTGGATATGTTTATAACCAGAAAAATATGAAAAATAAATTGATTAGAATTAAAGATGATTGTTGGTAATTTGTGTTCTGATTGATGAAAAGATAATTCTTATAAATAAAATTAGAAAAGTAAAAAAACATTTATAGTTATTAACATAGAAAAAAGATAATTCAATAAAAAAGAATATCTTATTAACATACTTATCTACGAATCCCATGTTCAATTGTATTTCGTAAATGCTGAACTACCGATTTTTGTTTATTGTCCAAATGAGTACTGTCTTCAACAGTTTGATATGCATGAATAACAGTGCTGTGATCTCTTCCGCCAAAATGCAAACCTATAGTTTTTAAAGAGGAATTTGTTAATTCTTTCGCTAAATACATTGCTATCTGTCGCGCATTAACAACTTCTTGTTTCCGTGTTTTAGCGCGAAGCAAATCATCGGGAATGCCGAAATGATTTGCAACCACACGTTGAATTTCTTCTATCGTGATGTGAGATCGAACTTCTCCAACCAAAGTACGGACAACATTGTACGCTAAATCGAGGTTTATAGCACAATTTTCTAAAGACGCACGGGCAAGCAAACTTATAAGACAACCTTCAAGCTCACGGATATTTGAAGTAATATTGTTTGCAATAAATTCCACAACATCTTGCGATAACTCTACACCAGTATCGGAACTTTTCTTTTGCAAAATGGCAATACGCGTTTCTAAATCAGGCGATTGAATATCAGCGGTTAAACCCCATTGAAACCTGGAAGTAAGCCGATCATTAAGACCCTGAAGATCTTTTGGAGGTCTGTCCGATGATAATACAATCTGTTTTCCAAGTTGATGAAGAGCGTTAAATGTGTGAAAAAAAATGTCCTGAGTTTTTTCTTTTCCTGCAAAGAATTGAATATCATCGACGATAAGCAAATCAATATTCCGATAATAATTTGAAAATGATGATATATTATCTTTTTGAATAGCTTCAACAAAATCAACGGTAAATTTTTCGCTAGAAACGTATAAAACCTTTGAGCTTTTCCCAGAAAGCAAAACATGATTTCCAATTGCTTGCACAAGATGTGTTTTTCCGAGCCCGACACCACCATAAATTACTAACGGGTTAAAAGATGTGCCGCCCGGATTATTCGCAACGGCTAACGCAGCCGCACGTGCAAATTGATTACTCTCACCTTTAATATATTTGTCGAAAGTATATCGCGTATTTAAGGATGGATTGACAAATTGTTTGACAGATGATTGCGCTGATGTTGATGGACTTTTACTAAGATTATGTAATAAATTGTTTACATGAGTTGTATCATTGATAACCTCGGCTTGAGGTCTATTCAGATCCGGATCTTCTGGTACAATCGCATAGATAACAAATAATTCCCGGTTGGAAATCTGTGTCAAAACCTCATTTATCAGAGAATAATAATGCTCTTCTAACCAATCAACGAAAAACTGGCTTGGTACCTGAAGAGTAATTTTATTTGTGTCTAAATCAACCGGTACTATCGGTTCAAACCAAGACTTATAAGTTTGGGTGTTCACCCTACTTTTAATAAGTGAGAGCGCCTGAACCCATATGTTTATAGCTGGATTCGCATTTTGCATTAATTGCCTCGTTAATGAATAAAATCGTTTTATAATTTGATTGTCATGGATGTCTTATCAACATGATATTAACATAAATATTGACAAAAGTTCAAAAAAGATTCAATAAATATTCAAATATGAGATAAATTATCGAGCTTTTCAATAACAATGAAATTTATCAACATTTTATTAACAATTAATTTGTTTTTAATCCCCTTAAGAAAATACATATAATAGATTAGCGAGTCAAGTCTATATTTTTAATCGTAATATAAGTTTGTAATAATCACACAATTTTGATATATTTAATAGAAAATTTTATAACTTTATCTTTGAAATTTAGAGGATTGTTACAACAATCCTCTTTTTTTCATTGGCAAATCGTTTATTTAATGAGGATAACATGAAAAGAACATTTCAACCAAGCAACAGGAAACGAAAAAATAAACATGGTTTCCGCGAAAGAATGAAATCCAAGAATGGTCAAAAAGTATTGAAGCGCAGGAGATCGGTTGGCAGAAAAAAACTTACCGTTAGCGATGAAGCTTAATTAAAGTGATATTTGTGGGATACAAACTTCCACGAGATAAAATCATTCGGGGTAAAAAGAATTTTGATTTAATTTTCAGGAACGGTAAAAAGATAAATGGAAATATTATTCGATCTTTTGTTCTCTTACTGAATGAAAATAATCAAAAAATAAATTCATCATTTGGCATTAAAGTTTCTCGAAATATAAAAAGAGCCATAGATCGAAACAGAATCAAGCGCATCGTTCGTGAAACATTAAGATTAAACAGAGCACTTATAGATAATGTGTCGAAAGAGCAAAACCAGATAGCGGCTATTTTGTTTTTTTATCCGGGCGAATCACAGGTTTCGTCAAAACCTTCATATTGTCATCTGCGGGATGATGTTATATTTATACTAAATAAAATAGGTCAATCTCATTTCCAATAATTAAATGGTACTATTTTTTATAAGCATTTACAGGGTGTTGGTATCTCCCATTATTCCACCCAACACATGCCGGTTTTATCCAACTTGTTCTTCATATGCACATGACGCTGTAACAAAGTATGGTTCATTAAAAGGAATGTGGATGGCGATAAAGAGAATTTTTCGCTGTCACCCTTTCCATCCAGGCGGGTACGATCCGGTACCATGATCAAAAATGTAAATAAGCGCAAGGTGAAATTGATTAAAACAAATTGGATTTATCCCAAGTCAAAATATTAAATTCTCCCCACAAAGGGGTCTGAATAAAATTTAAGTGTAACGGAGTTTCAACATGGATAAAAATACAGTCATAGGTTTTGTCTTAATAGGCATTGTGTTGATGGTGTGGTTGTGGATGACGGCACCGCCGCCGCAGACACAAGTTCAAGATAAAGATACTACCGGAAATTTAAACCATCAAAAGACAAAAGAACCCTTAGAGCCAAATACAACAAGCAAGCCCGGAACCGTTCAAACTTCAATTTCTGTTGAAGACACTCTTGGAAAATATTTTTCACACCTTATAAAAAAAGAAAAAAAGAAAATCATTGTTGAAACAGATTGTTACAAATTAGAGCTTTCCTCTGTTGGCGGAACGGTTACTTCGTGGACATTAAAAGATTATTTAACGTGGGACCGGCATCCCATAGATTTACTGACTCAGAACAATACGGGTGATTTTCACTTGCTATTTTCAACGAGTGACGGTAAAATAATCAGCACAAAATATCTTCAGTTTGAACCAAAAAACAACACAAATAATTTTAAAATAACAGACGAAGACTCTCTTAAACTTGAAATGCAGCTTAATGTAACGCCGAGCAGCAAGATCATTAAAACATTAATATTTTACGGGAACCGATATTCGGTAGATATTTCATACAAATTCCAGGGAATGGAATCGATAATCGCCAATTATGCATATCAGGTTGTATGGGAAACAGGCATTAGAAATGCCGAGCATAATAGTGTTGATGAATCGAATTTTGCACAGGCCTATGCTCTTGCTGGGGGTGAACTTTCTGAGATAGACGCAACCAATTTTAACGAGACAGTTAAAGACAGTAATATTTCCGGAAGAGTCAACTGGATAGCAATGCGTAACAAATATTTTGCAGTGGCAGTAATTCCAAGAATGAAAGAAAGTAAACGTGCATATCTAGAGGGAACAAGAACACATCTTCCAGACGAAGGAGCAGCAGAAAAATATTTCATGGCAATGGAAATGCCTTTTGGTGGAAATGCATTCGAGGAGGATCGATACACAATATTTGCCGGTCCGCTAAACTTCGAGGTAGTTAAAAAATACAATATAGAATTAGATCGAATTATGAGTTTGGGAGCAGTATGGTTGATACGGCCAATTTCGGAATATGCAATAATTCCTCTGTTTAAGTTTTTAAAAATGTTTATACCGAACTTCGGAATAATTCTTATAATATTTTCATTGATTGTCAAAGTTGTGCTCCACCCTCTTACAAAAACCAGCATGAAATCGATGCAGAAAATGCAATCGTTACAACCGATGATGGAAGAAATCCGTGAAAAATATAAAGACGATCCGCAAAAAATGAATCAGCAAGTGATGAGATTATATAAAGAGTATGGTGTTAATCCTGCTGGTGGATGTTTGCCAATGCTATTACAGTTGCCAATTTTATATGCTCTATGGGCGGTGTTTAGCTCTGCTATTGAATTGCGGCAAGCATCTTTTGTTTTGTGGATTTCTGATTTGTCGATACCCGATATGATTATGAGACTACCATTTAGAATTCCAATTTTTAATATAAATGAAATAAGCGGACTCGCTCTTCTAATGGGAATTACAATGTTCGTGCAGCAAAAAATGTCTGTAAAAGATCCTAGACAAAAAATGATGGTATGGATGATGCCGATCTTATTGACGTTAATGTTCAACAGCTTCCCAGCCGGATTAAATTTGTATTATTTTGTTTTTAATTTATTATCAATCGGACAGCAGGCGTGGGTTAATAAAAAACATAAAAATGAACCACTGAGAAAAGTCGAGCCCAAAAAATCTACAGGTTGGATAAGTCGATTAGCGAAAGATTTGCCAATGAAGCAAAAAAAATAATAGACTCAAATAATAATAATTAAACCCCGCTCATAACAAGCGGGGTTTTTTATTTTATGGAATTAATGGCATGAGGCATTTGTTTAGTTATTGTTTTTAAGGTTGAAGTTTTCTAAATTAAAAAAGAAAAGTATGTACCTTAGAAATGATACCATAGCAGCAATAGCAACCCCAATTGGCGAAGGAGGAATTTCGGTTATTCGAATTAGCGGTAAAGATGCAATTAGTATTGCCGATAAATGCTTTCGTGGAAAACAAAACCTTTGCGATGCAACATCTCATACAGCCCATTTTGGAATTTTTGAATCACAACGTTCGGAGCCAATTGATCAAGTAATAACAACAATTTTTCTACAGCCTAATTCGTATACTGGTGAAAATGTTGTGGAAATCAGTTGTCACGGAGGAATGTACATTTCTCAAAAGATTTTAGAAGAATTAATTCAGTCCGGCGTTCGTGCCGCCGAGCCCGGTGAATTCACTTTCCGCGCATTCGCGAATGGAAAAATTGACCTCGCACAGGCAGAAGCAGTTGCAGATATTATTCATTCTCAATCTGAATTATCGCGAAATATCTCCTTAAGTCAATTACAAGGAAAGTTATCTTCAAAAATTTCCTATCTAAGAGAACAATTAATTCATTTTTGTGGGCTACTAGAACTTGAGCTCGATTTTTCTGATGAAGATATTGAGTTTGTCTCTCGCGATGAATTGACTCTAAAACTTCAAATAATTATAACCACGCTGGTCGAACTAATAGGATCATATGAAACTGGAAGAATTTACAAAGAAGGCGCAAAGATTGTATTGGTGGGATCGCCAAATGTTGGTAAATCAAGTATTTTCAATACTTTATTAGGGGAAAATAGAGCAATTGTTACAAATATTCCAGGAACCACGAGAGATAAAATAGAAGAAAGTATTGTAATTGATGGTATACTTTTTAAAATTGTTGATACTGCCGGGTTGCGTGATTCCGACGATTTTATTGAGTTAGAAAGCTTTAAAAAAACAAAAGAGGAAATCCAAACCGCCGATATTATTATTTCTGTGACTGATGATTTAAAAAGAATAGATGAACAGGAAAAAGATATTATTGACTACCTAATAAGTAAGAAAAAAATTATCAAGGTGAGAAATAAGATTGATCTTGTAAATAATAGACTTGAAGATTGCCCTGAAAATAAAGATAAATCATACATCAACATTTCTGCTTTAACAGGTGAAAATATCCAATTATTAAAAAGAGCTATTATTGAAAAATTGTTTTCGGGAAAGAAAATTGACGTAAATGACACAGTAATAATAACAAATAGACGCCAACACAGGTGTCTGAGTGATGCCTGCCTGATTATAAAATCTGTTTCAGATCAATTAAACCAAAAAATCAGTAATGAATATTTAACCGCAGAATTACGAAGAGGAATAAACATATTATCTGAAATTACTGGAGAAATAACATCAGATGAGATCATCAGTAATATATTCTCAAATTTTTGCATAGGTAAATGACGAAGGTTTCACGTGGAACGTAAAAACCGAATTAATAAAGATAGAAAATTTGATGTAATTGTGGTTGGAGGTGGCCACGCTGGAATAGAGGCCGCATCAGCGTCTTCTAGAATGGGATGTAAAACTTTATTATTAACCACAGACATTAATTCTATTGGAAGAATGTCCTGTAATCCAGCGATCGGTGGTATTTCAAAAGGGCAATTAGTTCGAGAGGTTGATGCGTTGGGTGGCGAAATTGGAAAATTAGCAGATGATACCGGAATTCATTTTCGCATGCTAAATAAATCGAAAGGTCCCGCAGTATGGTCTCCACGATCGCAAAATGATAGATTGTGGTATTCTGAATGTGCGATTAATAGATTAAAATCGCTCAATAACCTAACTATAATTTCTGATACCGTAATCGATGTGATAATCAGAGAAAATACTCAATTTAGAAAACAATTTGTATCAAAAATCATTACATTAACTAATTCAGAATTTTATTGTCAGGCTTTAATACTATCAACTGGTACCTTTCTGAGGGGAATTCTATACACAGGAAAAGAAACAAGCAGCGGAGGACGATTTAATGAGCAACCAGTGTTAGGATTGACAGAATCACTTGAAAAAACAGGTTTTATTAGCGGAAGATTTAAAACGGGAACCCCACCCAGAATTAGGTTCTCAAGCATAGACCTGGATGAGACAATAATTCAACACTCGGAGGAGAATCCCCAACCATTTTCTTTTTCGATTGATAAAATTGTCAATAAACAAATTCCAATGTATGTATCATATACAAATTCAAAAACGCATGAGGAACTTGAGAAGGGATTCGATTCATCTCCACTTTTTACAGGTAGGATCAAAGGCGTCGGACCGAGGTATTGTCCATCAATCGAAGATAAAATTGTAAGGTTTAAAGAAAAAGAAAGGCATCAGATATTTTTTGAACAAGAAGGTTATAATAGTGAAATAGTTTATGTAAATGGATTTTCTACAAGCCTGTCAAAAGAAATTCAACTTAAAGGTTTACGAACAATCCCTGGACTTAATAACGTTGAAATGATAAGACCTGGATATGCTGTTGAATACGATTATTTTCTCCCACATCAACTGTCGTTAACATTAGAAACTAAATTAATTGGAGGACTATATTTCGCGGGGCAAATAAATGGAACCTCCGGCTACGAAGAAGCCGCCGCTCAAGGGATCATTGCGGGTATTAATGCCGCTCTTCAAATTCAAGGGAAGGATCCATTCATATTAAAAAGGTCAGAAGCATATATTGGCGTTCTGATCGATGATCTTATAAATAAAGGCGCTGAAGAACCGTATCGCATGTTTACATCTCGAGCAGAATATAGATTGGTTCTACGACAAGACAATGCAGACGCACGACTGATGAAATATGGTGCTAAATTTGGATTAATTGATCACCTGCAATTTGAAAAATATTTAAAAAAGGAAAATGCTATTATTAATTTGATAGAAATGATTCGAGAAACCAATATTACACCGAAGGAAATTAATCCATTATTAGAATCAAAAGAAACTTCACAAATTTTCCAACCTACAAGGTTGTATCAAATTTTGCAACGACCGGAAATTAAAATAATCGACATCATTAAATTAGACTCTCTGAATAAATCCGAAACAATATTAAATCTATCAAAATCTCATTCAGAAAAAATATTGAATGATGTTTTTAATCAAGTAGAAATTGAAGTTAAATACGAAGGGTACCATAAAAGGCAATTGAATGAGATTGAAAAGTTTGAACAACAAGAATCACTGAAAATTCCTTCTGACTTTAATTACAATAAAATAAAATCTCTTTCAATAGAAGGATGTGAAAAACTAAGCAAGGTGCGGCCCAGATCAATTGGTCAAGCAGCAAGGATCAGCGGAGTGACAGCGGCAGATATCGCAGTTCTGCTGGTGCACTTAAAAAGATAACCAATTCGTTTCATGTGAAACCCGGTCACGCTATGTCATTAAATAACAACAACTTCCACGATGATAAATAAATCAGATTATTTAAACTCATTATTAAACTCTATTGATTTAATCAAAATGAAAATTGAAGGTTGTTCCGATAATCAGGTGATACAACTTCAAGAGTATGTTGAATTATTAATAGAGTGGAATCAAAAGATTAATTTAATTTCAAGGAAAGATGAAGTGAATGTGTGGCCTCGGCATATTCTACATTCGCTTTCATTATTATTTTTCTTTAAACTTAAATCAAATTCTCACGCTATTGATATTGGCACGGGAGGTGGTCTGCCCGGCATACCGCTGGCGATTGTGGAGCCGTCTATAAAATTTGTTTTGGTGGATTCGATACGAAAAAAATGTATGGCGGTAACCGATATGGTTGATAGATTGAAATTAAAAAATGTCATAGTGGTAACAGAGAGAGTTGAAGAATTATCCAAGAAAAATATATATCAACGCTCATTTGATTATATTTTAGCGCGGGCAGTAGCCCCAACCGAGAATCTGATTGAATGGTCTTTGCCTCTTTTAAAATTTAATGATTGTAATAACGTCGATAAAGAGTCTGATTCAGCGGAGAAGAAAATGATTGAGACGAGATCTTTTGTGCTTTGGAAGGGGGGTAATCTTGAAAAAGAATTACAAGTTGCACAAAATAAATTTCACACTAAAAAGATTTCAATTCATCCGATCTCTTTCGGTGACTTAAACAATGAACAGGATGCAGATAAAAAGTTAATCATAATAAATATTTGAATATAACGATGAGCAACTCAAAAAAATTATATAAACAATTAAATACACTCTCAACTGAGAAGCGCAACAAGAAATCGATGAAAATAGATATATCTTCAGTAAAAGATATTTTGTCAACGATCAACAATGAAGACAAAAAAGTTGCCATCGCTGTTGGCAAAGAACTATTCCACATTGAAGAGGCGGTAAAATTGGTTGTCGAATCTTTTAAAAATAACGGAAGATTGATATACGTTGGCGCCGGGACAAGCGGACGACTTGGAATTCTTGACGCAACCGAATGTCTGCCGACTTTCGGTGCCGATCCCCGAGCAGTCCAAGGTATTATTGCCGGCGGCAAATCTGCGGTGTTTAGATCGCAAGAGGGTGCAGAGGATGATATTAAAGCGGCAATCAGAGATTTAAAAAAGGTTCACCCAACAAGCAACGATGTAATTTGTGGTATAGCTGCCAGCATGCGAACTCCATACGTGGTGGCAGCAATGGCTGAAGCAAAAAAATTGCATACGAAAACTATTCTTATCACAACTAATCCACGCCGCTTGCTAAGTAGGCCGGAAATGCGGAATCTAAAAAATAATTTAGATATTTCAATTTGTGTAGATGTTGGTCCAGAAGTTCTTGCCGGTTCGACCAGAATGAAATCAGGCACAGCGCAAAAAATGGTGCTGAATATGATTACAACCACAGCGATGATTAGATTAGGTAAGGTCTATGAGAACATGATGGTTGACTTAAAAATGAACAGCAAAAAACTCGAGGAACGAGCCAAGCGTGTAATTATGACGGTTACAAAAGTGGATTATGAAACAGCCGCAAGATATTTAGCAAAAGCGAGCGGACACGTGAAAACAGCAATCGTTATGATAAAACGAAGCGTTACAGCCAAACAAGCCCAGAATCTTTTGAAAAAAGCAAACGGTTTTGTTAGAATAGCTACTGAGGAATAATAATGATTAAAGAATTAATATTAGACGATGAAATTTATCCGCCATTCGAGGGATTTCCTGCCGAAGGAATAAAATTTTTCAAGCAATTGAAGAAGAACAACAACCGCGCTTGGTTTGCGGAACATAAATCTGAATATGAAAACTTTGCAAAATTCCCGATGCAATGTTTGATTGCCTCGCTGAAGCTGCCGATGTCTAAGCTGGCGCCGGAGATCGATGTTAATCCAAAGCGCGGCATGTTTCGCATATATAAAGACACACGCTTCAGCAAAGATAAAACTCCGTACAAGACACATGTTGCCGCGGTGTTTCACATAAAAGGACATTGGCAAGAGAGCGCTGGGTTTTATTTGGAAATTTCTCCCGATGGTATTTATGTTGGCGGTGGATTTTACATGCCCGATAAAGATCAGTTAAAGAAGATCCGTGAAGCGATAGCCGAGCAATCCAAACAATTTCTTGGTATCATACAAAACACAAAGTTTGTGAAACGGTTTGGTGCGATGCAGGGTGAAAAGTTACAGCGTATTCCACTTGGGTATTCGCGCGATCATTTGATGGGGGAGTGGTTGAAGTATAAACAGTTTTATACAGGCGTTGAGTGGAAGGTTGATGAATGTTTGGATGAAATATTTCTTAAGAAAGTTGTAGATATTTACAAAGATTTGTATCCTTTCGTCAGATTTATAAACGGAGCGCTTGGTAGGAGTTGAGGTCAGATTAAATCTGAGCAAGTTTCTCCTCTTTTTGAATTAGTTTATTTACTGATTTCAGAAACCCCTCAAATGAAAATGGTTTTAATAAATAATCTACAATAGAATATTCATAATGAGCAGTAGTAATAATGACTTTCAAGAGAGTTTTGGTTTCATTTGTTTAACCCCCGGAGTTCCTTCTTTACTCGTTCAATATCCACATCCATTATCCATATATCAAAACTCCCGGAGCGTGTGCTGGTGAATGCTATTCTTTTTCCGTCAGGAGACCATGCTGCACCTTCATTGTGGCCATTTTCTGTTAGAGCTAACGGCAATGATTTACCTCCATCGGCCATCCATTGGTATAAATCTCATAATGGCCGTCCCGCAAGGATATAAAGGTGATTTCCGTACCGTCAGGATGAAGCTCCATATTACCAGCAGGAATATAATCATTCTCATTGATCAGGAGTCGATGACTGTTTTGGCTGAAAGATGCAGGTAACAAGCTCCTTATTTCTTGCCTGCTGTAGCAGGGCAGGAACAAAAAGGATGGCTGTCAGCCATAGGAATACGGTCCATAACGGTAGTAAGTACGAAGGATCAGGGATTCTTGTCACCTGTTTCACCCACTCCCAGGAAGCATTAGCTGAACCATGGTAGAGGATCATGATAAAAAGACTTCCTCCAGTTTTATTAAACAGGTACACCATGATGAATACGATCGGAACGGATATAAGGATCCTTAGTCCCATGTCAGGGAAGTACCCGATGATAAATCCGTGGATATCTCCCCTCATTAATAGGGAAAGTAAATCGGTCCTGAGATGCCACAAGCTATTGATGAATGCAAGGATAAGGGCAGCCGTGATTACCGGGAATCGTGATTGTAGCTTTGGTAAAAGAAAACCCCTCCATCCGATCTCTTCTCCTAATCCTGTCAGGAGGGTAAGTGTAAACGTATTGACAAAGAACATGAGGATGCTGTTTGATATCTCATCAGATATGAAAGAGATGTCCCGATATCCGGTAAGATTTGCAAACAGGACGATGAGAATAAATGATGCCAGCTCAAAGAACAGGGCAAAAAGGTACCATCTCATCCGAACATTCACCCGTGTCAGGCTATGCATCACAGCTATCCACTCTTTCCCGTGAAATTCGAGATAGTATACGATAAGACCTGCAAGGGAAGGACCGTAGGAAGCGATTAGTTGCAGGACACCTTTTGGTACTACAGTGACTATCCATCCCAGATCCTCTGCACAAAAGATGAATTTTGCCGACCAAGAGATGAGGAACGCAAGCAGGCAATAGATCAGTACTGTTCTTTTCATTATAATTCTTTTTTTTGATATTTCAGTCTCAACTCTTCGATGATGTAATACTTTTTACTTCTGCAGCCGTTCCAACATCTTTTTGGTATTGTCATTGTCGGGATTCAACATCAACGATTTCTTATAATTCTTGATAGCAAGTTCTTTGTTGCCGGCTTTTATGTATGCCTCGCCTAAACTGTCGTACACATTTGCAGATTCCGAGTAGAGCTCTGCATTCAATTTAAATACTTCTATTGCTTTTTCATTTTCACTTCTTTGCAATAACCGATATCCCCAGGAATTAAATTCTCTTTCGTCAAACTTTCTTTTATTCTGCTGATAGTTTTTAAGATCGCGATACTTGAAAAACATAGCTTCAGTCCCTGAAGAATTTAGAATCGGTTCTAAGATGTAAACCGCCGATTCATCTTTGAACTTTAACAATAATTGGAGCTGCCGCTCAAAGAAAGGTTCTTGTTTAATCTGACATAACTTCTTAAAGTAACTGATAGAAATATCGTATTCTCCAAGCGTCCGATGTAAATTAGCCATTCTCGATAAGGCATTTAACGATACGGGATTAGTGCTAAGAATATGATTGAGGATGTTCTTGACCTCGCTCAAATTTCCACTATTCTGTAGGTCATCGCTTTTGCGAACCAATATCATCTCCGGGATATCAACCTCGAAACCGTACTCTTTCGAAAGAGCAAGGTAATATTTTTGAATATCCGAAAGTGTATTCAATTCTGAATAGTTTGAGGGATTATAATTTTGAAAATACTTCCGCAGCCCTTCCTTCAAACCGATTGGAGGCACAAAATCTTTATTGTCCGGGATGTAATTGAGATGCATGACAAAATCTGTGGATTTTTGTTTGCTGAATAATTCTGAAAAACTGTTTAATGCTTTAACCGCCCCACGATGATCTTGCCATCCTTCTTTATCCCAGTATGTGATAAACATGAACTTCTTTTGAATAGAGTCTGAACGAGTATATTTTTCCGTTCGCTCAAGAAAATATGAGCGTGTATACTCAATCCAAAACGGATTTGTTACCATGAGTGCTCCAAAAAGGTCAGATTTTTCGAGTAGTGAATATAGACCGAACGCAGCTCCGGCTTGCGGTCCCGCGAGGATATTAAAGTTCTTAGTCCGATAATTTGAGTTGATGAATGGATTCAGTTCTTCCTTAAAAAATCTAAGAAATTTTTCTGCACCGCCCGGAGTACCGTTTTGCTGTAGGGGAAGACAGTCACGGTACCTGTCTTTATTCGCTACACCCACAATAATCAACGGTGGTATTTCACCGGCTCCGCTGAGACGATCTATAACATTAACAACCTCCGCAAAATATCCCTTCACCTGATCACCGTAGAGTAGATATAATACAGGGAAGGAAATGCTGGAATTTTCATGCTCGTCCGGTAAAGCTACAAGAAGTGTTCTATCTTCATTGAGAATCTTTGAGTGCAACACACGATATTTTCCCAAAGAAATATCTTCACCATCTTGCTGTGAATGTAAATAGCTAGCTGTAATAAAAGTAAGTAGCAGAAAAACTAATCTTCTCATAATTATCCTCATCAGAATTGTTAAAGAACTGTGATTCGAACTAAAATATAATACCTAAATAAATACTGCAACTTTACAAGATACTACTTGTTTGTTATTTTAAAACCATCATTGTTCTTAAACCGAAACTCATACATAGTATTACTTTTCTGTTCTTTGATTTAAATCTGTCACGCACCCCCATACATCCCGACAAATTCTATCGCTTTCCCCGAGCCATCGGGGCAAAACTTTAATTAAGAAGTATTCAATCCTTCCATTCAAGGTTTGCACGTTTCAGACACGATTCGATTCTCACATTCTCCACAAGTAGGATACTTTAAGGAACAATCCTCTTTTTGTTTCTAGAAATCTATTGCTGGGTACATATCGGTCGGTTTCCCATTGAGTTTTCTGGAATATTGATCCATAGCCAAGATAAAATACCGTACCCGGTATGTATGTAAATGATGCAAGAAAATCTGTAAACAACCTCTTGCGATAATCGTTATACTCAACAACACATCTGAAGAATAAGTATTTGTTTACTTGATATGTTGACCTTACTCTATAAATTGAATAGTTAAATATCTTCTTATCATCAGATTTACGATAGAAATCAGAATAATTGTAAGATAAAGAAATAGCGATATTAGATATCGGTTGATAACTTACTCCAGCGCTCGCACCCCAGCCATAACCCGGATAAGGATCATTTACATAACGAATAGCATTTCTGTAATTCCCAATCAGATTTATATTCAATTCTCTTGTCGCTTGCATACTGAATGAAGAATGCATATTGTCTGTATTGAATTTCTGTAACTGATAAACTTCTGTACTCCACTCATATCCTGCACACGCATTTATTCTATTAACGAACGTACCATTTATATGAGCACTGTAACTATTTTCCCACATCTGGCTCAGATCATCTCGTAAATGATAAGTTGAAATCTGGGGCATAATATTCAGAACTACACTTGAGTCAAAATACAAACGTGGACCAAAGTAACCGCCGATTCCAGAATATCCTGTACGGTACATCTGCCCCATTTCTGCCGAATAGTTTTCAGATATTTTTTCATAATTTACACCGTAATTTAAGTTACGGTCAAAATTATTAAAATTCATACATAATGCATGTCCGTTATTATCGGTTACAGTTGCTTCATCGTAAGTTTTCGTATAAGAACCAAGAATTGATAAAGTGGAACCGGGTGTTAATCTGTATTGCCCGTCTACTGCCACTGCTCTATTATAATGTCCCTTCATCTCTTTATCTGCAACAAGCCCTCCTAAATAATTCCCATTGCCGATATCTCCCTTATATCTGAAAATCCCGAAATGTGCATATTGCTGGTCAGGATATTCCAAAGGATTCAATTCGTCAATTGCGTACATTGCAGCAATTGTTTGTCCGTCTGCTATCTTACCTGTAACTTTTGCACCGGCTAATGGATCAACAATTTTTCTTGTATGAATAATCGTCGGTCCATTCGACATTTGAAAATTTTCATTTCCTTCAAGAAAAAACGGTCTCGTCTCAGGATAATAAATTTCATATCTAAGATTAACATCTACCTGTCCGGCATCTGCTTCAATCTGACTGAAATCCGGATTATATGTTCCATCGAGTATTAGATTCTGTGTTAATCCATACTTTGCATTTAAGCTGATATTGCCTTTACGTTCTTCAGGAACAAGAGAACCCTGCTCCATAGTCTCCCTATGAGTATAAGTGTACGCCGGAAGCAATTCAAACAATGTATAATGTTTCAATCCTTCGTAATTCACAGTTGCACCCTGAACAACAAAATTTCCACCAATCTTCGGATCAAGCGGAGGCAATGTTCCGTTTTCCTGTCTTAGAGTTACCTTTCGTTGTATCGTCAATCTCATTGTAGTTGGATCTTGATCCGAATAGCGAATACTTTTCAAGGGAATGCAAATTTCGATACTGTATCCATCAACATCAATCTTTCCCGCACTCTCCCAAACCGCATCGAAACTAAAATCTTCGCTATTAGATGTAGCTTTACTATCTCCCTGTATACCGAGTGGATTGACATAAAAGCATGTTAACGTTTGTTGATCTCCAAAGGTATCGAGATTCAAACAAACATGATCATCTCCGGTCATTCTATCTCTACCGGATACATTTGCTTTTATCTTATCCGGTTCCGATTCGTAACACTTAAATGCAAAATAAAGATTCTCTTCATCGTACGCTAAATATGCATCTGTATTTACCGACATATCTTTCCCAAAATCAGGTTGGAAAGTTTTAAATCCTGTAACCTTCTGAGTCGATTGCCATACTGCATCATCCAAACTACCGTCTATGATAGGGGGTGTTGTCGTTTTAAAAGGTTTAAAACTTACTTCAGCGATCAATGCTGTTTTTAAAAGGCATTGCAATAAAAGGAATAACACCACAGTTATAGTTATTAGATTTGTTTTATAAACCTTCGTAATCATGACTTACTCCTTCTGAGGTTTGTTGCGTTTGGCATTTCTTCAATAACTTATTTGTCGCTTTTTTGATTTGAATCTGTCATGCCATCACTGTACATCCCGACAAATTCAATAACTTTCCCCGAGCTGTCACGTTTAAATTTTACTCTAAAAGTATCCATTCCATCAAGTGCGAAAGTATCATCTCCCATTGGGATTAATTTGTATTTCGGTCTCCCTTCCCGCTGATAAAAAAGATTACCATTTTCAAACATCACTTTTCTCGGTCCGTATTCACCGACGTAAGTTTGTAATGTCTTCTCATCAACCGTAATGGGATTCCTTTCTGCTTCAAGCCCTGCTATTCCCCATGCAAACTGTTTTTTCTTTCCATCGTCTTTCTCGTTCTCCATTAGTTTTTTTAAAGCTTCGGTTCGTGCAACAATTAATGCTTGATCTGACGTAACTTTTATGTCTGGCTCTACACCGGTTCCTTCCCAATTAGTGTTTGTTATTGGATTTACCGCGCGGCCAAAAGAAACGGTTACGAGTACAGGCAAGTTTTCGAAAGTATGTCCCTCAACAGGATGAGCACCGCCACCCGTTGTTTCTCCAATAATTGTTCCGCGTTTTAGATTCTTGATATTGTAAGTGAACTCCTCAGCACCGGAAAACGTAAAACTGCTTGTTAGCACGTAGACCGGCACATTGATTAATTTTTTACCCTGGACATGCCCCTGTGTCCAAAACTGTTGAGTTTCGTTTGTTTTGCGAATATAGAAACTGTTAAGGTGAACCGGTTCATCGAATAGATAACTACTGATGAGCTGAATCATCGAGGGACTGCCACCGCCATTATGTCTTAGATCGAAAATAATCGCATCGACATGAGCTAAGAAATTCATTGCTGCGATTGCAGTCGCACTAGCGTCTCCGACACTCGTTTCAGCGAAGAAACGAAAATCAATATAACCAATGTTACCTGGCAAAATTTCGATCTTCTTAAATCCGAAGTTATCCTTGTGGAGTCGCTCTAATTGTCCTTTTCGTTCCTCTTCGGCTGACGGCTGAGTTGAACTGCCGGGATCACGCGGTGGTAGAGGCCTAACACGTAAGTGCTTATCATGGCTTATCGATTGTAAATCGGTTGTTAATTGATCGGTAAACTCCATAAGGTTAGCAGTATTTTTATATTTACCGTCCTTAAAATTTTTCCGAAGTAGTTGTTCCATTTTCTTTGCCACATCCGGAAAGACATAAACATCATTGAGTGTCAAACATATCGAATCGATTACAGTTCCTTGTGTTTTACTATCGATAGTGGGTTGCTGTGCTGGTGAATATATCGGAACAACAAGTAGAAGTACTACAATAAGAATCAAAGTACTCCACATATTGCTGTTTTTGTTGATGCTGTTTGTTCGCATATAAATTCCCTTCAAAAATATTCTTTAATGCTGTTGGTGTTTAAATTGTTTTCAGATTAGTTAAGTCTAATTTCATTACGAATGTAGATCGGCGGTATTTTTTTCTGATAAATGAAGCCGCGGTTGTCTTTATAAACCCTAACTTGTTATAGAGATAATTAGCTGATTTGAGTTTTGCATTCGTTTGCAGGTAAAGTTCTGAAGCGCCTAACGTCTTTGCTTTATCAATGATTGCAATAATCAGTTTTTTCCCGATACCGCGCCCCTGATATTTTTTTGTAACTGCCATTTTAGCTAATTCGAAGACCCCATTGCGGTGTTTAATTAAAGCGCATGTTCCTACAACGTCGCCTTCAAGCGAAGCGAAGAGAACTGCACCGCCCCTTTTGACAATTCTTGTATTGGGATCTGAAAGCAACCTATTGTCGGCTTTCTCAATCGTAAAATTTTCTTCGAGCCATTCGTAATTCAACGACTTGAAATATTTTTTCATAGCGGGGCTGTACTCGTGTATCTCAATTTCACCGGGTAATGAACCTTTTAACTGAAACCAAACTCTTTCGTACATGTTTCGCTGATCTAACTGTTGCTCAATATTTTTCAATCCACCCAGCATGTTGCAATCCGTGGTATCAAGAAGTTCTTTAGTTGCTTTGCGTACTTCTTCCCATACGGGCAACAACTGTTGAGCTATTTCTTTCCCTTTTGCAGTCAGTGAAATCAATTGCTGCCGTTTGTCGTCTTTCCCTTTTGACCATGTGACAAGTTTTTTCTCTGCCATTTCTCTCGCGAGTTGTTTGACACCGGTATGGCTGATACCAAGCGAGTCGGCTAATCCTGTAACTGTAATCGGAGAGTAACAATGCAAGCTGTAAAAAACCGAGAACCAGCGTGCTTCAAAATCTATGTCAAGTTTGTGATAGAGGAGAGTTACATCTTTGGCAAGTCGCTCTCCAAGTCTCCTTAGGCGGCTTGCAAATGCCATTTCTCCGAGGTCTGATATGATATCCATGAAATTATCCTTTCTTTCACAACTTACGAAATATTATGAAGGAGGTTTCATAAATATTTGCATAAATAAAACCAAAAAGTGTAAGAATTTTCAGATTTTAGCGAATTCAATGATGAGTTGTTTTCTGGAGTGCAATTTTCAAGGAACTTCTGCAGCCCTTCCTTTGAGCCCACAGGGGAACAAAGTTTTTGTTATCAGGTATGTAATTAAGATGCAAAGTAATACCGGCGGATTTCGGCTGGCTCAATAATTCTGAGAATTTCCGCGGCGCTTCAACAACCGATGTTTTATATTACTCTGTTTTTATTTATTCACTGACGTTCCGCAATATTGACAATCGACAATGCCATTACTATGTTTTATTGAACTCATCCCCCATCCCCCTTCTCTAATTTTAGAGAAGGGGGAACTTAAAGGGGGTTGAGTTCCACAAGATTATAACAAATGGCTAAATAAAAAATATACTATCGAACTGCATAGCATTAGTTTTTAATAAAGCCGTTTTTGTTTTTTACTTTCGGTGATAGTTTTTTCGAGACGGGTAAACTGAGTTGATTCCTGCTTGGCAGACATAATCCAATGGATAACCATTTTTTGGTATGACGGCGGCTGTGCTTTAAAGAAATCCCACCCCTTTTTGTTCGACTTAAATTTGGTTTCAAAACTTTCGGTAAATTTTTGGGCGGCGTTTTCGAAACTGTAGGTTTTTGATTTATCTTTCTTACGATGACTAAATGCCTCAAGCCCTGCTTGCCGCATTAGCCCTTGTTTGATTAGTGTTTTAACTTTTTGAATATTTATTGCACTCCAGTTGCTTGACAATTTTCTTGGCGTGAAGCGAATGCAGTAACTCTCTTTGTCGATTGATCTGCGGATTCCATCTATCCAGCCAAAACAAAGCGCTTCATCAACAGATTGGGACCATGTCATGCTCGGTTTGCCGCTGTCCACTTTGTAATAACCAACCAATAACTCGGTTTTCTTCTTGTAGTTTTTTTCTAACCACTTTCTAAATTCTGATTGGGATGGAAAAAATATTGGTTTCATTTAAGGATTTTCTTTTTTGGTGAAGCTGGCACAACCAGTTACGAGCCCACGGTAATCGTCTATCTGATACCAAGATTGAGTCGGACAATTTTTGCAACGGTCCGTTCGTTAATATTATTGTTCAGACAATAGTGAGATTTCAGCCAGACTTGTAGATGTATCGTTCTTTTACTGGCGTTACATGAATTACAGCATAAACAAATATTCTCTTCTGAAATATTGCCTGCATCGTTATCAATGTGTTCCCACGTTGCTCTTTCCTTAGCGTTAGAAGCAAAGTTTGTTCCGCAATAAACACACCGTGTATCCCGTTTTCTAATTTTTTGCTCAATAGATTTCGGTATTTTCCATCTATTTGCCATTTCAGATTAGATAATCTTTGAGGTCATATTTTTTGCCAAGTGTTTCCATTTTGCAGCGGCAATTTTATATTCGTTTTTCCTTTTACAGATACTATATATCAAACAAAGTTCATTCTCTCAGTAACTTCGCCTAGTATACTGAAAATCTTAGAACATGTCAAAATTGCGAGGCGTGCGAAATTCTTGTTAGTCTTGAAGCTGATAAAAAAGTAATGTCATTCCCGAATGCTTCTATCGGGAATCCAGAAATCTGGTAAAATCTGAGCGCTGGACTCCCGCTTAAAACACGCGGGAGTGACAATAAAGAACTTATAAGTTAACCTCAGACCCTCACAGCAGCGTGCCGGCATTGTTTAGAATTCTATATCACTCAAAATTTTCTTACATTTCACATTGCATGAGTAAGAAATCACAAAACATAGATTCAAACTTCACACTCGTTTCCGCGTCTGCAGGTTCAGGCAAAACAACCCAGCTTACCATGCGGTTTATTCGATTGCTTCTCTCGGATAATATTCCAAACAACCGCCTCAAAAATATTCTCGCTATTACTTTTACAAACAATGCCGCACTCCAGATGAAACAAAAGGTTGTGGAATCTTTAAAGAAAGCTTCATTTGGCGATGCGAAAACATTGCAGGAAATGAAAAAAGTCGGGCTCGATGCTGAGAACCTCATAGAACGTTCGCGGGCGGAGGTTGACCGGATACTCGATAACTATTCAGATTTTCAGGTGCAAACAATCGATAGCTTTTTGTCGCGGATTATGAAAGTCTCGGCGTTAGAGTTCGGTCTGCCGCCTTCATTCGATGTCATACTTAACTCAGATATAATTCTTGATGAAGCGTTTGAACATCTTGCTCAAGAATTAGGATACGATTCTGATAAGAGAAAAATCTTTCAGCAGATAATAGAAATTATCAACCGCAATCAAAGCTTTGATAAAAAGTTTCTCTGGAATCCGAATGAGAAACTTTCAAGAGAAGTGAAAAACATTTATAAGCGTCTCAGTTCTCATGCGGGCCAATCAGTCTCTAAAACGCAAGATGGTCTTATTGAAGAACTCCGTGATAAAATATTAAATGAGCTGATCTCAATCGGCGATGCTATAGCGAAGAGTAATTTTAATCCGACAAAAAATTTTCAAAGCATTATCGATTTTGCACATAGCGGTGATTTTAATTTGCTCATAGGAAGAACGTTGGATCAGAAAGCTTTGCTAACTTCCAAGGAAAATAATTTCCCCGCGTTTAAGGAAAAAATTGAGGAGATGCAAAGGGAATTGTTGAAGATAGTTGGAGAATATTATCTTATGGCGTCGCTTCAATATTATCAGCCGTTCGTTGAGGTGAATCAATATCTTCTCGGAATAATAGAGAAAGTGCGGAGAGAACGCGGCGAGGTAGCGTTGAGCGAAGCTACAAAAATGCTTGCATCGAAAATATCTGAAATGAATCTTCCAGAAATTTATTTTTCTTTGGGTGAACAGATTTACCATTTTCTGATCGACGAATTTCAAGATACATCGCCGATTCAATGGACAGCGCTCAGACCGCTTGTTGAAGAATCTTTAGGAAAGGGAGGAACGCTGTTTCTTGTTGGAGACACGAAGCAAGCGATATTTTCATTTCGCGGCGGCGACTGGCAAATAATGGCGCGAATGAGGGAAAAAGAAGAATTCCCGTCGGCTCTATGCAACAGAAAGGAATTGGATACAAACTATCGCAGCTCGGAAGCGGTGGTGGAGTTTGCGAAAAAGGTATTTCATGAAATCGGTCCGCAGCAAATTCAAAAAGAAATTGCGGACCTCAGCGGACTTGTTTCGTACAAACAAGAAGTTATGCAGAATGCACGCGGCAAAGGTTATGTTGAAGTAAAGAAGTTTGATGAGCCGGAAGAAGAAACCGATTCTCCACCGGAGCGGCAAGCGATTATTGAAATAATCCAAGATTGCGAAAGTCGCGGTTACAAACTTGGAGATATAGCAATCCTCACTCCGCAGAATAAATATGTGATTGCCGTGAGCGGCTGGCTTAACGCCGAAGAAATAAAATTCCTTTCGCACAGCAGTCTCGATATACGCAAACGAAAGATTGTCGGAGAGATTTTATCGCTCTTAAAATTTCTCGATTCACCGATCGACGATCTTTCATTCGCTTCGTTTTTATTGAGCGACGTCTTATCGGAAGAATTGAAAAAAACCGAAGATTCGTCCGATTTCCGCACATTTCTTTTTGAATGCAGTAGAAACGGCAAATCGCATCAGGCGCTTTATACATATTTCCGTGAGCAATATCCGCAATTGTGGGAGAAAAACTTCGAGCATCTTTTCAACATGGTCGGCTATCTTCCGCTTTATGATTTGATAGCGGAAGTTTATAAAAAATTTAATTTGTTTGAAAATTTCCCGGATGAAGCTGCAACGCTTGTAAAATTGTTGGAGATAATAAATGCTTATGAGGGACGCGGCAGTTTGAGCTTGAAAGATTTTCTCTCTTTTTCAGATGACGATTCAGAAGAAGAGATGTGGAACATCGCGGTTCCGCCAAGTGAAAACGCCGTAACTGTTATGACGATTCATAAAGCAAAAGGGCTCGGCTTTCCGATTGTGATAAGTTTGTTTTATGACACGAAGCCGCACACAGATTCTATGGTTATCAAAGAGGGTGAAGATGGAATTCAACTAATGCATGTTACAAAGAAAGAGTCGGAGTTTAACAATGTGCTTTCGGATAGGTATAAGGAGAAAGAAACTCTTCGCAAGCTTGATGATCTGAATAAATTATATGTGGCTATGACACGGGCAGAAAAAGAAATGTATGTTGTATCAATCCAAAAAAAATCAGAAGAGCCGTCAAAATTTTTACCAGCAGACGGATTCGTAATCGGTAAACGCACAAACGCCGATAAGGTTAAGGAAGAAGAAGAAAAAGAAGCGGCAATTATTTTCCCGAGAACACGGGGTATTTCGCAGACGAAAAGTTTTTCAAAGATCGGTTTGGAAGAAACAAAGCGCGGCGATTTTATACATGCCATACTGGCGCAAATTAATTTCATCGGTAAATCTCTTGAAGAACAAATAAAAGCCGCAATAGAAAATATTAAGTTCATGCATCATCAGGAATTTAATGTGGATGATACTTATAATCTCATTCATAAATTTATAAATGCTGATGATGTAAAAGAATATTTTACCGCTCGTCCAAACAGAATTGTTCTGACAGAACAAGAGATTGTAAGTCCAACAGGTGCATTGTTTCGTATCGACAGAATAAATGTTGATTCAGATATTGTAACCGTGATTGATTTTAAAACAGGTTCGGAGAATGGCGAGCACTCGAATCAGGTGAAAGAGTACATGAAAATTCTTGCAGAGAAATATTACGGTAAGAAAATTCGTGGAGCAATCGCATACGTCGATCTGAAGAAAGTGCGGGAGGTAAAATGAGCAGTATAAAAATTATATCAGCTCAGGAAAACCTTATCGATGTTTTAGCGGCGGAATTGGCCGCCAACGATAAAGATTATTCACGTCAGGTGATAGTTTTCCCCGGAAAACGACCGTCGCACTTTCTAAGAAAAACGCTTGCAGAGCGCGAAAATACAAGCTTTTTCCCGCCAAAAATATTTTCAATGGACGAGTTTAACGAGTACCTATTTAGAGATGTTCTCGGCTATCGTCAGCAAACATTGGAGTCAATAGATGCGGTTGCAATTTTGTTCGATGTTCACAAAAAAACAGAACAGCGACTTGGTCGTTCACATTACGATTCGTTCGATAATTTCTTCCCGGTTGCTTTGAAGCTTTTGGGTGAATTAGAAGAAGTTATGATGGCGAATCAAACAGCGAGAAGGGTTAAAGAAGTTTTACAGAATATTGAATTTGCCAAGTTTCATTCGCTTGCCGAGTACTTCAAAAATTTTTATGAAGAAATAGAACGACGTGGTTTTGTAATACGCTCAATGATATATCGCACCGTCGCTAATGAAATTGAAAAGATTGATTTCTCGTCTCATGATAAAATTATCCTCGCCGGCTTTTATGCCTTTACGAATGTTGAAAAGAAAATAATTGAAGGATTGCAAAAGAAGAGCAATGTAAAATTTATTTTTCAATACGGGATTGGATTGAATGAGCGGTTGAAGATGCTCGGCTTTGATGTGAAGCCGGAAGAAAATTATTCGGTAAAAAACAACGAGCCGGATTTCCATTTTTACAAAGCTTCCGATACGCACGGACAAATTTACGCGCTAGCAGCAGAAATCCAGAAACGAACAGAGAATGGAAACGAGATCGATCACCACACCGCGGTTGTGTTGCCGTCATTCGAAGCTTTATTTCCCGCAATACATTTTCCATTGTCGTTATTAAAAGAGGAAACATATAACATCGCGCTCGGTTACCCGATTAAACGCACGCCGGCTTACGGTTTTCTGAGTAATTTGTTGGAGTTGATTGCAACTGCATTCAACAATAAATTTTCGGCATCATCATATCTTCGTGTGATTCTTCATCCGTACGTGAAGAACATCCGATATGAGCAGCGTTCAGATGTTACGCGGATTATGTTTCATCAGCTTGAAAAATATCTTGCCGAAGAAAAATCAAAAGTATTATTGTCGCTTGAGTCAATTGAAGGTGACGATGAATTTTTTGATGGTTGCACGAAAGCATTGGCGGGAATCGTTGAAGGTGTTAATATTGAGAAGTTAAAATCTCAAATAAAATCGATTCACGATAATACAATCCGAAAATTTGTTGATATAAAATCAATAGGCGATTTTGCTCAAAGAGCGATTGAGGTTCTCAATTATATATTCACCGAAAGCACGGCGAACCTACACCCATATTTCAAACCGTATGTTCAGAAGTTAATGGAAGTGCTCGACCAGGTTGCTCATTCCTTGGTGAAGAATGAAAAATTCAATGAACCCTCAGGATATATAATATTTCTGCAGCATTTTCTTGAAAGTGAAACTGTCCCGTTCCATGGGACACCGCTTCGCGGATTGCAGGTACTTGGACTTTTAGAAACACGCAATCTGGCATTCGACACCCTGTATTTTATAAACGCGAACGATGATATTGTTCCGGGCAAACCGGGCGAAGATATGCTTCTTCCGCAGCACATTAGAAAAATGTTGGGACTTGAAACATACCATGACCGCGAAAAATTGGTTGAATATTATTTTGATTTAGTCGTGAAGAGCGCCAAGGAAGTTCATCTATATTATACCGAGAATCAGAAAGACGGTAAAAAAGAAAAAAGCAGATTTGTCCAGAAACTGTTATGGCAAAAACAGCAGGAAACAAAAACCGATAAGCTGACTCCATTTGAAAAAACTATACGATTTGGAGTAAAATTAGAAAATCCCAAGCCCAAAGCGATCGCTAAAACAAAAGAAATTGTACAACATCTTCGAACAATCAAATACAGCGCCTCTCTGCTTGATACGTATCTTGCGTGTCAGTTGAAATTTTATTATCAGAATGTTCTTCGGCTGCGCGAGAAAACAGAAGTCAGCGATGAGATAGACGCGTTGGACGTCGGCATTCTTATTCACACGGTGTTGGAGGAATATTTCAAACCCTTTTTGGGAAAGAAAATAGAAAAACTTACACGAGATCGATTAGAAGAAATCATCGCCCGGAAGATGGAAGAAGTTTATGGGAAAGATTGGCTGGGACCGACTTTCATGATGCACACACAAATTGTAAATCACCTGTGGCAGTTTGTCGAAGAATATCAGATTCCCATGTTACAAAAATCAGAAATAATTATAAAAGATCTGGAGAAGAAATTCACAGTTGAAACGAAAGGAATTACATTTGTAGGTAAGGTTGATAGAATCGAACTTCGCAGCAACATGGTTTATATTATTGATTATAAAACGAGCAAAGATGATGAAAGTGTTAGAATCCGATTCGATAAATTGGATATCAATAATAGAGAAACATATCGCGATGCTATCGGCTCGTTTCAACTGCCGATCTATATGCTTTTATATAATCAGCAAACAGGCACACCGCTTGAGAATATCATACCTGCTTATCTTTTTCTTGGACGGAATCGGCTTAATGAAGAAATTGAGGTTCCGATTGGCGACGATGACATTTCACCTGTGAAAATATTTGATTCGATCAAACAAGTTATTTTCAAACTTGTGGATGAAATATTGAATATCAATCAGCCGTTTGTGCCGACAGAATTTTTAGAAGATGAATGCTCGAAATGTCCGTACAGTGCAATATGTGGAACAACTTGGATAAGTGATGTGAAACTGGAGTAATGGATTAATGGAGTGTTGGTTGATTAGGCGGTGGAGACATGATCCACAATCCCACTTACCGCCTTCTGGAAAATAGAATTTTCCACCAATAAACTTATAACAAGATACCCCTCATTCTGGAAGTCGAAGAAATACCCTGGGTAAACGTAAACGCCTTTCTTTTCAAGCAGTTGCAAAGCCCACTCTTCGTCCGATTTTGTACGAGGAACGCGGATGATGCCATACCAACCGCCTTCGGATAAAAGTGGGGAGGATTGAGATGTGGGTTGTGAGTTGTGAGTTGTGAGTAGTGTGTTGTAGTTTGATTTAACACGATTAAGGATTTGGTTCTGAATATTTTTTTCTTCGGTCAACAATTTAGGTAGTGCAACCTGAACAGGAGTATTCACAGATAGAAATGTATCACAAATTATTTCCAATCGTGCGGCCGCCTCACTCACCACCGACGACTTACCGCTCACAACTAACCAGCCCAACTTCATCTGCGGCAATCCGATCATCTTAGAAATACCGTTTAGAGTGAATGTCAATACTTCGGTTTCATTTGCTGTTGATGAGATTCTACGCTCATCATCTTCAAAAGCATAATCGATGAAAACTTCATCAACAATTAATGCCAAGCTATGCTGGCGGGCAAATTCTTTTATCGCATCGTACTCATCTTTCTTCAGAAACATTCCTGTCGGATTATGAGGATTGACAATGACGATTGCTTTAATCTTTCCAATATTTTCGATCATTAAATTATTTAATGATTCAATATCAAGACACCATTCATCGTCATACCGAAGATTGTAATGTTGAAGTTTAACATCGTTTATTTGTGCAAGATATTCGAAGAGGGGATACGACGGTTTTGGAACAAGAACTGAATCGCCTGGATTACACAATAATTTAAATGCAATCGAATACGCCTCGCTTGTGCTTGTTGTTAGAAATATATTCGAAGGATCAACAGTAATATTTTTTTGCTGATAATATTCGGAAACAGATTGGCGAGCGCTGAGAAGTCCACGGGGGTTGGGATCGTACACCATCGATAAGTGGTTTTCAAAAGAAGATAAAATCTCTTTTTCAGGATAGATAAAACCACACTCTGTTGGATTGGAAACAGTTAGATCTAAAATATGTCGGCCACTCTTACGCATAGAATCAAATAACTCTGTTAATTTATTTTGTTGCAGGTGCCAGTTGGTTCGCTCAGAGAAGGTCATGCAAAATAGATTATTGGAGTGTTGAATTAAGGAATATTTTTAATTTTGTGCTAAAAGTATCCCCTCGGGACATTTTCATTTTTAACCGATTTTACTCGACATAAATTGATTCGGCTTTTTTCTTCGACATTCGCAGCCGTTCGTTATGATCGAGATATTTTTTTCTGAGTCGAAGGGATTTCGGAGTTACTTCGATATATTCATCGTTAGAAATCCATTCAATCGCTTGTTCAAGTGTATGAATATGCGGTGGTTCGAGTCGGATTGCCTCATCAGCGCCGCTTGCCCGCATATTTGTAAGTTGTTTGGTCTTGCAAACATTAACAATGACATCTTCTTCACGGGCATTTTCACCCACAATCATTCCTTTATAAACACGAACTCCAGGTTCAATAAAAAATCTGATTCTTTCCTGAAGCTTCCACATGGCATAACCTGTTGCCATACCGTCTTCGAGCTGAACTATCGCTCCTTTATGACGGGTGGAGATTTCACCTTTGAACGGTTCGTAACCGTGAAAGTTGTGGTGAAGTATTCCGGTTCCTTTTGTGTCGGTCATAAATTCGGAACGGAATCCCAACAACCCACGGGCAGGTACTAAAAATTCAACACGTGAATTTCCCTGCATCTGCAGAAGATTTTTCATCACACCTTTTCGGGAACCGAGGTTTTCAATTATAATGCCGACAAATTCATCGGGAACATCTATAATAACATGTTCCATCGGTTCGCACAACACATCGTCGATTCGTTTGTAGATTACTTCCGGTGCGGAAACCTGAAATTCGAAACCTTCGCGCCGCATTGTTTCAATCAATATTGCGAGGTGTAATTCCCCCCGACCACTAATTTTAAATGTGTCGGGATTATCCGTGAGTTCGACCCGCAAGCTTACATTAGAACGAAGTTCGCGCGCTAAACGCTCTCCTAAATTTCTGGTTGTAACATACTTACCTTCCTGACCGGCTAACGGAGAATTATTCACGACAAAATTCATCGACAGAGTCGGTTCTTCGATTGCAACGAAAGGAAGAGGGGACGGATCCGCGGCGTCGGCAATAGTTTCTCCAATATCAACATCTTCCATGCCTGCGAGTGCTATAATATCGCCCGCACTTGCTTCTTCTACTTCAACTCGTTTCAATCCCGCAAAAGTATATATTTTTGTAACGCGTGCATCTTCTATTGTGCCGTCACGGCGCACAACCTTCATCGGACCGCCGAGCCGGATAGTACCCTGCTCGATTCTTCCGATACCGAGGCGCCCTAAATAATCATTATAATCAATCGTGGTAACCAGCATCTTGAAAGATTTATCAAGATTGCTCGGCGGCGGCGGTATCTTATTGATTATAGCATCGAACAACGGGTCAAGATTGACATTCTCTTCATCAAGTTCATTCTTTGCTATCCCCTGTTTTGAAATTGCATATATAATTGGAAAGTCGAGCTGCTGATTATCGGCTCCGAGTGAAAGAAATAATTCAAACACTTCATCCAAAACTTCGTGTGGACGCGCATCTTTTCTGTCGATTTTATTTATGACAACGATCGGTTGTAAATGTAAATCAAGTGATTTTTTTAAGACGAATTTTGTACCGGGAAGCGGACCCTCGGCGGAATCAACGAGTAAAAGAACCCCTTCTACCATCTTTAATGTTCGTTCAACTTCACCGGCGAAATCTGTATGTCCCGGCGTATCAACAATATTTATCTTTGTTACAGTGTCTTCAGCGTTTGAGTCTTTATGTTTATAAAACACAGCGGTGTTTTTTGCAAGAATAGTGATCCCTTTTTCGCGCTCAAGTTCGTTAGAGTCCATCACCCGCTTAACAACTTCTTGATTTGCTCTGAACGTGCCGGTTTGCCTGAGCATGTGATCAACGAGAGTCGTTTTTCCATGATCGACGTGTGCTATAATTGCTATATTTCTAATGTTTTTATTAAAATTCATTTGTGCTTTATGCCTATTTATATCAATAATTCATTAAAAAATCAATCAATAATCAAGCCCGAAATGTATGAGGGATAAGAGAATAAAAACGCCTCAGGTATCTATTACCCGAGGCGATTGATTATTTGACTGAAATAAGATACGAAAAATCTGTCAGTATTAAAAATTATTTGAATAATCGATAATTAAACTTTGTGTGGATTGAGTAATCTAAGATAACAGAGCAAATAAATTAACCATTAAAGGAAAAAAGGAATGAAGCAAATACTTTTTTTTATGTTGATAGCAGCATCGCTGACAACAGCGCAACCGAGCTGGAACGATGATGACGCACCATTCGGCAGACCTGCGTTTGGCAGGGGAATGATAATTGAGAAATTAGAATTAAAACCCGACCAGGAAAAACAATTCGAATCTCTGAGATCTGAGATGCAGAAAAAGCAAATCGATATACGATCAAATATCCAAACATTAAGAATCGACATGCGTGATTTTATGAACGAAGATTCTCCAAGTCAAAGCAAAATAGAATCAAAGATAAATGAAATTTCGAAATTGCAAAACGAAATGAAAATGAATCATCTTAATTTTTGGTTCGGTGTGAACAAAATTCTTACACCTGAGCAACAAAAAATCTGGAAGAACCATTCGATGAAATTAGGCGGTGGCGCAGGACCACGAGGATTATCCGGAATGAAAGGAGAGGGTCGACACATGAAAGGTCGCGGTAAGGGTTTCGATAGAAAAGGATGCTGTGAGCGAAACCGCAGATGAGTAGCAATACCTCCAATTAGAATCAACGCCCCGTCCTAAATGGGGCGTTTTTGTTTTTAAGAAGATAGAGATAAAAAAGAAAAACCAAAGTTTCAATAGGATTACAATTTAATTTCCGGTCTTTAAAACGATCAATTCAAATCCCGGAAGCTAACCGATTGCGCACTCCAAAATGAGTAAATCGATTATCTTTTCTCATATCTCATAAAATCGTTTGTGTTATATAACCCACGGTGGGGTATAGAACTCAATTACTTAGGAGAGAACCGCAATAAACAGTTGTTTTTTCGGATTTTCCTTGTGGTATAATAATTGAGGGTATACCGTGGATAAGAGTCACCCCAAAACAACCATAGTTATTATAAATTTTATTAAAATTGTTATGCGATTACAGAAGATCGTTATAGGAATTCTCGTTGCTTCGCAGATCGTTTTATGCCAAAGCGTAATTAAGTCAAAACACGATTTATCGAGTTTAAACGATGGTGCAACAAAATGGCAAAGCACAAACGAGAAACAGGTTTGTATTTTTTGCCATACACCGCACACTCCACAGGGTGCTATTAAACCACTATGGAATAAATCGAATCCCAGCGACGCAATTTTTTCAATGTATTCATCTCCCACGATGGGTGTTCCCTCTAACAGCGATCTTAGCGGGAGTTATTCATTGATGTGCTTGAGTTGCCACGATGGTTCTACTCCGATGAACATGTTGTTGAACCCATCGAGTCTTGGACAACCTCAAATGGCCGGTGGATATACAAAATTAGGAGATGTTTATTATCCGGGAAGTCCGTTCGCATCATTTCCCGGTGCGAATATTGGTCAAGGATACGGTGGAGCATCCGGCCGAGATCTAACCAACGATCATCCTGTGAGCATAGTATATGATGGTTCGCACCCGGATGTCTTACGAGGTGATTTATTTAATCCCGATTCTAAACCGAGTGGTTTGGGTGGAACTGTTTCACAAAAACTTTTATTCAATAGTCGGTTAGAGTGTCCGTCCTGTCATGATCCGCACAACCCAATTGTTTTTCCTTTCTTACGAAAAACAACAGACCAGGGACTTCTATGTATAACCTGCCATAACAAATAACGGGTGATATTATGAAACGATTGAAAAATATATTTTATCTAATAATTTTATCGGCATCTTTAACATCGGCAGGTGTGCCAATAACACTGAAAAGCTCATGGAATCATCAGCTTTTCCGCCCTATTGATGTAACCGTAAGCCAAACCGGAACAATTGCCGTTGCGGACATTCACAGAAAACAAATTTCATTGTACGATGAAGCGCACCGGCTACAAAGAGCAATCTCGCTTGAAGTACCTCCCACGAGCGTTGCCTTTAAAAGCGACGGTAATATTCTTGTCGGAACAAGCAACGATGTTCTCACGCTGGATCAATCTGGAACTATAATAGATCGTTCCTCTCAACATGGAATCTCATTTCAATCGGTTGTAGATTTGGCGGTAGATGGCGACGGATCGGTTTTTATTGTTGAACGTGAAATGCACCGGGTTACCGTTATGAACGCAGCCGGAGAGGTTCAATCTTATATCGGAATGATTGGTAACAATCCGGGACAGTTACGTTTTCCCATCGGAATATCTATAAGCAAAACGGCAGATGAAATTTTTGTTGCTGATGCCGGTAATTCAAGGGTTCAGGTGTTTTCGAAAAACGGACAATTCTTAAGGGGTTTCGGTGAACACATCAAACAAACCGATGGAGTTTGGCAGTTTGTGGGAACATTTGCGCGAATGAGTGGAATTGCCACAGACAGTGATGATAGAATTTATATCTCCGACGCGGGTTTGAACCACCTGCAGATTTTTGACAATAAAGGCAACCATATTGGATTTCTTGGGAGAGACGGTAAACACGCGGTTCAATTCAGAGTTCCTGCCGGTGTAACAATTTCTGAAAAAAATAATTTATTCATTGCTTCAACTGCAGGTTCCGACATAAAAGAATATTCGATTGAAACAACTACGGATGTTAAAATTGACCCATCTGGATTACCTCAAAAATATTCTCTTGAACAAAATTTTCCAAATCCATTCAATCCTGCAACGCAGATAAAATTTTCGCTGCCGGAGCCGGGATGGGTAACATTAAAAATTTATGATATCGTTGGACGCGAAGTGATTGTACTGGCAAGCGAAGATTATAAAGGCGGAATGTACACGATAGAGTGGAACGGCAGAAACAGCGCCGGTGCGCAGGTTGCCTCGGGAATATATTTCTATCACCTTCAGGTGGGAGATAAATATTCCCAAACAAACAAAATGGTATTTCTTAAATAAGGACGGGACCCATGCAATCACGAAGAATAATTTTAATCAGCTCACTCATCCTTATCGCGTCGGTATTTGCGTTGGCACAAACACCATCCAGTATATTAAGTGTCGATGCGCCGCATGGAGATTCAACAAAATTATCAAATCTCTGTGCTGATTGCCATTTTGGATACAATGCGCCCAATCAACCGGCTACGCTTAACGATAAATGCTTAAGTTGCCACAACGGTTCAACCGCACCCGCGGCTGAATCTCATCGCGGATTAGCATGCACCACATGTCATAATCCGCATCATCAGGAACAAGAAAGATCCTACGGTTCCGCATATTCGAAACTTGTTAAAACGAATATCAACGGACGTTCGGTAAAGCTAATGGCTACTTCGGGTGCAAATTCATTCGCCGATGGCGACGCAACACGCGATGGTGTGTGCGAGGTTTGTCACACCACAACAGCATATCACCGAAAAGATGGAACCGGTCAACCTCATAACAACGGCACAAATTGCACAACATGCCATCCGCACGACGTGGGCTTCTCCGGCGCGGGGGGTGGTCCAAATTGTTTGGGATGTCATCAATCTGCAATGGGTTCTCGCAGACCAATAGGAACAGATTTCTCATCGAGCAAGCCGCATCATCCATTGACGTTCAATTCAAGCGGAAATTTATCTACACCCGCCGATAATAATTGTTTGATTTGTCATAACGATTATCCCGACCAACACGCTAATGGAGTTGTAAACTTGAGAGCTGTACCGGACAGTGCGGGTGTACGAAATGATTCCACATCTATCGGGAATAACCGAACAACCTGGTGCTTGAAATGCCACGATGGCAATAATCCCGATTCGCAGTATCGCCTCGGCGGACAAATTGCATCAGACAAGCGTCCATTCTTAACAAGTACCAACGCGCATACTGGGTATGGACTCGGAGATGGCTGCCATTCCTGCCACGATCAATCGAACGGACATCAACAACCGATTAAATTTTTCTCGAATTTCTATCTTGATGGAAATGAAGAAAACAACTGCTATGGATGTCATGGTGGAGGAGCGAATGTCAGCTACAGCAATAGATATATGGAGAATATTCGTGTTGCATATTTAGGTGGAAGCATTACCAGCCGGTCGAGCCACGTCGATCCGGACAGTCTCAGCACAACCGATGGGCATGTTTTCTGCCGCAATTGCCACGATCCGCATCTGCTTAATCATACAACAAATCTGTTGATTGATCCGCAAAATATCACACAACCATGGACGGGGACAAGAAACGATTTCTGTCTAAGGTGTCATAATGGTTCCAATGTTGCAGCGCCAACACATACAGGAGTAACTCTGAGTGCGCTCTGTACAGATTGTCATTTGCCACATTCTTCAACATTGCCATCGCTCGCATCGATCTCGCTGACCGGAAAGACGCTTTCAGTCACACCGGCGAGTTCTACAATTACAGTTGGAGGAGCTCAACAGTTTAATGCGATTGTCACACCGGCGTATACACAGTACACACAAGCGGTAGTTAACAAACTCTCGGAATGGAATTTTGCCGCAACAAGCGGCGGTAGTGCCGGATCGCAGTATAACAAAACCGATCCCATACCGCTCGATCGTTCGATTGGTTACGATCCAAACGGCAACGGTGGTTGGGGGCTTATTACGGTAACAAGTACTATGACCGTTGCAGATAACACAACTATCGAGGACCTCGATGTGTATGCCAACATTACACATCATTATCGCGGTGATATTGAACTTGATTTGACACACGTGGAAACAGGAAAAACTGTTCACGTTCAAGTATTCGATTGGAATGACTGGTTGGCAAATTTAATCTTCTGGTATAATTCCGAATCCCCGAACAGCCAGCACGGAAGTGCCAGCCCGAGATCAACAGCTCAGTCGCTTCAAATATTTAATGGTGAATCGATTGCCGGAACATGGATCCTTACGATTCGGGATACCTGGCCATCCGACAATTCAACAACACCCGGCAGTCCGGATTATTGTATTGTCAATTCGTGGTCACTCAAAGTAAATGGTAACGTGATTGGGTCATTCAGCCAAACAGGACAATTCCTTTCAATGTATGCCGGAACTGGAACTGCCTACTCGCGGTTGCACACCGGGAAAATTATCCCCGAACAAAGTGGGTTGAGCGTTGGTGTTTCAGAAAATCCACTTCCTTTACAGGCAACAGCATCGCTTACTGTTAGCACTATACTGGGGAAAACAACATTCGCGGCGGTATCACCAGAACCATCATACAAGGTTACACCGCTGGCTCATCCCACTAAAACAAGTAAAAAGCAATCGAAGCTTGATGCAGTATCGACTGCCCATACTTCAAAGAGCGGGAAATCGTGTATTTCATGTCACGGACGGTAATAATATTTCTTAAGTAAATAGTCAGCGCCGCATCATTCACTTGATGCGGCGTTTTTATTTTTTCGACTATCTAAAAGTTATCGGAACAAAGCCTTATCGCAAAACAGGAGCTTGATAATATGCCGATCACGAAAATAATCTGTGTCGGATCTGTGCTTTTTCAGTGTAATCTGTGGTAGATAAGAAGATTATTTAATATTCACATTACTTGTATACTTCTCTCCGACGATTAATCGAAAGAATATCTACGGTATATCCCTCTTCCAAAATCTCCAACAAGTAATTTAAGGGCTGGGCATTTCTGAACAACCTATTTTTTTCTAAGTAATGCGTTGCGACCTCTTTTAATTTCTGGCATAGCAGCAATATCGAAGCCAACACATTTTGCGACTACCAGAGTTTGATTGAATTCATCTGATGTTACATGACCTTTAGGTTCGGAGATAAGAACAAGTGATTTATCTTTCAGAGAGGCATGCACTTCACGTAAAAGTTTTTCTTGGTCAGAAACCTCATGAATAACCGCGAACAAAAGTGCAAAGTCAACTCTGTTAAAAAAATCACTGACTTGTAGCGAATCACCAGATGTAATTCGTGTGATAATTCTTTCTGAGAGTCCGGCACGGGTTCCACGCCGTATCAAACTCTTGATCATTTTTTCTTGAACATCGACGCAAACAATTTTACCCTGCGGACCAACCAATTTCGCTATCGGAAGCGTGAAGAATCCCATCCCGGGTCCAACTTCGAGAACGGTCATTCCTTTTTTCAGATATGGAGATACGATTTGTTCCGGTTTATGAAATAATTTTCTTAGCGGACTTGCCAGAAAATATCCAACCCACCAGGGGCATACATGCTCAGCCATAGTTGCTTATCCTCATCCTTTTTGAATCACCCACAACTCACCCTTGATATCAGTTTCTAAAACATCACACTCTTCGGCTTGAAGTTGAATGTAACCGTCGATATCTTTTTTTAACTCACCGTGTTTTGATGTGAGTTCTTCGCCCCGTCTTTTAATTAAATCAAGATATTCTCGATTTATATTTTTACTTACTTCCGATGTGTCGATTTGATTTATTATCCGGTCTCCGAAATAAGTTAGCTCCTGAATTGTATTATCATAATTTTTGTAATGTCCATAACCTTTTCTGTCGAGATGATTATCTTTCTTAAGATAACCATCGTCAATTATTATAAAACCACCTGTGTGTATTTGAGTTCGCAGCTTAGCGATAGTATTCTTAAACGAGCCAAATATCCCACCCAATGCGGCAAGTATAACTAAATCGTAATCGTGATCATTCGATACATATTCATATATATCCTGATTAATAAATTGACATAAATGCGATACGTTGTGTTCGCTCGCTTTTTTCTTCGCATCTTTAAGGAAGGGAGTCATAGCATCAATTCCGACCGCTTGAAATCCAAGTTTTGCAACAAGCTTAATCAAAACTGCTCCCTTACCGCAACCAATATCAAGTATATTCTTTAAAGGAGATAAGCTATTAAGAGAAGCAACAGCATCGATTATCTGATTTTCTGAACAACCCAACACCCAAAGATCCTGCAAAAGAAATGGTATGTGAGGAAGCAGCTTCTTGTTTACTTCCAGGGAGTCGGCGATTGATTTCTCACTTTTGGCTAACATTGTTTAGTAATCTTTTTCTAACAGCATCACTCATTAATTCTCTCAACGCATTGCTCGCAATCCATCGCGCCGCAGGTGAATCGGTTTTTTTAATCTCTTTCGCGGTTTGAATTGCCGCTTTGTTCAGGGCAAGATTTCGTTTCCCAATTTGGCGTAGCGCCCAGTTGACAGCCTTCTTAACTCCGTTTCGTTCATCAGTCGATTCACGTTTAATGATCGGAAGTAGTTGAATAAACTTCTTATCATCGGCATGTTTATCATGAACCGCTAAGGTTGCAAAGAGTGTGAAGCCGGCACGTTTTACGAATTCTTCTTTCCTTTTGCTCCATTCTTTCGCTTTCTTCCATGCATAAGGAGTTTTCCTAAAAAGATGAATACAAATCCCATCGCAAATCGCCCAGTTGTCGAAATCTTTTACCCATGCTTCCATCTGTTTTTCGGTAACAAGCTTTGGATCATCAATGAATGCCGCCAGAATCCTGGCATCAAGAATTTCTGTCGACCATAACTTCCGTGCTAATTCATGATGGTATCCAATTTCTTTTGCAATCAGGCGAAGATCTGGCGCAGAAACACCAAAAGCATCTTTTGCAACAATGCCGTAACGCGCCATGCCGGCAACATTTTTTGGATCGCCGAGGAATTTAAGTCGGGAAAGAATTTGCTTTACGGTCATAATTTTTAATAGGTTTGTAGGTCGACGAGATTCATCGACCTACAAAAATAAAATATTATGCTTCTGAGGTTTTTGGAGTTTTAATAATAGCACCGATTCCAAATCCAGCCAACATCCAACCAATCACAGCATCCATTATCCATGAGACGGTATAATCCATGGGGTATCCCATCCAATTCCAATTGACTATATGAGAAACCAGAGATACAAAAATTCCCAACATTCCGCAATAAGCAACACGCGCAAAATAATTTGATGACGCAGCTGTGCTTCGCGAAAGGAACCATGCTGCGAGGTAGGATGAAATTATGCTGATGATAATTCCAACTATCATTTGACTAATCATCATCGGCTCGCTTCCTTCCGGATTATATATAACCATTCCTATCGGACCCTGTCTATATTTTTGCGTCCACTCATCCATTGCCGCTTGATCTTGCGTCGCAGGCATACCCGGAAAAACGTAAACGCCTTCCTGTGTCATATTCACATGCATTGTTGAAATCACCGCATCCTCATTCTCAATCGATTTCATGCTCGAGTTGTGAATCGGGATAACACTCCACGACAGCCATCCCCATACGAAAAGAATTACTCCGCCAATAAAAGCCGCAATTAGCAGTTGTTTCATAATATTTCTCCTTATTAGATTATGGTTTCGATAATATAAGAAGGTTTATTCATAATGGAAAGTTCCATTATTATAAAGTTGGAAACTAATAATAATCGCAGTACGTTATATTAATTAAATTGCCATGATTCAAATTTAAAGGAAGATTGATGAAACTTACTAAAAAGTATGGTAAAAAAGCAGATACCGCCTTACAGCTTTGGGTTAAGTTAGCCAGAGCGGCAGCCACATTCGGTAAACTTAGTTCTGAAAATATAAGAACATTCGGACTTACGGAACCGCAGTTCGGTGTGATTGAATGCTTAGGGCACCTGGGTCCGTTAAAACTTAATGAGTTATCTAAAAAGATGATTGTCACAGCCGGAAACATTACGTGCGTGATCGATAATCTTCAGAAAGAACACTTAGTTGAACGAATCAAAAATAACAAAGACCGTCGGGTAATCGTGGTTCGTTTAACACCGAAAGGTCAGAAACTTTTTAAATCTATATTTACAAAACACGCGGAATATATTTCTAAGTTAGCCTCGGTATTGAACGAACAGGAACAAAAACAACTCGCCTCGCTTTTAAAAAGATTGGGTTTAGCTTTGACGGAGCAGTTTCCGCGGAGAAATAAACAGAAAGAATTACGTTAATCAGTTATAAAAAATAACAACGGAAATATTCGAATTATTAAAATTAATAACAGAAAATAAACCAACATATCATTCAATTAAAAAGGAAAAAAAATGAAAAGGAATATTATATTCATAATTCTTCTCGCGGTAAGCGTGCTTGGTGTACAGGCACAAACAACGTGGAAGCTCGATCGGGCACATTCAAAAGTTTCGTTTAACATAAACCATATGGTGATATCGGAAGTGTCAGGCAGGTTCACAGATTTTGATGTCGTACTTGTTCACGTAAAAGATGATCTTACTGACGGCAAGTTAAATGCAACTATCAAAGTGAAGAGTATAAACACGGATAACGAAGGTCGCGATAAGCATCTCCGTTCTGCAGATTTCTTTGACGCAGAAAAATATCCCGAGATAACATTCGTAAGCAAATCGTTTGAAATAACCGCAAAGAATATATATAAAATCACAGGCGATCTCACTATGCACGGTGTTACAAAGCCGGTTGTGCTTGATACAAAATTCAACGGCACCATGAACGATTCGTGGGGTAATACGAAGGCGGGATTCAAGGCAACTGCAACTGTAAACCGAAAAGAATTTGGTATTGTTTATAATAAAACCATGGAAGCCGGTGGATTGCTTCTTGGCGAAGACGTTGAAGTTGCAATTAGCGTTGAGTTGACGAAAGAAAAAAAGTAATTTGGTCTTTGAACGGCATATGAAATCGACAAAAGAAAATATTGTCCGTTCATTTCAATCGGCGTACAAAAATACCCCGGCGTGGGAAATTGGTCGCCCGCAACGTGAGATAGTTATGTTAGAGGCGTCTGGTGAGATCCACGGCATGGTTCTCGATGTCGGATGCGGCAGCGGTGAAAACGCTTTATACTTATCAAAAAATGGATACGATGTAATTGGCGTGGATGTAGCAACTGCCGCAATCGACAGAGCACGAAAGAAAGCAACGGTTCGCAAAGCCAGAGGATTATTCCTTCTTCAAGATGCTTTAAGCTTAGACACTCTGGGAATAAAATTCGATACGATTATTGATTCCGGTCTCTTTCATGTATTTTCAGACAATGCGCGATTAAAATTCGTAAAGAGCATCGAATCGTCATTGCGGATTGGGGGAACATATCTTCTTCTCTGTTTCAGCGAACATGAACCGGAGGGATGGGGTCCGCGTAGAGTAACACAAGAGGAAATAATTAATTCGTTTCGGGAAGGATTTAAATTAAATTACATCAGGGAAGCACGCTTTGAAACAAATCGTCAGGAAGGAAATGTAAAAGCGTGGTTAGCGTCGATGAAGAGGATTTAGAGTATCGCTAAAAAGATTTTAATTCATCTGTTTTTATTGAAAAAATCTTTTTATATTGATAAAGTTTAAAAACTCTTTTCCACTTAATTCTATGGACGCCATAATCCGAAGACGAAGCATACGAAGTTACACCAACCAGCCTATATCGGATGAAATTATTTATAAACTTTTAAATGCCGCAATGTGCGCGCCTTCTGCGGGAAATGAACGGCCGTGGCATTTTATCGTTGTGCGAGATAAAAAGCAGCTTGTAAAATTATCGCAAACACATCGTAACGCATCGATGATCTCAGATGCACAGGCGGCAATAGTTGTTTGCGCTGATCTTGAACTTGAAATCAAACAGGGTATGTGGGTGCAGGATTGTTCCGCCGCTACCGAAAATATTTTAATCGAAGCAACCGACCTTGGACTTGGCGCGGTGTGGGTGGGTGTTTATCCGCGTGAAGACCGGGTGAAATATATAACCGATTTTTTCTCTCTTCCAAAACATATAATTCCTTTATGTATAATTTCGTTAGGTTATCCAGCAGAACAGGTTGAACAAACTGAACGATTCGACAAATCAAGAATTCACATAGAGCAATGGTAGAAGCCAAAAATATATTCTCGAATAAACCGCAACCGAAACAAGCGACACTTGTACTTGAAGACGGTGCTGAATTTCCCGGCTGGAGTTTTGGAAAATTAAGAAATACATCCGGTGAAGTTGTTTTTAACACCGGTATGGTTGGGTATCCGGAGACTCTAACCGATCCATCGTATCGCGGACAGATTCTGGTTATGACTTACCCGTTGATCGGAAATTACGGTATCCCATCCGATGAAAAAGAAAATATTTTATTGAAATATTTTGAATCCGAATCGATTCATGTTCGTGGTTTAGTAGTCTCGGAATATTCTGAACAATTTTCTCATTGGAACGCGTCGAGATCACTGTCGGAATGGCTTACCGAACATGACATACCGGGTATTTATGGAATCGATACGCGGAAACTTACAAAGAAACTTCGGGAAAAGGGTGTGATGCTCGGGAAAATTATCGTCGAAAAAGATAACGATCCTACATTTAATAATCCGAATGAGGATGATTTAGTTTCCGAAGTTTCAACTCAGTCTAAAATAAGATATGAGAAACCGGGTAAAAGAATTGCAGTTGTTGATTGCGGCGTGAAGAACAGTATAATTCAGGCATTCCTTAAACGAAATATCACAGTTATCAGGGTGCCTTACGACCACGATTTTCTGTTAGAGGATGTTGAGGGAATTGTAATCTCGAATGGTCCGGGCGACCCAAAGATGTGTAAGACGACAATTGAACACACCCGGCGGGCGCTGCGATCTAACCTTCCGATACTTGGAATTTGTCTTGGCTGTCAGATTCTTGCGCTGGCCGCAGGCGCGGATACATATAAATTGAAATACGGTCACCGCGGACAAAACCAGCCTTGCAATGAATCGGGAACCAAGCGGTGTTACATAACATCACAAAATCATGGTTACGCTGTAAAGGCGGAAACCCTTCCGCAAGATTGGCGCGAATGGTTTATCAACGATAACGATGGATCGAATGAAGGAATTGTTCATATATCGAAACCATTTTTTGGAGCGCAATTTCATCCTGAGGCATCTCCGGGTCCCGACGATACAGAATTTATCTTCGATATGTTTATAAGGGCCCTGAGATGATAAAAAGAAAAAGACCTAAAAAAGTTCTCATCCTCGGCTCAGGCGCTCTGCAAATCGGTCAGGCGGGTGAATTCGATTACTCAGGCAGTCAGGCGATCAAAGCACTCAAAGAAGATAAAATAGAAACCGTGCTCATCAATCCGAACATCGCGACAATTCAAACATCGGAACATTTAGCCGATAGAGTCTATTTTCTTCCGGTGAACGTTGAATTTGTGGAGAGAATAATTCAGAAAGAAAAACCATCCGCAATACTTCTGGGATTCGGCGGACAAACCGCTTTGAATCTTGGAGTTCAACTTTTCAAAAAAGGGATTTTAAAAAAGTATAACATCGAAGTTCTTGGAACACCGGTTGAAACAATCATCGATACGGAGGACCGGCTTCTTTTCGCACAGCGTGTGAAAGAAATCGGCTTGAAAGTTCCTAACAGTAAAACGGTGGAATCGGTTGAGATGGCGATAAACGTGGCGGCAGAAATTGGTTATCCGGTAATGTGTCGGATTGCTTATGCGCTTGGCGGACTTGGATCGGGCATCGTGAACAATGAAGAGGAATTGGTTGAAAAAACAACTCGAGCATTTTCTTTTACCGATCAAATTCTAATAGAAGAATCATTGCGCGGCTGGAAAGAAGTAGAGTATGAAATTGTCCGCGATTCGTTCGATAACTGCATCACCGTCTGCTCGATGGAAAATGTCGATCCGATGGGAATCCACACCGGCGACAGCATTGTTGTTGCGCCCGTGCAAACACTTTCGTCATCAGAAAATTTCAAACTACGCTCAATTGGAATCAAACTCATCAGGCATCTTGGCATCGTTGGTGAGTGCAATATCCAGTATGCGTTTGATCCTAATTCCGATGATTATCGGATCATTGAAGTAAACGCACGGCTTAGCAGAAGTTCGGCTCTCGCATCGAAGGCTACCGGATACCCGCTCGCGTTTATCGCAACAAAGTTGACGCTCGGTTACGCGCTTCACGAAATTGTGAACAGTGTTACGCAAGAAACCTCCGCTTGCTTTGAGCCGGCGCTTGATTATATCGCGCTCAAAATGCCGCGGTGGGATTTACAGAAATTTAAACAGGTTAGCGCGTTGCTCGGCTCCGAGATGAAATCGGTTGGCGAGGTGATGGCTTTGGGGCGAAGTTTCGAAGAAGTTTTACAAAAAGCGCTGCGTATGCTGGATCTCGGTTATAACGGTTACGTTTGTAACGATATACGGTTCGAAGATCTGGAAAAAGAAATTCAATCGCCGACAGATAAAAGAATTCTTGCCGTCGCGGAGGCGCTGAAAGAGGGATATTCTATAGATAGAATACACGAGCTATCGAAGATTGATAGATGGTTCCTTTATAAGATGAAAAACATAGTGGCAGTTGAAAATAATCTAATGAATTTTCGAGTAGAGAATTTGACGCCGGCAATCATAAAAGAAGCGAAGCAGAAAGGTTTTTCCGATAAGCAAATCGGAATGCTGACACATTCATCCGAATCTGACGTGAGGGTGAAAAGAAAAATTCTCGGTATTGTTCCCTCGGTCAAGCAAATCGATACTACTGCGGCAGAATTTCCGGCGAAGACAAATTATTTATACATGACTTACAACGGCGATGAGGATGATGTTCAGCCGGGAAACGAAAAAAATATTATTGTACTCGGATCGGGAACATATCGTATCGGTTCATCGGTGGAATTCGATTGGTGCTGCGTAAATACTGTTATGACGCTGAACGAGCTGAAATATAAAACTACCATGATAAACTACAATCCGGAAACGGTGAGCACCGATTACGATATATGCGATAAGCTGTACTTCGAAGAGTTGAGTTATGAAAGGGTGATGGATATTTATGAGAAAGAAAATCCTCTTGGCGTAATCGTTTCGATGGGCGGACAAATCCCGAATAATTTATCTATGAAGCTGAACAAATCAAAGGTTAAAATATTAGGAACCTCACCTGAGCAGATTGATAACGCTGAAAACCGTCATAAATTTTCTGCAATACTCGACCGTCTCCAAATTGACCAACCGGCGTGGAATGAGTTAACCGATCTGAAGGAAGCGAAAAAGTTTGCAGTTAAAGTAGGATACCCGGTTCTTATTCGCCCGAGTTACGTATTAAGCGGTGCGGCTATGAGTATTGTTCTGACCGAAAACGAATTAGAGCAATATCTGATAAAAGCTTCCGATATCAGCAAAGAACACCCGGTTGTTATCAGCAAGTTCATTACGGACGCGCGCGAGATTGAAATAGATGCGGTTGCGCAAAACGGGAAATTATTTTGCTATGCAATCTCGGAACATGTTGAAAACGCGGGAGTACATTCGGGCGATGCAACAATTGTTTTCCCGGCGCAGCGCACGTATCTGGAGACTATCAGGAAAATTAAGCGGATCACAAAACAAATCGCGGAAGAATTAAAAATCACAGGACCGTTCAACATTCAATTCATAGCGAAAGAGAACAGCGTGAAAGTTATCGAATGCAATTTGCGGGCGTCGAGAAGTTTTCCGTTTGTTTCAAAAATTCTAAAGATCAACTTCATCGATATTGCTACAAAACTAATTATAGATTCCGATGTACCGGAATTCAGAAGTTCTGCATTCGATCTGGATTACGTCGGTGTGAAAGCGCCGCAATTTTCATTTACGCGCTTGAAAGGTTCGGACCCCGCTCTCGGTGTGGAGATGACATCGACGGGGGAAGTTGCATGCCTTGGCGACGATTTTGATGAAGCTTTTCTAAAAAGTTTGATTTCCACAGGTGTGAATGTTTCACCGAAATCTGTTTTACTATCGACCGGATCGCTCAAAAACAAAACCGACTTTTTAAGTGAAGCCCGCTTATTAGCAGAAATGGGAATAAAGATTTACGCGACCGAAGGTACGGCGAACTTCTTGAAAGAAAATAACCTTACGGTTGAACCGCTAAACTGGCAACGCAACGGTAATATATCGGAAGTGATTTCCGTGTTGACTGAACGTAAAGTTGATCTCGTCATCAATATTCCGAAAGATGCCGATGCACAGTCGTTGGAGAATGATTATAATATCCGGAGGAAAGCAGTCGACCTTAATATCTCATTGATCACTAACATCGAGTTTGCGCGGAGATATGTAAATGCGATTCACAAATATTCTACAAGTGAATTGTCGATAAAGAGCTGGGATGAATATAAGTAGTTAATTGCAAAAAAAGCTTTATTCGTGAATTCCACAACGGGGCAACCAAATATTCAACTATTTATATAACTATAAAATTCATAATTCCCCAATCGAACATTTGCTCCTAAGTATGTAATTTCCTATATTGGAAACCGTAGAAACTATATAAGTTTCCAGAATACCACAAATAATCGACTATTAATTGCACAGATTGCTCAAAATGACAGATATAGAAGCCGAAATTAAAAACAGAATTCTAATTACTGCGCGCGATCAATTCTTCAGCCACGGATTCAGCAGAGTTACCGTAGATGAAATTGCTGCAAAGATGGGAATGAGCAAAAAAACAATCTATAAGTATTATCCGAGCAAAGATGATTTGGTTGGCGCGGTTACGGCGAAAACTCTCAGTGAAGTTGAAAAATGCTGCAAACAAATAATTGAGAACCCGGTATTGGATTTCGCTGAAAAACTTCAACAGATGATGACGCATGCCGCGCTTCACATTGCAAAAATGGGAAAACCGTTAATCGAGGATCTTGAAAAAAACGCTCCGCACGTGTGGAAGCAGATATCCGATTTCCGTTCGAAAAGAATTTTGGAAGATTTCGGCAAGCTGTTAAAAGAGGGGGTAGCAAAAGGTGTTTTCAGAAAGGATATCGATCAGCAATTAATGTTGATGATATACAATAACATGATTGAAAACGTTATCAGCCCCGAAGTTTTAACGCAAATACCTTTTACCGCTTCACAGGTTTACGAAACTATCGTAAAAATATTTTTTGAAGGAATCATGACAAAAAATACAAAATCGAAACTTCTTCACCGCAATAATAAGATTATTAAAAAGAAAAGGAAATAAAAAATGTTCAACAAAATATTCTTTTTTATTCTAATTTTCACGGTTAGCACCACGGGAAACGCACAAGATAAAGTAAAGCTCACAGTTGAGCAGGCGATTGCTTCGGGTTTGGAAAACAGCAAATCACTTCATTCATCGCTGATGAAGGTTGAGTATGCAGATGCAAAATCGAGCGAGGTGACCGGAATGTTATTTCCAACACTTAAATTCGGCGGTTCATACACCCGACTCAGCGAAGTGCCACCGTTTGAAATTGGCCCGTTCGGGCCTATAATGCCACAAAAGATCACGGTTTCTCCCGCTGTGCTCGATAACTATTCCATGCGGCTTACACTTCAGCAGCCGATATTCACTGGTCTGAAACTCTTTAACAGTTCAAAACTTGCGGGTTATTCCGCTGATGCGGCTTCGGAAGATTATGAGAAAGATAAAGTTGATCTTATTTATAACATACAAAATTCATACTGGAATGTTTTCAAAGCGATTGAATCGAAAAAAGTTATCGATGAAAATGTTGAACAGATTAAATCTCACCTTAAAGATGTGCAGAATTTTTTCGCGCAGGGAATTGTCACAAAAAATGAACTCCTCAAAGTGGAAGTCCAACTCTCAAATATTCAAGTTATGCAAATCGATGTGCTGAATAATGTTCGGCTTTCGATGATCGCCCTGAACAGTCTTATCGGTTTGCCGCTTGAAACATATATTGAAATTGCTTCACCTGCCGAACATCAACCAAACGAATATGGGGATTTAAATTCACTTATACGAAAGGGAATTGAAAACCGTTCCGATCTAAAAGCGATGGATATGCGTGTGAAGGCAAGTGAAACGGGTGTATCGATTGCCCGCTCCGGTTGGTTCCCGCAAATATTCCTCATCGGTAATTACAATTACGCGAGACCCAACCAGCGAATTTTTCCAGCTCAGGATAAATTCAAAGATACATGGGATGTTTCACTATCCGCCTCTCTAGATATTTGGAATTGGGGAGCGACAATTCATCAGACCGATCAGGCGCAAGCACAGCTTGCTCAAGCGCGCGATAGTTACGCACAGATTAAAGACGGGATAACGCTGGACATCACTCAATGTTATTACAACTTCAATCAATCTAAAGAACGAATCTCGGTTGCCCACAAAGGTGTTTCTCAGGCAGAAGAAAATTATCGTATTACCAACGATAAGTTCAAATCGGGGTTGGCATTAAATTCCGATCTTCTCGACGCAGAGGCGGCTCAAATGCAAGCAAAATGGAATTACATTCAGGCGCTTGTCGACTTCAATCTTGCCGATGCCCGGCTGCAAAAAGCGATCGGACAAAGTAGGTAAACCTATTGAAATCAAAAGGAATAATGAAAATGAAAAATATCAGAATAATAATCGTGACCGCGGTTGTGCTGGCGGCGATCATTGCAATTTTATTTTATAACAAATCGCGCAGCACCGCAAAATCGACAAGTGAAATGTTAAGCTCAATGTCGGTATCTGTGACGAAAGCCGGAAAACAAACTATTGCCTCAACACGTTCGATGGTTGGAACGATTGCCGCTAATAATGACGTAGCAATTATTTCAGAAACATCGGGAAAAGTAATTGCTGTTCATGCCGAAGTGGGCCAGCATGTTATAGCAGGTGCTACGATAGTTCAGGTAGACGACGAATTAAAAAAAGCCGCATACATTTCGGCCGAAACTAACTACGAGAAAGCAAAAAAGGATCTTGAAAGATTTGAAATGTTGTATAAACAAAATTCCGCAACCGAACAGCAAATAGAAGGTGCCCGGCTTGCCATCAAAGCTGCCGAGGCGCAATACATCGCGGCACGCAGGCAATATAACGATACAAAAATCAGCACACCGATTTCAGGAATTGTCACCTCTAGAACTGTAGATGTCGGCACTTATGTTTCCAACAATATGCCCGTCGCGAATGTTGTAGATATATCGCGGCTCAAAGTAAAAATAAACGTTTCGGAGAGTGACGCGTTCTGTTTGAAAGTTGGCGATAAAGTCCAGGTTGGTACCGATGTTTATCCTGGAATAAAGTATGCGGGTAAAATTAAGTCTATCAGCTCAAAAGCGGATGAGGCACACACATATCCTGTCGAAGTAACGCTCGAGAATTCTAAACAACACCCGTTGAAAGCAGGAATGTTCGGACGAATTTCTTTTACATCAAAAGGGAATACAGAAATTCTTGCCATTCCACGTGAAGCGCTTGTGGGTAGTATGAAAACACCTCAGGTTTATATTGTAGAGGGAAACATCGCGCGCATCAGAAATATTGTCGCCGGTTCCGAGGTCGGAAATTTTATTTCTGTGCTTGAAGGTTTAAAAGAAGGCGATGTTATCGTTACCAATGGACAGAATAATTTACAGGATAGTGTCGCGGTAACAATTATTAAATAATCACCTGCCAGTTTTATGCTTGATATTTTTGGAATCACCGGCAGGACGCAAGGAAAATAAATTATGACAATTACTGAATTATCAATTAAACGACCCACTCTCGTCATCGTTGTGTTTACGATATTAGGTGTACTCGGTTTATTCAGCTACAATCAGTTGAAATACGAGTTACTGCCGAAAATTACACCTCCGTTTTTGGTGATAATAACAGCTTATCCGGGGGCATCGCCTCAGGAAGTAGAAACATCGGTGACGAAAGTATTGGAGGATGCGGTATCCGGCATCGATAAAGTTTCAACCGTATATGCAACGTCGCAAGAAGGTGTTTCAATTGTATCTTTGGAATTTTCAATGAAGGCGAGCATCAGCGTCGCGCTTCAGGACGTTCAGCGTAAAGTCAACGAGGTCTCCAACCTGCTTCCTTCGGGATCGAAAACTCCGTCGATAACAAAATTTGCTTTAGACGAACTTCCCGTGCTTAGAATGGGTGTAACAGCGAGGATGCCATCAAGAGATTTTTATCAATTGCTCGATGATCGTATTCAGCCGCGGCTTGCTAAGCTTGCCGGAGTTGGGCAAATTACACTTGTTGGCGGTGATGAGCGTGAAATAAAAGTAAATGTCGATCCGCAAAAACTTCGTTCGTACGGATTGTCTTTACTGCAAGTTACACAGTTAATAAAATCATCCAACATGGATTTCCCCACCGGAAAAGTAAAAGATGGTGATTATCAATATATTGTTCGGCTTGCAGGTAAATATAATTCAATAGATGAGTTGCGCACATTGGTTGTTGGGCAGCCAAAGCAGGGAGGAGATATTCGTCTTGCCGATATAGCCGAAGTGGAAGATGGGCGGAAAGATTACTCGACTCTCAGCCGTATAAACGGTAAAACATCTATCGGTATTCTTGTTCAAAAACAGGGCGAAGCGAACTCGGTAGAAGTCAGTCAGATTGTCCGCGCAGAACTCGCTAAACTTGAAAAAGATTATACCAACATCGGATTAAAATTTGAGATTGCGCAGGATGGCTCTATCTTCACAACTGATGCAGCCGATGCGGTGAAACACGACCTCATGCTTGCGATCATATTCGTCGCGGTTGTAATGCTAGCATTCCTCCACAGCATTCGAAACTCTGTAATTGTTATGATCGCGATTCCTACATCACTCATAACAACATTCATTGCTATTTACGCTTTTGGGTTTACACTGAATTTGATGACGCTTCTTGGTTTATCATTGGTGATTGGTATACTTGTCGACGACTCGATAGTAGTTCTGGAAAATATATACCGCCATCTTGAAAAAGGTGATGAACGGAAAAAAGCTTCTCTTCGTGGAAGAAATGAAATAGGTTTTGCGGCATTGTCTATCACACTGGTAGACGTGGTTGTATTCGTACCTCTGGCTTTGGTCTCCGGGATCGTAGGTAATATCCTTCGCGAGTTTGCGCTTGTTGTTGTCTTCTCCACGTTGATGAGTTTATTTGTGTCGTTCACAATCACACCGATGCTCGCTTCGCGTTTCGCAAAGTTAGAAAGGCAAACAAGAGCAAATCTTATCGGTAAATTTGCTGTTTGGTTTGAGGCACAGTATCATAAATTTGCGGAAGAATATCAAAAGATTCTAAGATGGGGATTGAAACATCGTGGAAAAGTCGCGCTCATTTCACTTGTATTATTTATAGCATCGTTCGCTCTTATCCCTTTGGGTTTTATCGGAACTGAATTCATGACGCCGGTCGATCGTGGTGAATTTACCGTCACCATGGAACTCCCGCCGGGATCAACGCTTGAGCATACGAATTATATAGCCCTGCAAGCGGAAAAAATTGTTTCTGCAATCCCCGAAGTACAGAAAATGTATGTTAATGCAGGTGTTTCAACCGAAGGATTTATTGGACAATCATCCAATAATGTTGCCGAGATCAATGTAACTTTAATCCCAAAGGAGTTACGCAACAGATCAACCGATGATATAAGCAGTGAGATACGCAGTAAGATTTACAAGATGCCCGGAGTGAAAGTGCGCGTGAGCCCGATTGGTATTTTTGGAACCGCAAACCAGTCTCCTGTTCAGATTGCGGTAAGCGGTACCGATTATAATGAAGTTCGTGCCGCTGCGTCAAAATTATCGAGCATGGTTAAATCGGTGAGAGGTACGGCAGATGTAAGACTTTCTTCTGAAGAGGGAAAACCGGAAACGCGCATCGAGATTGACCGAGAAAAAATGGCAGATCTTGGCTTGAATCTCGGAGAAGTCGGGGCGGGCTTGCGTACGGCATTCAACGGTGACGATGATTCGAAGTTCCGTGATGGTGCAAGCGAATATCCGATTAGAATAATACTCGATCAGTTTGATAGAACTAAAACAAGCGATATCCAAAACCTGACGTTTCTTAACAGAAAAGGACAGATGATTGAGTTGAAGCAATTCGCGTCAACCATACTCACTACCGGTCCGACCAAACTTCAACGGCAGGATCGGAATTATTCGGTGATAGTTTATTCTCAAGTAATCGGAAGACCAGCGGGTGACGTTGCAAGCGACATAAAAAAAGAAATTGCGAGAAAAGGTTTACCACCCGAGATTATTGTAACATATCTCGGTGACGAGAAAAACCGTTCCGAGGGTTTTGGAGATTTAGGGTTGGCATTGATGGCCGCGATATTGTTTGTTTATTTGATTATGGTTGCTTTGTTCGATTCATTTATTTATCCGTTTATCGTGCTGTTCTCCATTCCGGTTGCGATGATCGGAGCGTTATTAACCCTTGCATTGACCGGAAAAGCGTTAAGCATTTTTACGATACTAGGTATAATTATGCTTGTTGGGCTCGTTGGCAAAAATGCGATATTACTTGTTGATCGCACGAATCAAATGAGGGAAGAACAGAAACTTTCCGTTCATGATGCATTGCTTGAAGCAGGTAACACACGATTGCGTCCAATTCTAATGACCACCGCATCCATGATTGTAGCGATGTTTCCAATAGCGACAAGTCTGAGCTCCGGTTCTGAGTGGAAGTCGGGGCTTGCGTTGGCGTTAATCGGCGGCTTGACAAGCTCGCTGTTGTTGACGCTTGTTCTTGTTCCTGTTGTGTACACGAAGGTTGATGAGTGGAAGGAAACAGTACCAGCTTTTATTAAAAAATTCTACAATAAAGTAACGAAGAAAAAAATAAACGATACAGTACCCGACGTAGTCGCAACTGCTTCTGAGAAATAATTCTACTTGAGTGTTGAATATGCGGGAATGTTCCATCCGCACATTTAATTTTTGCATATGTGCCCGCTTTAACAAATAAGACAGCAGATTTTACCCCTTACCATAAAATATTTTCATGACATTCGTTCGTGGTTATGTTTATAATATTATTTTCCTGTCCTCAATTTATAGATTGAACGGATATCGATATAGTTTCTTTTAAGATAAAAAGACCCGTTTTATAGGAAATCAGTCGGATTTTGAGGATTTCAAAAGCATGAGATTGGTGACACACTTCACTTTGAGTTATAGAAAGTTTTTTTAAATTAGGTTCATAATTTCCCGAGACGCGGACGGATATGATGCCGTTGACTGCTCATCGTATTTTTCACAATTATTATTCTGAAATCTTTATTATGATTCGTAACTTGAAAACTATCAAAATTCTTACGCTTTTGTTCATATTCATCGGAGCTGTTTTAAATTTGTCTGCACAAACATACGTCGGTTCCGGACAAACATACACAAAACTAGCGACGGCTTTTAACGCTATCAACAATGGAACGCTAACTGGTGATATTAATCTGGTTATAACGTCCGATATTACTGAAACGGGATCTGCAGTCCTTTTTGCAAGCGGTACAGGCAGTTCGAATTATTCATCGGTGACAATTACATCCGATGGAACAACAGAGAGGTTAATTTCGGGAAACGTTGCAGCCCCTCTAGTGAATTTTTCTGGAGCAGATAATGTGACTATCGATGGCAGGTTTTCCGGTAGTGGGATGTATCTTCGTTTCAACAATCTTAACGCGACTAATCCTACAATCAGATTTATAAACGATGCTTTGAATAACTCGGTCAACTATATCTTTGTAGAGGGAATAAACACATCAACTTCATCTGGGGTAATTGTCATATCTAACAGCTCGGGGACAACGGGCAACGATAACATCAGTATCGACAATTGTCACATTCTAAACAGCAGCGGTGGAAATCCATACAACGCCATTTACATCGATGGAACGTTAGGTGCTGAGAATGATAATCTATCATTCACTAATTCCCGCATATACGGTTTCACAAATTATGGGATTAATTTCAGAGCATCTGCATATTTGGGTGGTAACTATACTATAAGCAATAATCATTTTTATTGTCCGTTTACTTCGGGGCAGGATCAGTATTCAATATTTTCAGTCAACAATAATAATACAGGACATAGCTTCACAATTTCCGGAAATAGAATCGGTGGAAGTTTTGAAAACGTAAATGGAACATGGACAAAATCGGGCGGACATTTTTTTGGAATCTACTTGAATGCCGGAACCGGCGGTATCGCTTCATCTATTCAGGGGAATATTATTAAAAATGTTTTATGGACTTCGGGTTACGGTGATTTACGACCAATTTATGTAACCGGTGGTAATGCTGATTATGAAATAGGAACTATATCGGGAAATATCATAGACAGTTTAATAAACGCACCAACTATTATTACGTGTCGAGTTTCTGGTATTTACAGTGATGCAAATAGAACGGGTGGTTTGATAAGGATAATGAACAATTCAATCAGCAATATTACCGATAACTCTTCTCATGTCAATTCAGGTACACGTGGAATTTACCAAAATGGCGGTCTATCTTTGTATAAAATAGAAAATAATTCTATACATGACCTCAATACATATTCTTCCTTGCGGACATCCGGTTTGGTTGGAATCATGACGAGTTTACCATTACAAAGCGGTTCAACAATTTCTCGCAATGTTGTGTATAATTTATTTCAGAATAATTCCGGCGTCGACACCCTTGATGCTTCAGGTATACAATCGAGCGGAACATCGGGTGGAACACTTACAATAGACAGGAATAAAGTTTATAACATCCAACTTGCAAACTCCAATCCCGGCTCTACAATTTACGGAATTCAGATCGCGGCCGGATTCGGTGATTACATAAACAATATGATTAGTTTGGGATCGTACGAAAACGGCAATTACAACATCGCCGGAATATATAAGCCGTCCGGTAATAGCAACTTCTATTATAATACCGTTTACATCGGAGGTAGTGTAGATTCGGGAAGCAGTAACTCGGCGGCGTTTTTCCGAGAATACCCCGGTATAAATATTTTGAATAATAATATTTTTTCAAATGTTCGTTCGGGTGGGACGGGGAAACATCCCGCTATCGCGATAAACAACCAGCTAAATCTGACAAGTGATTACAATGTTTTGTACTCATCCGATCCGAATATTTTGGGAAGTTATGATGGCGGCACAACTGCCGCATCATTCGCACAGTGGAAATCAGGATCGGGTTTGGATATTAATTCCATGAATGTGCCTGTTTCGTTTGCAGATGCAGCAATAGGAAATTTACATCTTGCCAGCGTTTCAATTGGAGATAATAATTTATCAGGCACGCCGCTTGTTGCAGTCTCTACAGACTTTGATGAAGAAGCTAGAAATAGTTCATATCCTTATATGGGTGCCGATGAAGTCACTTCAGCAGTTTTAACTCAATGGAAAATTACAAGTTCCGCTGTTGGAAGCGGAACAATAACACCATCCGGAGAAACATTTGTTACTCGCGGTGGTGCTCAAAGTTATACGATTACTCCATCAATACATTATCATATCGATAGTGTAATTGTGAATGGAGTGAATCAGGGAGTAAGATCAAATTATAGTTTTAGCGGCGTTACATCCAATAACACAATTACTGCATACTTTTCAATAGATAAATATACAATAACATCGTTGATCACCGGTAGCGGATCAATAACTCCGTCGGGTGCTGTTTCGGTAGCATATGCCGGGAGTCAATCTTTCTCATATGCACCCGGACTCGGTTATCATCTCGACAGTGTAAAAGTCGACGGTTCTATTGTAGATTCCAGCACTAATTATACATTCACCAACATCACAGCGAACCACTCAATTCATATATATTACTCCATCAATAAATATTCAATCACTGCATCTGTCAATGGGAACGGTGTAATTACTCCTTCGGGGTCGGTGATTACATCGTACGGATCGAACCAAGATTTTTATTTCAATCCCAATACCGGCTATCACTTTGACAGTTTATTGGTCGATGGTTTGCACGTTGATTCAGCTTCAACTTACTCATTCAATAATGTTACCGGGAACCATGCAATTACAGCATACTTCTCAATCAACATCTATAATATCACGGCGACTGCCGGCGCAAATGGTTCAATAAATCCGATGGGGATTGTTCTGGTAACTTTTGGATCGGCTCAGAGATTTACTTTAACACCGAACTATGGTTATCACGTTGATACTGTTCTAGTTGATGGTATCTTTGTTGATTCAAGTGATTCTTATACATTCAAAGATATCTCGACAAATCATACGATTGAGGGAAAATTCGCAATCAATAAATACAGGATAATTGCCGCTGCATTGGGCAATGGTTCAATTACACCTGCAGACACTATTTTAATAAACCATGGAGGAAGTCAGCAGTTCACTATCGCTCCTTCCACCGGATATCATCTCGATAGTTTGTTGGTCGACGGTGCTCGCGTCGATTCATCTTTGAGTTACACATTCGACAATGTAATATCGGAACATTTTATTGTTGCGAACTTTTCGGTTGACCTTTTTACTATAGCAGCAACATCTGGATTGGGTGGAACGATAGATCCATCGGGGAATATTACGATTCCTTACGGCTCTAATCAAAAATTCATTATTTCACCCGATGCAGGATACCACATCGACAGTTTATTCGTGGATGAAAATCATGTAGATTCAATAGCGAGTTATACATTTACAAATATTACGGCCAACCACACTATTCACGCGAAGTTTGCTATCAACAATTACATTATTATTGCATCAGCCGGTTCGAATGGCAGCATCAGCCCGGTAGGAATGGTAGGGGTAACTCACGGTTCATCCCGGCAATTTATAATAACTCCTGACCTTAATTTTAAAACAGATAGTATTTTGGTTGATGGGATTCGAGTAGATTCATTGGCGAGTTATACATTCACAAACGTATCTGCTAATCATTTTATTGTTGCATATTTCTCAATCAACAAATATATAATTACCGCATCTGCAATAGGAGGTGGAACAATTAGTCCATCCGGTTCGATAGGGCTAGACTCAGGAGTTGATCAGAAGTTCATTATCGCTGCGAATAATGGTTATCGACTCGACAGCGTTGTGGTTGATGGAATCCGCGTAGATTCTACATTTAGTTATATATTCATAAATATAACCACGAATCATTCGATAACGGCATTCTTCTCAATTGCAAAATTTACGATTACAGCATCAGCTGATTCTAACGGTACAATTACTCCGAATGGTGTTGTTGTTGCAAATTATGGATCAGACCAACGATTTATATTAACACCTAAGATCGGTTATCATGTAGATTCGGTTTTAGTTGATGGTGAGGTTGTGGATTCAACTTCAGGATATACATTTTATAACGTAAGTGCCAATCACTCAATTTTCGTAAAGTTCGCACTTACTCTGAATCCGGTTCCAACGTTTACTGCGATCATACCCTCTTCCGGGTATCGTGGACAGATGATGAGAGTAGTATTAGTCGGAAGCAACTTTATTCCCGGTCAAACAATAATCAACGCTGGAGCGGGCATGAAAATCGATTCAGCAGCATATAATGGTTCGGATACAATTATCGCGTTTATTTCTATTGAGCTGAATGCAATGTTAGGTGATAGAAATATATCGGTCGTGAATCCGGAACCGGGTGGCGGAACATCGGCAAACATGATATTCTCGATCATAAATCATAAACCAACAACGGTTAATTTAAGTTTTCCGGGTAACGGCTCAACTTTCTACTTGCCACACGGTGGACCAATTGAATTTATCTGGAATAGGTCGATAGATTTAGACGTTGAAGATTCAGTTCTTTACTCTATCAATATTAAAGGACCTGGAATTGACACCACGCTGACAGGTATAAGCGATACAGCCGTGAGTATGGATATCGAAGCGCAATTACAAATGCATCAATATTATAATTGGACAGTTTCAGCAACCGATGGATATGATGTTGTTGCTTCACCCGATACATTTTCGTTCTTCACAGACTTCGGTGATGGTGTGACAGATCTTGGAATATGTATACCGACCGAGTATGCCATTCAGCAGAACTATCCTAATCCGTTCAATCCAACAACGATTGTCAATTATCAATTACCAAAGGAGAGCTGGGTAACGTTAAAGGTATATAATGTTCTTGGTGAGGAAATAACAACACTTGTGGACGAGTTGCAGGTTGCCGGATTCAAGTCCGCCACTTGGAATGCACAACAATTACCCAGCGGAATCTATTTTATCCGGATGAGGGCAGGCATATATTCTGACGTGAAGAAAACTGTTTTGTCAAAGTAAGGTTGTATAAATGTCCGACATTTATCTCGCTTAAGTCAAGCTAAATGTCGGACATTATTCTGTTCATTCTTTTACATCCTTGAAAAATTTTCCTTTTTAGAGGGGAGATAAATTGCGAAAGATTTGATTAATAAAATTTGGTGGATCTAACCTAAGCGAATTGTGGCAGTTGCACAATGGAAAATAATATTACACATATCTAAAAAATGTTTTTCGAATTGCTAATCTGAGGTAACTTTCTTACCTTCTTACGGATTGGACATTTATTAATCTTATAAAGGAGTAAAACATGCTTTTCATATTTTTTCTTATTGTAGCATTTGTTGCATTACTCGCGTGGATAGCAGCGCGAAAAAAAGTAGTTCAACAACACAATATTATGTTTCGCAGCGGAATGATGGTTAGCGGGACTATCGCAGCGATTGCCGTAATTCTTGCACTCTCACAATTTTTCAGCATTATACCTGCGGGATACGTAGGTGTTGTCGATTTCTTCGGTATTGTCTCGGATCGTACGTTAGGAGCCGGGATAAATACCGTAAATCCGATGGCGAAGATTCAGAAATATTCGATTCAAACTAAAGAGCATAAAGAAGCTATGCAGGTACTCTCTCGCGAGGGATTGACTATCGGACTTGAGATCAGTGCCCTTTACCGATTAAATCCGGACTCAGCCGCACGTGTTTACAAAACAATTTCTGGCGGTGATTACGAGACCATTGTTTTAATTCCGCAATTCAGATCAATGAGCCGTGCGGTAACGGCAAGTTTTCAAGCAAGCGCATTATATTCAACAGAACGCGAGCGGCTTGGAGAAGCAATCATGGCAGAGCTTGCAAAGGTAGTAGCTCCGAGAGGAATTATAATTGAAGCCACACCGTTACGCAACGTAGGTCTTCCTTCACAACTCACCGATGCCATTGAACAAAAACAACGGGCAGATCAAGAAAGCCAGAGAATGGAATTTATTCTGACGAAAGAAAAACAAGAAGCAGACAGGAAAAGAATAGAAGCGCAGGGTATTGCAGATTTCCAGAAGATAGTGGCAACTGGAATTAGCGATCAGTTGTTGAGATGGAAGGGAATTGAAGCTACGATGAAAATTGCCGAATCGCAAAACGCTAAAGTTGTAATCATCGGAAGCGGTAAAGACGGGCTTCCGATTATTCTCGACACTAAGTAAATAAAATCAAAGCTCTTGATCGGTTATTAAATCTTCCGTGTCGTACCGTTTTTCTAAAACATCGGTATAGCACGATCGTTCACGGTGTTTTTTTGCAAACATTGTAATCAACAAAATGCCCGACGCGAAACCAAAAATTTTCCAAAATTTCATAGCGACTCCTTAATTTATTGTGTGCAAATTAATCCGACTGATTTCCAGAGTTTTAGGTAAACAACCGAGAACCAATGTTGTTTTTCAATTTCGTTCAACAGTAAGTGCTCGAATATAATCTTTTGTTCCCGATTGGTACTCCTTAATTGATATTTTACTTTCATAATTTTGGCTTTCGTAAATTTTCTATGACAATAAATAGAAAATCTGCGATGTATTCTGTGTGTATCGTCACCGTAGGTGTGTCAAGTCACCTCAAAAGAGAAGAAATTCAATTTTTTTTGCAGGTTTATTAAAATTGACTCTATCGCAAAAATATCATCATTACTACGTATTCAATAAGCCCTTTGGTACATTATCTCAATTCACAGACGTGGAGGGCAGGAACACTCTTTCAGATTATGGTCCGTTTCCTAAAGATGTCTACCCTGTTGGGCGTCTCGATTACGACAGCGAAGGTTTGCTTTTACTTACGAATGATAATTTGTTGAAACATCAACTCATTGATCCAAAAAACCACCGCCCTCGGACATATCTTGTTCAGGTCGAAAGGACTCCGAGCGAAGAATCGATCTCGAAACTCAGAGAAGGTTTAATAATTGAGAAGAGAAAAACTTATCCGGCTGAGGTAAGATTGTTAGATGTAGAACCTGATTTTCCACCACGTTCTGTCCCGATACGTTTTCGGAAAAATGTAGGCACCGCCTGGCTTGAAATAGTATTGCGTGAAGGAAGAAACAGACAGGTTAGAAAAATGACTGCGGCAATAGGTCATCCCACATTGCGATTGATCCGGATTAAAATTGGATGTTTGAATCTGAAAGACTTAAAACCGGGTGAGTTTAGGGAGTTAAAAATTGCAGAAGTTAACAGTCTAAAAAAGAGCTTCACCCACGAGACGCAGAGATGAACACTGCGTCTCACGAGTGAATATATTTATTTTACAGTTTTAGAACTGATACCGCCTTTAGACGCATCAATGGTTATTGTAAACGGCCCTTTACCATCTACGATCCAACGAACATAAACCGCGCCCATCCCGGGTATATTCTCTGCTTCGATACTTTGAGGATTGCGTTTTTGTTCAACAACTTCGCCGGTAAATCTATTTTCCAAAATTCCGCCCGACAACACTTTTCCTCCTGTTATACTAATATAATCCGGACGTGAAATTTTATTTACTATGTCCTGCGATGTGTGAGTTGGAATCATACGCGAGTTTTTTACTACAGCGGTTACTTCTGTTAAACCTTGTTTCAAGTCCTTTATGAAGACAGAGTCGACTTGAACCTGCGGAGTGTGATATGCGTGGTAAAGAGTGAATGCCATATTTCGATGGCACATTTCTTCCAAAAGAAACGATGGCGCTGTGCGAGTCCACGCTTTTTTTATTCCACCAATCTCTATCATACCAAACTGTGGATGATTGTAAGATTTCCAATCGACAATCCCCTCACCGAAAAGTAAAAGTTTATCAAACCGGTAAGTTTCCTTTTGTCCGCCGAACCAACTGCGCTCTTCATCCTGTTTTTTTCGGAAATAATCAAAAGACGTCCATAATTCATTTGAAAATGTAATACCACCCCGCACACCATAGAAGAAATCAAGTTCACCACCATAAACCGGATATAAATCTTTATAGACAATCAAATATCTGTAACCCGGCAAGATTTCCTCTCCTAATTTCCCGAGGAAATCGTATACCTGCAAATCTTCCCACCTGTAAGTTGATACCTCATCCTTGTTTCCCGGTCCCCTCAATATCATTCCGCCTGAGTTGTGATATGTTTGAAATGCCGCGATGTTGTCGTGCTTAGAAACAAAATCAACAACGGCTCTGGTTTCAGGCAAAGAGCCGGGGTACCGGTCTGCACCCCACTGAACATATTGCGGTGCCCATTTCCAGTGCCAGTTTCTGTTCGGATCGTATGAACCCGGATCATCTTCGTTCACCAGACCGTCGCCGTCGTTATCAATTCCCTCTGTCCAAATTAATTCGTACTCTCCTTTTTGGTCGGGTTTCGCTTGAATCATAATTCGTGGGTCGTCAGGATCGGTTATCCAGCGGCCGTTCGGATCTTTAATGCGCATTTGTGTTATGTTGCCATTACCATCAAGATCATCGTCACCGTCTTCATCAATCAATCCGTCTCCGTCGTCATCGCGCGGATCGAAACCTGAACGCGGTGAATTCGGACTGTTCGCGTCGTGTATAAAATGATATCTGCCGTCGGGATTGATTGTGGGGATGATGTAAAAGGTTTTCTCATCCACGAGTTGTGTAATCCAATCAAGGTGTCCGTACATCTCAGCTAGGTACCACCCCGTGTAAAGTGAAACTTCACCTCCTTGAATTTCATTTCCGTGTATATTCCCATCAATATACATTGCGGGTTTTTTATCCGGATTTCCTTTTTCTGAATTCGAAATAGTCAACAACCATATTTCTCTTCCCTCATATGATTTGCCAATACTGCTGACCTTTGCCAACTTCGGATATGCTTCTGCAATCCTTTTGCATATCTCGCCGATCTCCTTGCTGTCGTAATAGCGATTCCAAAAAACTTCAACCTTCGGATTATTAGGCGCACCCAAAGCCTTGAGTGAGCTTTGTGTTAATTCCTTTTCTGCCTTACAGAATGACATTGAGTTAGTTAAAACTACCAATCCAAAATTTATCGTTAAAATTATTCCAATATTTATAATCTTTTCAATCATGATAATCTCCTTATTTCAACGTAATAATTTGAATTGAACTTCCCGAAACAGGACTTTCTGCGGATATTGTTATCTTCTCTCCTGCGGCAGAAACTATCAGCCATGTTAATTCTTGACTTCCTCCACTTCCTTTGATAGGGGAAATAATGTTAATTAATTTTCCGGCAGAAAGTTTTTGATCTTTGGATAAACCGATTGATACTTTAACATTCCTCTGCCAACGTGCTTTACTGCCCATCGCGCTGTTTGTTGGCAAATAACCGTTATTGACGATTGACGCGGTAACCCGGTAAACTTTATTGTCAAGCGACTTAATTTTTATGTCCTTGATTTCAATTGCGGGTAATTTAGAACCCAACCATGCCAGGAATGTGTTTTCTTTTTCTGCAATCGTTCCAATGCTGTCCGCCGGTGGATTTGTTTGGATGTACGGTTTAAAACCGCCGACTTCAACATCATTATCCGGAAAATCTTTGTGCTTTATTTTCGTCCAGTTAATAAATCCGTCTTTAATTCCATTGGCATCGAGCCATTTCAACGCGTTTAGCTGACCTGTATATTCATCCGGTTTCTCATCAGTACCTTTCCCTTTTTTCAGGTCTATTTTATTCTCATCACCAATTCCCTTTTTGTCATTTTCCTTTTTTATCTTTGTCGAATCAACAGTTGATGTATCTTTCTTCTGCCCGATCTCCGGAATCCACCAGGGATTAACTGAAAAAGACCATCTGCCGAAGTGGTAATACGCCCACTCGCTAAATGCGCCTTCGCCTTTCGTACTTTGAGGAGCTCCTTTAAATTTTGTTATCTCTTGATATTGTTTACTTATAAAATTAAAATATTGCTCATCCTCGTCCAACACAGATGTAATCAATCGCGGTGCCGACTCTTCATCATCCATTATTCTTCGTCGTCCGGATCGTTCCTCGGTTGAAGGGGGAGGTCCTTGTTTCTGTTCTTTTTTCCAAGGATTCATCAAGTTATCATTTGATGAGAATGTGAACACGGCGGCTATATTAGGATGTGAAAAACAAAATTCCGTTACCGCCCTTGATTCAACTTCGGAAATTTGATAAGGTCCCGCACCTTTACTGAAAAATTGATAATTGTGAGGGAAGTTACGATTAAAATCTACTCCACCACGATCATCTTCGTTCCACTGTTCATCAATATCGTTATCGATTCCTTCCGTGAAAAGTTTATATAATCCGATTTCACCTTTAGATGGATCGGCTTTACGCAGAATGCGCGGATCGTTCTGATGGGGGATCCATTCACCACGATTATCTTTAACTCGCATCATTGTAATAAAACCATCTCCGTTCAAATCTTCAAATCCATCCTCATCCAGAATCCCATCTCTGTCGTTGTCGGTTGGATGAGCATTGAGAGTTCGTTCATTTAAAGGTTTTCTGAAAAATTCTTCGCTCGCATCAGGGTTCACACGCGGAAGAATATAAAATGTTGATGAGTTCACCAATTGAGTAATGCTGTCGACTTTCCCGTAATTATCAAGAAGGAAGTTTATGAACCTCACAGACAGTTCGCTTCCGATAATCCGCTCTGCTTCAACACCACCTAACACCAAAATCGCATGTCGACTATCTGCGTCTTTTCCGCCAATAGCGATAGCCCAGATATCTCGGTTCTCTATAGTTTTCGCAATCGACTCAACTTTAGCGATATCTTTGTGAGAAGACACAGAGGCATGGATTAGTTTTGTCATTTCATCATACGAATGATATTTATTTTGGGAGATGATAAAATCATGGAATACAAGAAATGTGAGAATATAAAAATACGGAAAGATTTTGAAAGAACGATTCATGAAATGTTCCTTTGATATTGATTTATTATGGATGATAGAAACTTACATTTAATACGATAAATTTGATGATTCGTTGCATCATCCCCGTTGACCGAATCTTAATAGAAGGATCACCATAACAGATTAGAATCATGGTAATCCGCTAATCAAAAATATCCTGGTTCAGATTTGTTTTACTACTTCTATAAATTTATTCACTTCTTCAAAGTTATTATAAATATGAGTCGAGATGCGGATAGAATTCAGATTGTTCTCTCCAACGAGCCGGATGCGAAAACCGTTTTTTGTCGCATGTTCTCCAAACTTATCGTATGACATATTCTTCAGACGGAATCCGACAACGAAACCGCGTGACTGCTCTTCAACAGGTGTGAGCATTTCAACTTTTTCTAATTTCATCAATTCTTGCTGCAGATAACCCGACAAAGCATTTCCACGGCGAACAATATTCTCCATTCCTATGTGATAAAGAAAATCTGTCGCGGCGCTCAATCCCTGATAAATGGCGGCATTCTGAGTTCCAAAATCATATCGGTGTGCGGTGTTTACGTATCCTTTGAATTCAGGTGGATCAACGGTCATATCCCAACCGATATCCGAACCGCCACCTATCCATTTTGCCTGCAAAACATCTAACATCTCTTTGCGAACGAACAGAAATCCGGTGCCCTTGGGTCCGCACATCCACTTATGACAACATGTCGCGTAAAAATCGCACCCGATATCTTTGAGATCGAGCATCGTCATACCGGGACCATGAGCCCCGTCGAAGAAAACCCACAAACGTTTATCGTGGCCGAGTTTCGTTATCTCTTTAGCTGGAAATACTTGTCCGATCGTACAGGTGATATGAGGAATAGCAATTACTCTTGTTCTTTTTGTTATCAGATCGTTAATGCGGTTTAGATTTTCTGAAGCAGTTTGTGCCGGTTTCAGAATCTTAATAATGATATCATCGTACTTTGCCCTGTTCAACCACGGTAGTGCGTTTCCGGCGTGTTCATGATTGGTTAGAATTACTTCGTCACCTTTCTTCAGCGGTAAACCCCAAGCAACAACATTGATTCCTTCGGTAACATTGTGCGTTAGCGATATCTCAGATTCATCAACGTTCACAAACTTAGCAAGTTTCGGACGTGCTGTGTCCCACCCACCGTACTCGCCGGATACATCAATATTATCAATGAATCCTTTCACTGCTTCTCGGACAACGAAAGGAGAAGGACCCATTGTTCCGTTGTTGAAATAAATACGATCGTGTGTAAGTGGGAATTGGTCCCTCACAATTTTCCAGAATGGTTCATCATCCATTGGGATTTGTTGATTACCCGAAATAATATACCGTGCCTTTGAGATTTCAGGAACCGAAACCAAAGCCCATGTGCCGATAATACCACCGGTTACTTGTTTTATAAAAGATCTACGGTTTGTAATCATAAATGAGCCCTTTTAAAAAGTTATTTTTCCAATGAATGTCAAAATCTAAAATACAAAATGATTCCATCCGCCAAATCGGAGCGGTTCTTTTTCACCTTGCTCGCGTATAAGAGTTATTCCTTTTTCTTTTTCAGTAACCCGTCCGATTATTGTAACATCGCTTGTCAATTTTTCGAGTTTTGCAAACTCTTCATCGCTGATAGTGAAGAGCAATTCATATTCTTCGCCGCCAAAGAGCGCGTAATCTGTTGCCGGTTCGCCAAATTCTTCCGAAATATTCTGTGTGATTGAATCAAGAGGGATATTATGTTCGTAAATCTCAGCTCCGATATTGCTGCTGTTGCAGATATGATGAATTTCCGAGGCAAGTCCATCGCTGATATCTATCATAGCGCCGATTTTTACTTTCTCAGTCAGTATTTTGGAAATATCGAGTCGTGGTTTCGGCATCAGATGTTTCTCTAATGCGATTGAGTAAGGTTCTAAATTAGGTAAAAACTTTTCTTTATCGCTTGCAAGTTCAAGTCGTTCCTTTTCACGCGTCAATATTTTTAATCCGGCAACCGACGCACCTAAATGTCCGGTTACACATAAATATTGCCCCCGAGTGGCAGCGCGGCGAGTTTTTATTTTTTGTTCATCTGCCTCGCCCGTCATGCTTACTGTAATCATCGTGTTCGCCATTGAGGCAACAGTGTCGCCTCCGACAATTTTACAGGAATATTTTTTACATGCCGCTGCGGCACCGTGATAAAATTCTTCCACCATTTCGACAGAGATTTTTTGCGGAAGTGAAATTGCCATCGTTGCATACCTTGGAATTCCGCCCATTGCGGCAATATCGCTTATGTTAGCAGCGATAGCTTTCCAGCCGAGATGTTTTAGAGAAGTAAATGTAAGATCGAAGTGGATGCCTTCGGCAAACGCATCGGTAGTGAGTAGCTGCACTTTGCCGGGTTTTGGTCTGAATACTGCCGCGTCGTCGGATATTCCGACCAATAAATCATCTATAAGCAATCTGTCATCAATCTCGATGTTGACAATTTTCTTTATCCGATCTATAAGACCGAATTCGCCTATTGATGAAATTTTGGTATGGGGCATCTCTATCCGTTAATTTAATCCATTGAGAAGAAACTTAAACAAATAGATCGTAAAAATCAAAACCAACAAAGCATTAAAATATGGATAATAGCTACATTCACAAAAATTAAAGTATAGCATCACCGCTATTTTAAATATTCAGAATGAGTTTACAAATAGATGGTCAAAAAAACCTTTTGGATCTTCCGTTAACTGATTTTGAATTACTGAAAAATACAAGAGAAGTTTGCGCTCGACAGCTTAGAGTAAACTTGACCAGCATCCACCTATTTGTTACTTTACAGATAAGTAATCCATCAACTATTAAATAAATAAGGTTTTTATTGGTATGCGAATCATTATATATATGATAGCTTTATTAGCAATTGTTTCATGTTCAAAAAAAAACGACAGCACTCTTTACAATGAAGGCAAAATTGCAGAAGAGAAAAAAGATTTTCAAACCGCAGCACAGCTTTATGAAGAAGCGATCGATCGCTTCCAAACCACGGCATACGCCGAGAGCTCTCTCCTTCGCTTGTCGTTCATGTATAATAATGACATGAAAGATTCACGCAAAGCGATTCAATCATATCATCGCTTCATAACTCTTTTTCCCGCGAGCAAACACACACCAACTATGCTGTTCCTCTCCGGATTCGTTTACAATAATGAACTTCACCTTCTCGATAGCGCTAAAATTGCTTACGAAAATTTTCTTCAAAAATATCCCGAGCATGAACTAGCGGCTTCAGCAAAATTCGAACTTGAAACCCTGGGAAAAGATCCGGGACAGGCGTTCGGCACCGAAACAACAGCACTGTCAACAGATAATAAGACCGGAAAGAAGTGAACCAGCTTCCGCAAGATTATCTTAAGTACTTGCAACCCGATGTTGTTGCAAAACTTGCCAACATGGAATTGGTTGCACGCTTGGTTGTGGAAGGTTTTATAACCGGACTGCATAAAAGTCCGTACCATGGTTTCAGCGTAGAGTTTGCAGAACATCGCCAGTATATGCCCGGCGACGAGATAAAACAGATCGATTGGAAAATTTTCGGCCGCACCAACCGTTATTATATCAAACAATTCGAAGAAGAGACAAACCTTAAAGCATACATCATCCTTGATGCAAGTAAATCAATGGCGTATGCTTCGGAAAACCGCATATCTAAACTTAACTATGGTTCATATATCGCTGCGGCGTTGGCGCAGCTTATGGTTCAGCAGCGCGACGCGGTTGGCTTCACAATTTACGATGAACGTGTGCGGTTATACATGCCACCTCACGCAACAAAATCATATCTTAAAGAAATACTGCATCAGCTTGTTCAATTGAAAGCGAGCAACAAAACATCCACAGCGAATTCGCTTCATACAATTGCCGAGAGAATAAAACGACGAGGACTCGTAATCATCATCAGCGATTTTTTTGATAATCCACAAGAGGTGATGTCGGCATTAAGACATTTCAGGCACAAGAAAAATGAAGTGATTGTAATGCAGATACTCGATCCGTTGGAGAGAAATTTTGCGTTCGGAAAAGATGCCGTCTTCAAAGATTTGGAAACCGGCGAAGAAATGATGACACGGCCATGGCATATTCAAAAAGCTTACCAGGAAGAAATGAGAAAATTCATCGAATATTATAAAAAAGAATGCCGCGAGCACAATATAGATTACGTTCTGCTCGACACCGCAACACCATTCGATAAAGCTCTTTTTGAATATTTGCATAAGCGGCAGCGGATAGGATAGAATAGAACATTTTTCAGGATTGGCGAGATGTTAGTGAATCATACAGCTCTAATCTTTTGCATTTCACTTTACCATTTGGTACTTTGCATATTATCATTAAAAGAAAATTTATGAAGCAGCATATTATCTTCTTTCTGGGAATAACTGTTTTTATAACATTTAGTTGTAAGGGTCCCGAAGGACCTGCGGGTCATTCTGGTAATAATTCGATAGAATCGTTGACAGATCCTTCTGTTCAGCCAAGTGTTATTTATACTAATCCGCCGGCAAACAGCGTTGGACCTTACACGGATTTCAATTCCACCATTATGCTGCGTTTCAATAAAATAATGGATCACAATTCGATTCGGAGAAACGTCAAACTTTATTCATCGATTGGAAATATTTTCGCTGACACCAACAGTTTCCGAACCATAGGCGGCGATGTTTATACCTTCAACGCAGTTGATTCCCTTGGCCAGAATTATAGTAATCGATGGAATATCGGTCAGGTATGTTCTCTCAAAATAAGGCCGGGCGCGAGAGATATTAACGGCAACACTATGATGCAGAGATATATTATGACTTTTTTACCGGAGCCAATGTTTCGCGTAAAAAACATAAATCCGCCTTCATCTGCATCCAACGTGAATGTTTCCTCCTCTTTCGATATCTATTTTAATAGTGCTGTTGATTCATCGATATTTCCGCACATACATATTTCGCCACCGTTAGTAGGCGATTGGTTTATTAATTATTATAGCGATTCAACTCAAACATCATTTAACCACCTGCAACTATTAGAGCCGGGTACAATATATTATCTCAGCATCGATAGTTTAGCAATGGATAAACGGGGAAACAAACTGCAAAACATTTTTACTTCTACTTTTTACACCGAACCATTTCGCGCTACAACAGCATATCCTGAAAACGGGTCAACAAATGTCTCACCATTGCAGTTGATCTCAATAGGATTAAATGGAATTATAGACACAAATACAGTTAGAGGGGCTTTTAGCATTTCGCCATCGCTAGAGGGATATTTCATAATGGGGGGAATTAATATTGCTTTTATTCCAACGTCAGTATACACCGCTTCGACAAAATACACGGTAACTCTTTCGACAACGCTTGGGACCAAATCAGGCAAACATCTTGTTGAACCGTATATATTTTCCTTTACCACAGGATATTGAGAATCGATGATCATTCCTCCTCATAAGCAATTAACGCAAATCTGGGCTGCCGTGTTTTGTGCGGTCGCTTTCTTATTTATAAGTTCTTGCAAAGAATCTGAAGGTCCTGCAGGATCGAAAGGTTACGATGGAAAAGGATATGAAACTCTTGCCGATTTGTTCACACATCCAAGAGTGATTTATACATATCCTTCCAATAATAGTCGTGGTCCTTACGACAATTACAATCTATTTCAAATACGTTTCAATAAAATAATGGATTTAACTTCTCTTCGAAAAGCAATTACCTTCCCCGCGTCTGATGGAATGATTTCGCCGGACACATTGAATTTTTCAACTGTTGGAGGAGACATTATAACCTTTAGCGCTGCTGATTCATTGGGTAATCCGGTTGTGTGGAAAGTGGGCGCCTCTTACATAATTCGGATTGGAACAGATGCGAGTGATATTTATAACAATCATTTGATGGCGCCATATTCGGCAACATTCTCGCCCGAACCATATTTTCGAGTTCGCACTGTTACACCAAAGAATATGTCGATTAATACCAGTGTTACACCAAAAATCAGTGTAACTTTTAATAGTCAAATTGACTCATCAATTTTTTCATCAATAGTTATTACACCACCGATTGCATTAAAGTGGTCTTTGAGTTCAGATTTTCGAATAGTAGCTTCCATAGCTGCGAACATTCGATTAGAAGCCGACACTCAGTATAATATCATCATACATCCTTCCGCTCACGACAAGTTTGGTAACTATCTTGCCACAGAATTTAAATCGACATTCACGACTATTCCTTATAGAGTGTCGTCAACATCTATTAAAAATGGAACGACGGATATTCCAATCACGTTGGGACAAATATCTTTTTCGCTTACAGCCCCAATCGACACTTCATCCATTAAAAATGGAATCATCATAGAGCCGCCCATCAAGTATTATTTTTGGGGAACCAATGGCAAATCATATAAAATATTGTTCAATCAGTCCGAGCCGTTCGCATCATCAACCAAGTACACAATTAATCTGACATCATCCATCAGATCGGTATCAGGCAAACCGCTAGTCCCATTCACATTGGAATTTACCACAGCCGAACCGCGCTGAACCTTTGTATTTCTCTTCATCATTTTATACTTTATTTTAATCATTTTTTAGCAAATCATTTTTTATTCATTTGGAACAAGATAAATTAATAATTAAAGGGGCGCGTGTTCACAATCTCAAGAACATAGATGTTGAGATGCCGCGCGATCAACTCATTGTGATAACCGGACTCTCCGGCTCTGGCAAATCATCGCTTGCTTTCGATACGATCTATGCCGAGGGACAGCGCCGCTATGTTGAATCTCTGTCCGCGTACGCAAGGCAGTTCTTAGGTGTGATGGAACGCCCCGACGTCGATTACATCGATGGACTCAGTCCAGCAATCTCGATCGAGCAAAAAACCGTTTCGCATAATCCCCGCTCAACCGTTGGAACTGTTACAGAAATTTATGATTACCTCCGGCTTCTTTTTGCCCGAGTGGGTGTACAGCATTGTTATAAGTGCGGTAAAATCGTACAAAAACAATCTGTCGATCAGATTATCGATTCGGTCATGAGTTACAAATCGGGGACAAAGATTCAAATTCTCGCGCCGGTTGTTCGGGGCCGCAAAGGGCATTATAAAGAGTTGTTCGAAGAAATTCTGCGAGACGGCTTTCTTCGCGTTCGTATTGATGGTGAGATCAAAGAAATCACCAAAGGAATGCAGACGGGCAGATATAAAATTCATAATATCGAAATAGTTGTAGACCGTCTCTTCACAAATTCAGATATGCGATCCCGCATAGCCGGGTCTATTGAAACCGCTCTACAAATGGGTTCAGGACTCGTAATCATCGATGCCGATGGAGCAGATCATCTTTACAGTCAGCATCTTGCATGCATCGAATGCGGCATTAGCTACGATGAGCCCGCGCCGAATTCTTTCTCGTTCAATTCACCTTACGGTTCGTGCCCAACTTGCAGCGGACTTGGTGAGACAAGAGAATTCGACATACGTTTGATTATGCCGGATAGCAACCTGTCTATTAATCAGTCGGGATTAGCTCCAATCGGTAAGCCGCGCGAAACATGGTTGTGGAGTCAGGTGAGAGCGGTTGCAAAGAAATACAATATCGATCTTGACATTCCCATTAAAAATATCTCCAAAGAAAATATTGAATTATTATTGAATGGGACCGGTGACGAAAAATTAGAAATTATATATACTCACCCTTCAGGCAGATCGGTAACGTACAAACAGCGATATAGCGGCATCATTAAAACGCTTCAACATTACTGGGATGAAACCTCATCAGAAGGCATGAGACAATGGATTGAAGCTTATATGAACACCACACCATGCCATGAATGCAAAGGCGGGCGGTTGCGGAAGGAAAGTTTGGCAATCAAGCTAATCGATTTGAAAACGAAAAAAGAGACTACAATCCAGACGGCGGTAAATTTTTCGATCAAAAAAGCGTTAGATTTTTTTTCGAACCTTTCGCTCACCGAACGACAGAAAGAGATAGCTCATCAAATATTGAAAGAAATAAACCAGCGGCTAAAATTTTTGCTTAACGTCGGTTTGGATTATCTGTCGTTAGACCGCTCCGCGCGCACTTTGTCCGGTGGTGAGGCTCAGCGCATACGTCTTGCGACTCAAATCGGCACACAGCTTGTCGGCGTCCTTTACATACTGGACGAACCGAGTATCGGTTTACACCAGCGTGATAACATCAAATTGATTAACAGCTTGAAAGAGCTCCGCGATTTGGGTAACACAGTAATTGTTGTTGAGCATGATAAAGAGATGATCTTGAGCGCAGATTATGTTGTTGATTTAGGACCGGGCGCAGGAGAGCATGGGGGACATGTGGTTACGGTGGGGAAGCCAAATCAATTCAAAAATAAAATTTCAAAAGTAAAAAATGGAAGTAGAGGTAAAAGTACAAAGTCGCTGACAGCGCTTTATATTTCCGGCAAAGAAAAAATTGAAGTCCCTCAAATACGTCGTAATGGGAATGGTAAAAATATTCAACTTAAAAATTGCAACGGTAACAATTTGCAATCTATTGATCTTCATGTTCCGCTTGGTAAATTCGTATGCGTTACCGGTGTAAGCGGCTCGGGAAAATCCTCTTTGATCACCGACACTCTTTATAGAATTCTTGCCAGGAAATTTTATCACTCGAAAGATGTTCCGCTACCGCATAAATCAATCGAAGGTCTTCAGCATATAGATAAAGTTATAGATATAGATCAATCGCCGATAGGCAGAACACCACGGTCTAATCCGGCAACTTACACCGGATTGTTCACATTCATAAGAGATTTATTTACTCAACTGCCAGAAGCAAAAATGCGCGGTTATAAACAGGGACGATTCAGCTTCAATGTAAAAGGTGGAAGATGTGAAGAATGTGAAGGCGACGGTGTAAGAAAGATAGAAATGAACTTCCTGCCCGATGTCTACGTTCTTTGTGATGTTTGTGGTGGAAAACGTTATAACAGGGAAACGCTTGAAATTTTATATAAGGAAAAATCGATCGCTGATCTGCTCAATATGACAGTTGAAGATGCGCTCGAATTTTTCAAAGATAATCCACGCATTCAGAGGAAGCTCCAAACATTATTTGATGTTGGGCTTGGTTACATCCGCCTTGGTCAGCAGGCAACAACACTTTCCGGCGGAGAAGCGCAGCGCGTTAAACTTTCTACCGAGCTTTCAAAAATCGGGACGGGAAAAACATTTTACATTCTCGATGAACCTACGACTGGATTGCATTTTGAAGATATTCGCATGCTGCTCTCGGTGCTGAATAAACTTGTAGACAAAGGAAATACCGTTCTTGTAATAGAGCATAACATGGATGTAATAAAAACTGCCGATTGGATTATTGATCTCGGACCCGAAGGGGGAGATGAAGGCGGCTATATCATCGCACAAGGCACACCGGAAGATGTGGCAAAGAATAATAAATCGTACACGGGACAATTTTTGAAAAAGGAATTATTTTGATTCTTTGATCAAAATAATTGTAAAAATAATCGTATTTAATACCGAATAAGATTTTAATATCTCAAAAAATATTCTAATGCGAATAGAGTATCATTTTTCAAATCATCCCGCTCCGCTTACGAAGGAACCATTCCAACGCGAACAGAATGATTATTAAACCGGCTAAATATTTCCAATTCCACAACTCAATTTCATCTGTCTTTATTATTTCTTTCGATTCAAATATTACTTTTTCAGAAATTTCAGATGAAAGCTGTTCTACTTGCTCGATATCGTTGTAACTGCCGTTAGTTCTGAATGCAATTTGCTGAAGAAGAGATTTGTTCATTTTTATTTCGATGTATTCCGCGTTGGTTTGCCCAACCGCAAATTTTCCGCTATCGGTCCCAATCTGATAATCGTTATTCGCGGCGATTCCGATATAAGAATAATCTCCGCTTCCGAGATTCTCAAAAGAACCTTCATATCGACCGTTTCCGACGTAGCTAAGCGTCGTCTCATCACCTTGATGCAGTCGGACGATAACGCTCGCATTTTCCACCGGTCTTAGTTGGTCATCATAAACCTCAGCCGTAAATTCAACCGGTTCGGATGTCGTATGAAATTCTTTTACCGGGACTACACGAACTTTCTTATTATCGTCGGGTGTGGTAAGCCATCTGACAGAGTTGTTTAAAAATAATGAAAATAATTTTTCGGTGCGCTCATCATATTGCGATAGTAATTTCCATCGCCATAATCCGTAACCGGTTATACCGATAACTTTATGATGGTTAATATTCCTGATTCCTATAAGCGGTTCACTATTTTGAATATCCGGGTTTTCACAAGAAAGAATCGTTTCCGATTCCGGTTTTGCTTTGAAGATTGTTTTAGTTTTATAAACCGGAGGCATCTTCTGCCACGATTCATAATCAATTCCGCTTCCCAAAGAAATGAGCGTATGCTTTTTTACTTTCTCAGGTACAACGCCGCGGATGAATATTTCATTGTTATTTACTAACATCCAGGAAAACGGCAGATATTCCGCTATGCCTGATAATTTTGTGTAATCAATGTTTTTTGCATTGATAAATAGCAGCGGTACACGTCGCTTTTCAATCGCGGCGGCAACTTGTGCCAGTAATTTTTGGGATGTTGCGGCTTGGGGATATCCGACCGACACCATGCAATCTGCGCTATCGAGAAGTTGATTAAGTTTTGGTGAATCATAATATTCATCCGATGATTTTTGAATAATTGCATCAACCCGGAAATGATCGTTTTCATTCAGGGATTGACGGATCGCCGAAACATCCGGGCTTGGCGCGCCGGCAATCATCAACACGCGTATTTTGCTCCTCAAAACTTTAACAAAAAAAGATTGTGAATTATTTTTGTCGGTAAACTCGCCCGGCAATTTAGATATTTTTACCGTTAATTTTTTTATTCCCTCATTTTCAGGTTCAAAATATAAGCGGACCGGATATTCTCTTTTGTTCTTTTCAAGTGTAATGGTTGTGCGGTTTAAGATCTTCGATCCTTCCGATAGTACAACATCCACATTCTCGTCCAAATAACCGGAACATTTTATCCGTATATCGACGGGTGTTTTCGTATTGGCGTATGTGATATTGTTTGTAATAGCACGTAAGACAACCAGATCTTTTTTCTCGGTTGTGTCGCCTACCCCAACCGTAAAAACGGGTATAGATATTTCTTCCGCTGTATAGATCGGATTTTTTCCCTCGGTATAATTTCCATCTGTGATCAGAACGACTGCCGAAATATTTTGAGTAAGCAAAGAATCTTTCAGCATCAAAATACTTGAGGCGATATCGGTTACCTCTCCTGAAAATGAAATGGGATTTTTTAAGATGTCAGGAATCGAGCGAAGCGTTGAAGAAAATGAATAATATTTCAACTGAACATTATTCGGAAAACCATTGAGCGCATCGCTTTGCAAGTATTGCAAAATTATTTCAGACCTGCTTCCACTATTATCGCTCAGAGTCATGCTTTGAGAAGCATCGACTAATATCGCTACTGTCGGGAGTTGATTACTTGATGTGTTGAAGCGAAGCGTCGGTTGAAATAGCATGAGGATCAAACAGATTAATGATAACGATCTTAACATGGAAAATAAGATCCGGCTGCTTAAAGGAACACGTGGAAGTGTGTAGCGATAAAAGAAGAAACCGGCTGCGACCGCAACGATGAGCGCGATGATTAAAACTAAAATGTTTCCGTTAATAGCAAGTGAGATGTTGGCCGGGATCATTCGTTTATCGCAAAAATACCATTTTTTTTGTAGTGCTCATGGCAGAAGTAGACAATCTGTAAAAATAAATACCCGAGGGAAATCGTGCCGCATTCCAGACAACCGAATTGCGGCCCGCGCCGTATATACCGTTTGCTACTTCATCTATTTCTTCGCCGAGCATATTATAAATTTTTATGATCACTTTTTCTGTTTTCGTTAACTCGAAAGGAATTACGGTAATATTACCGGGGATCCATCCACCCGGAAAACTTTGAGCCGAGTAAAACGGATTTGGAAAATTCTGCTGAAGCGAAATCGTTCTGACGATTTGAGGTTCCGATTGTAATCCGGGAATTCCATAATAAATCCACCAAAACCGATCTTGCGAAGGAGCAGGAGTTTGAAAAGATTTTCCGGCACTGTCTACGGCGGTTATATAAAACTTGATCGCTGTGCCTAATTGTTCTTCGGGAATTTCGATAATGTATTTTCCCGAAGTAGAAAAATATGCGGATGAGTCGAGCACCATCGTTAATGTACGATCGGCCTTACTACCATCAGTAAAATGAATTAATACACTGTCCGGATTCAAACCGTATGATGAGATTGCGTGAACAGAAACGATACTCTTTCCTGAGCGTGTAATAACTGATGGTTCATTAGAGAAAATCGGTCCATAATATGTTGCCGCGCGGAAAGCATCTACCAATCCCCATCCAAGAAAATTGTTCGGGAAAGAAGGATAGTTAAGAGTGTCCACATGTCTGGCGGTTTCACGAATCGCGTTGCGAATTTGAATCGGCGTTAATTCCGGCCTGGCAGAAAGAATCAATGCCGCTGCACCCGCAACAAGCGGTGTTGACACTGAGTTACCTTGTGATGATCCGTATGTTGCGGGTCCCGGAACTGTGGCGTGGTATACACCAACTGCGAGAGCAACAGCATCGGGTTTAATTCTTCCATCGTTTGTTGGTCCGGTTGAGCTTGATTGCCATAAATGTAAATTGTTATTTTTATCGAACTCAACACCACCTACTGAAATAATGCTGTCTGCATCTGCCGGTGTTAATAAAGTTCCCTCGGTGCCGTTTCCATTTCCTTCGTTACCCATTGATGTACATACGAGTACGCCGAATTGCGTGGCGCGAACCGCAGCACGAGCTACAAGTGATGTTCTGCCGTTAAAATCACCGTTCGCCCAGTAATAACCTGTTCCATCATCAAAAATATCGTAACCAACCGAACTGCTGATAATATCAACGCCCAACGATTCCATCCATTCAATTCCGGCAACCCAGTTATCTTCTTCTTGAATTGTCTCGCTTGGAATGTATTCAGTTTTTCCTAAAAGAAATTCCGAGTCGAAAGAAGCACCGATAAGTTTACCCAGCTGGTAACCTGCAATGATAGAAAATGTGAGCGTTCCGTGCGCATCCTGATTGTTGCTGTCGTTCTTTTCGTTCGCTGTATTGTTATCGTTGAAAATAAAATCATGTTCTGCGATTATTTTGCGGGAACTTAATGCCTCATGAGTTTTCCATCTGAAACCACTGTCTAACAATCCGATACGAACACCTTTGCCTGTTAAGCCGAGTGTATGTAAAGGCGGTACGTTTATAACATTCAACTGCGCCGCCGATCTGCCGTAATCAAAAGATTGTTGTTTCATTATCTCCGATTGAGCATCGCTAATTTTTTGTTGAATAGATTTTCCACGGAATATTATTACCGGTTGAACTTTCTGAACGAACGGAAGTTTTAGGATTTCATTTTTTAGAGTCAATGAAAGATAAAAACTTGCCGCATTTAGCCATCTGCTTTGGCGTGCAAGAATACCTCCCGCTTGTTCAATAGATTTTATATATGGTTCATAAATAGGAATGTCTGCTGCATCTGTTAAATGACCGGCAGGTAATGTTTTTGCTCTGCGCGCCAGGGCGTGCTTATCGAGATACGATTCAACGATTTCATTTTCTCGTGAGTCTTTTTGAAGCAATCCGGTAGATTGAGTTGAGTACCCCTTATTCGTGAAGAAAACCCAATATTTTTCTTTCTGACCGAAAGCATTTGCAGTCAATATCAGGAGAATAATTCCAAATAGAAAAATATACCTGAGAAGGTGTTGCGACATATTACAGAAATCTCTGTTAAACCGCTTGAAGTAATTTTTCAATAATTTGTATAGGAGTTACACTTTCAGCTTCAGCATTAAAATTCGGAACTATACGGTGCCGAAGTACGGGAGCGACAACTTTCCGAACGTCTTCAATATCCGGTGTGTGCCTGCCATCTAAGATCGCGCGTGTCTTTGCGCCGAGTATTAAGTACTGCGACGCTCTTGGTCCGGCACCCCAGCGCAGCCAATCTTTTATAAACTGAGGAGATGCAGGTTCGGCGGGTCTGGTTTTAGTAACAACGTTCACCGCATATTCAAGAACATTTTGGGCAACAGGAACTCGCCGCACCAATTCCTGAAAGAACAGAATTTCATCTCGATTCAAAATATGTATGAGCGAAGGTAGATAGATGCTGGTTGTCGATTGTACTATCTGAACCTCTTCTTGCATAGTCGGATAATCGAGCCAGAGATTGAACATGAAACGATCGAGTTGAGCTTCCGGCAAGGGATAAGTTCCTTCTTGCTCAATCGGATTTTGTGTTGCCAGTACGAAAAAAGGTTCTTCTAAAAGAAATTTTTGTCCGGCGGCAGTTACATGATGTTCCTGCATCGCTTCGAGCAAAGCTGCCTGAGTTTTCGGAGGAGTGCGGTTAATTTCATCAGCTAGAAGAATGTTTGCAAAAACCGGACCTTTTACAAACCGAAATGATTTTGAACCTGTAGCGCGATCGTCTTCTATTACTTCCGTACCGGTTATATCGCTTGGCATCAGATCAGGTGTAAACTGGATGCGGCTGAATCTCAAGTCAAGTACTTCCGCGAGAGTTTTAATCAAAAGCGTTTTAGCCAACCCGGGAACGCCAACAAGCAAACAGTGTCCGCGGGCAAGAAGAGAGATGATAAGTTGCTCGACTATTTGATTTTGACCGACGATCGCCTTGGCGATTTCATTTTTGATTTCATCGAAAGATTTTTTAAGCGCGTTGACCGCTTCAACGTCGGTGAGTTGTTGTATTTCTTTTTGTGTTTTCAATTTAATTTCCGTTTAATCGTACATCCCAATAAATTTCAGAGCGAAGTTCTTGAATCCATTTTTGATATTCGGCATTTCTTTTATATGAAGTAGCAAGTTGTTCAAGTCGAGACCAGTCGTCACTGAGATTTAAGGTATGCTCCGCGACAAGTTTTTTTAGATAAACGATTTGATAACCACGCGCTTTTTCAGAAACATACTCAAACGGTTCGCTGATTTCTTTTTCTTTCATATTCTTCAACACATCCGACATTGTTCGATCAAGCTGTGCGATCGGGATTCTTCCTAAAAATCCGCCGAGCGAAGCAGACTCTTTGTCCTCGGAATAACGTTTGGCAAGATCAGAAAAATTCGCTCCTTTACTTGCGCTGTCTTTTAAAGATTTCAGAAATGCGATAGTTGAATCCGCTTCAGAAACATCGCGCTTGAATTTGAACAATATATGACGCGGGTGAACCTGCTCACCCCGTCGCTCGAGAAGTTGAATTATATGGAAACCAATCGGGGTTTCAACGATTTGGGAAAGCTCTTTATCTTTTAACGAGAATACAGATTCTTCAAACTCGGCAAAAAATTCACCTCTTCTCACAAATCCAAGGTCTCCACCAAGCGCTTTGGTGCCGGGATCATCGGAGTAGCGTTTTGCAAAATCAGCAAAATCTCCTCCGTTCGAGATGGAATCTAAAATATTTTGAGCTTGCGCTTTTAATAAATTTTTTGAGGTATTGCTGACTTTAGGAACAATGAATATGTGGTACAATTCTACTTCTTCCTGTGCTTTGGGCAAGCTGTCTTTGAATTGAGTAAAGAATTCTTCCACTTCTCTGCGGGACGCAGTTATGTTCATTTTTTTCATCTCCCAGAGTTTCGAAGACAAAATCTGCTTCCTCATACCGTCGCGGTATTCACGTTTCAATCGGGCGAGCGGCATTCCAAATGCCTCTTCAACTTTTTTTTCTGATCCGAGTTGTTGAACGCGCTGCGCAATTTGAGCGTCTAACTCGTTATTCACCTCGTCTATCGTTACAACTACATTTGTATCATCGAGTGCTTTAGCGAGAATTAGTTTTTCGTTCATCAAAGCATCCAGAACCTGTTCGCGTAAACCCGGCATGTTCGGATCTACGCGGTTTGTAAATACGAATAATTCTATCTGTGCATTTAAGTCGGATAAAAGTATCGGTTCTTTACCAACCACGGCAACAATGCGGTCGACAACCGTCGGTTGTGCAACTGAATAGGTTAGCATGAATAGATACGCTATGAAAAACAGTATTGAAAAGCGAATTGTTTTATTAATCATGGAAATTATTTTATTGTTGATTTATAGAAAATTGATTTTTATTGAGATTTATTTCCACCCGGTACCGTTTGCGTAAAGAATCGAGTAATTCTGAGTACTTGTATTTTCGTTTTTCAATATTGAGTCGTTCCCTGACTTCGTTCCGCACTACTTCATATGTCGGTGTATCGTCTTTACGTTTTCTCTCAAGTAAAGTGATGATTGCATAACGGTCCGATATTTTTATCGGAAAAGAAATATCATTTGGGCTGAGTGTTGCTGCAACTTTCCACAGTTCTTCCGGAAATAATGTGTGCGCGGTATAATAGGCCGGAAGAGTTGCCTTAATCAGGAAGTTTTTCTTGCCGGCATCTTCATTAACAACCGTTACGGCACTATCCCAAGATACACCCCGCGCGAGGGTGGCCGCAAAAAACGCGGCAACATCTCTATCGTCAAAATGCGCAATCTGTAATTTTACGACATCTTCCCGAATCGGAAATTCTTCTTTATGATTTTCAAAATAATTTTGCGTCGCACTGTCTGATATCGTGGAAGTATCGGAATATATTTCTTTCTCCAATAATTGTTGACCCGCGATCTGTCGCTTGATCAACTCGAGTTGTTCCGTGTAATCTTCCGTTTTATCTATTCCTTTTCTGCAAGCTTCCTGATACAAAAGCTCTTCGTTAATCCATCTCTGAATATACTGCCGCAACTCGGTTTCAGTTATCGACTTGAAATCGTTAAGATGTTTCCGAACATTTTGTTCGGTTAATACTGCATCTCCGACCCGCGCCAAAACAACATCGGGTTTTTCACGCTGACACCCTATTGGAATTGCAAGCGCGAGTAAGAGTATGCAAAGTATCCGAATCATTTATCCTGTGGAGGATTAGTAAAAGCTTTAACAAGTGTTTCTTTATACTGCTTCACCGGATAGCGCGACTTTATAGAGTCGAGCCATTGTTTTTCCAATTGTTTGGATAAAAATTCCTGATAAGCATTGGAAACTTCGGCGCCTGCTTCCTCGTAAGTCTTCAATCGTGAATCATCCTTTCCAACAACCTTCACGATGGTGTAAGAACCGTCTTCAAGCGCAAATGGCTCCGATAAATCGCCCATCTGCAATGTTCTTGCATGCTTAGTAATCTCATCAGTCTCAACCGATTGTAAACCGCGAGATCCGTCCGTGGAACGCGGAGCGGGATTTTCATGATATTTTTTCTGTGCCTCGGCAAAGTCGGCTCCATTTTTCAATGAATCATAAACCAGAAATGCCGTCGTGTCGGTTTCAAAAATGAGAGCAATCAGGTTCACACGATCAGGAAATTTAAAATCATCGGAGTGAAGTTTGAAGTATTCGCGAAGTGAGCTGTCGGTAACCGAAGTTTTATTCCATACTTCCATTTGTTCGGCTTTATAAAGTAAGATACCGTCGGTATATTCTTTCATGAGAGAAGAAAATTCTGCTGATCTTTGTTCCATTCCGATGGTTTTTTCTTCCAAAAGAATTATTTCGGTTATTTTCTTTAATTTGGTTTTTAACTCGTTTTCTCTAAGCGGTGTATTTTGATACTCGGGTTTATTTTCAAGAATCGATATCACGGTATCGAGCGTTATTCCTTTATGGTTAAGTGTCATAAGAGGTTTATATCTCAAATCAGTCGGAACGGTTGCCGACCACGCGCTGTCTTCCGTTGTCTTAGTCGTGTCAAGCGCGGATATGAAAGAAGATAACACTGTTTCATCGAGAATAAAACCAAAATCTTTTTTAAGATTGGCGATGTACTGATTGTAATCTTCGTTATATCTTTGTTGCTGATAAACTTTTTTAATGTCTTCACGTAATTCTTTGTACGATGGAAATGGTTTAGCACTATCGCATTTGATAAGGTGGTAACCAAAAGGTGTTCTAATGACCGGGGAAATTTGTCCGGGTGATAATTTAAATGCAGCTTCATCAAACGGTTGAACAAAACGGCGTCTCTCGAACCACCCTAAATCACCACCCTGTGGGGCGCTGCCCGCATCCTCCGATAATTTTACACTGAGTTTATGAAAATCCCAACCTTTTTTGATGCTGTCTTGCAAATCTATTATCCTGCTCAATGCTGCAGAAGTGTCCGCAGAGTCGGCAGCAGATTTTTGGAAGCGCGTCATTATATGCGAGACTTTGATTGATCCGCGCGCAGGTTGGCGATCTAAAATTTTTATTATATGATAACCGAATGCCGAACGGACAGGATAAGAAAGAAGTTCTCCCTTCTTCATGTTAAAAGCGGCATTCTCGAAAGGCGTTACCATTTGTCCACCGGTGAAATAATAAATATCGCCGCTGTTATATTTAGCCGACGGATCTTCAGAATATTGGAGCGCAAGTGAATCAAATCTTTCTCCTGCTTGTAAGCGTTTCAGCAAATCGATTGTTTTAGAATAAGCTTGGAGAGTGTCTTCCGGTTTCGCGTCGGGTGTGATTTTTATCAGAATGTGCTGAGCGCGGATCTCCTCACGTCGCCTATCATACAATCTGCGAACGCCCTGATCGGTTATTTCTCTTTCGATTAAAAATGTTGTTGCAAGCGTTGCCCTATACTCGCGCAATTCGTTAATAATTTCCGGATCATTTAAAAGATTATGATCGTATGCATATTGGAGTTTCAATTTGTAATTTGTAAGAAGGTCTAAAAACCGTTCTCGTTCTTCAATCGAACTTTTTTGTCCCATCTCCCATCCACCGCTGTTGCGTGTGTAGAAATTTTCATATTCTGCGAGTGATATTTTCTGTTGACCTACTTCAAGCACCAAGAGATCACTCGATTTCGGTGAACAACCGAAGATAGACGAAAATATAATAATAACGATGGATATCCCCATTGTGAATTTCATATATGCAGTTCCTTTCAATTGCAAATATTAGGTTGGAAATTTAAACATTGAATAGAAAGTATAACCAAAATTTGTGAAAAAATCAAAAAAAACGGCTCTATTCACATCTGTTTTTTGTTTACCATACCTTTTTTCGATATATTTTTTAGTTCATCATTATGGAAATCCTCTCTTGCAAAAGTTTTTTAGTTTTGTCAAAATAGAACATACTTTATTCACACTTCCGCTAATTTACAGCGGAGTTATGCTTGGCTCGCACAATTTTCCGCCGCTTAATATTCTTGCTCTGGTTTTACTTGCAGCTGTAGGAGCTAGAACAGTGGCTTTTGCGTTTAACCGGATCATAGATAGAGCTATCGATTTCCGTAATCCTCGCACCGCAAACAGAGAACTTCCCAGCGGCAGAATGAAATTGTCGGAAGCGATTCTTGTCTTAATTTTCGGACTTGCTCTGTACGTTGTATGCGCTGCGATGATTTCAACATTTTGCTTAATTCTTTCACCGATACCGATTGTAATATTTATTATTTATCCGTACATGAAGCGGTTCACCGCCTTCGCCCATTTTGGCGTGGGTGTTAGCATGGCGATGGCTCCTTTAGGCGGTTGGTTCGCAGTGAATCCCTCTTTTGAAAATATTTTTCCCGCTGTTCTTCTTTCACTCTTCACGATTTTCTGGGGTGCGGGTTTTGATATAATTTACGCGACGCTTGATGAAGAGTTCGATAAAAAAGAAAATCTTTTCTCTTTCGTTTCGCGATTCGGAAAGAAAAAAGCTCTGGCCTATTCTGCAATTTTTCATTTCATCGGTTTTGTGGCATTAGTCGTTCTTTTTTTCAACACAATCCGTACATGGTACGCGACACCATTCCTTCTTTTAACAGGAGGATTGCTTTGGTTCGAACAAAGAAGTACACGCAATGTGGATTTTGCATTCTTTAAAATCAACGCAGGACTCGGTTTCGTTGTGTTTGCAATGATTATAACCGGGGTTATTGCCCGATGAGAATCATTGTAGCTATCACAGGATCTTCCGGTGCAATATATGCGCTAGATTTTTTAAAGAGATGCCCTGCAGATAAATTCCTTATTATAAGTAAGTGGGGGAAAGCTCTCATTAAAGATGAAATTAAAATGAGCGAAAATGATTTACTACCCTTCGTGAAAAAACAATTTTCGAACGACGACCTCACCGCGCCAATAGCTTCCGGATCGAACCGATTCGATGCTTTCGTTATCATTCCATGCTCTACCTCCACAATCGGAAAAATTGCATCCGGAATCGGAGATTCACTGATCACACGCACGGCGCAAGTGGCCCTTAAAGAAAGATATAAACTCATCCTTTGTGTGCGTGAAACACCTCTTTCAACGGTGACCCTTGAACAATGCGCTAAGCTTTCACGAGACGGAGCTATCGTGATGCCAATATCTCCACCGCTCTATTTTGTTCCGAAAAATGTTTCGGAATATGTAGAAGGATTCGTTAACCGCGTACTTGGAGTACTGGGTTTTAAGATCGGTAAGGGGTGGCGCGAAGATGAGCTTCAATAATAATTATCGCCAATTCAAATTTGAAAATTGATGCCTTCTTACGATTTACAATCTTATTTACAAACGCTAAAAGATGCTGGTGAACTGCATAAAACTGAAATCGAGATTGATCCCGTTCTTGAATTAACGGAAATCGCACGCCGCGCTATTCTGGAAAACAAACCTGCTCTGTTAGTCGAACATCCCACAAATTCAAACTATCCGCTTGTTATTAATCATTTTGCAAGTGCACGACGAATTGAACTTGCGCTCGGCAGGCATCCGGAAAGCATCGGCGATGAGTTAATAGGCTTTTTTGAACAAGCATTTCCGCCGACATTTCAATCAATTTTAAACAATAAAAATACGATAAAAAGATTTTGGCAATCACGCCCTAAACAAGTTTTTACCGCGCAGTCTCAAGAAGTTGTTGAATTGCCCGATCTGGATTTGCTGCCTATTCAAATTTGCTGGCCTCAAGATGGCGGACGTTTTTTAACGTTAGGGCAAGTTATCACATATCACCCGATGAATGGAAGAAGAAATATCGGTGTATACCGCATGCAAGTATTCGATAAGATTACAACAGGGATGCACTGGCAAATTCAAAAAGGGGGCGGTTTCCATTATCATTACGCTGAAAAATTAGGTAGAGATTTTGAGATCGCTGTCGCGCTTGGAACATCGCCCGCTCTTACTCTCGCAACCATTGCCGCGTTACCTGAAGGTATCGATGAGGCACTCTTCGCTGGCTTTTTACAGAACCGAAGAATAAATTTCACTCGCGGTAAATCGATCTCTATAGATGTTCCGGCAGATACTGAATTTGTTTTGGAAGGAATTGTCCCGAATAAAATCAGGAAGATGGAAGGTCCGTTCGGTGATCATTTCGGGCATTATTCTGCCGCATCCGCATTTCCAATATTTCAAATTAAAACGATTACACATCGGCGCAATCCGATTTATCCCGCGACCGTGGTGGGTAAACCACCGATGGAAGATAAATTTTTAGGCGACGCCACACAGCAGATGCTCGGTCCTTTGATTAAATTGATTCACAAAGAAGTAACAGATATTTGGGCATACTATGAAGCCGGATTTCATAATCTTCTTGTTGCTTCAATTGAACAACGATATCAAAAAGAAGCGATTAAAGCTGCGCTCGGAATGATGGGAACGGATCAACTGTCTCTTACTAAATGTATCGTCCTTGTTTCTGCAGGCGTCGATGTGCGTGATTGGAAATCTGTACTTCGTGAGATCAAAGAAAACTTCGATCCTCATTTCGATTTCATAATGATACCAAAAGTTCCTCTTGATACACTCGACTTCACGAGTTATAAGATGAACTTAGGAAGCAAGATGATAATAGACGCGACGAAGAAGTACAAAGCAGAGAGCAGAGAGCGGAGAGTTTTTGATCTTCCTGCTATACGATCTAAACTCTATGCGAGTGACAAACGAATTCTTGATCTAAATTTAGTTGATGAAACATTACTATTGGTGAAAATTGACGCGCCAATCCAATACACGTCGCCGAAGGCGGATCCCTTTCTGGACAAGAATAGTTCTCAACTCCAGGATACTGCAGGAAAAGAACTTCTAAAAAAACTTGTTTCATTGCCCGAATTATCAACCATCAAGATGATCGCAATTGTCAGTTCAGATATCGAAATACACGATAAAGAAAGCTACATTTGGGGTATATTCACGCGATTTGATTGCGAGCGTGACGTTATTTTTACCGAACAAAAACTTGCAGGTATATCACCTATATATAGAGGGATTATGGGAATTGATTCGACGTGGAAACCCGGCTATCCCGAACCGTTGTTAATGAAGGAAGAAATTATTAAACGAGTTGACGAGAAATGGAATAAAATATGGAAAAAATAAAACAAAATTCGGCACGGATAATATTTTTTATAACCATTGCCCTTCTCGTTACTCAGTGTGGAAAAAAAGGCGAGAATAAACACTTCCGTTATGTTGCCTCCGCGGAATGGTCAACGACCTCATACAATACACTCATTATAGTTAAAGACGAGTATGATGAAGTTATCGGTGCCACTTCGGGGTGCGGGTCAGACGTTGTAACGGAGAATGTGCGGCCACCGGATTATGCCCTTTTTATATCCGATACCGGTGAGACCAAATTAAAACAACTTTTTAAAAATGAACGCGTAATGCCTCCGAATAGAATTAAATGGTCCCCACTTGGCGATAAATTTATTTTGTACAGCGGAAGAATGTCGACTCTTTATATAGTGGATACGATCGGTTTATATATTAAAACCGATTCGCTCAAGTATACGTATGATGCAGACTGGTCGCCCGATGGTTCACAAATCGTTTGTTCGGCGTTGCGCGGATCGCGCCTTCATCCGTCACTGAATATTGTAAATGCATCAACGGGTGTGTCATCGTTGTTTCTACCCGATTCAATACATACCGGCTCGGTGTCTTGGTCTGCAAATAATCAACTCGCATATGTGTTTTCTCGTGATTCTACAAACGGCTTGGCTGTTATTAACACCGATGGTACGGGAAAAATGCTTATCGACAGTTCTGCGTTTTTTAATGCAACCCGCTGGTCACCGGATGGAGCTACAATTCTTTACACCAAACATCTCAACTATGATTCGGATGTTTATACGACGAATGTTTTTACCGCGACAACTATCCGCCGCTTGCATTTTACGGACGATACCCAGATAGCATCTCTGAGGTATTCCCCCGACGGACAAAAAATAAGTTACTATCTATACGGATCTTCAAACACAACATATTTATATACAATGAATTTATCTGATGGAAACGCTCAGCAGATCGCAGTGCAAACTACCGATGGAAGCTGGTCTCCCGATTCTAAACAGATTGTTTATGTCTCTTACGATGATATTTTTTTCAAATCAGTAGAATGATAATTTCGTTTAAAGATAATCAACTAACCGCTATATGGGAAAAGATTCTCAGGTCAGAACGTCTCTCGCTTGAAGACGGATTAATCCTCTTCAATACGAACGATCTTATTTCCCTTGGTAAAATGGCTCATTACGTTCAGCAGCAAAAAAGCGGCGACGCGGTTTACTTCGTACTTAATCAGAAAATAGAGCATACGAACGTTTGTATTCTTTCGTGCAAGTTCTGTGATTTCGCCAAGAAAAAAGGTGAACCGGACGCATATGAGATGACCACCGAAGAAATTCTTTCAAAAATCACACCCGAGATAAAAGAGGTTCACATCACCGGAGGAATGCCTCGCGATTGGCGATGGGACCGATACATAGATATCGTTAAAAGCATTCATGATAAATTTCCCGATGCCGATGTAAAAGCATATACGGCTGTCGAGATTGACTTCTTTCATAAAAAATTCAGATTATCGATTGAAGATGTTCTGAGTCAACTTCAATCTGCGGGTTTACGTACGATGCCCGGTGGTGGCGCAGAGATTTTTACCGAGCGTGTGCGTAAGCTTTTATTTCCGCAAAAGATCGGAGCAAAAGGATATCTCGAAGTTCACAAGACTGCGCATAAACTTGGCATTCCCACAAATTGCACCATGCTTTACGGACATATCGAAACGATCGAGGAACGTTTGATTCATATGATCAAACTGCGCGAAGCGCAGGATGAAACAGCCGGCTTCCTGAGTTTTATTCCGCTCGCTTTTCAACCCGGAGATACCGGCATTAAACCCAAAAATCAATTTACTTCAGCGATCGATGATTTAAAGACAATTGCAATATCCAGACTCATGCTCGATAATATCCCACATATCAAAGCATACTGGGTAATGTTGACCGAAGAAGTGGCATCGGTTGCGTTAAATTTCGGGGCGGATGATATCGACGGAACAGTCGGGCAGGAACGAATAGCTCACGATGCAGGCGCAATCAGTCCGATGAAGCTCGCGAAAGATAAACTCATTAAAATAATAACAGATGGCGGAAAGATTCCGGTTGAACGAGATGCTTTTTATAATCCGCTGAACTCGTATACGCAAAATGTTATCGGCAAAATTCCTTATTTGAATTCTGTCCCGTTTTATAATGATTTAGAAAAAAATGATTTCAAAATTCTTCCCGTCGCACCGCGCAGGATGGGAATGCTGAGCAAAGAAGGACAAATTGATACAGGACTATTTTCGCTGATCGATTATTTTGATCAAGAAGAAAGTTTTGAGTTGTTGGATTGGTGTATAGCGACGAGAGATCAGGTTAAAAGTGTCATGCTTTTTTCTAAAGAAGGTTGGATCGGTTTGAATGGAAAGAAGATTGGAATAACAGATGATACCGCAACATCAGTCCATCTGTTAAAAGTAATCTTAGAGAAGAAATATAATATTCGCACAGAGTTTGTTCGTCTGCATCCCGGGGTTAACGATTACAGATATTACGACGCCATCCTCTTGATTGGAGATGATGCATTGAAGTATAACAAGATAGGATTGAATGGCTTCGAACTCGTTTTTGATCTTGCAAAAGAGTGGTACGATTGGCAAAAACTTCCGTTCGTTTTCGCCGTTTGGGCATGTAAAAAAAGTTTGAGTGCCGAGCGGAAACAAGAATTAAAAAAAATGATCTGTACGTCATTGAGCAAATCGGAGATTCAATATGACAAAATCGGAGCCAGTCATGGAAGAACCATCGGTCTGAGTTCAAACGAAACAAAGGAATACCTCGAAGGTTTCAACTACCGGTTGGGAGAGCGGGAAAAAGAAGCGATGTCGATCTTCCGGAAATTGGTTAACGAGATTAATATTAAAGCGTAAACACTCCGGATGATCTCAGTACCTCTATTATGAAAATTATGAATTACTCATTGATGTATGAAAAAGTGAAATCCGGAGTTCGAATAACGAGCGAAGAAGGATTATATCTATTACAAAAAAACGAGCTTCTTGATTTGGGAGAATTAGCGAGCGAAATTCGCTTCAGAAAAAATCCCGCACCGCAAGTGACTTTTGTTATCGATACTAATCCAAATTACACAAATATCTGCAATGTTGATTGTGTGTTCTGTGCTTTCTATCGCCACGCGGGTGAATCGGGCGAGTACACCTATACCGTTGATCGGATGATTCAGAATTTTAAAAAAGCGGCAGCAAACGGAGTGACCACGGTATTGCTGCAGGGCGGTGTGAATCCGGCAATACCTTTCGAATATTATATTGAAATGATCGAGCGGACAAAAAAAGAAGTTCCCGAAATTCATCCACATTTTTATTCAACGACGGAAATAATCGGAATGTCTGAGGTTTCAGGTTTATCTATCCCCGATGTGTTACAGAAACTTTGGGATGCCGGATTGAGGACAATTCCGGGCGGCGGCGCCGAAGTTTTATCGGATCGCGTGCGTAAAAAAATGGGTCACAAAAAAGGTACCGCTGAAGATTGGCTTAACGTGATGAGAGAAGCACACAAGATAGGTTATAAAACAACAGCAACGATGATGTACGGTCATTTAGAAAATGACGAAGAAATTATCGAGCACCTCGAACGAATACGCTCACTTCAGGACGAATTTCACGGATTCACAGCTTTCATACCGTGGAGTTTTAAGCCGGGAAATACACCGTTGGAAAAGATTATTCCTCATTTTGCCTCGCCGATACGTTACTTGCAAATGATTGCGTTGGCACGTATTTACCTCGACAATTTTGATCATATACAGGCATCGTGGTTTTCGGAAGGAAAAAAAATCGGACAAGTTGCGTTGCATTTTGGCGCCGACGATTTTGGCGGAACACTATTGGAAGAAAACGTTCACGCCGAAGCCAATTTTGTGAATAAAACGACAGTGGGGGAAGTAGTTCAATTGATTCACGATTCAGGGTTCACACCGGTTCAACGAACAACACTGTATGAAAAGATTAAATCTTATAAAATCGCGGAAGCCGTTTAGATCTGAATATTTTCTCCCCTCAGTGGAATACTACTCTCGTACTTCCCGATTTTGTCAATGCTTTTCTGCAAATCGTTCGATCTCTCAATCTCTCCGTGTACGATAAATATTCTTTGAAGCTGCTTTTTATCAAAACGGTCGATAAATTTTAGCAACTCATTGCTGTCTGCATGAGCACTGAATGAATTGTGTACCACAACTTCCGCGTTCCTTTTGTGCGGCACACCGAAAATATTCACATATTCCTCTTTATCAACTAAACGCTTGCCTAAAGTATGCTCGGCGCAATAACCGACCATCATAATCGTATTGCGAGCGTCTTCGATGTTGTTTGCAAGATGATGAAGTATCCGTCCCGCTTCGCACATACCGGACGCCGCAATTATCATACACGGCTCTTTTTTATCGTTGAGTAGTTTCGATTCATCGGCGGTACGGACATATTGCAGTTGTTTGAATCCGAACGGATCGTGATGCTCTGCTATATGTTTGAATGTCTCCTCGTCGAAACATTCAGGATGTTTCTTGAAAATTTCGGTCGCGTTAATCGCAAGCGGACTATCTATATATATCGGAATCCGCGGCAATCTTCCTGCGTCAAATAATTTATGCAGAGAGTAAACTAAATCTTGAGTTCTGCCGACACTGAATGCGGGTACTAAAATTTTCCCTCCGCGACTAATGGTACGTTCAAGATCGGCGATGAGATGTTTTTCCATATCGTCGGGCGGATCGTGCAATTTGCCGCCGTAGGTGCTTTCTGTAATTAACGCTTCAACATTTCCCATATGAAGCGGATCTCTGATTATCGGCATGCTCCATCTACCGATATCACCGCTGTAACCTATATTTTTTTTGATCCCCTTTTCCGTTGCAATAATTTTTATCGAGGCTGAGCCGAGAATATGTCCGGCATCGGTGAATTTTGCCGTGATATTTTTTAACACCGCGAATTCTTTTTCATACGGAATTCCGGCAAACAGCTTCATTGTCTCTGCTGCATCTTCAACCGTATACAACGGCTCAACTTGCGGCTCGTGCTTTTTCCGGTGCTTCTTATTTATGAACTCCGCATCCCGTTCGTGCAAATACCCGCTATCGGCTAACATGATTTCACACAAATCTTTTGTCGCGGTGGTTGAATAAATTTTACCGGAAAATCCTTGTTTAACAAGATTAGGTAAATTACCGCTGTGATCGATATGCGCATGTGAAAGTATTACCGCATCAATTGATTTGGGATCGAACGGAAAATTTCTGTTACGTTCATTTGCTTCAGTCCGCTTACCCTGAAATAATCCGCAGTCTAATAAGATGCGCGATCCGTTGGCGTGAAGAAGATGCATTGAACCTGTTACAGTTCGGGCGGCTCCGAGGAATTCTATCGTCATAGGTGAGTAGCGGTTGGTGAGTGGTGAGTAGTTAGTGGTTATTAGTTGTTGGTCGTTCGATGTTCGATATTGGCTAATTTATTTTCCAGTTTGCATAAGTATCATTCCGCATGTGGCAGGCAAAGTTACACTCTTCAATACTGTGGCAAGCGGTTTCTTGAGAGAAATCTTTTTATCGTTTGCTATTACCGACCATTTTCCTTTTGGAATATTTACTGTCTCCGTTGCGGAACTTCCGTTTAGTATTACTATGAAATCGGTTTTGCCCGCAAACTTACCGGCTTTTTTCGAATCGAGTTTGAATGCGATCACAAACTCAAAATCGTTTTTTAAAAATTCAACCGCTCCTTTAGGTGCGCTACTGAAAATTGGATATTGTTTCCGTAGTTCAATCAATCCCTGATAATAATCGAACAACTCACGGTTTAAATCGCGATGGTGATAATTCAGATAATTTGTTTCGTTGTCTTTATCGTAACTGTTGCGGTCAATCATTCCAATTCGCGGATCGGGTGAACCGGATGGTGCAATGACTTTGCTTCGCGCGTATTCCTGTCCCTCGTGAATCATCGTCGGTCCTTGAGATGTTAGCAGGAACATTGCAGCAAGTTTATTGAGCGCTAATTGCACCGGCGTTAACTTAACATGTTTATCGAGATTTGAAACACGTGTCGTTTCGGTCGCGGTGCCGGTTGCAATGCGAATAAAATCACCCATCGTATTATCATCATGCGACTCGAGGTAATTAACGCTGTGTTCTTTTTGAAGATACATTCCGCCGTCCTCGCGCAGCGTTCCGTTAACAAAACTCATAACCGATTGCTTGGAATTTTTATCCTGAAACCTTCCGAAAATGAATCCGGCATCGTTGTACGGATTTTGTCCTTTCACACCGTTGCGGAAACGATCGTTCCACGATACCCAGCCGATATCGCTGAATCCCGGCGGATCGTATTTACCGCCGCCCCACGCCTCGGCGATTAAAATTACATTCGGATTAATTTTCTTCGCTTCTTCGGCGATTTGCTTACAGGTTTCCCAATCTATCATGGTTGCGAGATCGAAACGAAAACCGTCGATATGGTATTCCTGCATCCAGTGCTTTACACTTTCAATAATGAGTCGCCGCGCCATCGGTCGCGACGTGTAAAAATCATTTCCGCATCCGGATGTTTTTAAAAAATTTCCGTTCGAGTCGGTATGGAAGTAATAAAACTTATCTATGTACTTGAAAGGATTGTAATCGTACTGCGAAACGTGGTTGTAAACAACATCCATTATAACCGCAATTCCTTCGCGGTGCAGCGCTTTTATCATATCTTTCATCTCATTAACCGCTCTGCCGCCTACTCCGTTATATTCTTCTTTCGTCATGGTACCGTCTGAAGCGTAATAATTTTCGGGCGCGAAGAAGTAACTCGTCATATACCCCCAGTGGTTTCGCGAGTATGGATTCCATGTATTGAACTCGCCGCCATCTTCTAATACAGTGCTGTCGCGATAAGGTATCTCGATATTTCCGAACTTTTGTAAAGGCAGAAACTCTACCGCATTCACACCCAATTCCTTCAGATAAGATAAGCCGCCTGTTTTTCCTTTTTCTGTCAATCCTAAAAATGTTCCGCGCGAATCGATACCGGACGAGCGATGTGCGGTAAGATCGCGCAGATGTGCCTCGTAAATAATCAACTCGTTATGATTTTTCGGAACAATAAAAGTGTCGCCTTCCCAATTATATTTTGTATCGAGAATTATTGTCTTTGCCTGATGATGATAGTTGTTCTTAGTTACAACAGCTTTAGAGTATGGATCTCCGACAGTTACGAGCGAATCAAATTTTTCTCCGTTCCCTTTTGGCCCATCGATGCGGTAGTTGTACAGTTTTCCGTATAATCTGCCGAACGAATAATATTCCCACACACCCGTTGAATCGCGCACCATTTTAATTTCCTGACCTTTTTCGTCGTCGTAATTTTCATAAATTATCACCCACACCTGAGATGCGCGTGGCGCGAAGAGCCGGAATGTTGTTCCGTCTTTTTTAACGATGCATCCTAATTCTTTTTTTGAATAGAGTGATCCGAAAAATTTTTCTCTCTCTGCCCGGCTCATATCCGACATTTGCCCGGAACCTGATATAGTTTCTATTGCTGACATAAGAAATATGAAAAGAAATGTTTTAATAGACATGATATATTGTTCGTTCGATATTGTAGATATAATTGAAAATTAAAATGGCAATTCACTAATTTCGATTATTTCAATTTAAAATTACATAGAAAGGAGGTGAGATGCAAGAAGTGGGAAGGTATGTGAGTTGTTGAGTAGTTGAGTATGTGAGTAAACAAAAAATGAACTGCGCAAATACAGAAAGGATTGCATTATTCATTTGGCTGAACCAACTGCTGTGAATATTTAGAGTGTCTATAGCAGATCACTTTTTCCGGATCGCTAATCACAAATCACCAATAACTAATAACTAATTACCACTAACCATTCACCGGATCCTCGGGCCAATTATGCTTCGGATATCTTCCGCGCATCTGCTTGCGCACTTCGGGATATGCATTCTTCCAGAAACTCGGCAGGTCTTGAGTGATGGCAATCGGGCGGCGGGCGGGTGAGAGGAGATGTATCAATACTTTCACTTTTCCGCCACAAACAGTTGGCGTTGTTTTTTCTCCCAGCATGTCCTGAAGCCGCACTGCTAGAACGGGTGTTGAACCAATTTGATACTCGAGTGCAATTCGCTTATTATTTTTTATCGTAATATGTGTCGGCGCCAGAATGTCTAGTTCACGCCGCTGTTGGTAAGAGAAAAATGAATCAATGATCTGACTTGTATCCAGTTTAGATAAATGAGATTTCCTTGTTATTCCCCCAAGGTATGGAGGCAACCACTCGTGAATTGTATTCATCAAATGATCTCTTTCAAGATTTGGCAAATCTAATTTATTCAGATTTTGTTTCCTGAGCCATTCACTTCTTACCATTAACGAGGTCGCATGATTCGTCCATGGCAGCAAATCGAAACCCATTCTCCGAATTCCATCGATCATTGCGGAACGTACAGCGTCGGAGTCGGTGTTGATCGCGGTTTCAGAAATGATGATGTTGCCCAACTTCTTCATTCTCCGCGCGATAACCATCTCTAGCCGATCATCCCAGCGGATTTCTTCTTCGTCGTTAAGTAGCTCTGCAAAGTTCTCAAAAATTTCTTTTTCCGAAATCGGTTCGGCTAAAAATATTTTTACTTCACTACCCGCTCCGTCAACATCCGCAACGGCAAGATATTCTTCTTTCGAAAGCGTGCTTCCTTTAGGTAAAATACCTCCGGTTCCTCCAGCGAATTGATACTTCAAACTTTCCTCTTCACGGCGTTTTGCGATTCGTTCAGGATATGCAAGTCCCAATAATACACCCAGTTTTTCTCCGGATTTATTTTTATTGAGAACACCTAACAAATCCATTAAACGCGATGACTGTGCTAGGGCGCGGTCACGGGCGAATGAATCTTTAACGCGTTTACCGTGAAGTGCGACCCATCGCGAATGTAAATCAATCTCTGCATCGGCATCGCCGCGTAAAAGGTCGTGCTCTTCAAGAAGTGCGGCGACATCGCATGCAAGTGCGCCAATGCGAAGCTCTTTACCGCGAATAAGCATGTGCGCGAAACGAGGATGAATGCCGAGTTCGCTCATTGCCTTGCCATGATTTGTAAGTTTACCACCTTTCGAGTCGACCGCACCAAGTTCTTTTAGAAGTGTAATAGACTGACTTAAATGCGGTGTCGGTGGCGGATCGAGAAATCGAAGTCCTTCTCCGTTTGGCGTGGCCCAGAGTGCAAGTTCCAATGCTAATGGTGCGAGATCGGTAGATAAAATTTCAGGTTGTGAAAATTTATGCAACTGCGGATGATGCCGTTCGGTCCATAACCGATAGCAAACACCGGGTTGTTGTCTGCCGGCGCGCCCACGCCGTTGATCGGCACTGGCTTGTGAAACAGGAAAGGTTACAAGTCCCGACATTCCCCGTCTCGGATCGAATTTCGGTACGCGTGAAAGTCCTGAATCTATAACAACACTTACACCATCTATAGTAAGACTTGTTTCAGCAATGCTTGTTGAGAGAATGACTTTACGTTTTCCATTCACGCCCGCAGCAAGAGCTTTCTGTTGAAGTGCGGGAGAAGCATCTCCAAACAAGAGGTGAACTTCAGCATCTTCAGGAAGTTTTTTTTCTCTGAGAATGGAATCCACTCTTCTTATCTCGCGCTGACCCGGAAGAAAAACAAGTATGTCTCCCGAGTTCTCACGCAACGCGCGCGCAACTGTTGCGGCAACGAGCGGTTCGATATATTCGTTGTGCTGTTGTTTAAGATAAATTGTTTCAACGGGGAACGATCTGCCTTCACTTTTTACAATTTCAGAATCGCCGAGAAGCGAACCGATTGCGACGCCATCGAGTGTTGCCGACATTACGAGAATGCGAAGGTCGTTGCGGAGATTTTCCTGAACATCGAGAGTCAGCGCTAAGCCGAGATCGGCGTGAATGCTTCGCTCATGGAATTCATCAAAGATTACCAATCCTGCATCAGCCAAAGACGGATCGTGCTGCAAAAATCGAGTTAGTATTCCTTCCGTTACAATTTCGATACGGGTCGATTTACCGACACGTGTCTCGCCGCGTATCCGGTAGCCGATTGTTTCGCCAACCCGCTCCCCAATCTGTTGTGCCATGAACGATGCCGAGCGCGTAGCCGCTAAACGCCGCGGTTCAAGCATGATAATTTTTTTCCCGTTAAGCCACGGTTCGTCTATTAGCGCAAGCGGAACGCGCGTTGTTTTTCCGGCGCCGGGATCGGCAGAAAGAACGATGTTGCGTTTGCGTTTGAACGCAGCGTGAAGTTCAGGGATGACGGCATCTATTGGAAGCGGTTTTGCTTGAGTCATAATAAAATATAATCAGGGAGAAAGTTCAATCCTAATTAATCGTTAAATCGTAAAATCTTTATTGAAAGTTTAAATTAGAGTTTATAATTCGTCTATTCGATATTCGAAATTCAAGTTAGTCTGAAGCGGATGCGGGAGGGGTGTTTTAAATCATTCTCCTTGAATTCCAATGTTTGAATTTCATATAAATTTTCTGCATTTTTAGTTCATCGTAATTTAGTAAATCATATGATAATCCATAAATAGATCGATGCTTCTCGTTATTCCGTCAATAGAGATTTTAGCCGGGAAATGTGTCCGTTCCACGCGAAGTACCAGCGGCGAACTCTATAGCAACGATCCTATTGAAATGGCAAAACTGTGGCGTAAAGAGAACGCGAAATCTATTCATGTAACCGATCTCGATGCCGTTAGAACCGGATTCCCGGTGAATTTCGATATCATCAAAAGTATGGTGCGAACCGTTGATATACCGATTGAACTTGGCGGCGGTCTGCGGACTTTTAACGCGGTGAAAGATGCTATGGATAACGGGATTTATCGCGCCGTTATCGGAACAATGTTTATTGAAAATCCTGACGAAGCGAAAAAGTGTATCGATAAATTCAACGCGAGTAAAGTTGTGCTTGCGATTGACGCGGAAAATTTCAGGACAAAATTCAGAGACGGTGCCGATACGGGATTAACTCCGATTTCCGTGGCGCTTAACGCGAAGGGTCTCGGCTTCAGGCGAATCATATACACCGATGTCATTGCAAAAAACAGTTCGCGCGAAATCAATATGGAATCTATCAAACTCATCGCTGAAAATACTAAAATGAGAATTACAGTTTCCGGCGGCGTAACAAGTCTTAAGGACTTGCTGGCTCTTCAAAAGTTGGAAACGATCGGAGTTGATTCGGTGATCATCGGCAGGGCTTTGTACGAAAATAAATTTTCTTGTCAACAAATATGGCGCATGTGCGAAAAAGGAAATTATCCTTACACGGCGAGAATATGAATATGATTATTTTGAAAAACAACGACATAAATAATTCTTAAAGATCATGACTATCACGGTAATCGGTCATCCATGCTACGATGTGATTGAACAACCAGACGGAAAAGAAACTCAAAATCCGGGCGGGATATATTTCACGGTTGCAACACTCGCGAATATTTTGCGGAGCAATGATCGGATATTACCTGTATTCGGAATCGGAAAAGCGGATTACGATGATTTCATCGACATCTTGAAACGTTATCCCAATGTTGACACATCGGGGATATTCAAATTCAATGGACAAACAAATCGGGTCCGGTTAACATATTCATCAAAAGAAAAAAGAATTGAATGCTCAAAACAAATCGCGGAACCGATCCCGTGGAAAAAAATAAAACCGTTTCTTCAAACGGATTTGATTCTGATCAACATGATTTCCGGATTCGATATAAATCTCGATACTCTCGATGAGATACGGATGGAAACGCGCGACGGTAAGACGCCCATTTATCTCGATGTTCATTGTTTGCCCTGCGGCATAAGAGAAGATTTCACACGCTATTATAAAGCAGTTGAAACATGGCGGAGGTGGCTGTTCATGCTGCACGCGGTTCAAATGGACGAAGCAGAAGCGGCGAGTATAACCGGTCAGAAATTATCCGACGAACAACTTGCGAATCAAATTCTTGCATTAGATACAAAAGCTCTGCATATTACACGTGGAAAGTTGGGAAGCACTGTTTTTATAGATGTTCATAAACGAATTAAGCGCATCGATTATCCTGCTTTCGAACCGGATGCGTCAACAGATACAACAGGTTGTGGAGATGTTTTTGGCGCGGCATACTGTGCGTATTATCTAAAATTAAAAAACATCTCGACAGCGACAAAATTCGCAAACAGAGTTGCCTCACTCAACGCCCAACTTCCCGGTTCACAGCAAATCGAGAAGTTATCAAAATTTTCAGTTTACGATTATTCAGAAACGGAGATTGAGTTATGAATATTGCACTGTTTGGATATGGAAATATGGGGAAGGAAGTGGAGCGTTTAGCAAAAGAAAAGAATATAATTCTCAAAAAGATTTTTACAATCGAAAATAACTTAAGGGCGATGGGTATAACAAAAGATGCCCTCAAAGATGTTGATGTTTGCATAGATTTCTCGGTTCCAACCGCCGTCGTTGAAAATATCAAGGCAGTTGCCGAGCTCGGTAAGAATATGGTGATTGGTACAACCGGTTGGTACGATAAAATCAAAGAGGTCGAGAAAATTGTAAAGGTGAATAAAATAGGTTTTCTTTATTCTCCTAACTTTTCTCTCGGTATGAATATATTTTATCAAATATTATCTTCCACGTCGCATATTTTTGAAAAATTCGACTGCTACGATCCGGCTATTCAAGAAACTCATCATAGAGGTAAAACAGATAGTCCGAGCGGAACAGCTTTAACACTCGCTCAAATTTTAATCGGCAATATGAGGCGGAAAAGAAAAATGTTTCAAGAAACTCCTCACAAACAATTGAAACCCGACGAGCTTCATATTTCGTCAACACGCGTCGGCAATGTTGTAGGCAAGCACGCGGTTATTTTCGATTCCGAAGCCGATACGATAGAGCTTGTGCATACTGCGAAAAACAGGACAGGATTCGCGATGGGCGCTCTTATTGCGGCAGAATTTCTTAAAGGGAAAAAAGGTATTTATACAATGAAAGATGTAATCACTTCAATCTAAAATATTATGAAAAGAAAAATATTTTTTCGAGGCACAGGCACTGCGCTTATAACCCCTTTCACTGCCGGCGATGAAATCGACATCAAGTCGATAAAAAAAATTGTTGAGTTTCAAATCAAAGGCGGTGTTGAGGCGATCATTCCGGCGGGAACAACGGGTGAAAGCGCCACTCTGACAGAAGATGAACAGGCGTTGGTGGTTAAGACTGTTGTTAAATATGTGAATGGTAAAGTAAAAATCATCGCGGGTGCCGGCAGTAATTCAACGCGCCACGCTATAACGCTTGCGAAACATATGCTGGCAGAGGGAGCGGACGGAATTCTTTCCGTTTGTCCATACTATAATAAACCCACGCAAGAAGGTTTTTACCGGCATTATGCGTCAATCGCCGCTGCAATCGACGCCCCAATTATTATGTACAACGTGCCCGGTAGAACAGCAAGTAATATGGACGCATCAACAACAATTCGCCTTGCAAAAGATTTTCCGAATATTGTCGGGATTAAAGAAGCATCCGGAAACTTCGGACAAATTATGGAAATCCTCAAAAATCGACCTGACGGTTTCGCTGTTTGGTCGGGCGACGATGCAATCACATTGCCTCTTATCACCCTAGGTGCTGATGGTATTATTTCTGTCGTATCAAATATAACTCCTAAATTATTTTCAGATATGGTTAGATTTTGTTTGAAGGGTGAATTCAGTAAAGCATTGAAACTTCATAACTATCTGCTTGATTTGATGAATTTTAATTTTATTGAATCAAGTCCGATACCCGTGAAAGCGATTCTTTCATCGATGAGATTGATCGAAGAAAATTACCGTCTACCGCTCGTTCCGTTGAGCGACAAGCACAGGCAGACAATGAAAAATATTTTGAAGGAATTAAATCTAAAATGATTCTACAACAAATTATCGAGAAAATGTACGATATGCCGGTTGAGGAAATAAACCGAAACGACGCATTGCAAGCGATAGATGAATTAAAGATCGCATTGAACCGCGGAGAGGTTCGCTCGGCTGATTACTACAGCGGTTGGTGGTGTGTTAACCAGTGGGTCAAGAAGGGAATTATTCTCGCTTTCCGAATCGGTGAACTGAGTGAAATGTCGGAAGATGATGTTTTTCAATTCTTCGATAAAGATACTATGGGTGTCCGGCAATTCTCGGTCAATCACGGTGTTCGGATCGTTCCTGGCGGCAGTATCGTTCGCGACGGCGCGTTCATTGGCGAGGGAGTTGTGATGATGCCTCCTTCGTATGTTAACATCGGGGCGTATGTTGATGAAGGTACGATGATAGATTCGCACGCGCTGGTCGGATCGTGCGCTCAAATCGGTAAGCGGGTTCATCTGAGTGCAGCCGCTCAAATTGGCGGAGTTCTGGAACCTGTTGGTTCTATGCCAGTTATTATTGAAGACGACGTATTCATCGGTGGTAATTGCGGTGTTTATGAAGGCACGATAGTGAAGAAAAACGCCGTTCTGGCTGCCGGCGTTATACTGACCAGAGCGACACCCGTCTATGATATAGCGAAGAAAACCATTCACCGTAGTTCGGCTACAAACCCTCTAACAATTCCCGAGGGAGCGGTTATAGTGCCGGGAAGCAGACAGATGGATAACCAATTCGCGCGTGAGTACCAACTTTCGCTATACACACCAATCATCATAAAATATCGCGATGAGAAAACAAATGTTTCTCTAATCCTCGAAGAAAGTTTACGTTGAAACGAATTCTTATTACCGGCAGTAACGGCTTGCTTGGACAAAAAACCGTAGAGCTTTTTTCAAGAACGAGTTATCAGTTGATGCTTGTCTCTATCGAAAGTCATTCCGTTTTTGATCTCGAGATTTTCCCGTACCGTCAGTTGGATTTAACCAAGCGACAGGACGTCAGGAAAATTATAGATGAATACGAACCTGAAGTTATAGTTCACACCGCCGCCGTGACCGATGTTGATTTGTGCGAGAAAGAACGCGGACTTGCCTGGCAGGTTAATGTCGGCACTGTTGAAAATATATCTTACGCGGCAAAACTTGTCGGCGCTAAGGTCATTCACCTATCAACCGATTACGTATTCGACGGGAACAGCGGACCGTATTCTGAAATCGACAGACCCAACCCGATCAGTTATTACGGCCGGACTAAATTGGCGAGTGAAAATGTTTTACTCACAAGTAACATACCATCGGCAATTTTACGCACTATGGTTCTTTATGGTGTTGGTATCGGTATAAAACCTAACTTTGCGCTTTGGTTGTATAATAATCTGAGTCAGGAGACATCAATAAAAGTAGTCGACGATCAGATCGGAAATCCTACTCTCGTCGATGATCTCGCTCTCGCGATATTAAAAATTATCGAATTGAATAAGAACGGAATCTATCATGTAGCCGGAAAAGATTTAGTGAGCAGATATGAATTCGCTCTCACGCTGGCAGAGGTTTTCAAATTCAACAAGAAATTAATCACACCCGTAAAATCGACTATGTTCAAACAACCGGCTCCACGACCTCTGAAATCGGGATTCATAACATTAAAAGCCGAAACGGATTTAAGTATAAAAATGTCGGGGATAGAACGCGGTATCACGATTTTCAAAAATCAGTTAGAAATTCTAAACAGCAATAACAAATAAGAAAAATATAAAGGCATCTCATTCATGTTAGACATTAAATTCATAAGAGAACATACAGATTTAGTAAAAGAAGGAATTCACAAAAAAGGTGGCGACGATAGAATCGATGAAGTGTTGAAGTTGGATCTGCAGCGGAGAGAACTTCTGCAAAAAGTGGAAGTGTTAAAAAACAAACGCAATGTTGTTTCAGATGAAATTGGAAAATTGAAGCGCGAAAAGAAAGATGCCGCAACAGCGATCGCGCAAATGGATGAAGTGAAAACAGAAATCAAATCAATTGATGATGAACTTGGACTGATTGAAAAGTCACTCAACCTGTTACTTCTAACGATACCAAATATTCCTCATCCTTCTGTTCCCGTTGGAAAGCTCCCAACCGATAATAAAGAAATTTCAAAATGGGGCAAAGCGCCGGTAATCGATTTCAAACCGAAACCGCACTGGCAGCTTGCGGAAAAATTGGACATCATCGATTTTGAACGTGGTGTAAAGATTTCAGGTGCGGGCTTTCCTCTATATAAAGGTCAGGGTGCTCAGCTTCAACGTGCATTAATTAATTTCTTTCTTGATGAAGCCGCAACGCGCGGATACAAAGAAATCCAACCACCGCTCATGGTGAATGCGAACAGTGCCACAGGAACGGGACAACTTCCTGATAAAGAAGATTTAATGTACGTTGCAACCAAAGATGAATTGTACCTGATACCCACAGCAGAAGTTCCGGTAACAAATATTCATCGAGATGAAATTCTGAAGGAAGATCAACTCCCTGTAAAATATTGCGCTTACACACCGTGCTTCCGCAGAGAAGCGGGCTCGTACGGCAAAGATGTGCGAGGTTTGAACCGTTTGCATCAATTCGATAAAGTTGAGTTAGTAAAACTTGTTCACCCCGGAGTTTCATATAACGAACTCGAGGGTTTGCGTGAAGACGCGGAACTGCTTCTCCAAAAACTTGGATTGCATTATCACACACTTCTAATGTGCACGGGCGATATGGGATTTACGCAGACGAAGAAATACGATTTGGAAGTTTGGTCGGTTGGGCAGCAGCGATGGCTTGAAGTTTCTTCCATCAGCAACTTTGAAGCGTTTCAGGCACGGCGAATGAATATCCGCTTCCGTCCGCGTGGAGAAGGGAAGCCGGAGTTTGTTCACACATTAAATGGTTCAGCGCTTGCATTGCCAAGAGTTGTTGCGGCAATCCTCGAGCATTACCAAACACCTGAAGGAAAAGTTATTGTACCGAAAGTTTTGCATAAGTATACGGGGTTTGAGATTATCGGATAAAAAGTCCCATCTCGGGAGGGGATTTAGGGGTGGGTCATTGGTGGAGTGAGCCCCTAAGTTGAGACAGTCCTGAGATCTCTTCAAAATCCGGCTCGGTTGGAATCAAAGGAGATAAATCAAAATCTTCTCTTGGTAACGGATTAAGGATATCGCTCCATCACTCCGGTTTTCATTTCCCCCTCAATGAGGGGGAAACACAAAAGGGGTCAAGTAAAAAAGAAGAAACTATTTCACACCCTACTCAGCGCTTGCTTAAAATCATCAATCAAATCTTTTATTCCTTCGACGCCAACGGAAATGCGAATCATTCCCGGTGTTACACCATGTTGCTTCAATTCATTAGCACTCATATTAACGTGCGAAGAATAAACCGGAATGCTCACGAGCGTTTCCACACCGCCAAGCGACATTGCGTTGATTGCAACTTTAAGTGAATCACATACTTTCACCGCGCCCTTCACACCGCCTTTCACTTCGATAGTTACCATTCCGCCAAAACCATGCATTTGTTTCTTCGCAAGTTTGTGCTGAGGATGAGATTGCAGTCCGGGATATATTACCCGCAATACTTTGGGATGTTTTTCAAGTGTGCGTGCAAGCGCGAGGGCATTTTCGTTTTGCCGCTGAACGCGAAGCTCGAATGTTTTCAAACTTCTGTCAAGTAAAAACGCCGCGAAAGGATCGGCACAGCCGCCAAGATGGTTTGCCAATGCTTTTACATTATGAATCAGTTTCTTCGTTCCAATAACAACGCCGCCCATCAAGTCTGCGTGACCGCCCAAATATTTTGTACTGCTTTCCACAATCATGTCAACACCGAAATCGAATGGCTTCTGATTAAGTATTGTGGCGAATGTATTATCCATGATAATGGTTATCTTCGTGCGAAATTCTTTTTCGATCCGCCTTGTCAACTTAACAAGCTTTTCAATATCAACAAGCCCCAACGTTGGATTGGTGGGGGTTTCAAAATAAACCACTTTGGTTTTTGGTGTGATAAGAAAAAGCAAATCTTCCAATGAATTTGGATCGACATACTTCACGGGAACATTATAGTTCGGCAGTGTGTCGCGGAAGAATCTATAAGTGCCGCCGTACAACGCCGGCGTGCTTACAATCTCATCGCCGCTTTTGCAAAGCGCGAGAATGGTTGTTGAAATTGCCGCCATCCCCGACGAGAACAGTGCCGCCGCTTCACCATCTTCCATCAGCGCGATGCGTTCTTCCACCTCGTTAACGCTCGGATTATGGTAACGGGTGTAAACGAGAACATTAGGATCTCCCTTGGCATAACGCACGGCATCGTCTGAACTGTCGAATCTGTATGTACTTGTCTGGTAAATCGGGAATGTTACCGGTCCTTTGAAAGCACTAAGATGTTTTCCGTGGATTGCCTTGGTCGCAAGAGAAAGATCATTTTGTTTTTTAACCTTCATTATTAACCTCTAAAAATAACCCATAACTTATAATTCATAACTCAAGATTTATCTCGCGCAGGTTTGCGCTCTTCCGCCATCAATATTGAAACTTCCGCCGGTTATCCATCCTGCTCGATCCGAGGCGAGGAACAAAATCAGTTCCGCAATATCTTCCGGTTTTCCCACGCGGCCGATCGGATGAGTGGTTCTACTGTGTTCAAGAAATTTCTGATACGCTTCTTCCTGTATACCGCTGTTACGATGAAGATTGGTGAGAACTACACCGGGATCAACGGCATTTATGCGGACACCTTTTGGTCCTAATTCCAACGCGGCACAATGGGTGAGTTGATCGACACCCGCTTTGCTTACACAATACGCGAGTACATTCGGAAACGCGCGGACACCCGTAACACTGGATACATTCACGATGTTTCCTCTCCTCTCTATTATAGAAGGGAGAGCAATCTGAGTCAGGCGAAATAAAGATCGGAGATTAATATCCATCATATTATCCCAAAACTCGAGAGTTGTATTCTCAATTGTGCCATTGCCGATTATGCCGGCAGCGTTGACAAGCACATCTATACCGCCGAATCGTTTAATTGTTTGATTCACAGTTCGCTGCCTGTCTTCTTCTTTTGTGAGATCGGCAGGTATGATTTCAAATTTATCGGCCGAGAGTTTGGAGCAAAAAGCTTTAAGTTCATTTTCTCGTCGAGCAACGAATGAAACACTCGCGCCGCGTTCAATTGCCATAAGTGCTGTTGCTTTTCCTATACCGCTTGAAGCGCCGGTAACTATGATGACTCTATTTAGTAAATCATTTTCCATAAGGATTTATATTTAGTTGTTCTTTGTTATTGTTATTTGAAACCAAGATGAATAGAAAGTAAATAAAAACTTTGATAAATCAAACCTTTTTTGCATTTTACAACATTCAGACAGTATCATCTTAATTGAAAAAGGAATATTATGAATAAATCATTGTTATTTTGGATGCTGGCATTTCTAATCACCGCCGGCTCGGCAATTTACCAGAGAATGACAGGCCCGACTTACGCGCTTTCCGGTAAATGTATGCTAGGCGGCAAAGAGATTCCATATAGATTCGACCGTGCACATCCGGGAGAAACAAATCATACCGTAAAGATTGAAACTAACGATGAATCAATTTCCGGTTATGTTGAATGGAAACGATTCAAAACTCAGGACGAGTACACAAAAGTACCGATGTCATTTGGTAACGGTGTACTTTCCGCGGATCTTCCGCATCAACCACCGGCAGGGAAATTAGAATACAAGGTTTCACTTCAAAAAAACAACAACCTTATCACCATTCCGGAAAATAAATCGGTTGTAATTCGTTTCAGGGGCGATGTACCTTTATTAATTCTTATTATTCATGTATTGGCAATGTTCATAGGAATGCTGTTTGCAACACGCGCCGGATTGGAATCGTTATTAAAACAGCCGCAACTGAAAAACTTTATCTACTGGACAATAGGTTTGCTTACCGTTGGCGGATTGATTTTGGGACCCATCGTACAATGGTATTCATTCGGGGCATTCTGGACCGGCTGGCCCTTCGGCAAAGATTTAACAGACAATAAAACCGCTTTGATCGTAATAATGTGGGTGATCGCCGCTGTGATGCTAAAACGGTCGAAGAATTCCAAGCGATGGGCATTAGCCGCCGCGATTATAACCCTCGTAGTTTATCTAATACCTCACAGCGTGTTAGGATCGGAAATAGATTATTCAAAGACAGAAAAACAAGACGTTTCTGTCTTAATGAATAAATGATGTATAGCTCCGGCTTTTATTTCTCGGCAATGATAAACAAATCTTTATTTATATTATTATCGGGACTGATTTTTGTTTGCTGTATTACTGTCACCGCGCAACCCCAAACTTATTCCGATATAAAATTTAAGCTCGGACAAAGTTACGAACGTTCCGGTGATATTGAATCTGCGGTAAAGTTATACAAGGAAGCTTTCTCGAAAGATTCATCGAACATTGTTATTTATGATGCCTTGAAGCGGTTGCTGCTTCAACTCAAGCAATATCCCGAAGCGATTTCTTTGATGGAATACCGGCTGAGAATCTACGGTAAAGATATTGGCACCAGCGCACAGCTTGGTTCCGCTTATGTTCTTGCATCGGAAGAAAAAAAAGGAATCGATATCTGGGACAAAGCGATTGAATCAGCACCGAAAAACGAAAATACCTACCGCATCATATCAAGCGCGGCTACACAAAACCGTTTGTTCGATTATGCTATCTCGGTTTTAAAGAGAGGCAGAAGTGTGTTGAATAATCCAAATCTTTTTACGGCAGATATAGCACGGCTTTATACCGCCGTTCTGAATTACGGCGCCGCAACACGCGAATATCTGGATATGTTGCGCGCCGATCCGGCACAGTTGGGTTTTGTGCAGATGAACATAGGAACATTCACCGAGAGAGCAGACGGTTTACGCGTGACGACCGAAGCAGTAGAGGATGCGGTTCATTCTCAACCCGATAATATCCAATATCATCAACTCCTCGCGTGGCTTTACATGGAAGCGAACGAATACGAACGCGCATACGATGTTTATAAATTTCTCGATACAAAAAAAGGCGCGAAGGGAACAGAGCTTTTTTCATTTTCAGAACGCGCCGCACGTGATAAATCTTTTACGGTTGCCAAACAAGCTCTCGAGGAGATAATAAAACTGTATCCAAATTCGGGTATTATACCTCACGCTAAATTCCGGTTGGCTGTTGTTCTGGAAGAATCTGTTGAACCTGCAGATACCCTTCATCTTTTCGGTGCGATAAATCCTTTCTCCGACATTTTAAATTTACAAGATAAATACCAGCCGGCTTTAGATATCTACGATCAAATTGCCTCGAACTATACCGGTAACGAATTTGCAGCCCGGTCTTATCTGCGTATCGCTCATATCAAAAAAAACAAACTGTTTTTTCCGCAGGAAGCGTTGACAGTTCTCAGAATAATACTTAAAGATTACAGCAATTTTGTGCCTTTAACAATCGAAGCCAGAATACAAATGGGAGATGTTTTTCTTTTTCAAGGTGAACTCGACAAAGCGGCAGAACAATACACAACGGTTCTCAATATGAAAGCGGTAACACCTTCCGTTAAAGACTCGGTTTTATTGCAATTGGCAAAGATCGATTACTATAATTTGAAATTTAAAGAGGCGTTAGAAAAACTATCAGCTCTTTCGTCAAACTCTTCTTCCGACGAAGCGAACGACGCGCTGTTGCTGAAGTTATTTATTTCGGAAAATCAAACTCAATCGGAAGATGGACTGAAAGAATACGCCCGCGCCGAGTTTCTGCGTGCTCAAAATAAAATCTCGGAATCGCTCACCCTTTTTACGCTGGTAGCAGATAAATTTAAATCGCCGGGTATTCAAGAACAGGCATTGATGAGTATCGGCGATCTTCAGGTCAGAAATCGGCATTTTTCGGAATCTCTCACCGCTTACGACACTCTTGTTGCCCGTTTCCCAGAAAGCATTCTTCTCGATCGCGTTCTTATGAAAATCGGAATAGTCGGAGAGTACGGTACTAAAAATAAATCAATCGCAATTGACGCGTATCAGAAATTATTGTTGAAACTGCCGAATTCTATTTACGCTAATGAGGCAAGACGCAGAATCAGAGTGCTTCGCAGGGATGGAATATGAAAGTAACTTGTAAATATCGAACATCGAATTTCTTTTTCCATAAATTCCATTTAATATTTATTCAAACCTTTCTGACAATTTTATTTTTTGCAACATCTCTCTTCGCTCAGAAAATTCTTGTCCCCTTAGACCTAAAACAAACCGATCATTTAAAAGCGTACGGCGTGGCTTATTGGGCTCTCACAAAAAACATAGAAGTCGACTGGCTTCTGAATTACAGATCAGGTTCTTTTATGATTGACGCTCTGGATTTGGTAAAGCAGGAATGCCGCGTGCGAGGTGTTTACTTCGAAGATCTTGGCGGAGTTGGGGCTTCACAAATCTATGCAGAAATTCAAGATGAAAATAATAATATGGATGTGATCCGTTTGGAGAAGGCACCGAAGATTGCCGTTTATGTTCCGCCAAACATACTTCCGTGGGATGATGCCGTAACGCTGGTGATGCAATACGCCGAAATTCCTTATGATAAAATTTGGGACACCGATGTTCTGAGAGATTCACTGTTTAAATACGATTGGATTCATCTCCATCACGAAGATTTCAGTGGACAGTACGGAAAGTTTTACGCGCAGTTTGCTTCAGCCCCATGGTATGTTGAGCAACAGGTGATGTACGAAAAAGAAGCGAAAGAACTTGGCTATAAAAAAGTATCCGACATGAAAAAAGCGGTTTCCCGGAAGATCAAAGAATATATCGCATCAGGCGGATTCATGTTCGCGATGTGTTCCGCAACCGACGCGTTTGATATCGCGCTTGCCGCCGAAAACACGGATATATGTGATGTTATATACGATGGAGATCCGCCCGATATAAACTTTCAGAAAAAACTCGATTTCACGAAATGTCTCGCTTTTGAAAATTTCACGCTCGAAAAAAATCCGTTGGTGTACGAATATTCCGACATCGATATCCCGCCAAGCCCGATAGCTCCGACTTTGGTTAATCAGGAAACGGATTATTTCACGTTGTTCGAATTTTCGGCAAAATACGATCCCGTTCCCACGATGCTCACACAAGACCACGCGAATATCATCAAAGGATTCATGGGACAAACCACGAATTTTAAAAAGAACTTGATTAAAAAACCGGTTACAATACTCGCGGAAAAAGAAGGAACTGAAGAAGTGCGTTACATCCATGGAAATTTTGGCAGGGGAACGTTCACTTTTTACGGCGGGCACGATCCCGAAGATTACCAGCATGCGGTCGGCGATCCGCCAACCGATTTATCGCTTCACAAGAATTCTCCCGGCTACCGGCTCATCTTAAATAATATTTTATTCCCGGCGGCAAAAAAGAAACAACAAAAAACCTGATCGATTATGCGTATAGCAATTATATCGGATATTCATTCGAATCTTGAAGCTTTGACAGAAGCTTTTGAGATTATCGAAGAAAAAAAAGTTGATGAGATTGTCTGCCTCGGCGACATAATAGGGTATGGAGCAAGTCCCAACGAATGTTTAAATTTAATTCGCCAAAACTGTAAGCAGATTCTTTTGGGCAATCATGAAAGTGTTATTGTTAATCCTGATCAAATCAATGATTTCAGCCCCAACGCAAAAATTGCGGCGATGTGGACATACAAACATCTAACCGACGAAAACAAATCGTTTATAAAAAACCTTCCGATGGAGTTTAAGCTGGAAGAGTTGTTGTTCGTTCACTCATCCCCTTTCGAACCTGAAGAATGGCACTACATTGTCTCAGGTGAAGATAGAAATTTCAACTTTAAATTCTACGAGGAAAATATTTGTTTCTTCGGGCATACACATTTTCCGGGTGTTTATACCGAAAACGGCAAAACAGAAAATATTAATCGTGACGAAAAATATTTGATAAACGTTGGAAGCGTTGGACAGCCCCGCGATCACGATCCTCGGCTTAGTTTTGGTATCTTTGATACGGAACAATGGAGCTACGAAAATATCCGCACGGAGTACGACGTTAAAACAACATCGGAAAAAATATTATCGGCGGGATTACCAAAGTATCTTGCAGAAAGATTGTCTGTCGGCAGATGATAAGGTTAGTCCGGATGGCGCGGTCCACAACGTGCCACGAACATGTGATTGAGTTTCACTGTAAATAGCAATCAAAGAAAATATTTTGTTGAAATTAATTTGAAATCTGATTATCTTTCCGCATCTATGAAAATCATAAAACCCAAACGGTTAAAACATGGCGACGTAATCGGCATTTGCGCGCCGGCAAGCCCGCCCGCCTCGGCGGAGAAACTGAATGACGGCATAAAATATATCGAGCGATGCGGATTCAGGATTGAAGTGGGCAGACATCTGAACCGAAGACACGGTTATCTCGCAGGCACCGATAAAGAACGCGCGGAAGATTTAAATAATCTTTTCGCCAACAAAAATGTAAAAGCAATCTTTGCCGCCCGTGGCGGTTACGGCACACAGCGAATTTTGCCTTTGCTTGATTACCGTATGATAAAAAATAATCCCAAGATTGTTGTCGGTTACAGCGATATTACCGCGCTTCATCTTGCGCTTATTGAAAAAGTCGGGTTGGTATCATTCTCGGGTCCGATGGCGGCGGTGGAGATGAGCGAGGGATTGAAAGGTGAAATCGAAGAACGGTTTTGGGACGGATTGATGTCGGTTAAACCGCCAAAGCCGATTATTGCAAAAAATATAAGTTCCACTTTCAAGAGAGACGGAAAAGCGGAAGGAAGATTGCTGGCAGGAAATCTTTCTCTTGTTGCCGCAATGTGCGGCACCAAATATTTCCCGCGATTTAAAAAATTCGTTTTGATGATTGAAGAAATAGACGAGAAACCGTACCGCATAGACAGGATGCTGGAGCAATTGAAACTTGCGGGACTGTTTAATGCTTGCGACGGTGTCGCGCTGGGAAAATTTATTTCGTGTGTGCCCGATAAAGGCAAACCATCGTTAACGCTTCAGCAAGTTTTTAAAGATCAGTTTGGGAGTTATAAGTTTCCCGTAGTTTCCGAAATTCCTTACGGACATTTCAAAGCGTCGCTGCCGTTTGTCGTTGGAGTGAAAGTGAGATTCAACGGGGATAAAAATATTTTGCAGTTTTCGGAGGCGGGGGTTTGTTAATGTTTGTTCCTGCTTCTTAATTTGTTAGGTGAACCTACACAAGAAAGATTAATAAATAATACTTTTACTTTCTCTTTGAAGAGAAAGTAACAAAGAGAACATCCGCAATCATAAACGGTGGCTTATGAAAGCAGGCGAAGTTTCAGGCGATTCCATCTCTGGCGCTAAACGGTAATTAGATGGAATCGCAAAGCGGAGATTGGTAGTGGCTAATTGACAGCAATATGATTGCGGAGACTGGATTTATGATTTACAACATTTTAATCTAAATGAAATGTTTTCCAACTGTTACCCTCGAAGCTTTTTAAAAGTTTAAATAATAGATTTTAAAAACCTCGAAAGAAAATCATTATGAATAGAAAATAATAAATTGAAAAATATTTCAGAGGGTAGCTTGATTTAGTAATCGTAATGTGATAACTTTATAAAAATCCAATATTAAAAAATTTATGTTTGCCAGCGTGATAAATAAAATAAGAACTTTGTATAAAACAGGTGAGAAATGGACTCAAAAAACTCCCCTATGGCTTGCAATAATCTTGAGTGTATATCCATTTTTTCAGTTTTATAAGCATGGACTGAATGATATCCAGTATTCGTTTAAAGATCCTGAATTCAGTGTAATCATTGAAACCTTGTTTAACCAATCAATACAAGCTAGTACTGCTGGTGTCATCAAATTCAAAATACATAATCAAAGCCCTGTAACATTAAATGCCTTAAAAATTCAAGTTCATCAAAAACATCAATATGAAAATTTTTTATCTGATCAGACGTTTAATTTAGAATCAACAGACCCAAATTCGTTATCAGAAGGAAAAGAGTTTGAATATCAAGCTCCACAGTATGCAGGAATTGACACTCTAGTTTTTAAATTTCAATACTTATCAGATACTTTAAGAATTTTGAAAATTCAATATGTACCAATAAATATAGTTCTTCAATGAATATTCTTTGATTTTTATACCCTCCCTTCTAACTCACTTGTAAATTTTAACCCTAAAATATTTAACAATATCTCATCTGTTACCCGCTTTACCTGCTTATTGATTATTCTCAAGATTATGCGTAAATTTGGAAGGAAATTTTAGTTTATCAACAGTGCCGGACAAATTGAATATCGCAATCTTCGCTTCTGGGAATGGCTCTAACTTCAGAGCGATTCAAGAGGCAATCAGCGGCGGTAAAATCCGGAATGCACAAATTGCACTTGTTATCAGCAATAATTCCAGTGCAGGCGCATTAGAGATTGCACGCGGTTTCAAAATTCCGGCTGTGCACATAAGCCGAGCGCAGTATAATTCTGATGATGAATTAAATGCCACGTTGATCGGTGCGCTGGCGAAGCACCATATAAACTTTATTGCGCTTGCGGGATATATGAAAAAAATAGACGCGAGTATAGTTGGCGCTTTTCGTAATCGTATTGTAAATATTCATCCGGCGTTACTGCCGAAATTCGGCGGCAGCGGAATGTTCGGATTGCATGTTCACGAAGCGGTACTGGCGGCAAAGGAAAATATTTCGGGTGCAACGGTTCACATCGTCGATGAAGAATTCGATCACGGAATGATTGTGCTGCAAAAAACAGTTGCGGTCGAACCGTCCGACACTGCTGAAACGTTAGCCGCAAGAATTCTAAAACTCGAACACGAAATTTATCCTGAAGCAATCGGTTTGTTTGCTGAAGGTAAAATAAAAATCATTGATCAAAAAATAATTATAAACAACGTCTGAAATAAATAAGATAAAATGTCACGCTGAGCATGTCGAAGCGTGACAAAGAAACCACACGTCATGGTTCGACAAGCTCACCATGACTTATTAAATTATTTTCAGGTTTTTAATATTGCAAAAAATGGACTCAATTCAAATTAAACGGGCTTTAATAAGTGTTTCGGAGAAAACCGGACTGGTTGATTTCGCGAAACAACTTCGAAAATTTAATGTTGAAATAATTTCAACCGGCGGTACATTAAATCACCTGCGTGATGCGGGTGTAGATGCGGTTTCGATCAGCGATGTAACCGGGTTCCCGGAAATATTAGACGGAAGAGTGAAAACGCTTCACCCGAAAATTCATGCCGGCCTTCTCGCTGTTCTTGATAATAAAAATCATCAGGAGCAGTTGAAAGAATTAAATATTGCTTCGATAGATATGGTTGTCGTTAATCTGTATCCCTTTGAAAAAACAATTTCGAAAGCGGACGTTACATTAGATGAAGCGATAGAACAGATAGATATCGGCGGACCATCTATACTTCGAGCGGCAGCGAAGAATTATAAATTTAAAACGGTTGTATCAGATCCATCGCAGTATAAATTTGTTCTTGATGAACTTGAAAAAAATGGCGGCGCGGTTTCGGGAGAAACCAGATTCGGTTTAGCGAAAAATGTTTTTACGCGAACTGCACATTATGATTCGGCTATATCGAACTATCTAAACGGTTTGAATGGAAATAAATCTGTCGCATTGCCGGAAAAGTTTTCAGTATCGGTCACGAAAAAAGAAGATTTGCGGTATGGCGAAAACCCACACCAGCAAGCGGCGTTGTATGGTGATTTCGACCTGTATTTTAAGAAAATTCACGGAAAAGAATTATCTTATAATAATATCGTCGATATTCAGGCAGCGGTTGAACTTTTGGATGAATTTGAAGAACCGACTGTTGTAATAATAAAGCACACGAATCCGTGCGGCGTTGGATCAGGAAAGAGTTTAGCCGAGGCATACGAAAAAGCATTCGCAACAGATCAGAAATCGGCGTTTGGTGGAATTGTAGCCGTAAACCGGAAATTAGATATTGAAGCGGCGCAAATTATAGATAAGATTTTTACGGAAGTAATAATTGCACCGGAATTTGAAAACGGCGTGCTAGATTTCTTGATGAAGAAAAAAGACCGCCGGTTAATTCATCAAATAAAATCTTCGAAGAATGAAAACCGGCTGATGATCAAACCGGTTGTAGGCGGATTGCTTATTCAAACGGCAGACGATATTTTAATCGACAGTGAAAAAATGAAAGTGGTTACCAAAAGATCGCCGACTGTTGAAGAAAATAAAGCTATGATGTTCGGTTGGCGGGTTGCGAAACATGTGAAATCGAATGCAATTGTTTACGCGAAAGCTGATAGAACAATCGGAGTTGGTGCCGGACAAATGTCGCGTTTTGATTCTTCACGGATTGCAGTGATGAAAGCGCAGGAAGCCGGACTTGATTTGAAAGCCACGGCGGTAGCATCAGATGCTTTTTTCCCGTTTGCCGATGGTTTATTGGAAGCTGTAAAAGCAGGCGCCACGGCAGTTATACAACCGGGCGGATCGGTACGAGACGCGGAAGTTATAAAAGTCGCAGATGAAAATAATATTGCAATGATTTTTACAGGTATCAGACATTTTAAACATTAAGAACGTTAATTCAATCATAACATTTCAATTTTCTAATTAAAAGAAATTACCATGGGCTTGTTCTCGTTTTTCTCGGCAGACTTAGCAATCGATCTCGGCACCGCCAACACTCTTGTTTACATGAAAGGGAAAGGGATCGTACTGAATGAACCATCCATTGTTGCGTTCGATCGCAATACAAAACGCATAGTTGCCATTGGTAACGAAGCGCAGGAAATGTTAGGGCGAACTCACCGCGACATTCGAACCATCCGTCCGATGAGAGACGGAGTTATAGCCGATTTCGAGATTGCCGAAGGCATGTTGAGAGAGTTCATTAAAAAAGTTCACTCGAACTGGCTGCCGAGCAGAAGAATTGTAGTTTGCATACCGAGCGGTGTAACGGAAGTTGAAAAGCGTGCCGTCCGCGACGCGGCTGAACATGCCGGCGCAAAAGAAGTGCACCTTATTGCGGAGCCGATGGCATCAGCGATAGGAATAGGACTTGATGTTGATGCGCCCGCAGGGAACATGGTTGTTGACATCGGCGGTGGTACAACCGAGATAGCGGTCATTGCTTTATCAGGTATAGTCAACGAAGAATCAATCCGTATTGCGGGTGATGAAATGAATAACGCGATCATTCAATTCTTCAAAAAAAATCACAACATATTAATAGGTGAGCGAACTGCTGAAGCGATTAAATGCGAAGTCGGTTCCGCAATGCCATTAAAAGAAGAAGTTACAATTCAGGTAAAGGGCCGCGATTTAGTAAACGGCATACCGAAAACCACCGAGGCAAGCTCCGTTGAAATACGTGAATGTTTGCACGAATCGGTTCAGCAGATTGTCGATGGAATAAAACTCACCTTAGAAAGAACTCCACCGGAATTATCAGCCGATATACTTGACCGGGGGATAATGCTATCGGGCGGCGGTGCGTTGCTAAAAGGACTTGATGAACGTATACGTCTCGAAACAAATTTGCCAGTGCACGTTGCCGAAGATCCTCTTACTGCAGTTGTCCGGGGAACCGGAAAAGTTCTTGAACATCTGAGCCATTACAGTAAAGTTTTGGTGAAGAGCAGGAGATATTGAATTTACAGGAAAGAGTGCAGGGATGAAAAATTCTCAGCTCTATGCTCAAAGCCCTATGCTATAAATGCAAAGATTAGTCGACATACTGCTTGCCTTCAAAGAATATGTAGTTCTCACATTTCTTATAGTTGTTTCCATAATTCTTCTGAATTCAAACGATAATTCACAGATACGGGCCATTCGTTCGTACACGGTAGGATTTTTTGGCGTGACACAAGATTTCATTTCTATCGTGCCGAATGTGTTCGCCTTAAAAAGAGAAAATGAAATTTTGCGTCAACTTAGCGTAAATTTATCGGATGAGGTTAATAGATTGCGTGAAGCCCGTTTGGAAAATATGCGATTGCGTGAAATAATCGGATTGAAGGAAAAAACCATTTTCAAACTTGTAGCCGGAGAAATTGTCGGGAAGAATATTCACCTTTTACGCAATACAATCACACTTAATATCGGTGAAGCGGATGGAGCAAAACCGGACATGGCGATAATTTCGGAACATGGTTTAGTCGGCAAACTAATCGCGGCGAGCGATCATTATTCAGTCGGACAGATTATGTTGAATAAAGATTTCCGATCAAGTGCCAAGATTCAGCGCAACAGAGTTGACGGCATAATTTCGTGGAGCGGCGGAGAAATTGTAAACTTGGAAAATATTTCAAAGATGCAGGATGTAAAAGAAGGTGATGTTGTAACAACATCGGAATACAGCACGATATTTCCACCCGATGTGAAAATTGGATATGTATCGAAGGTGAGCGATCAGCCGGGGAGTTTATTTAAAAACATTGAAGTGACTCCGAGCGTTGAATTTTCTTCACTTGAGCAGGTATTCGTTGTTATAGCAAGTGTCGATTCGGAACGTGTGGCTCTTGAAAATAAAATCGCTAGAAAAAAATAATGGGAAAACATCTAAAATATTTATTCTTCTCATTTATACTGATGAACATACAGACGTACATCTCGCAGTTGATTTCGCTTCGTGATATTGCGCCCGATCTTTTACTTATCTGGCTTGTCTATATTGCGATCAAAGAAGGACAACTGACAGGAACAATCTGGGGTTTTATAATCGGCTTAATGTTCGATCTATCTACAGGAAGTTTTACGGGTCTCGCTGCCATGTCGAAAACGATTGCGGGTTTTACTGCGGGGTATTTTTTTGACGAGAACAGAGCGCACCTCATACTCGGAAGTTACCGTTTTGTTCTGATAGTTTTATTCGTTTCTTTAATACACAATACTATATACTTCATCATATTAACACGCGGCAGTGAGATTGGATTGCTGAAGGCAATATTCCAGATCGGACTTGCAACCAATTTCTATACATCGGCGGTGGCGCTATTGCCAATGTTAGTTTTCGGCAGAAAATACATATCATAACATGTCAGAGTTCAACGATATCTTTCCCAGAAAATTTGTTATTTTCGGCGCGATCGGATTTGTGTTCATATTATTTTTATTGCGGCTTATTCAACTTCAAGTTTTATACGGTGATGTGTACGGAAAAAAATCTGAAGAGAACAGTATCAGGCAAATCGCGCGAGACCCAATCAGGGGAATGGTTTTTGATAGAACAGGTATTCTTCTAGTCGATAACCGGCCATCTTACACTGTCGCCGTAACTCCATCTGAATTTAAATGGTCAAACATATCATATCTGGCATCGATCTTATCAATTGATACGATAACTCTTCGTGAAAAAATTGAGAAGGGAATAAGGTATAATCGATTTGCCCCTGTTAAAGTAAAAAGGGATATCGATTTTCCGACGTTATCCGCTTTGGAAGAGAACAAGGAAAAACTTCCCGGTGTCGATTATCAGGTTGAATCGAAAAGATTTTATCCCACGGGCGCGAAAGCTCCGCACCTCTTCGGATATACGAAAGAAATTTCAGATCAGCAATTGATGGAGGTGGGGAACGACTACCGTCCGGGTGATAACATCGGAGCTACAGGGCTCGAGGCAGCATACGAACGATACCTTCGAGGTCAAAAAGGATTCGAACTTATCACGGTGAATGCTTTCGGTCAGTTGCTCGGCAGATATAACGACGGGATGAACGATATTCCCGTGCGAGAGGGGAATGATCTTTTCTTAGCCATAGACGCGAAAACTCAAGCACTCGCCGAATCGCTGATGGCAGACAAACGCGGCGCGGTAGTTGCGATAGATCCATCGAATGGTGGTGTCATTGCATTCGTAAGTAAACCCGATTATGATCTAACTAAATTCGGGAGCGTAACGCCGGTTGATGTATGGAAAGCTTTTAACACGGACGAAAGTAAACCGTTGTTTAACCGCGCATCACTAACAAGATATCCTCCCGGTTCAACATTCAAGATGGTATTGGCTGCGGCGGCTTTGGAAGAAGAAGTTATCGATTTGAATTGGCGCGTAAACTGTCGTGGTTCTTACACTTTCGGTTCACGTGTATTTCACGATCTTCACGTACATGGCTCAACAAATGTGGTTGAAGCAATTCAAAAATCATGCAATGTGTTTTTTTATCAACTGATGTTGAAAACCGGATTTGAAAAGTGGACAAGGTACGGACAAGAATTCGGATTCGGTTCATCCACCGGTATCGATATACTTGAGGAAAATCCCGGATTACTTCCATCGAATGAGGTTTTCGATAAAATGTACGGTAAAGGAAGATGGACTCAGGGTTATCTTTTAAGTCTGTCGATCGGGCAGGGTGAACTTGGGGTTTCCCCGATTCAGATGGCAAACTATGCGGCATCCATCGCGAACATGGGATTCTATCATTCACCTCATGCAGTTCAAAAAATTTTGGATAAACAAACAAAACAGTCACAAGAAATTTTACCACAAACCCGCAGCTTTACTTTATCGGCTAACACATGGAAACTGATAAGAGAAGGAATGTATAAATGCGTTAATGAAGAAGGTGGAACCGGACAATCGGCGAAAGTTCAGAATGCATCGGTATGTGGTAAAACCGGAACGGCTCAAAACCCACACGGTAAAGATCACGCGTGGTTCGTAGGTTTTGCGCCGAAAGATAATCCTAAAATTGCGATTTGCGTCCTCGTTGAGAATGCGGGTTATGGAGGCGCGTTTGCCGCACCGATAGCAGGACTTTGCATCGAGCAATATCTCTACGGTGAACTAATCAGAGAAAAACCGCTGCGCTCGATTTCAAATCTAATTCTTATGAATCAGGAAGATCAATAAAATGGTCGATCTTTGGTATAAAGAAAATACCGATTTTAAAACTATCATGCCGGTTATATTATTACTGTTGTTGGGTATAATGTCGGTTTACAGCGCAACCTACGATGCGGGCGCATCGGTTTATTTCAATCGTCAATTAATTTGGGCTGCGGTTGGTTTCGCCCTGATGATTACTATCATGTTCATTCCGTTCCGCACGTTGCAAATGCTTTCATTTCCTCTTTATGGATTGTCGGTTATCTTTTTAATCGTGGTTCTGGTTATGGGAAAAATTGTTGCCGGATCAAAAAGCTGGTTCGGCATAGGAGGATACGGTTTACAACCTTCCGAGATGGTTAAAGTTACAACTATACTCGCTCTGGCTGCATTTCTGTCGGAGCGACAGGTGAATTTGGCAAGATGGAAAAATGTAGCTATCGCGTTCGGATTTGTTTTATTGCCGGTGATCTTAATCGTATTGCAACCGGATGTTGGCACTGCGTTGGTTTATTTAGGAATGTTGGTGGTCATAATCTATTGGGCAGGGGCTACAAATTTTCTGATGATTCTACTGATTGCCCCGGTCGCGGCGGCTGTGGCAACTTTGTTCGGAACAACGGCATTCCTGATTGTTATCGCAACAACATTCATTCTCCTGTTTATTTTAAGGCAGAACTGGCTTTTTTCCGCGATGGTTTTTTCGTTCACTGTTTTAATGGGAGTATCGGTTCAATATATTTTCGGTAAGCTTGCCCCGCATCAGCAAAAACGTATTTTAACATTTCTGAATCCAGACGCGGATCCGCTTGGCGCAGGATATAATGTCATTCAATCAAAGATCGCCATCGGCTCGGGCGGATTTTTCGGCAAAGGATTTTTACAGGGATCGCAAACACAGTTGAATTTTCTACCTGCTCAGTGGACAGATTTTATTTACTGCGTACCGAGTGAAGAGTTCGGATTTATTGGAGCGTTTGCCATACTCTTGTTTCTTACGTTGATTTTATTTCGAGGTGTTCAAATTGCTTCGATGGTTAAAAGTAAATACGCAAGCTTGGTAGCGATCGGAATTGTAGCCGCACTTGGCACTCACACCGTCATCAATATCGGCATGTCGATGGGCGTCATGCCGGTGGTTGGGGTTCCGCTTCCGTTTATGAGTTACGGTGGATCTAATCTTCTTACGAATATGATAATGGCAGGTTTACTCTTAAATATGTACGCGAACAGGAAAGAATATTAGTCCCGCGCAATTCTTCTACCATTTATAAATGACAGTCAACCTTCCACCATCTTTTAAATATGATGTTGATAATTCAACATTATTTTGGTTTGATTTATGAACTGCGGGGATTACATACCCGATGATGGCTCCCACCGCCGCGCCGGTTATGATATCGGTTGGGAAATGATAACCCGCATCATATCTCAAATAACCTATTGTACCCGCCATAAGGATAGAACCACCCCACACGTAAGTTCTCCACCGTGATGATGGAAAGTATTCATCATAAACTGTTGAAATAAAAACAGCCGATGCGAATGCCCATGTTGTGTGTCCCGAAAAAAATGAATCACGGGCATCGGCAGTCAACTTTTCTGCGAGCGGTACTTTCGGATTATAAACGAAAGGGCGTACACGTTCGAAACTTTTCTTCGCGATCTGCGGAATAATTGTGGCGAAGAGAGCCGTTTCAAAATACATCATCGACAATGTTTGCCAATCGTGCCGTGTTTCTCTTTTTAGCATGAAAACTGATGGGAGTGCAATTGAAGCAGCTACTAAAACATCGCTCGCATCATTTGCACTCAGTGAATAATTGAAAGTCGCAGCCCTGTCGAATCTGTTGATCGATGATCTGTCAATCCCCCCAATTTGCACAGTGTTAAGTGGTTCAGTATTATCGTGCATAAAGAAATAAATACCGCTTAAAGCCAGACCACCTCCGATAATGGATGCTTCTTTAGTGAATGTAAGTTTGTAATGTGATTGTCCCGATGCGCTGCCAATCGCAATCAAGAAGAATAAAATTAAACAAAAAATATAATCAATTATTTTTCGCGGTATCATATTATTTTATCGAATAAAAAATTAAACGGTTCTTCGGTTAATACAAGCACGAGTGAGTTGAATATATTTTCGTGATGAGGTTGTGGAAGTATCAGGTAATCGCGAACCGAAACGCGTTTAAAGCGCAATACTTTTGCGTTATGTGCGCAACCGAGAAATTTTGCAGTGTCGGATAATTTCCGGTTGTATTGTTCTGCCGGGGAGCGATCACGATGATTGTATACGATGACCGATTTTCCTTTTTTATAGTATGCTTCTATCTCGTGCATGAAAGAATATTTAACAGCGCGTGATTCGCTGATCGATGCAGATGCCGGTGCAATGCCGTTATCCGGATCGAGAAAAATTATATCGGCTTTATGCAGTACGTGTATCGATCGGTCGAACCACCCTGCACGATTCGCTCGTGATACATGCTTTGAACCGTTACGCTCCGGCAACGGATCGGAATAAAATATTGTATTCGAGGGAACGATGCGGCTATTCTCTATCGTTTTAATCGATCTTCGATTAGTATTTATTACCTCTGATAGCTGATCATATAATAAAAAATCGCATTGAATGTATTTTGACCGATGCTTGTTGGTCGGCGACAAATATGATATATGCCTGCCATCAGTTGAATGTGGTTCATAGGCGGTGCAATAGTACCAGTTGACACCCAATCGAACTCCCGGACCTGCGATGTTATGAATTTTCTTCAGAAGAATATATTTACCGAAATCGCCAACATCACCTGAATATTTATCCTGCATCGTTTAGGAGAAAGAAATTAGCGCTTGATTATGTTGATTTCTTTTTTAAATCAAATTCTACCGCGGTTTTTACGAAATCACGGAAAAGAGGGTGTGCATTCGTTGCGCGCGATTTCAACTCGGGGTGGAATTGGCCTGCCACGAACCAGGGATGATCGGGCAGTTCGATTATTTCGATAAGATTATTAGTCGGACAAGTGCCGCTGAAAATCATTCCGTTTTTCGAAAGAATATTTTTAAAAGCATCGTTCACTTCATAGCGGTGACGATGACGCTCGTTAATCTGATCTTTCTTATACGCCTTGTACGCTTTTGTTCCCTTTGATATCGTGCACGGATACGAACCCAGCCGCATTGTGCCGCCGTAGGCGGTTACTTTCTTTTGTTCCAGCATCAAATCAATCACATTCTGCTCGGTTTGTTTGAACTCGGTGCTGTGCGCTTTAGCCAGGCCGCAAACATTTCTCGCGAATTCAATCACGGCACATTGCAAGCCGAGGCAAATTCCAAAGAATGGAATTTTATTTTCACGCACATATTTTATCGCCGCTATCTTACCCTCTATGCCTCTTTCTCCGAAACCCGGTGCAACCAATAATCCCGAAAATTCTTTCAAATATTTTTCCGCGTTTTCTTTTTCAATATCTTCGGCTCTCACCCAGGAAAGTTTTACTTTAACGCGATTGGCGGCGCTGGCATGAACGAACGCTTCTGATATACTCTTGTAAGCATCCTGATGTTCGGTGTATTTACCGCACACGGCAATGCTGATTTCTTTTTTCGAGCTTTTTACATTGCCGACAAAATTTTTCCAGTCCTTCAAATTCGGTTTCGGACAAGTAAGATCGAGTTTTTCCAGCACAATTTCATCAACCTCTTCATCGGCGAACTGGAGCGGCACTTCGTAAATTGTCGACGCATCGTGCGCGTCCACAACCGATTCCACGTCAACGTTTGTGAAGAGGGCGATTTTTTCTTTTACATCTTTTGTTAAGGGTGCCTCCGAGCGGCAGATCAGCATATCGGGTTGAATGCCGATTTCGAGTAACGATTTTACGCTATGCTGTGTCGGCTTGGTCTTTATTTCGCCGGCATGTTTTATATAAGGGACGAGTGTAACGTGAGCGCAAAGTGTGTTCGATTTTCCTTTGGAAAACATGAATTGCCGCATTGCCTCGAGGAACGGTAAGCTTTCGATGTCGCCAACTGTTCCGCCGATTTCGGTGATGATAACATCGTATTGTCCGGTTTTGGCAAGCGCTTCAAAACGTTTTTTTATTTCATCAGTTATGTGCGGTATCACCTGAACGGTAGCTCCAAGATAATCGCCGCGCCTTTCTTTCATTATGACCTCATGATAAATTTGACCCGTAGTAGCGTTATTATCTTTGGTCATATTTACATCAAGAAATCGTTCATAATGACCGAGGTCTAAATCGGTCTCCGCGCCGTCATCCGTTACATAAACTTCACCGTGCTGGTACGGATTCATAGTTCCGGGGTCGACGTTTAGATAAGGATCAAACTTCTGAATCGTTACACGCAATCCGCGCGACTTCAATAACAGGCCGATGGATGATGCGGCAATTCCTTTTCCGAGCGAGGAAATTACACCTCCCGTGATAAAAATATATTTTACTTTATTTCGTGCCATAAATTTTCTCATGTTTTAATTTTAAGATTTCCGGTTGTAACAATACCGCCCGAAAGTACAAACTTTAAACCTTCTTCAATTGTCATATCAACAACTCTAACATTTTTGCGCGGAACCAGAACAAGAAATCCGGATGTAGGATTCGGTGGATTGGGTATGTAAACCGAGATCAATTCATCCTGCGACTGATGTTCGTGAACGGAAATTTCGTTCGTTACAAAACCGATTGTATGTAAACCTGAACGGGGATATTCAATCATTACCACTTCTTTAAAAGAACGCCCCTTCTTTCCCGGCTGAAGGGCGTTAATGATATCTTTCATTGCAGTGTAGATTGTTCGAGCAAGCGGTACAGTTGAAATTAATTTTTCCATCGATCTGAAAATAGTCCGAGCGATTAAATTGCGCGACAAACCGCCGACTATCAGAATCAAAACTATCATCGTGATAAAACCAATGCCGGGAATGTGCCGCTCAAATATTTTATCGAAAACTGGCGATGCGATTCCGTCTACCGCGGTGAATAAAATATTCAACACCATGAATGTAATCACCAACGGCACAATGACCACAAGTCCTCTTCCGAATGCGGCGCGGAAAATTGTCCAAAACGTTTTTTTCTCGGTGTCCATCACTTACTTCCCTTTTTATTTTCCAAAATAGCCCTAACGCGATCCGCATCCGAAGGCGTATCAACGGCAATGCTGTCGAGTTCTGTTATCGTGGCTTTTATTTTAAAGCCGTTCTCTAATATGCGAAGCTGTTCCAATTGTTCAGCTTTCTCGTATGGTGTTTCATTCCAGTTTGAATATTGCAAAAGAAAATCGCGCCGAAAAACATATATACCCAAATGTTTGTAATAAATGTGACTGAGCTGCCATTCTTTAGATTCTGTTGCTCCGCGAAAATATGGTATCGGTGAACGTGAAAAATATAATCCGAAATTTTTATTATCAAGCACGGCTTTTACAACACTCGGATTAAAAAGTTCTTCGGAAGATGTAATCGGTTTAACAACAGTGCCGACATTGATTGAACTATCGCTTAGCAGGGGTCGAATCGCTTCGTCCAGAATTTTCGGAGGAATCAACGGTTCATCTCCCTGAACATTCACGATTATATCGGCGTCTTTCAAATCTTTCGCTACATAGGCAATACGGTCGCTGCCCGACTTCAGATAGGTCGGAGTCATAATCACTTCTCCGAATTTACTCACCACAGATGCAATATCCGTATGATCGGTTGCAACAATTACTCGTTTAATGAGTGAAGATTGTTTAACCTGTTCATACACTCTTTGAATCATCGGCTTGCCGCACAAATCGATTAACGGCTTGGCAGGCAATCTGGTGGAAGCGTAACGTGCGGGGATTATAGCAACGATGTTCGGATTGATCACTCTTTTAAATTCCTTTCGATTGCGGCGCGCACTTCGTCGCGCAATTTTAATTCGGCTTCTTTACCTTCGTTCTCAACCGGATTTATCGGTGATGAAAGAACGAGAGTGATTGTTCCCGGTCTTATGCGGAACGAATGTTTCGGCAATATTTTATAACTTCCGTTTATCGCAACAGGTACAATCGGCACACCTGCCCGCATCGCGAGATTGAATGGACCGCGTTTGAATTGCTGAAGTTTTCCGTCTGCCGAGCGCGTTCCCTCGCCGAATAAAAGCACCGATGCTCCATTCCGTATTTTGTTTGCCGCATCTTCCAAACTTTGAACGGCGTCTTGCCCTCTGCCGCGGTCTATCCCGATATATGTTTTACCGTATTTCAATCCCCATCCGAAAATCGGTATCTTCTCAAGCTCTTTCTTGTAAACAATTCGAATCTGATCGGGGATACCGGCTACAACAGCCGGAATATCGAACTGGCTCGCATGATTTGAAACATAAATATAACTGCGCGAGAAATCCACATTCTCTTTTCCTTCAACTATAACCTTCACTCCGCAAACCTTCAAAGTTCCGTAAGCCCAGAACCTTGCTAAAGCATGAAATAATTTCCCTGTGCGGTGAAACGGCGTGATAATGAGTTCCAGCGTGGCAACGAACGCTGTATTTAAAATGGCAAACAATATTTTCAGTAGCGATAAAATCATTATTCTTGACGAAAAAACGAATGGGAATGACAGATAAGATTACAGGTAAATATTCCGGTTAGAAGAGAGTACTGCGCCTCGGAAGAGAACCGTTTATATCGTAATCTCATCGGTGCGCAACGCTCCTGTTATATTTTTCTACATCGTGGTTTGCTCAAATTACGAAAAGAGCGGGTGAAAAGCAAAACCGCTAAAAAGCAGCCATCAATCTTTTTATTGGGAAAGGCGTGTCCTGAGCGGAGCGAAGGAGGGAGACTGAAAAGGGGGTCGATTGGGTAATGTTTTACATAGAAAAAAATTGTTGTTGTGCTCGACCCCTTTTGTGTTTCCCCCTCATCGAGGGGGAAAAGAAAATCAAAGTTAATTTGAGTGCCACTGTTTTTGTCCCCCTTGGTAAGGGGGACGATAGGGGGTCGAACTGGAGTGAACCTTACTAACCTTACATCATCAAAAATATTTTACTATCCACAATTAAATTCACCTGTACCGCTATCAAGAATACTTGAACACGCGATTCTTGTTCAGGAAGATGATATTCTGAAAGCGGCGCTTAAACTAGCCGCTTTTTAATCTGTTTGCAAGTTGAATATTGACCCCTTTTGTGTTTCCCCCTCATCGAGGGGGAAAGAAAACCTTGGGGAATCAAAACATTTGAACCCTCCGAAGGTTGATTTGATTATACAACAGCAATCTTCGGTGGTTTGACATGTCAGTTATCAATCTCCCCCTTGAGAAGGGGGAGATTACAGAGGGGGTCAAATAAAACGTGTTGAAAATATCTCCGACATTTTTTTCCGATCAGCTAAATCAAATGTCGGACATTTACGTAAGTCTACCTCGTCAGCATAATTTTACAACCCTCTCGTCCCCTCCCCGCGGCGGCAGGCAAGCTTGCGAAGGAGGGGAGTGAGGGAAGATCAATTATTTCGCAAACACCACACGCGATTCGTTCGACCAGTTACCCACTTCATCATCGCCAACAAGATAACGGATGCGATACATGCGTACCTCGGGAACGCCGGGCGATAAACAGGCGCGTTCATCATCGTAAGGCGAACGCGTATCTTTGCCTATTGTTGTATATTCGGTTTCGGTGCCGCGTTTCGATTGTACAACAATGCCGTCGGAATATCCTTTGGTCCAATCGAGACGTACCTTATCGGGCAGTATTGTGGTTTGGAATTCGGGCGTCGAAAGATCGGTTGGCACATCGATGCCTTCCGCTGCCACTATACCAAGATCTTCGCCGATTGCTTGAGTGTAACTGCTTTTGCGCTTGGTGATAATAACAGTATCGCGGACATGTTTTTTAACATCTGCCAAAGTTGCCTCCTTCGCTTCAACAGATGAGGCAACAGACGTCTTCTTGGTTTGCACATCGGCAAGTTTCGCGCGGAGCGCTGTAAGATCGTTTTGGGCTTGCGTAAACACCGCATCTTCGAAGCCAAGCGTTAATGCGTGTGTTTCTAACTTTGCCGCAAAGTTTTCAAGCCAGACAACAAATTGTGAATCGGATCGTGGTAAATAATCTCGTGTGGGCATGACAATACCCTCCTATATTAATTGTAAATATGTAATGTTAGTTAATCCACCCAGAGATGTTATGCTTCCCTTTCCACGGTGGGAGATTATTTTCGCAGTAGTGGTGTCTCCAATTAACGGCGTGGGTTTCCCATCAGGCAAAATACAGTGCGCACCTCCCGTGCGGGTAAACGCAGATTGTATCGGGGTAATTATCGCCGTCACCGTACACTCCCCAAACAGAAAGTGCAAGTGGGCACTTTCCAAATGCGAGTTCGCAGATTGAAAGTGCAACTCCCCGAATTGAAAGTGCGAACCTGCAGATTCCACCGCATAGTCCCGCATTCTAAGGGCGGAGTCCCGGATTGAATTTGGGGAGTTGCAGATATAAAGTGCGAGGTTACAAATTGAATCTGGAAAGTGTACGGCGGCGCGATAACCCGTGCATATTGAAAGTGGGGAGTCCCTGATTGAATCCGGGGACTTGCAGACAGTAAGTGCGAACTTACAGATTGGAAGCGGGGAGTCCCCGATTGAATGTGTAAACCGTATTTTCCCTTAAAAACGTTCATTTTAAGCATTATTGCAATAAATAAACTTAAACACCGCTTATGTACAGGCGGCGCCTTTTATTGGGAGACGGTTATGCAGATATGGTAATATAAAAAAATGAAAATGTCAAGCAGATAGAAGTTTTTTTGCTTGACTATTAGACGGATGTTTTATAATTTACGTATCACGATTTTGACGGGTAGAAAGACGGGAACTTACGCATAAGGAAATTACAATGAACAAAAACTCTCAATGGATCATAATAACAGTTGTTGTTACCGTTATGTTATTTTCCGGATGCGCAACAATATTTAAAGGTTCAACAGAAAAAGTTGATATTTCTTCTGAACCGGGTGGTGCAAAAATCTACGTCAATGGTAACTTGATGGGTAAAACTCCATTACAAATAAAATTGCAATCTGCCAAGACCTATTACTTCGAATTCGCCAAAGAAGGTTATGAAAAGAGAACTGTAATTGTAACTAATTCAGTTGGGGCAGGTTGGATTGTTCTGGATGTAATATTTGGTTTATTTCCAGTTGTAATTGACGCAGCGACAGGGTGTTGGTACTCGCTTGATGATAATAACGTCCGTGCAGTTCTCGAACAGCAAAACAATAGTCCGGTTTATGAAAATAGATCACAATTGTCCGATACTCTATCCTCGTTGTCGTCACATGAGGTGAAACGCATAGCTGAAAATACACCTCTATTGTCAGACACTCTCAAAGATAATCCAACGGAAGAAGTACCGTCGAGATTTATTATAACAATTGAAGCAAATGAAACGAAGGCACTATTAGACGAGCTTGCTACTATTAAATATGAAGTCGGTTACAAGATCGCAAATAATATCAGCGAAGAAGTTTTAACGCTTTCATTTAAAGGTATATTTGGTATATCAAAAAACATAAGTGGTCCTTTTGAAGCTACTTCAGTTAATATATTGAAGATGGATGAGTTTTATATTCAAATTAAATCGGATTTATTTTATCGGGTAGTAATCGAAAAGAAATTGCGAGAAAAAGTTATACTTAACTTTACTATTATTTAAACTATGAAGATACAACCTATAACAGATCTTGTATTTTCCCGCTTTCAGCTGTCGTGGGAAATTCTGACAAAAAGCGTTTCACGACAGTTAGGAAAACTCAAATGTTTGTCCGAGTCTTCGACTCGTCCGCCCACTTCGTTTTTCCCGCGCAACGTTATGTGCAATGCCGTGTAATCGTAATTATATAAAGAGACAAGAGAGGACATTGTAAAATATGGACCCGATCCAAATCCAAACAATATTAACCAAGATCGAAGAATTCAACCAGCTTGATATTGACCGATTGCTTGCCACACTTTACGCAGATCAGGATATATCCCGCACAAAGGTCAATCAACTCACTGTCCCCGAGTTTGTAAACTTAACACGTAGAGTTCTTATCCAACTTAAGTCTGAACTTACAACTGGGCTCGGGTTGCTGTTGCCATTGAATGTCAATGCTCACGATGACTTTGGAGCATTAAACTTACAGAACGATCTCTACAATTTTTATAACCAAATCAAGGAGATGCAATTCAAACCCAGCGAAGCCCTTCTCCTAAAATTGGCACACTACCAAGTGATCCATGGGTTCTTTGATAAGTCTAGTCTTAAGGTACATGATCTTCGTGGCTTGAGAATTACAGAAATCGAAAACCGTCTCAAGCTAATCTCTGACCATCTTACCAAGAATATACAACTTAGAGATCAAATATTTAATGAACTTGAGAAAAAGAAGAATGAAATAAATGAGTTCGAGGCAACGAAACGAAAACAACTAGATCAAATCTCGGTTAACTTACAGACCGCAAATCAACAGACCAATCAAATCAATGAGCTACTTAACAAGAGTAACTCGTCAAGCACCCGCATTGATACTCTTCTTGAACAACAAAACAAGAATCTCGATCAAGCCAGCAAAGCAATCGATGAAGCACGCAATTTGCTGAAGTCATTCGGTTCGAAATCAGAAGAGCTAATGGATGATGCGAAATCCGAAATTACTCAAATTCAAGACCAGAATATTGAATTCAAAAAACAACTCGATTACGTTGAAGAGAAGAAAAAAATATTCGACGAAAGAAATGCTTATCTAGATGAACTCATTGGCCGAGAAGTAGGCGCATCGCTGTTTGAGACTTTTAAACAAAGAAAAAATGAACTCAGCCACCCTGTGCGTTTCTGGAAGTGGGCAGTTCTTGGGATGAGTATGATCACAGTCGTAGGAATTTATGCCATCTTTACAAACATCTTTGGTCTATACGGTACCGCCACGATTGACCTTGGCTGGGAGAGATTGGCTCTCAATTCTCTTAAGACGATTCCATTTTTTATTCTCTTATTTTTCGCCATTCGTCAATACTCAAGAGAAAGAACCTACCAAGAGCAATATGCATTCAAATCTGCGGTTGCCTTGACAATCAATGCATATTCAAAATTATTGACGAAAGACGAGAGCAAAGATCAGCTAATTGTAAATGCAGTCAATGGTATCTACCACTCACCAATCTCAGCAAAGGACAAATCAGATTCCGAAGAAAAGGATATTCTCGAAACGCTTAAGAACACGAGTGAAACAATCAAAAATGTTACAAAGAAATAAATAGTAACTACGGCACTGCAGATAACACGGCAAATAACGACGTTAGATGGAATCAGAATTATGAAAAGCCTTACTCAATATTTTTGTTCACGACAATGAGAATTATAGGTTCACAAAAATATTGCGTTGTTTGCCGAGACGTTAGGCGCAAGACTTTCTGCAATTGAAGGATATAATATGAAACTGTTTCATACATTTCATTACGCAGCATTTGATCAACCGAAACCAACTCTCGATGACCCACCGACTATCGCAGAGAGGGGAAGGGTTCGCCAAGCCCTCCTCCAGCTTGACGACATGCTGTGGCCATTTATTGACCACTCAGGTTGGGATCTTCACAGACACAGACAAGCCACGCATTATGTCTCGAGCCATCATTTTGTTTTCCTGCCCGATGGAACACCTGTTGTTAAGTACATCGACGGGATGTGGCTTCATTATGGAAAGAGTCGTGAGCAATTGGACTTTCTGAAAACTCTAGGTGGCTACGACTATCGAAAGATTGATGATGACGAATACTACAACGCATTCTATCTTCACACACGAGTCCAGTTCTATATCAACGCAGATTGCTTTCGGTGCTGGTTGCTTCTGGCTACCGACAAGAACTATTATGATCGATCCGAGTATCTCAAACGGCTGAATCGTGGCCAAGCTGAGCGGCAGAGACTGTTCCAGCTTGTCACTCCCTTACTGGGAAAGGGCTTCTTCTATGAAATTGATTCGTCTGTACTTCCCCTTCAAACTGGCTTAACGCAAGACCAACTCATCCGATTTGTAAAGAAGGATAAAGGCGGAGTATATTCTGGGATCGTCAAGGAATATAAACCTGATGATACTTTGCTAGATATCGACCGAATACGTGCTGAAATGATTTCCAACTTGGAGCTTTTGTATCCTCTTTACGATTTCATGGCTTGGCGACCATCAGGTATATGATGAAATCAGCAAAAAGCCCTGCGCCTAACACCGACAAACTACGACGCTCACACATTGTCAAAGCTCACGCACAATACCGACGCGCGCCACAGTGGAGTTCGCGCCACACCGCGCGTCATTTGGGAAGAACGCAAGCGTGGACGGGCGGCGTGGCATAGTTTGCGCACACGTTAGGCGTCATTGTTTTGCACTTAGATGCTTGGCATCTTTTTGAAGAGTAATCATAATGAAAATACCATTAAATCGATTATCACCTGAAGATCAAATATTTTTCGATGCTGTCCGGTCATGCCTCTCGCCTGATCTACTCACTACAGAACTGCAACGCTTGCACGACCTAAAAGATTTGAACGTAAAGGGGCATTGCTTTGTGGCAACGCATGCTTGCTTTCATTTGTTTGCAAAAGACAGAGGATTCCAACCGAATTGGTGCAATACAGCCGACGGTGGTACACATTGGTGGCTTTGTAAAGAGGACAAAACGGAAGCTATTGATCCGACTTACGAGCAAGCTCAACAGCCATTCCCTTACGACGAGGGGAAATCATGTAATGTATATACAATACGAAAAGGTTCTAAATTTATTGACAAACGATCAAATATATTAATCAATCGTGTTCAGACATATCTTAACATACTTAGTAAGGAATAGTATGGGGATAATGTCGATTGGCCTTCAACGAGTGAAAAACAACGAACGCCTAACAAGCAAAAACATAACGCTCAACCAAATTTTCCTGAGAGATTCTTCGACATTGAGTCTCGAATCGCTCAATGCTTCCGCTTACGATAATTAGTTTGTTATGAGTTCACTTCAGCATTGCGTACTTTTGCGACACGTTAGCCGCCATGCTACACAACCAAAAAGAAAGGATATTACTTTATGACAGAGAAAAACAAATATGACGAGCAGTTTGAAAAAGGGAAAGAGAATGCAAAGAAGGATGATGGGCTCTCCCACTGGATACATGACAACTTTTCAAAACCTCTATCTAGCACAAAAGAAGAGAAATCATATGATGCTGGATACGAAAAAGGTGAAGAAGAAAAATCAGGTGGATGTTTCATAACGTCTGCTTGTATAGAAGCAAAAGGGCTGCCCGACAATTGTCCAGAGCTTGAAACACTAAGGCGGTTTAGAGACACTTATGTAGTCCACCTCCCAAACGGTTCTGAACTTATTTCGGAGTACAAACGTATCGCACCCCAAATCGTTTCGATTATCAACAGATCTCAAAATGCTAGTTCCATTTACAATTTCCTTTTCGATAACCTTGTGGTCTCGTCCGTGAGCTTGATACATTCTGGTAAAGAGCGGCAGGCATTTGACAACATTTTCAGGATTGTCAGTTCTCTAAATACAGAACTATTGTCTTGACAAACATTATTGATCGCTTGGTTGTAACACGACGGCTAACAGCCGTAAAAATGACGCACGGGTTTTACAGTGAAAAGAAAATCAACTCTGCCGATGAATCTCAATACTTTTGTTCGCTTGAATGAGATTGATATGCTCACAGAAGTATTGCATTATTCACCGAACGTTATGCGCCACTGATTAATGAAAAATTCGTGTCGAAGCCATCACTTTGTGAAGAGCAATCTGCTGTAGAACTCCGGCTTCTATCTAAATTATTGCGTTGATAGAAGCCGGAGCTCAGGCAGATATTTTATTTTACTATTATCATCTTCTTCACATCGTTAAAAGATTTGGTTTGCCCGCCAACTGTTGGGCGGGTAAACATCCGGTAGAAATAAACACCGTTTGCTACCGGAACTCCGTAATTGTTTGAACCATTCCATTCTATTTCATGATAACCCGCTTCGATGATTTCATCGATCAGGCATTTTACTTCCTGTCCCAATAAATTATAAATCCGTAACGAAACATGACTCGTCTTTGGAACTTCATATTTAATTGTTGTAACAGGATTGAACGGGTTCGGATAATTTTGATGAAGCGCGAATTCAATCGGGATTGTATTTCCCGTTTCAAGAACAAGTTTCAACTCGGATGCTTGGCTGTTAAGTGTTATTGTGCCGTTATTGTCTAAGCCGACTTTCTTCGAATCAATTATAAGTTTTGCGCTTATACCTGATTGGGAGTTATACCATGAAATTTTGACAGGATATATCGCGTCGGTCGGCAATATCGGAAATTCTCCGCGCTCTCCTTTTTTGATGCACTCCACAAACGATTGAGATTTGAAACGTAAATCGAACACTCCCTGCGGCGGCAATGGAGGTAATTCAAAAAGATCCTTTTTAAATTCATCCGTATAAAAACCGAAATAGAGATTGCGCGAACTTCCGCTCGCGTCGGTGATGGTTATGCGGCTGAGTTGTTCGACTGTTTTTTTTGCGGATTCATTTTTAAGAAAACTGAACGTACGATAGATGATAATATAACCGCTGTCGTTTGTTTTAATCCAATAACCCGCGCCGGGGTAAATTGTATCGGCAATTTGATACCCGCCCGTGAATCCAAAATAACTCGAAACAATATTTCCGGCAGGATCAGAAATCAAGCCATTCACATCAACGGGATAAGAAATAGACCCGATCATGTTCCAACCCGCCCTCACTTTAATTGTTTCCTCAACACTCGGTGTTCCAACCACGGCAACGTTATGATCTTCTGAAAATTTCAACCAATAACCAATCCCTTGTTCCGGAAAATCGACAGCTTGATATGTGCCGTTATAAGCGAAAGCTTTTGATACCGCGTTGGGGAAATGATATTGCTTATGATAACTGGGGCATTGGGTTGGAATGGAGACGATGTTCCATCCTTTTGAGATAGAATAAAATAATTTTGGGTTAATGATAAATGTATCTGAAGAATCGAGTTGATAATTGGGACGGATGAACAAGATGCCGGGGTTTTCATTCAATATATGTCCCGATTTTATTTTTAATGATAAACCGTAAACGATATCGGCATTGCCGCCGATTGTTGTTTCGTCTTCGATTGCCGCGGGTGGCATGGAAAATTGAGTGCTCATCGATGGGTTGTATGTTTTATTGTAGATATAAATAATCTCAACGCCATCGTCAATCGTTGTTGGATCCCAGATACTGTTATCATTTTGATCGCGCCAGGCAATCGTAATCTGACGCGGGGCGGAAGGATTGCTTATATCCCACACGCTGAACGGAAGATTGACAAACGGATTTATAGATTGAATCATGTAACCGTTACTTGGCCCGGTACGTCTCAAACGATATGCTTTCTGTGTGTTGCCGACATCGAATCGGACTTCAACAGGAAAAGATTTTTTAGAAGAAAAAGTTGGAGACATATGACCGAGATAATTGAACAGCATCGATCCGGTTGTTACACCGTTGTTAAAAGCCCTGTGTTCATCGATGTTGAAACGATTACCCTCAAACCAAGCCGGATAGTTGGAAATCCAGATAGTTGAATCGCGGTGAAGACCCATGCTTCCGAAATTATCGCCGGCTATTAATTTTATTCCGTCCGCAACCGGAACAGAGTATCCGCCATCTAACAGAGTTTGAATGTTTAATTTTGAAAAAAGCGTGTCACCCGTTTCTGTGTCTTTAAGAGTTATTCCCTGGTTACGATTCGTATCAACAGAATCTGTAACTGTAATAAGATAGAGATGATCGGTTGAGGCGGCAGGATCAATGATGGTAGAATTAATCATCCAGTCACTTTTTCCGGATGCGTGGTACAAAGGTGTTCCATAGATTTCATCTCTGTATTGCTCAACGGGGAATGTCAGCGTGTCTGTCCAACGATTCCTGCTCGAATCTGATATTATAATCTTGACATGATATACCGAGTCGGAATAACCGGGGTCGACGTAAAAACTAAAGTATGAATTAACATCATCCGGAATGTAATTCATCGTATAGGATGAACCGGTGTTTAATGTTCCTATATCTATAGTTTTTATCTCTCCTGTCGGCTCGGTTGAGAGTTTGATGTTCGGTAAATTGGTGAAAGAATTATTATTAAGAGTAAAATTGAACCGGACAGTTTCTCCCGGGTTCGGAATGTCGTCGTTGTTTAAATTGTCGGCGTTAATGGTGCTGCTTGTGACGGTTATAGGACCGGTGGTAGTGATTTCTTCAATTACGTGGGGCCAGCGAATGACATTGGCATCATTGTAAGTGACCTCGAGATCGAGGTATAAACCGCTGTCCTGACGCACGACCGGAATCAGATTCCCGAAAATATTGTCGCCATTAGCAATATCGTTATGAAGACCATCGTCAAATAATTGTTCGAGGACGGCGATCGTTGTGTCGTACTTCCGCAGGTATGCGGTAATGTTTGTCGCGTTGATACCGTTCGCATCAGCTTGTAATTTAACTCTCGTCAATTGGCTGCTTACATAATCTAAGGAGATCGATGTGGCGGGAGGTGCATAACGGAAATTGTTGTCATAAACAGATTGGGCAACAAGGTCTGCCACTTTTAAAATCGATACACTGTTAACCGGATTATATCCCGATGCTATCATGTTAGCAGCGACAATTTCCTGCGTATCGCCCGGCGCCAGATTGAATGGACCCGAAGTAATCATGTACCTTACATCAAACGGATTATTATCAATCCAATTAGTCGGAGGATTATTCCCTTGGTTGGGATCTCCCGGAAACATGAAGTCTACCGGATTTCCGAGCGGGTCTTGAAGCTTTACACCGTTTTTATCAAATGAGCGCATGTAATTATACACATCTTGAACGGTATTAGGATTACCGATATTAGAGGCGTCATTATTATATCGTATGAAAGAAGTCATTTTTAAATTTTTATAATCCGGAATATATTTACCAGAAACATATGCCGTGTCGCCGGGAGAAGGAACGATAGGTCCCTGGAAAAAATCAAAACCTACTGCCGGTGGCGCGCTGCCGTATATTCCATCACTGCCGTTGTTATATGTGTAGCCGAGTCCGAGAATTGTATCGCAACCTGCCAGGTCGTTACTGGCTTCTCCAAGATCATCATCAGACCATACGGTTACGTAAGCATTGTTGATATTTTTTCCGCCCTTGTTTATGATTTTCCATTTGTAAAAAATTGTGTTGCCGAGAACTCCGGCCTGATTGTACGCGAAACCGGTAAGCTGGATTTCTACACCGACCGGTTGAGGATGGATATTATGTATATAGTTTGGATCGGCATCATTGAATACGCACCAGACAGTTTGATTGCCAAGAAGCTCGGGCTTATCGACACCGGGATCCCAAACACCATTACTATTGACATCGATCCACGGCGCTCCGTCTTCAGCGGGCCAGTTAGCATAATCGGGATTATTAAGTGCGTCGTCTCCGGTAGATATTTTATAAACTTTCCAGCGCGGGTCGTAGATATTCACACCCGAAGCGATCGGACCCGGAATATACTCGGAACTGTATTCGGCAATCGCCATACGAATAGAATCGGTTGCGGCATCGATACCGCCTATCCACAAACCGGATGCGTAGATAGCTGTCTTGCCGCTGCCTTTTGGCCATTCAAAACCTGAATTACCGGTTGATGGAATACGGTTGAATGTTCCATCGTTCTTAACATAAGTTGAAATATTGTTGATGTTTATTTGTGTGAAGTCGTTAACCGTTGAAGGAGTTCTATGTGATTTATTTTTTTGATTTCCCGATCCGAAAGAAAAACCGGAATTGCAAAACGATAATACACAACATAACAAAACGGAGAAAAATATTCTGTGCATAAAACCTCCATGAAAAGAAAAACCCGGATATGAAAACTCAAATGATGAATTGTCATAAATTGATTTAAAAGATATCTGATGCCTTGATCAGATTGGAGATTTATTTCTGCCGAATTATAATGGCGGAAAGAACCACATCCGTGAATGAAAGATGATACAAAAATCGGGTGTAAAAAACAACTGATTTATTTTTATCAAAATCATAAGGAATATCTAAGAAATATTCCCTATTTTGTTGAGATTATTATAGATTTGCGTACCTCATTATCTACGGGATTTCTATAAGGCTTAATTGTTAAGCGTTAAATTTCATTTCCCACCACAAAATCAACCTCTTTGCGGTCCAAATCGTTACAGCTGCAAAAATAAATCCACCGATTATATCAATCACATAATGATATCTCAAATAGACCGTTCCTATTATCAGCAGAACTCCGAGTAGATCAATAATATATCGGATTGAAAGCTTGTAGCGGTGAGCGTAATACATAGTAAGTAAAGTCATTTGCGTATGTCCGCTCGGGAAAATATCGCGTTGCGCATAGGCGATCGGGTTGATTACACTTTTCGGTATCGATTCGCCGGCATTTATAAAATCTCTGAGATATGGAGTTAACCATAACCCCGGCAACTCGGAATCGAGCAGAGCGAAATTGTGCAGCGTGAATCTTGGTCCTACTCCCGGAAACATTAAGTAACCCAAATAAGACAAAACAAAACCGTAAACAATAGTGAACGCGAAGAAATTAAATTTATTCAATTCTTTTCTTCGGTATAACTCGATTGCTACCGCGAGCATGATAAAATAATAACTTGTGTAAGCCATCTGCAAAATCTCGGTGATAAGCGGAGTTGAAAATTGCGACAACCAGACTGTCGGATCAACGTTGAATATCGCCCTATCGATATTTATTAAAAATCTATCCCACTCTTTTCCGCCGGTTGCCATGATAGTGTAGTGGACTTCCTTGAAAATAAAAAAAATCCCCGGCACCGGATACCAATCATGAATGAACCGCGCTATCTTGAATCTATTCGATACCGATATTTTTGAGAGAAATAATATTAAAACAGTAACGGCAATGTTTATGATCAGTATCGAAACATTCGTAATTGTTCCGGGGAAAAAGATACAACCGAGAATAGAAAGGATCTGTGAAAAAATGATGAACAGAGCATCAACAGGTTTAAGATTTTTAAATATATTTTGAATATTCACTCGAATAAATCCTCGTTAAACTATCCAGTGTAAAAGTAAAGTTGCAATATTTAAGAAATCAGAAATCGGATGCATTTTATCTTATCTTATCCATACAGTCAACTAAGTATACGCTGGATATTATTCGTGAGAGAAATAAAATCTTTGATTGAAAGTTCTTCCGGTCTTTTGATAAACAAAGGATCGGTACTGGTTTGAATGTTTTCGAGAACTTCTTTTTCAAAAGGCATGTACAGCAAACCGTTCCGTAATGTTTTCCTTCGCTTTCCAAAAACTGTTTTAACTATATCATGAAATAATTTTAAGTTTACATCTCCTGGTAACTCATCGCGAATCAATAGTTGGATGACAGATGAAGTTACTTTAGGTTTCGGGTAAAAACAGTTCGGTGAAACGTTGAAGAGGAGTTTCGGAGTTCCGTAGAATTGGGAGAAGACAGATAAAATTCCGTATTCTTTTGTGCGGGGAGATCCCGTAATCCGTTGTGCTACCTCGCGCTGCATTGTCAGGGTTATATCGGAAATTGCTTCTCTTTCATCGAAAATTTTAAATAAAATCGGACTCGTGAGATGATAAGGAATATTCCCTACTATTCGAATTTTTGTATCGTATTTTTTTGAGATTGATTTTAATGATATGTCGAGAAAATCCTGGTGAATTATCTCGAGATTTTTTGATGATATGGTTGAGCGCAGTTGCTCTATAGCGCGAGCATCTATTTCCACAGCGATGAGTCGTTTTGGATTGCTCACCAAATGACGGGTTAAAGCGCCTTGTCCGGGCCCGATTTCGATAACAACATCTTCGCCCTGAAGCTTGAGTGACTTTGCGATGTTTCGAGCGATATTATCGTCGATTAGAAAATTCTGGCCGAGTGATTGCTTCGGTCTAACTGTTATCTTTGGTGTTGCCATGCCCTTACGGCTTTTTAAAAAATTTCTTGATACCCTCTTCTGCTTTCTTTTTCAACTCGTCGCCGATTTTTTTCTTTCCTTCGTCAAGCAATTTCTGTTTTTCTTTATCGAGCGCCTGCTTCGCCATATCTTCCTGTGCTTTCGTGTTCAGCGAGAGAGACGGGCTTGTTGTAGCACCCCTGACGTTGAAGTCTAAGCTAATCCGATTATCTTTATCTTTGAAAAATTGCACGAGTTGGCTTGCAACACCGGATAATTTAAGCCGATCTGATGCCGAAGAAGGAAGTTTAATGTTCAGTCCGTAATCCATTGCCCCGTCGAGTCCGTGGGTTCCGTTCATATTAAAATCTGTAGAGCCGGCATTTACTTTTAGATCTTTGATGTTTACTTTACCATCGGATATTGAAAATGCGTTTGACCAATTTTTAAAATCAACCTGTCGCAGTTCTTCTATTCCTGTAGCTTCGGCAAGTTTTGTTGTAAGAGGAAAACCGAGTAACTTTCCGTCAAATATTTGAACCTTGCCGTCGCCGCCGAGCGTTTGTGCGTTTAAACCGAGTGTATCATTAAGATCGCCTTTGATTCTTGTGTTCATTGTTAACTTGCCGAAGATATTCTTTCCGAACGAAGTAAATTTCGGAAGGGCGGCATTCGATTCGACACCGACCATCTCAAGATCAAGATTGAACGGTCGTTTTTTCATGTCCCTGACATCAAGCATTCCTTTTGTGAGAATCGTTCCCTCAAACGCATTCACTGAAAAATTTTTCAAATTGATGATACCATCTTTTATGTTCAAACTACCGCGTGCGTTTGTGAATTCAAATTTCTCCGTGGCTAATTTTCCTATCGAAACATTCGCGTCAACATCGACTCCGGGAAGAAACATCGCTTTTTGTTTTACAGGTTCCTTTTTCCCCGAATCCGTTACTGCTTGTTTCTCTTCGGAAATCAAATCGATCGTCCGAAGTTGTTTTGACGTGAGCGTAATCGACGCCGAAGGTTTCCCGCCCGCCTTCTTCGCATCTTCATTCACCATAGCCAAATAATTTTTCATGACGAATCCGAGCGTAAGATCGGACTCACCGATATTCATCGCGAGTTGCTTAGACTCTATGAGTTGATTATTAAATGAAATTGTGCCAATAAGATTACTGAGCGGTTTAGGCGAGTTTGACGTTTTTATTGTCACGTTGCCAAATTCAATTTTACCGTCAGCTTTAATGCTTTGCGGCAATTTTGCTTTTCCTTCAATTGAAATATTACCCTTTATAATTCCGCTCAATTCCGTTCCTTGTTCAAGCGGATAAAAATCTTTAACTTCATTCAAATTAAGGATTCCGGAAAATGATGCCGATAAAAACGGATCATCAAAATTATTCAGATTCAATTTTCCGTTCAATTCGTTTGTACCGAGGGATGCCGTGAATTTATCCAACGAAAAATTACCGATAGGTTTTTCACCTGCAATAACTTCTGGACGGTTAAATCCGCCTTTGATGTTGATGTTGGTTATCGATTTCGAAAGTCCGGTATATTGTATTGTACCTTTCGATACCGCAAATAATCCGGTGACGCCGGGAGTTTGTATTTCTCCCAGCGAACCTTTAATAATCGTCGAGAAGGTTATATCGCCAGAGCTTGAAATACCTTTTGCCGCTTTAAGTAAATCCGGCGGCACAAGCGAAAGTAATTGCTGCATTTGTGTGCCGGGTGTTGAGATTGTCAGATCGAACAGCATCGTTTCTTTTTGAAGCTGAGCAATAGAACCGGTAACGCTGAGCGGAAGCTCCCTAAGTTTCGCGTTTACCTGATCGAAGATCAATTTATCTTTGTCGATTTCGTATGTCAGTTTGATAGAACCGCTAAGGGGCTGCTCGATGAGAAGCCATGATGTGCCAGTGCCGTAACTGATTTTTTCGGTCGACGTTGTTCCGTTTATCTCTAATGTTCTCTTACCCGTTTCGGAAATTACGCGGGAAGTTTGATTGAAGCCGATCATTGTAAATCGGAAATCAGATTTTTTGTTGATGAATTCCAGATCGCCGTTATTGATTTCAAGATTCGAAAGGAGCAGGGCGCCGCCGCTGTTCTTTACGACTTCAACATTTCCATCTGGAGATTTTTTTTCAGACATCGAATAATTATTAGAACCGTCTTCCAACACCTCCATGTTTATCACGGGGTGATCAATTATTACGTAATTGATTTCTAAATTGTTTTTAAGTATCGCGAAGAGGTTAACTTTAAGCCGCAGGTTCTCGAATGAGAGAAAAAGTTCTTTCGTAAATTTCCTCTCCGGCGGATTAGATATTTGTAATCCATCTATCGAAACTGCAAATGACGGAAAGACCGAAAAAGAAATGTCCTGCACGGTCACGGTTCGATTCGTGGCTTCTTCGATCTTAGGTATGATGAGCGATTTAAGCCGGTCGCTCGTTAGGTAAAGCTTAAGCCCGATGAGAGCGATTGCCAGAAATGCGACAGGGATTGAAAGAATTATAATCCATAATTTTGCTTTTTTGCCTAGTGCCATGGCTGATTTCCTTAGGAAGATGAATATAAGTCAGAAAAAATATACCGAAATACGGATAGATTAGCAACCTAAAATATTGACTATATGCTCCCATTTTGGTATATTCGAATCACGTATTATTGTATTGCAACATATATATTTGATGAAAGGATTCATTAATGGCGGAAATATCACTTGATGCATTAGGGATGGTTGAAACCAAAGGGCTGGTTGGCTCGATTGAGGCAGCCGACGCGATGGTGAAAGCTGCGAAGGTAACACTTATCGGAAAAGAAGTTATTGGAGGCGGTTACGTAACCGTTATGGTTCGCGGCGATGTTGGCGCAGTTAAAGCGGCAACCGATGCCGGAGCAGCGGCGGCACAACGTGTGGGTGAACTTGTTTCTGTCCATGTAATCCCGCGTCCGCATGTTGATGTTGAAATGATTCTTCCGAAACGTTCGGATAAGTAATACAACATTTCTAATTTAGCTTTTTGAAATTCCGATGCTCGATTACGCGTTAGGGATGATTGAAACCCGCGGACTTGTTGGGGCTGTTGAAGCTGCCGATACCATGTGCAAATCTGCGGAGGTTCAATTAATTTCCAAAGAAAGAACAGGCGGCGGTCTCATCTGCATTAAAATAAAAGGAGATGTGGCTGCGGTGAGAGCTGCTGTGGATGCAGGCGCGGCAGCAGCCCAAAGGGTTGGAGACCTGGTCTCGAAGCACGTTATACCGCGCCCCGATTCCGGAACCGAAATACTTATCTTCCCGCCCCGTGTGTCCGTGATTAAACCGACTCCAAAAGCAGAAGAAAAAAAAGCGACTAAAACCACCAAACAAGTTACCAAAGCACCTGTGGTTAAACCACAGAAACCTCCGGTGTTACAGGAGGAAAGTAAAGCCGAAGAAAATATCGAACATCCTGTTGTGGGAAGCGACGATGAGGCGACCTATAAACAGGAATTAGAATCTATGACGGTTCATCAACTTCGTCATTACGCACGCAGTGTGCAGGGACTTTCAATTTTTGGCAGACAAATTTCGCGGGCAAACCGTGATCAACTTATTGCTGAGTTGATTCGGGTGAAATTTCAGAAATGATTAAAGGAATATTTATCAACTCCATCCCTCTTAATTGGATGGAGTTTTTTATTTTTTCATGATGGAACAAAAACGATATCATATTGTTATTGCATCGTTTCTATTCGCAGCGCTTACTTGGATATCGGTTAATTTGCGAGAAGAGTATACAGTAGTAAAGCATTTTCCCGTCGTTCTCGAAAATCTGAAGCAAGGTAAAGCACTCAAATATCCTTTTCCTAAAACGGTCAACGTACGATTCAAAGCCGGAGGGTGGGCGTTGGCGGGATTTTATCTCACTCCCGATCTTAAATATTCAATCGATCTTTCATCCTTAGGTCCCAATGATTTTATTATCACGGCAAAAGATCTTCCCGATCATGTTAAGATTCCGTTTGGAATCCAGCCGATTGAAATTGTTCCAGATACTATGATACTTGCCATAGATGAATATCGTGAAAAACGTGTTCCAATTACTGTTAACCTATCCGCGGGATATAAAACCGGATATGGACAGGTTGGCAGCATACGTGTAACGCCGGACAGCATTACCGTAGGCGGTTCGCGGCATCTCATCGGGACGATCGAGTCTTGGCCAACCGTATTTCGGAGATTCGATGATCTGAATGCGCCACTCAACATCGACTTGCCATTAGAGGAACCGGCTACACCATCTGTCAGGTTGCTTCATACTTCCGCCCATGTGATTGTTGATGTACAACCGTTCGCCGAAAAAATATTTACGGGAATTCCGGTGACCGCGGTTTCAATTCCGCCAAACAGAGAAGTTATTTTCATTCCACCTAAAATGGATATTATAGTTCGCGGTGGCATTGAACAGTTAGCCAGATTATCAACGGAAGATTTTCAGGTAAGTATGAACTATCAGGAGTTAATTGCCGATACAACCGGAACAATACAACCGGCATTTTCATCTCCGCCCGAAATTAAAGTTGTAAGTAAAAAACCCGAAAGATTTCAATATATTATAAGAAAAAAACTGTGAACAGGAACTGCCTATGCGTCTCTGCATAAATTTAGATCATATAGCAACACTGCGCAACGCGCGCGGCGGGGAATTGCCCGATCCGTCTGATGCCGCAACCGTTTGTGAACAAGCCGGAGTGGATGGCATTGTGTGTCATCTTCGGGAAGACCGGCGGCACATCCGCGATAACGATCTGAAGAAACTCCGAAAAATCATCACGACCAAACTCGATCTTGAAATGTCGATAGCGCCGGATATCGTAAAGACCGCTTTGATGATCAAACCGGAAATGGTAACGCTTGTGCCCGAGAAGCGACTGGAACTGACGACTGAGGGTGGTTTGGATGTTATAAAACAGAAAGCGGTATTAAAGAAAGTTATAAATAAATTCCGGGATAACGGAATTTTAGTCAGTCTTTTCATTAATCCAGCCCAAGATCAGATAGACGCGGCGAAAGATGTTGGCGCAAACATGATTGAGATTCATACCGGAGAATACGCGGAAGCAATCGCGGCGCGTGAAAAAAGAAAACATCTTGTGATTATAAGTCAAATGTCGCGTCTTGCACGAAAGCTGGAGCTTGGTGTAAACGCCGGACACGGTTTGAATTACACAAATATACAGGCGATAGTGAAAATACGGGAGATAGAAGAAGTGAGCATCGGTTACGCGGTAATAGTTCGCGCGCTTTCTGTGGGATTGGAAACCGCAGTAAGGGAGATGGTGGCGCTGGTTAAAGGAAAGTAACAGTATAGCGAACGATTTTTAAGAAGTTTGAGAAGTTCCAAGAATCTATAACATTTATTGACCTGAAGGAGTGAATTAATCAATCGGAAAATTCATCACTCCCGACAGAAATATGAAATTAAAATCACTCTCTGATCTTCACTTGATTCTTCCCAATTCTACGCAACCCACACGCGATACCAAGAAGGGTGTACATGATGGCAACGGTAGACAGGTGTGTATTTATCTCGAAACCAAAGGTCGAAAAGGAAAATCTGTAACCATTATTGCCGGTCTGCAACATAATCCCGCCACGATGGAAAAAATAGCGAAGATTCTTAAAGAACGATTAGGAACCGGCGGGACCGTAAAGGATGGTAATATAGAACTGCAGGGCGATCAACGCGTAAGAGCAACTGAAGAGTTAAAAAAGATGAACTATTCCGTTGACTGAAAAACCTTTTTGGAAATCCAAAAATTTTAAAAAGGTCTGTTGATTCTAAGGAACACCATCGGCGGCTGTGCAACGTCTGTTCGCCATGCGAATCCTAAACGCAATTTTGCATCTCTTGTTCCTATGCCAACTCCCCAATCGGAACGAATGGTTGTTTTGTCAAGTGACTTAAATCCGTCTGTTAAATTTGCATTACGATCTGCATCGTTCACATAACCTGCATCGGCAAAAATTATCATGTTGATATTTCGGAGAAGCCACGATGGGAAAAAATCAACATCGTCGAACATCTTGCCATTAACAACATATTCAGCGTTTAGAAGAAGCATTCTGTTGCCGTTGAATTCTTTGAATCTGTATGCCGGTAATGTGCTTAAACCGCCGAGCGAGAATTGTTTTTGAAGAGGTAAATCGCCAGTGGCTGATGATCCGCGTAAACGGATATTGAGGTTATTGTATTTACTTATCGGTTGATAACGGCGCAGATCAATAGTGTATGAATTAAAATCGAAATCACCGCCGAATGCATTTCCGGCTAATTCGGCGCTGCCCGAGAAACTCCAGCCGCCGGTCAACAGTTTACGCGATTCGGTTGAATGGAAGTGCAGTGTAGCAAGAAGGCTGTGCATTCTTCCATCGTTAATGGGAAGATTTTCACGAAATATTCTATCAGTACCGAAGATTGACCAGTTCGTTGTATTTTCCAGAGATTTATAAGAATCGTTTCTGTATGAGATCTGAAATTGTAAATCGGATTTTTGCCAGCGTTTGTAGATACCGGTCCATGCAGAAGCTCCTCTCCTCTCATAATAATCACGGTAATCGTACCGTAGGAGAAATGCTGCCAAATTGTTTTCATCGAGATCAAGCAACCATTCGTCGTGTGTATCTGTTAAGGTGTGACCTTCAACTCCGATTTCAAATAATGTTTCGTTCGTTCCGAATTGCTGGGCGGCACCAATTCCCCCGCGCCATTTGTGCGACTTAAATCCGTAACCACCCGATGCAAAAAGCGACATATGATGATCATCCCAGTAATATTTCTGAGGAAAATTCAGTCCAAGAAACAAACCTTCTACACGGTTATAACGGAAGAGAAGATTTTCATCGATGATTTCCCAAGGCATCGCGGGAGAAATATTGCGGACGATCCCATGTTCCGGTGGAACGGAATAAAGACCGCGCGGGAAACTTCGTTTCTCCGGCTTCCGAATATTTTCGTTGTCGTTAGTTGAAGAATCGACTTCATCATTTTGTTCTTCAAACTCATCGAAGTTTTCAGGTTCATCCCGGAAGATGTAAGTTCCCAATTTTTCGTCGAAACGATGGAAAGCATCCTCTATAATAGAATCTAAATCTTTCTTGAATTTCGATGATTCCTCCTTCTCCTGTGCTACTGAGGAAAAATTCAATAAACCAAGAAATCCAAAAGCCATCAGAAATAATCTCAAGTTCATAATCATATCTCCGGAAAATTATTTGTCTGCATCGTACAATGTTATTCCCCACATAGTTGGGTCATCGGGTGGGTCTGTATTCCAATCGTTGAATGAATGTGAATCATCGGAAGTATAATGAAGTGTGTAGTTTCCTTTTTCGAGCATGATGGTGGTGTTCACCGAGCGATTTTTTCGCCCGCCGCCCGCATGAAACGTCATTCCGTAAGTCATTTCCCAGACAACATGTTTGTCGGAATTTTCTATCCATCCGTAATCGTACATTTCTCTGTTTTGTCCTTCACCTATCGCATAGATTCTGACGCGGGTTAGTTTATCGAGTCTGAATTGATGAGTTTTATTCGCCTCATCACCGACACGAATTATCTGGGTGATAACGCCCGTTTCTTTATCTGTAATATTTTTTTCCACGGTTTGCATTGAGAACGACTCACCTTCACCATAGAGTGTAATTCCCCAATGTTGCGGATCGAACGGAGGTGACCCGTTCCAGTCATCATACGCGTGAGAATCATCGGTTTGATACATAACGGTATAAGATCCTTTGGGCAGCGTAATTATTGCATCTATCATTCTGTTTTTTTCCACGCCGCCGGCATGTTCGGTTTCTTCGTCATTCATTGTCCACACCTTCTCGCGTGTTTTTGAATTGATAATCCAGCCAAAGTCTGCCATTCGGCGCCAATCGTTGCTTCGTTCTCCGATGGCGTAAATACGAACAGGAGTGTCTTCTTTAAGCGAGAAGCTTGCAGAGCGGGATTCATCGTTTGTAATTTTTACCAGTTGCGCGATAATATTTTTTTCTTCAGTCGATTGAAGTAGTTTAAACGCATCTTTATCGGCTGGATTTTTTGCGCATAACGTTATCCCATAATTGAATGGATCACTTGGAGGCGCAGCATTCCAATCTATAAATGAATGAGAATCATCTGTTATGAAATAAAGAACATACTCACCAGCAGGCAGAGTAATCGTTTCATCGGACTTAACATTCTTATCGGCGCCGCCTGCGTCTTTGATACCTGATTTTTTAAATTCCCACACACGTTCTCTCGATTTTTCATTCAGTATCCATCCGTAATCGGCATAAGAACCTTGATAATCTTTTTCTCCAAAAGCATAAATTCGAATCGGCATATCTTTTTTTAAAGAGAATCGCTGACGGATATGAACATCCTCGCCAAGACGTGTTGCTTTGTAAAGTATATTTTGCAATTCTTTCGGTACGTTGAAGGTGGAAATATCAATATTCTTATCGCTTGTGAAAAGAGAGATTTCCCAGTTCTTCGCGACTTTCCTCCAATCGCTTTCGTATTCGTCTGAAAAAACTTCTTCAAGCCAGTTGAAAAAACCACGGCTGTCGGAACGACTTGAAGAGTAGTTTTTCTGCCGATCTATGTTGATATAAAAATTTGAGAATATGGAGCCGCCGCCATACGCATATCCGGCAAAATAAACTTCATAACTTCCCTTTTTAAGATTGATATCATCGTCAAATTTTCTGTACGAGTCTTGACTTCGTGTGTTCGATCTTTCCATTTGCCAAACAACTTCCCTTGTATCTGCGTTGATGATCCAGCCGTACGCAAACATATCTGAATTGAAAATACCGCTCTTTTTCCCACCGCCGCCAACAGCGTAGATATGGATTGTTTGATCGGAGGGGAGAATGAAACCTCCGCTTTTTAATTCGGTTTGCGTGAAATCTTTGAGCTGAATGATTAATCGTTCAGATGCGAATGCAAATGTAGAAATGCAAATGAAGATGAAAAAAAGCAGTCCGATAATCAAGGAATGCCGCAAAAAAGTTTTTATTTGGTTCATAATACGCAGTCTTATAATCTTTAATTTCCTTCTAAAAAGTACGGAAAAGCGTATGAAAGGTTACGATTTATCAAATTTTAATATTTAGCTTGTTTCTATGATCATCTTTTCATATTTTGGGGATGTTTATGGGAAAATTATAATGAAAATGGATAAAATCAAATCGAACGCATTATTTCATAAAGTTGATCCTCAACTTGTTAAAAACACCTCAGGTACGCTTAAAAGAATAAATTACCCTGATGGAAAAATCATCTTTAAAGATGAGCAAAAGGGAGACTGCTTATTCTTAGTTCTTGGTGGCGCTGTTAAGATATCCAAAAAAATGAAAACGGGAGGAGAAATTATCTTAGGTGTATTGCATGAAGGAGATTTTTTCGGTGAACTTGATCTGATCGACAGGCGTCAGAGATCGGCGCAGGCAACGGCAATAGGAAAGTGTTCACTTGCCTGGATGGGGCGTAAGCAATTCAATGAACTGATTAAAGCAAGTCCTGCTTTCTTGATGAATTTACTTACGATGGTAACTTTACGGTTACGATCGAATAATTTGACATATGTGCTCCACCAAGAGACTAATTTGTTCGCTCTCCGCACTCAGCTTGATAAAACGGAACAACTTGTTGAAGCATCCAAAATAGTGAACAGCTCGATAGATGTCGATCACCTTTTAGAATTGATATTTCAAACAGCTGCAAAAACTGTTGGTGCCGATAGAGGCACTTTATATCTAATCGATGATACAAAAAAAGAATTATGGTCAAAAGTACAGAAAGGTTCTTCAAAGGTAGAGATCAGATTACCGATTGGCTCCGGAATTGCCGGCGCTGTTGCGGCAACAGGAGAAGTTATAAATATTCCCGATGCGTACAGCGATTCAAGGTTTAATCCGAAAGTCGATCAACGAACCGGCTATCGCACAAAATCAACTTTATGTATGCCGATGAAAAATCGGGATGGGAAAATAATCGGCGTGTTTCAACTTCTGAATAAGATCAAGGGATGTTTTACAAAAGAAGATGAAGCATTCATAGAGGCATTCTCCGTTCATGCCTCGCTCGCTCTGGAAAACGCCCAGCTTGCGCAAAGGATGATTCAGGAAGAGCGACTCTCTGCCGTGGGGAGAATGGCGAGCACGATAATTCACGACATCAAAAATCCGATGGGAGTGTTGCGTGTATCGGCACAGGTTATTAAAAAAAGATCGCACGATGAGGAGATAAAAAAAGTTGCCGAAGAGATGATGCAGCAGATCGATAGATTCACCGCGATGACACAGGAGATCTTAGATTACGCGCGGGGGATCAGCACATTGAATTTACAGGAATTTGATTTCTCGGACATAGGCAAGACGATATTTTTGATCATCGACAGGGATTTGGATAGACGCAAAATTAAGCTGGAGAAAAAAATAAAATATCGCGGCAAAATTATGCTTGATCCGGATAAGATTCTGCGGGCTTTCTATAATATAGCATCCAATGCCGCCGATGCGATGCCGAACGGCGGGAAATTGACCGTCAATGTTTTTCAGGAAAAAGAATTTCTCGTAATCGAATTTATCGATCGGGGATGCGGAATGCCGCCAGATGTGCGCGCAAAAATATTCGAACCGTTCTTCACTTTCGGAAAGAAACACGGCACCGGACTTGGAATGTCGATAGTTAAAAAAATAATCGACGATCATAACGGAAAAATTAATATAGAAAGCAAACAAAATAAAGGGACAACAATACGGTTGTATCTGCCGTTAAAAAGGTAATTAGAGAAAATCGAAATGGCATCTTCTTATCATATCAATAAAGCGATAATAGAAATCGTTCAGGGTGATATAACAGATCAACAGGTTGATGCTGTGGTGAATGCGGCTAACAATCATTTTTGGATGGGCGGCGGTGTAGCAGGTGCTATTAAACGAAGGGGAGGAGTTATAATAGAACAAGAAGCAATGAAATTGGGACCGGTTGAAATTGGCAGTGCGGTTTTAACCACTGGCGGTAGTTTAAAAGCGAAGCATGTAATTCACGCCGCGGTAATGGGACAGGATCTTCACACAGATGAAATAAAAATCAAGAATTCCACCAAAAGCGCACTATCACTTGCCGAACAGAAAAATTTTTCTTCAATAAGTTTCCCTGCGCTGGGAACGGGCGTTGGGGGCTTTAAGATTTTTCACTGTGCAAAAATAATGATAACCGAAGCGATAGAGTTTTTAATAAAAGCCGAGCACCTCAAACTTGTCAGATTTGTATTATTCGATGCCGAATCTTTTCACGCTTTCGATGATGAATTAAAAATTCAATTTACAACCAAACGGCATCCGGGGTAGAGAATTTTTATCGGGAAATCAGATATTTTATATGTGATAATAGTTGATATTTAAATTTTTTAATTAGATATTACATCGTTAATAATGTTCGATTAACCATAAAGAGGCGATGTGAAGCGGATTATTACCATATTGTTAATCATAGCAATCCAATTCCTATGGCTGGGAGGTATTTCACACAGTCCGAGTGGATTAAACGATCAAAATTCAAAGAACAGCCAATCATCTAAAAGCACTCAAACCGATACAGTAACCATAAACGTTCATGAAGGATGGAATCTGATTTCACTTTCCCTCAATGTTCCCGATTTTAGAACCATAACACTTTTTCCAACAGCAATATCCAGCGCATTTAGTTTTGAAGGGGGATATATTATGAAAGACACACTGGAAGCGGGAACCGGATACTGGTTGAAGTTTGCGCAGAACGAGCAAATAACAATTATCGGCAGTTTGCAGCAGGAATATGGATGCAGTTTACGCACCGGATGGAATATGATAGGTTCATTTAATGAAAAGATTGCCGTCGACAAACTTGAATCTGATTTTTGCGGCATAGTTACATCTAATTATTACGGTTATGATTCCGGCTCGGGTTATTCGCGTGCAGATACGCTTGAGCCGGGTAAAGGATATTGGGTAAAGGCGAGCCAGCATGGTAGTTTGTTTGAAAAAAAGTGGATTAAAGTTTCAGATATATATGATCCAAGAGTAACTGTCCACCCTACAGAACCCAATATACTTTTCGCGACAACATCGTACGATTATTACACCGGTAGTGTCGGTGCTATTTTGAAATCAACAGATTGGGGAGGGACGTGGGATACGTTAGTAACTGGTATTGATCCGTACAAGGTTGTACTTGATCCAAACAATCCAGATGTGGGCTATGCTTCTTTGGGAAGTAGGAACGATTGTCTTCCGGGGATTTTGAAAACAACTGATGGAGGAACAACTTGGTTTCACGCTGATAGTGGATTCTGGTATGATCCTGAATCCCCTAGTGTAGATATTTTAACGATCGATCCAAATAATTCTCAAATTTTATTTGCTGAAGTATATGGCTGGTATGGTTCCTATATGTACAGATCAACAAACGGTGGTGTGTCATGGTCAATTGTGACTATTTATTATACGGACAATTGTGCGCTTGATACAAATTATGTTCTAGATGGACCGTATGCAATTGCAATTGCCCGCTCGAATTCAAATATAATTTATGCAAGCCGATCATTATATAATGATACAGTATTATATAGATCTACTAACGGCGGTGAATCATGGGATATTTTGCATTGTTTTTCACATGATGAAATAGAATCAATTTATTCGATACATGTTGATTCGAAAAATCCTGACGTTATTTATATTGGTGGACGGATATTCCTAAAATCAACGGATGGAGGACAATCGTGGCAAAACTCTAGTAATGGATTGTCCATTCCAGCTTATGCAAATATTTATCTATCCAAAAATCAGGATGCAATATATGCATTATTTCAAAACGGGAGTATATATAAGACCACCGACAAGGCAGCTACTTGGCGACCAATTTTTGTAGAATCTGGGTCAAATTTTTATTTCCAGGATTTAGATGAAAAAAGTGGATACATATATTCAATAAAAGAAGGTGGCGGCATACATAAACTAAAACTTTGCAAATAATATTTTTTTATGATAAATATGTATTATTTTTCAGTCGGCCATTAAGTCAACCTTTTATAATCTCATCCTTGCAAATCCTCTCAAAAAGTGGTAAGTTTCTTAGTCGTTATGCTTACTCCTCAAAAAATTTTAATTATTCGTTTAAGCTCTTTAGGCGATGTAATTCTAACTTCACCTGTGGTGCGCTGTTTGCGTAAAACATTTCCATCCGCACAAATAGATTTCCTGATCAAATCGGAATACGCAGATCTCTATCGTTTCAATCCAAATATTTCATCGCTTATCGAACTAAAATCAGCGGATCCGGATGAGTTGAAATCATTGAAGCAAAAAATCACGCGAACACGCTACGATATAATCATCGATCTGCATAACAGTTTACGAAGCAGATACATCAGATTTTTATCGATGTCTCGGTACACGCGTGTCATCAATAAAAAGATATTGAAGCGATTATTATTGGTAAAATTCGGCGTAAATTTATTCGGAGATAACGAAAGTGTTGTTGATCGTTATTTTAAGACGGTAGAAAAATTTGGAGTAATTAATGATATCCAGGGATTGGAAATATTTATTCCCGATGAAGTTCGCGAAATAACAAAGACATTAGCCGAGCAGTTAAACTTATCGCGTTATCAAAATATTTTCGGATTTGTACCGTCGGCGAAACATTTTACGAAGCGATGGTTGCCCGAGAGATTTGTTGAATTAGGTATAAGATTAAGCCGTGATTACAAATCTAAAATATTAATTTTTGGTGGAAAAGATGAACAAGAATATTGCGACGACATATCGCAAATGATAGACAGCAGATCGGGCGCGAATGTTTCTGACAATCTTGCAGGGAAACTAAATCTTCTTGAAACTGCGGCAACTTTAGATTATTGCAATCTTATAATAACTAACGACTCCGGTTTAATGCACTTAGCCACCGCACGCAAGAAAAAAGTTGTGGCAATATTTGGCTCAACAGTAAAGCATCTTGGATTCGCTCCGTCAGGAACTGAGAGTTCTGTAGTGGAAGCGGTGAGCGTTAAGTGCAGACCGTGTTCCCACATCGGAAGATCTGAATGCCCAAAAAAACATTTTAATTGCATGAAAAAGATTACCGTGGAGATGATGATATCAGAAGTTCATAAGTTGATGTCGGTATGATTTGGAAATTATTCTATAACATTTTAATCGTTCCTGCTCTTTGGTTAGCATTTCGGTTTTACGCCGCCATCAACACGAAAGCAAAGCGATCATGGAATGGGCGTGAAGGATTGTTTGAGCGGTTAGATAAAGGTTTATCTCGCATATCGGATTCTGAAAAAAGAATATGGTTCCACGCATCTTCAATGGGAGAATTCGAGCAGGCAAAACCGATTATTGCCGGATTGAAACAGAAACACCCATCGGTTCGGGTAATAGTATCGTTCTTTTCATCATCGGGATACGAGCATTCCTTGTCGTATAAGCTTGCCGATGTGATAACCTATATTCCGTTCGATAGTGCTAAAAATGCAAGTAAATTTATAGAGATGATTAAACCATTCGGGGCAGTATTCATGAGATACGATCTCTGGCCTAACCATTTGTGGGAGTTGAATAAAAGGAGAATACCTGCATATCTTGCCAGCGCAACTTTCCACCGGAAAAAATACAGGGAGATACCGGTGATAAAAAACTTTCTTCGGGCGCTTTATAATTCGGTCGATTATATCCTGACAGTTTCATCGGTGGATAGAGAAAATTTTATTGAATTTAAAATATCCCGTCCGATAATAAAAGAAATTGGAGATACACGTTACGATCAGGTTTGGCAAAGAAGCGCTGATTCAAGAAGGAAGCAATTACTTGATTCAAAGATCACAGCAGATAAAAAAATAATTGTGATAGGAAGCAGTTGGAGGGAAGACGATATACATTTATTGACTGCGGTCAATCGTTTACTGCTGGAAAATACAAAATTGTTAATCATCTGGGTTCCTCATGAACCGACAGAAGAAAATCTTGATTATCTTGAAAAAGAATTCAATGGAAAAGTGTCAAGCATTAGATTCTCTCATCTCCATAATTATAACGGTGAATCGATAATAGTGGTTGACAGCGTTGGTGTTTTGATGCCTCTTTATCAGTACGCGAATGTTGCGTATGTGGGTGGTGGATTCAGTTCGGGTATACACAATGTCCTTGAGCCAGCGGTGTATGGAATACCGGTAATCTTTGGACCGAGACATGAAAACTCACAGGAGGCAAAATTTCTTATTTCTTCAACGGGTGGGAAATCTGTTCATTCAAGCGAAGAAATTTATCAGGTGTTTTACATGTTAATCAGAGAAGATAAAAAAAGGTTATCAATGGGACGCAATGCACTTGCTCTCGTTGAGAATAATATTGGTGCAACAGAATTGTTTATGAAATATTTAAAAATCTAAAACATTAAGAAGAAAAAAAATGAAAGCAGCTTATTTTGATACAATCGGCGGGATTAGCGGGGATATGACTTTGGGTGCTTTTGTAAATGCGGGTGTAGATTTTCAAGAGCTTGTCGATGAGGTTAAAAAACTTAAACTCAACAATGTTGAACTGGAGGCGTCTCATGTTTCGTGTAATGGTATCGATGCAGTAAAAGTTGATGTAATAGTATCGCTCAATCAGCACCACCATCATCGGGGTATAAAAGAAATTAATGAAATTATCGACGCTAGTACATTGACAGAAGAGATTAAAAAGAATGCAAAAAAAATATTCGCTACTCTTGCTAATGCTGAAGCTAAAGTTCATGGAACAACAGTGGATAAAATTCATTTTCATGAAGTCGGTGCAGTCGACTCGATTGTAGATATCGTCGGAACGGCAATATGTTTAGATAAGCTGGATATTAAAACCGTATATTCATCCCCAATTAAATTAGGAAGCGGTGGTATTATTATAGCCGAGCATGGTACTCTTCCGAATCCAGCTCCGGCAACTATAGAGATTCTTCAGAATTATCCTGTTGTTTTTACCGAAATACCTTATGAGTTAGCAACTCCCACCGGAGCTGCAATAATCAAATCATTATCGATCGGAGTTCTTGGCACAAGAAAATTCACACCTACAATAGTAGGATATGGAGCTGGATCACGAAAAATAAAGGAAATTCCAAACTTATTGCGTATCGTAATTGGTGAAATTGATGATTGTTTAGAAGATAATGTATATCTGATTGAGACGAATATAGATGATATGAATCCCGAAATTTATCCTTATATAATAGAATTATTATTGGAAAATCAAGCTCTCGATGCATTTCTCACTCCAACAATTATGAAGAAGGGAAGACCCGGTACGATTTTATCCGTTTTATGCTATCATTCAGAGATGAATACAATAAGAAAATTATTATTATCGGAAACATCAACTTTGGGATTTCGAATCCAGGAGTGCAGGCGAGAAAAAGTGGAAAGATATAATAGGGAGGTTATCACCGAGTTTGGATTAACGAAGGTAAAAGTGGCGAAAATCGACGGATATGAAAGGATATTTCCTGAATTTGAAGAATGTAAACAGCTTGCGCGGCAAACAAACCTACCACTTATAGAAGTTTATAAGCGGATCGAGGCGGAAATTCACAGAATTCAAAAGGATTTTTAAATTTTATAAAAATACTGAATTGAGATTATATTCAATGATTTTAGAATAAAATAAATTTTCAAATTCAGTAAAAAAATTTGACATCTGATATTAATTTTAGTATATTATTAACCCCACACAATGTGGTTCACCGATCCTAATAGAAATTCTTCTGGGTCGGAATTTTTTTCTCAAGTGTTCTTTGAAAAGATGGTGCATAGCTCTTAGTCAGCTTCAAGAGACTTCAACCTGTTAAATAAACAGGCAAAATCAGGCTCGAAGTTATAATTTTAAAAATTACAACGGAGAGTTTGATCCTGGCTCAGGACGAACGCTGGCGGCGTGCTTAACACATGCAAGTCAGGGAGAAAGGAGTAGCAATACTCTGAGTAAACCGGCGAACGGGTGAGTAATGCGTAGGCAACTTACCTTGTGAACGGGGATAACCCCGCGAAAGCGGGGCTAATACCCGATGAAGTTCAGTTACAGCATTGTAGCTGAATGAAAGATCCCAAAAGGATGTCACAAGATGGGCCTGCGTCCCATTAGATAGTTGGCGGGGTAATGGCCCACCAAGTCGACGATGGGTAGCTGGTCTGAGAGGACGATCAGCCACACTGGAACTGAGACACGGTCCAGACTTCTACGGAAGGCAGCAGTGAGGAATATTGCTCAATGGGCGAAAGCCTGAAGCAGCGACGCCGCGTGAGGGATGAAATCCGTTAGGATGTAAACCTCTTTTGTAGGGGATGAATGTCCCGTTTTACGGGATTGACCGTACCCTGCGAATAAGCACCGGCCAACTACGTGCCAGCAGCCGCGGTAATACGTAGGGTGCAAGCGTTGTCCGGAATTACTGGGTGTAAAGGGTCCGCAGGCGGGTAAACAAGTCGGTGGTGAAATCCTGCAGCTCAACTGCAGAACTGCCTCCGATACTGTTTATCTTGAGTACGAGAGAGGATGATGGAATTCATGGTGTAGCGGTGAAATGCGTAGAGATCATGAAGAACACCGGTTGCGAAGGCGATCATCTGGCTCGTTACTGACGCTCAGGGACGAAAGCGTGGGGAGCAAACAGGATTAGATACCCTGGTAGTCCACGCCTTAAACGATGGATGTTCGGTGTCGGTCCCGTTCAGCATATATTAATATGTGTTGAACGGGATCGGTGCCTGAGCTAACGCGTTAAACATCCCACCTGGGGAGTACGATCGCAAGGTTGAAACTCAAAGGAATTGACGGGGGCCCGCACAAGCAGTGGAGCATGTGGTTCAATTCGATGCAACGCGAAGAACCTTACCTGGGCTTGACATGTAAGCTAAGGCGAATGAAAGTTCGCGTCCCGCAAGGGGAGCTTATACAGATGCTGCATGGCTGTCGTCAGCTCGTGCCGTGAGGTGTTAGGTTAAGTCCTGCAACGAGCGCAACCCCTGCACTTAGTTGCCATCAGGTAATGCTGGGCACTCTAAGTGGACTGCCTACGCAAGTAGTGAGGAAGGTGGGGATGACGTCAAGTCCTCATGGCCCTTACACCCAGGGCCACACACGTGCTACAATGGATGGTACAAAGGGTTGCCAAACCGCAAGGTGGAGCCAATCCCAAAAAACCATCCTCAGTTCGGATTGGGGTCTGCAACTCGACCCCATGAAGCTGGAATTGCTAGTAATCGCGTATCAGCACGACGCGGTGAATACGTTCCCGGGCCTTGTACACACCGCCGGTCAAGCCATGGAAACTGGGGGTACCCGAAAACGCTGCGCTAACCGCAAGGAAGTAGGCGTCTAAGGTAAAACCAGCGACTGGGGCTAAGTCGTAACAAGGTAGCCGTACCGGAAGGTGCGGCTGGATCACCTCCTTTCTAAGGAGCTTTTCTTACTGAAAAGTAAGAAAGCGCTTCGAGATTCAAATTGTCTCGGAAATGATTTAGACTATGCACCCTTTTCTATTACACTTTAGTTCTATAGAAATATATTTATCCCCGGGCCTGTAGCTCAGGTGGTAAGAGCGCACGCCTGATAAGCGTGAGGTCAGTGGTTCAACTCCACTCAGGCCCACAACGGCGTGTACGTTTGATGCCATCACCGTGCCACGGGGCTGTAGCTCAACTGGGAGAGCGCGTGGTTTGCAACCACGAGGTTGTCGGTTCGATCCCGATCAGCTCCACAGAAACAATTTTTAATCGTTCTTTGACATATTATTAGAAGAGTCAGTTTATTAGTAGGTATTAGTAGTTATCCAAGCAATTTCATGAAAATGAGAATGCCAATAGATGAACAAATATATCGAACATGAACTACTATGTAATCCTAAAATTTAATGTTCTTTCCAATAAATATATGAAAAGATGCATCTTAGAAACCTGTTCAACCAGTAATTTTGGAAACGGGTGAAGATACATGTGAATCGATAAAGATTTTTGGTTAAGTTACAAAGAGCATACGGTGGATGCCTTGGCACCAGAAGGCGATGAAGGACGTGGTTACCTGCGATAAGCATCGGATAGGTGGAAACAACCTGTGACCCGATGATCTCCGAATGGGGCAACCCTCTCAGGGTAATGCCTGAGAACTCTACACTGAATTCATAGGTGTAGTAGAGCAAACAGGGGGAAGTGAAATATCTCAGTACCCCTAGGAAGAAAAAATAATAATGATTCCGTCAGTAGTGACGAGCGAACGCGGAAGAGCCTAAACTTTCTGATACATTCAAGGATACGACCGTTGTATCAGGAGTGTTGTGGGGCGCTTGTGGTCTGAATCGTAAATAAGACGGAGAGTAAAAAACCATTATGATAGCTGAATCGTTTGGAACAACGAATCATAGAAGGTGAAAATCCTGTAAGCGAAATTGTAGTGGCTCTCTGATGAGCGTTCCCAAGTACCACGGAATAAGTGGAAGTCTGTGGGAACCTGCGAGAACCATCTCGCAAGGCTAAATACTCTCTGGTGACCGATAGTGAACAAGTACCGTGA